>NZ_DBGCTU010000025.1:0-127465 GCF_048388605.1 Frisingicoccus sp. | reverse complement strand
ACAGAAAAACCCCGGAAACCTTACGGTTCCGGGGTATCTTACGTTTGGACACAATGTACCTTGCGGTACTCAATATATATTAGTCAGTGATTACTCGATGATTGTAGCAACACGTCCTGATCCTACAGTACGTCCACCTTCACGAATAGCGAAAGTAAGACCCTGTTCCATAGCGATTGGATGAATCAGTTCGATGGTCATTTCTACGTTATCACCAGGCATACACATTTCTGTACCTTCTGGAAGGCTGATAACACCTGTGATATCTGTTGTTCTGAAGTAGAACTGTGGTCTATAGTTGTTGAAGAAAGGAGTATGACGTCCACCTTCATCTTTTGTTAATACGTAAACCTGAGCTGTGAATTTTTTGTGTGGATGAACACTGCCCGGTTTTGCGAGAACCTGTCCTCTTTCGATTTCATTTCTCTGAACACCACGAAGTAAGCAACCGATGTTATCACCAGCCTGAGCCTCATCAAGAAGTTTACGGAACATTTCGATACCTGTAACAACAACTTTACGTGTATCTTCTTTAACACCAACGATTTCAACTTCTTCAGAAAGATGAAGAACACCACGTTCTACTCTACCTGTAGCAACTGTACCACGGCCTGTGATGGAGAATACGTCTTCAACAGGCATAAGGAACGGTTTATCTGTTTCACGCTGTGGATCCGGGATATAGCTGTCAACTGTATCCATAAGTTCCATAATCTTATCGCCCCATTCGCTGCTTGGATCTTCAAGAGCTTTTAAAGCGGAGCCTTTGATAATTGGGCAGCCTTCGAATTCATATTCTTCAAGCTGTTCAGTAATTTCCATTTCTACTAATTCAAGTAATTCTTCATCATCAACCATATCACATTTGTTCATGAATACGATGATGTAAGGAACGCCAACCTGACGGGAAAGTAAGATGTGCTCTTTTGTCTGAGCCATAACACCATCAGTAGCAGCAACAACGAGGATAGCGCCATCCATCTGAGCAGCACCAGTGATCATGTTCTTTACATAATCGGCATGTCCTGGGCAGTCAACGTGTGCTGTGGAGATTGTGATACCACGTTCTCTTTCTTCCGGAGCCTTATCGATGTTTTCGAAATCTACTTTTTCATTACCTGCTACTCTTTCTGCTAATACTTTTGTGATAGCAGCTGTTAAAGTTGTTTTACCGTGGTCAACGTGACCGATTGTTCCGATGTTACAATGTGGCTTAGATCTGTCGAACTTAGCTTTTGCCATTTTAACTTCCTCCTTTAATATACGCCCCGCGGGCTCAATTTTACTCAGCTATATCTGATTATATTGCATTTTCCTCAGATATTCAAGCCTATTTTTCATTCATTAAACTTCATTATGATTTATTTTTCTTTTGCATTAAGAACTTTTTCCTGTACACTCTTTGGAACCTGTTCATATCTCTCGAAGAACATGGAATAGTTACCACGTCCCTGAGTTCTGGAACGCAGATCAGTGGAATATCCGAACATTTCTGCCAGCGGAACATAAGCTCTAACCATCTTTCCGCCGCCGATATCTTCCATACCTTCAATACGTCCACGACGGGAGTTGATATCACCGATAACATCACCCATATAATCTTCAGGCATTGTTACTTCAACCTTCATGATCGGCTCAAGCAATACCGGATTACCTTTCTTCATAGCATCTTTAAATGCCAGAGAACCGGCAATGTGGAATGCCATTTCAGAAGAGTCGACTTCATGATAGGAACCATCATATACAGTTGCATGAACACCTAATACCGGGAATCCGCCAAGGATACCGGCTTTGGATGCCTCTTCAATACCTTCGCCAACGGCCGGAATATATTCTTTTGGAATAGAACCGCCGACAACAGTGGAGTCAAACTTAAATGTCTCTTCTGCATTCGGATCCATTGGCTCGAATTTAACTTTACAATGTCCATACTGTCCACGGCCACCGGACTGTTTTGCATATTTGCTGTCCACGTCAACCGCTTTTGTAAAGGTCTCTTTATAAGCAACCTGAGGAGCGCCTACATTTGCTTCAACTTTGAATTCACGCAAAAGTCTGTCTACGATAATTTCCAGATGAAGCTCGCCCATACCGGCAATGATCGTCTGGCCTGTCTCCTGATCGGTATGCGCACGGAATGTCGGGTCTTCTTCAGCAAGTTTTGCCAAAGCTTCACCCATCTTGCCCTGACCGGCTTTTGTCTTAGGCTCGATCGCGAGCTCGATAACCGGTTCCGGGAATTCCATGGATTCCAAAATAACCGGATGCTGTTCATCGCAGATCGTATCGCCTGTTGAGGATACTTTGAAACCTACAGCAGCCGCGATATCACCGGAATAAACTTTATCCAATTCCTGTCTCTTGTTGGCATGCATCTGAAGGATACGACCAACACGTTCTTTTTTGCCCTTTGTCGCATTCAGTACATAAGAACCGGAATTCATTGTACCAGAGTAAACACGGAAGAATGCCAGTTTACCAACAAATGGGTCAGCCATAATTTTAAATACGAGAGCTGAGAATGGTTCTTCATCTGAAGAGTGACGAATAACTTCATTGCCGTCATCATCGACACCCTGAATTGCAGGAACGTCCAACGGAGACGGCATAAACTCAACAATTGCATCCAGAAGCTTCTGAACACCTTTGTTTCTGTATGCTGTACCGCAGCATACCGGAACAGCTTCACAGTTACATGTTGCTTTTCTCAGCACTGCTTTCAGCTCATCCACTGTAGGTTCTTCACCTTCAAGATAAGCCATCATTAAATCGTCATCTAATTCGCAGATTTTCTCTACTAATTCTGTACGATACAGTTCAGCATCATCCTGCATGTCTTCCGGAATGTCGATAATAGAAATATCGTCACCCTTTTCATCATTATAGATGTATGCTTTCATTTCAAATAAGTCAACGATTCCTTTGAATTCGTCTTCCTTACCGATTGGCAGCTGGATGCAGATCGCATTTTTGCCCAGACGGGTTTTAATCTGCTCAACTGCGCCATAGAAGTTTGCACCAATGATATCCATCTTATTGATGAATGCCATTCTAGGTACATTATAGGTATCAGCCTGACGCCATACGTTTTCAGACTGAGGTTCAACACCGCCCTTTGCACAGAATACACCGACAGCGCCGTCGAGTACACGCAGAGAACGTTCAACCTCTACTGTAAAGTCAACATGTCCAGGTGTATCAATGATATTGATACGGTTCTCCAAAGCGCCCGGCTTTGGTTTATTTCCTTCCTGAAGTGTCCAGTGACATGTTGTGGCAGCTGATGTAATTGTAATACCTCTTTCCTGTTCCTGCTCCATCCAGTCCATGGTTGCAGTACCTTCGTGAGTATCACCAATCTTATAGTTAACACCGGTATAATAAAGGATACGCTCTGTTGTTGTTGTTTTACCAGCATCAATATGAGCCATAATACCAATGTTTCTGGTTCTCTCTAATGGATATTCTCTTCCAGCCAAGGATAATTCCTCCTTATAAATAAGTCAGGCAGCAAGTATCTGCTTACCATCTGTAATGAGCAAATGCCTTGTTTGCTTCTGCCATCTTGTGCATGTCTTCTTTCTTCTTAACAGATGCGCCTGTGTTATTTGCTGCATCCATGATTTCATTAGCAAGTCTTTCTTCCATAGTCTTCTCGCCTCTCTTACGAGAATAGAGAGTTAACCATCTCAGTGCTAATGCTTGTCTTCTGTCAGCTCTTACTTCGATTGGTACCTGATATGTTGCACCACCGATACGACGAGCTTTTACTTCCAATACAGGCATTACATTATTCATAGCTTCTTCGAAAACTTCAACGGCATCTTTGCCTGTTTTCGCTGCCACTCTGTCAAATGCACCGTATACGATTTTCTGAGCAACGCCCTTCTTACCATCTAACATAACGTTATTGATAAGCTTAGTTACAACCTTATTGTTGTAAATCGGGTCTGCTAATACGTCCCTTTTTGCAATATGTCCTTTTCTTGGCACGTTACTTCCCTCCTTAATATTACCGGTCGGATTCCGTCCGGCTATTTAATTCATAGGTACTCACGTTTCCCTACGTGTTCGCGCCGAATCGCGTTTATATAAACCTGCAACCTTCACTGCCTGGTAAAATAATGCTACATTCGCCGCAATAGTATTTGGTTTGAAAACAGTATTATTTAGCGTCCTTTGGTCTCTTAGCTCCATATTTGGAACGGGCCTGTCTTCTCTTAGCGACACCAGCTGTATCCAAAGTACCACGGATAATGTGATATCTTGTACCTGGTAAGTCTTTTACTCTACCGCCACGGATAAGAACAACGCTATGCTCCTGAAGGTTGTGACCTTCGCCCGGGATATAACTTGTTACTTCGATACCGTTGGAGAGACGAACTCTGGCGATTTTTCTAAGAGCTGAGTTAGGTTTCTTAGGAGTCGCTGTCTTCACTGCTGTACAAACTCCTCTTTTCTGTGGAGCGGACTGATCCGTCGGCTTTTTATGAAGAGAGTTGTAACCTTTCTGAAGTGCTGGTGCTGTGGATTTTTTCTCTACAGTCTGTCTTCCTTTTCTTACTAACTGGTTAAATGTTGGCATTATTTTCACCTCCTGCGTAAATTAAATCGGTTACCGTAAAAAATCTTACGTTTTTGCGCGCGCAAACAAACACAGCTATTTACGCACACTGACTAAGTATATCAACTATTTTTTTCCTTGTCAATTGCTTTTACCAAAAGTTTTCCCTTTTTTTCAGCATTTAAACAGGAAAATCCGCAGCCCGAAATGAGCCGCGGATTCCCTCTATATTCAAGTAATTGCTACTCTTCAACAACACCGATAACAGATTCTTCCTCCGGAATGGTCTCTTCCGGAACAACCTCCTCATAGCCATCGGCATTATCTGTCATCACAACTTCATCTTCAACATCATCCAGTATCACATCCATATCCGGATTGATATCCGTACTCAGGCGTGTCGCACGATAACGGCGCATACCGGTTCCGGCCGGAATCAGTTTACCGATCAGCACATTTTCTTTCAGTCCGATCAACGGGTCAACTTTGCCTTTGATCGCGGCATCGGTCAAAACCTTCGTCGTTTCCTGGAAGGAAGCCGCGGACAGGAAGGAGTTCGTTGCCAGAGATGCTTTGGTAATACCAAGCATTACCTGACTTCCCTCTGCCGGTTCCTTGCCCTGTTCAACAAGATTTTCATTAATCTCCTCAAAGTCAAGAACGTCAACCAAGGTTCCCGGAAGATATTCTGTATCTCCGCTGTTCTCAACCCGGATCTTTTTCAACATCTGACGGACGATCACTTCAACGTGCTTATCGTTGATCTCAACACCCTGAAGACGGTATACACGCTGAACTTCCTGAATCATATAATCCTGAACGGCACGCACGCCCTTAATCTTCAGGATATCATGCGGATTCACACTACCTTCAGTCAACTCGTCACCGGCTTCAATCACCTGGCCTTCCAGCACTTTAATTCTGGAACCGTAAGGAATGAGATACGCTTTTGTCTCTCCGGTTTCACTGTTTGAAACGACGACCTCACGTTTTTTCTTCGTATCCTTAATGCTGATCGTTCCTGCAAATTCAGAAATAATGGCAAGACCTTTCGGCTTTCTTGCCTCAAAAAGCTCTTCGACACGAGGAAGACCCTGGGTAATATCGTCGCCGGCAACACCGCCGGTATGGAAGGTACGCATTGTCAGCTGTGTACCCGGTTCACCGATAGACTGGGCAGCGATAATACCAACCGCCTCTCCTACCTGTACAGCCTGGCCGGTCGCCATGTTGGCGCCGTAACATTTCGCGCATACACCGATATGAGAACGGCAGGAAAGCACGGTACGAATCTTAACTCTTTCGATTCCGGCGTTCGATATCATTGCCGCACGTTTCGGTGTGATCATGGTGTTTGCTTTGACAAGCACTTCACCGGTCTCAGGATGAATAATATCTTCTGCCGCATAACGGCCGGTCATACGGTCCTCAAGACTCTCAATGACTTCTTTGCCATCCATAAATGCATTGATCCACATACCCGGAATTTCTCCTGTGCCTTCACAGCAGTCCGTCTCACGAATGATCAGATCCTGCGATACATCAACCAAACGACGGGTCAGATAACCGGAGTCGGCAGTACGCAGAGCTGTATCGGACAAACCTTTACGGGCGCCATGAGCGGAAATAAAGTATTCCAGTACGTCCAACCCTTCACGGAAGTTCGACTTGATCGGCAGCTCGATAGTACGGCCGGATGTATCGGCCATCAAGCCACGCATACCGGCCAGCTGTTTGATCTGCTGGTTGGAACCACGGGCGCCGGAGTCGGCCATCATGTAAATATTATTATATTTATCAAGATTGGAAAGCAGGGCATCCGTAATCTTATCATCCGCCTGTTTCCATGTTTCAACAACGGCTTTATAACGTTCCTCTTCCGTCGTAAAACCACGGCGGAAATTCTTCGTGATTTTTTCAATTGTCTTTTCCGCATCGGCAATGAGCTGTTTTTTAGCTCCCGGCACGGACATATCGGATACGGATACGGTAATCGCACTGACTGTGGAATATTTGTAACCTGTAGATTTAATCAAGTCAAGTACCTCTGCAGTCTTTGTCGCACCGTGGGTGTTAATACATTTATCAATAATCTGCTTCAGCTGTTTCTTTCCAACAAGGAAATCAATTTCAGGCGCCAGATCATTCTCCGGCAGCGCACGATTTACAAAGCCCAGATCCTGAGGAATAATTTCATTGAAAATGAAACGTCCCAAAGTAGATTCAATGATCCGGCTTGTCTTTACGCCATTGACATATCCTTCCTTGCGGATCTTGATTCGGGCCTGAAGGGTAATGACTTTATTTTCATAAGCCATAATCGCTTCATTGACATTATGGAAGAACTTGCCCTCACCCGGATCACCCGGTTTTTCCAAAGTCAGATAGTAAATGCCAAGAACCATATCCTGAGAAGGAACGGCTACCGGCGCACCGTCGGACGGTTTCAGCAGGTTGTTCGGAGAAAGCAGCATAAAACGACATTCTGCCTGAGCTTCCACAAACAGCGGTACATGAACAGCCATCTGGTCGCCATCGAAATCGGCATTGTAAGCTGTACATACAAGCGGATGCAGCTTGATTGCTTTACCTTCAACCAATACCGGCTCAAATGCCTGGATTCCCAGACGATGCAGTGTCGGTGCACGGTTCAGCATCACCGGATGTTCCTTAATAACATCTTCCAGCACATCCCAGACTTCCGGCTGGAGACGTTCTACCATTTTCTTCGCGGATTTAATATTGTGGGCCAGTCCGCCGGCAACAAGTTCCTTCATAACGAACGGCTTGAACAGCTCAATGGCCATTTCCTTCGGCAGACCGCACTGGTAAATCTTTAATTCAGGGCCGACAACAATAACGGAACGGCCGGAATAGTCAACACGTTTTCCGAGAAGGTTCTGACGGAAACGCCCCTGCTTACCTTTCAGCATGTCGGAAAGAGATTTCAGAGCACGGTTTCCAGGCCCCGTCACCGGACGGCCGCGGCGTCCGTTATCGATCAGAGCGTCTACAGCCTCCTGGAGCATACGTTTTTCATTGCGAACAATGATGTCCGGAGCTCCAAGTTCAAGGAGGCGTTTCAAACGGTTATTTCTATTAATAATACGACGGTAAAGATCATTTAAGTCAGACGTTGCAAAACGTCCGCCATCCAGCTGAACCATCGGACGAATATCCGGCGGGATAACCGGAATCACAGTCAGGATCATCCATTCCGGGCGGTTACCGGAAGTACGGAATGCTTCCACAACCTCCAGCCGTTTAATAATGCGCGCCCGTTTCTGACCGGTTGAATTCTTTAATTCTTTTTTCAGTTCATCGGCTTCTTTTTCCAGATCAATGGCTTCCAGGAGTTCCTTGATGGACTCGGCGCCCATACCGGCCCGGAAATTATTGCCGAATTTTTCATAGGCATCTCTGTATTCTTTTTCAGAGAGAACCTGTTTATTCTGCAGATCGGTTTCTCCCTTATCAAGAACAACATAGGACGCAAAATAAAGAACTTTTTCCAGATTCCGAGGCGACATGTCCAGAATCAAACCAAGGCGGCTCGGAATACCTTTGAAATACCAGATATGTGACACAGGAGCCGCCAGCTCGATATGTCCCATACGCTCACGACGCACGTTGGATTTTGTAACCTCAACGCCGCATCGATCGCAGACAACGCCTTTATAACGGATTTTCTTATACTTACCGCAATGGCACTCCCAGTCTTTCTGAGGTCCAAAAATCCGCTCGCAGAACAGGCCGTCTTTTTCCGGTTTCAAAGTTCTATAGTTAATGGTCTCCGGTTTTTTTACTTCACCATGGGACCAGCTTCTGATTTTCTCAGGAGAAGCCAGACCAATCTTGATGGCATCAAATGTCATCGGTTGATATGCTTCACTGCTATTCATTTCAGGCATTCACGACACTCCTTTCTTTAATCCAGATCCGGTTCTTCATACAGGTCAAAGTCTTCACTGTCATCTGCGGTGTCATTGACATCCACAATTTCATCGCCCTCCACGGTTTGTTCTCTATACCCGTAATCTCCAAAGGACTCATCGGCGCCGACATAATTTCTCTGGCTGTCCATAAAATTACGATATTCTTCATCATCGGTATAATCCACTGTCTCGCCGATTTCAACTTCTGTCTGGTCATCGCGGAGAACACGTACATCCAAAGCCAGAGACTGAAGTTCTTTAAGAAGTACCTTAAAGGATTCCGGAATACCCGGTTCAGTGATATTTTCACCTTTGATAATGGCTTCATAAGTTTTCACACGGCCGGTCACATCATCGGACTTGAAGGTCAGAATTTCCTGCAGAGTATAGGATGCGCCGTACGCTTCCAGCGCCCAAACTTCCATTTCACCAAAACGCTGACCGCCGAACTGAGCTTTACCGCCCAGAGGCTGCTGTGTAACAAGAGAATAAGGACCTGTGGAACGTGCATGGATCTTATCATCAACCAGATGATGAAGTTTCAGATAATGCATGTAACCAACGGTAACCGGGCTGTCGAATTCTTCACCGGTACGTCCATCACGAAGCCGGACTTTACCTGTACGATCGATCGGAACGCCCTTCCACTCTTCACGGTAATCCATATGCTCTTCCAGATAATTGTATGTTTCTTCAGAAATACGGTCTTTCCAGTTTTCTGTAAATTCTTCCCAGGATTTATTGACATAATCATTGGCCATTTCCAATGTCTGCATAATATCCTCTTCATCCGCACCGTTAAATACAGGTGTTTCAATCTTAAAGCCGAGAGCTTTGGCTGCAAGGCCCAAATGAACCTCAAGAACCTGTCCGATATTCATACGGGAAGGTACGCCCAACGGGTTCAGCACGATATCCAGAGGGCGGCCGTTTGGCAGGAACGGCATATCTTCAACCGGTAAGATACGGGAAACAACACCCTTGTTTCCATGACGTCCGGCCATCTTGTCACCAACGGAAATCTTACGTTTCTGAGCAATATATACTCGAACGGATTCATTCACTCCCGGAGGAAGTTCATCGCCGTTTTCTCTTGTAAATACCTTGGCATCAATAATAATACCATAATCGCCGTGAGGCACTTTCAGGGATGTATCGCGGACTTCTCTGGCTTTTTCACCGAAAATCGCACGCAGCAAACGTTCTTCTGCTGTCAGTTCCGTTTCACCCTTTGGCGTCACTTTTCCGACAAGGATATCTCCGGCACGAACTTCAGCGCCGACACGGATAATACCTCTTTCATCCAGGTTTTTCAGAGCGTCATCGCCGACACCCGGAACATCTCTTGTGATCTCCTCCGGTCCAAGCTTTGTATCTCTGGCCTCCGCTTCATACTCGGCAATATGAATGGAGGTGTAAACGTCTTCCTGAACAAGCCGCTCACTCAAAAGAACGGCATCCTCGAAGTTATAGCCTTCCCATGTCATAAAACCGATCAGCGGATTCTTGCCAAGTCCAAGCTCTCCCTGATAAGTGGATGGGCCGTCAGCCAGAACATCGCCGGCTTCTACCCGTTCATTTTTGAATACGATCGGGCGCTGATTATAGCATGCTCCCTGGTTGCTTCCCACAAATTTCTGTAATTTATAAACATCGCGCTGACCTTCATCGGTCTTAACGATAATTTCACTTGCTGCGGAGCGTTCAACTACACCGCTGTGTTTAGCGATAACACAGACACCGGAATCGACGGCCGCTTTCTGTTCCATACCTGTTCCGACAATCGAAGAATCTGTCAGCATCAGAGGCACAGCCTGACGCTGCATGTTGGAACCCATCAGCGCACGGTTCGCATCATCGTTCTGCAGGAACGGAATCATCGATGTTGCCACGGAGAATACCATTCGAGGAGAAACGTCCATCAAATCTACCTTGGCTTTGTCAAACTGGGAAGTTTCTTCGCGATAACGGCCGGAAACCGAGTTGTTCACAAAGTATCCGTTCTCATCAATCGGTTCATTCGCCTGTGCAACTGTGTAGTTATCTTCTTCATCGGCTGTCAGATAAACAACTTCATCTGTTACCCGCGGATTTTTCGGATCGGATTTATCCAGCTTACGATATGGCGCTTCAATAAATCCATACTGGTTAATCCGTGCATAGGACGCCAGAGAGTTGATCAAACCGATATTCGGACCTTCAGGTGTCTCAATCGGACACATTCTTCCATAATGGGAATAGTGAACGTCTCGAACCTCGAAACCTGCTCTGTCCCGGGACAGACCGCCCGGTCCCAACGCGGAAAGACGACGTTTATGTGTCAGCTCGGACAGCGGGTTATTCTGATCCATAAACTGGGACAACTGAGAACTTCCGAAGAATTCCTTGACCGCTGCTGTCACCGGTTTAATATTGATCAGAGACTGAGGAGAAATCCCCTCCAGATCCTGGGTCGTCATCCGCTCGCGAACCACACGTTCCATACGGGAAAGACCGATACGGTACTGATTCTGCAAAAGTTCGCCGACGGCACGGATACGGCGATTACCCAAATGGTCAATATCATCATCATTTCCGATGCCGTATTCCAGGTGAATATTATAGTTAATGGAAGCAAAAATATCTTCCTTTGTAATATGCATCGGAATCAATTCACTTAAGTTTCTGCGAATTGCATCCTTGATGGCATCAATATCTTCATTCTCTTCGAGAATAGCGCTCAAAACCGGGTAGTATACCTTTTCCGTCACGCCGACTTCCGCCGGGTCCACATCAACCCAGCTTGTCAGATCAACCATCATATTGGACAGAACCTTTACGACTTTTTCCTCAGTCTGAACAAAAACATATGGAACCGCCGCATTCTGTATATCATTCGCCAGCTGCTCTGTCACAACCGTCCCCGCCTCAGCGATGATCTCACCTGTTGTCATATCCACAACAGATTCAGCCAGAGGCCAGTTCTTAATACGATACTTAAATGCCAGTTTCTTATTGAATTTATAACGTCCAACCTTCGCCAGATCATAACGCCTTGGATCGAAGAACATGGCATTGATCAGACTTTCTGCGCTTTCAACCGCCAGAGGTTCACCCGGACGGATTTTCTTATATAATTCCAGCAGACCATCCTGATAATTATCGGAGGTGTCCTTGGAAATGCTTGCAAGGATTTTCGGTTCCTCACCGAACATGTCAATAATCTCCTGATTGGTTCCAACGCCGAGGGAACGGATCAGAACAGTCACAGGCACCTTACGTGTACGGTCAACACGGACACTGAATACATCATTGGAATCCGTTTCATATTCCAGCCATGCGCCCCGATTCGGAATGACTGTACAGGAGTAAAGCTTCTTACCGATCTTATCATGGCCGATACCATAGTAAATGCCCGGAGAACGCACCAACTGGCTGACGATAACTCGTTCCGCGCCATTGATCACGAATGTTCCTGTTTCCGTCATCAACGGCAGATCGCCCATAAAAATTTCATGCTCGTTAATTTCATCTGTTTCTTTATTAATGAGACGTACCCTCACCTTTAACGGCGCCGCATAGGTCGCATCCCGCTCCTTACATTCATCGATGCTGTATTTCACATCATCTTTGCATAATGTAAAGTCCGTAAATTCAAGACTTAAATGGCCGCTGTAATCTGCAATCGGAGAAATATCTTCAAATACTTCTTTTAAACCGGCATCCAGAAACCACTGATAAGAGTTTTTCTGTACTTCAATGAGATTCGGCATATCCAGGACTTCACGCTGCTTTGCGTAACTCATACGAATGCCTTTACCGGATTTCACCGGTTTAACACGCTTCATATTATCCATTGACGGTTTTTCACTCCTTAATATTAAAACCTGTTAAAAAGTTACTTCAATCTTATCAAAACCCAAACCAAAAGGCCTAGGCCTCCATACTAATTGCATCATAATATTATAAGGCAATCCCCCTCCCCTGTCAATAAAAAAAGAGAGAAATCTTCTCAAAAAAAGAGAGTATCCTTTCGAATACTCTCTTCCTCTTCCCATTATGTGAGCCTTAATTAATCCATGATATAAGGCATAAGTGCGATATGTCTTGCTCTCTTGATAGCAACTGTAAGAGCTCTCTGATGTTTTGCACAGTTACCTGTGATTCTTCTAGGAAGAATCTTACCTCTCTCAGAGATGTATCTCTTTAATTTGTTTACATCCTTGTAATCAATTACAGCGTTTTTATCTGCACAATATACGCAAACTTTTTTTCTTCTGCGTCCGCCGCGTCTCTTCATTGGAGAGTCGCTTCTTTTTTCTCTATCGAATGCCATGATCTTAACCTCCTAATCCAAATCCTAATTCCTGGAACCTAACAATTTAACTGAACGGCAGTTCCTCATCCAAACCGTCCGGGATGTTCATAAAGCCATCGCCTACAGGGGCGCTTGGCGCCGGTGCTGCCGGAGCTGCCTGCCGACTGCCATAAGCTGCTGCCGACTGTTCGCTGGCCGCTTTGCTCTCGGCAAATTCCTGGTCCTCCACAACAACTTCTGTCGTATAGACCTTCACACCATCACGGTTTGTATAACTGCCTGTCTGAATCCTTCCGGACACAACAATACGAATACCCTGTCTGAAATATTTCTCCGCAAATTCTGCACTGCGGCCAAAAGTCACGCAGTTAATAAAATCTGCATCAGCCTCTCCAGCTCTCTTAAATGTCCGATTGACAGCCAATGTATATCTGGCCACAGCCACCGGACGTTCTCCCTGAGAGTAACGCACCTCAGGATCTCTTGTTAATCTTCCCATCAAAATAACTTTATTCATTTAGACTTACACCTCTTTCTGTAAATGAAAATTAAGCGTCCTGTCTAATGCATAAATACCGAATTACATTTTCCATGATGCGAACACGCTGTTCAACTTCATTTGGACAATTAGAATCAGATTCGAAAGTAATGAAATAGTAGAAGCCCTCTTTCATCTTCTGAATTTCGTAAGCTAACTTTCTCTTACCCCATTCATCCACGTTTGTCACATTGCCGCCGAAACGAGTAATGATGTCTTTCACCTTTTCTACGGTTGCGGCTCTTTCCTCATCTTCGATTTTAGTTGTGACAACAACGCATAATTCATACTTTTTCATGCTGCTGCACCTCCTTCTGGTCTTCTGGCCCTCTGTCATACGCAGAGAGCAAGGAAATAATAAAAAACATATCACAATTAATTATGATAACATAAAAAAAGGCCTGTTACAAGCCTCTTTTTAAATTTCTGATATTTTTTTCCACCAGCTTCCGGGGGATCATCACCGGATGTCCACAACCGGTACATTTCAGCCGAAAGTCTGCGCCGATCCGCAGAACCTCCCACTCGAAACTGCCGCAGGGATGCTTTTTCTTCAATTTTATAATATCCCCTACCTGTATATCCATCCTGTCCTCCAAAAAACCACAGATATAAAAAAAGCGAGCTACTGAGGGGATTCGAACCCCTGACCTACGCATTACGAGTGCGTCGCTCTACCGACTGAGCCACAGTAGCCTGCTTTTCCATTATACCAAATTAATTGATTTTGTCCAGCCCCAAAATATTAATATTTATTATGAACGACCTCCATCGCGCAAAGAAAATCTTTAATATCCAACATTTTGCCGTCATCCAAAACCGCTTTCCCGGTAAATCGTCCAAAAACCTGATGCTGATCCGTCATGATCAATTTCACATCGGTCTTCGCACTTCTGTCAAATATTGGGACAAAATCTCCCTCCAGCCGTCCATCCGAGGATAAGATCTGCCACTCCTCCGTATATAGCATATGACCGTCCATATCCATCGGTATACACATGGTCACCTCCGACAGTTTATGAATCTTCCCATTGTAGAAAAGCACATTTTCACTGGCCGATGTGCGGTCGCTAAAGCCATAACCGATATTGAAGCCAAAAGGAACGCCATCGATCCAGCCGCTTCCCGTTCCCCAATACCAGGTATTATCATAGGTCCATACGCCCCGGCCCCAGTCAAGCACGCCCATGGCGTTCTCCGGCTTAAACCGCCATTGTTCTTCCCCCAGCCGAACGCATCCGCTGGCCGGCATACAGTTGATTTTCTGATTATAGTAAAAGGCCTGGGGTTTATCCGCCCAAGGTGTCGCAATACACATGCTCTCCGACGGTTTTTGAAGCAGCCATATCTCTGTATTCAAATCCCTGCCATCTTTAAAATTCTTAAAATGGCACTGGATCTTCCTCCTGTCAAAAATCATCGAATATTTTAAATGGACCCGATTATTTTTAAAATTCGCATTGCCATAGTCGGAATGACTGCCAAGATGCAGCCTGCCCATCGTCAGCGGCACGAGAATTGTTTCCGTGTGGTGCCAGCCCTCATCAAAATTCATCACTGAAGCGCTGATCATCCCCAAATAGCCCAGATCAGAAATAGTAAAGGCCGCTCCAAAATGATCATTTGTCACCAGATAATAATCCCATTCTTTAATACGGAACTTTGGCGCTTTAATTTTCTTCCGCTCATACTGCCACACAAGACTCCGCGCCCATCCCGGCTCATTCACGCAGCCTTTACTGTCCAATAACGGTTGTATCTGCGTCACCTCATGCTGTTTCATAAAACCACCCCTTTCATTTTCCGATAAGTATCACAAAATATATCCGCCATCACCGCATATCCCTCTTTTGTCGGATGAACACCATCCCGGAAGGCCCGGCTTATCCCCTTTTTTTCTATATATTCGGGAAATTTTTTCTGAAAATCCACATAAGGGATCTGCTTTTTTTCACAATAATCCAGCAGCCATTCCCTGTAACTTCGAAAAATCTCCATTGTCTCTTCAATGCTGAAAAAGCTGTACCAACATTTTTTCAGCATCGCCCCATCCACCTGGAGAGGTATGCCAATGATTGGCGGAATATTCGCCGCAAGGGCCTTTCGGATGATCATATCCATACTTTCTCTCGTATGGGCCTGCGGAATTCCCATCAGAATATCATTGGCCCCCGCCATGACAAACACTTCCTTCGGATGATTCCAAACCACATCCTCCATAAAGCGGACATTCATTCCATCCGCCGTATCTCCATTTTCCCCCTTATTTAAAATATGTATTCCAAGCTCCCGGGATGCCAGACAGGGCCAGGCATAACGCTCGCTTACGCCATAGCCATACACAATACTGTCCCCCAGGCATACCAAATCTGTTCTTTCCATTCCAATTTGACCCCCGTCTTCCCCTTGACTTAATTTCAGTATAACATTTAAAAAGGACATTGTGAATAATCGACTTCCCAATGTCCCTCTAAACTTAATAATACATAATTACCGGTGTACCCACCTCTGTATTCCAAAACAAAGATTCCACCGCATCATACGGCGTGTTAATGCAGCCGTGAGAACCGCTGTTTAAATATTCTGTTCCGCCATAGCAGGAACGCCATAACGAATCATGAATCCCAACGCCACCGACAATTTTCATCCAGAAATTAACCGGCTGTCTGTAATCATCACCGGTAAGCACAATATTTTCCAGGCGATTACAAATATAATAAACCCCGGATGGCGTTCCATGTCCCGTATTCATTGTTCCCGATGTGATCGGAGTCGAAAGAAATAATTCACCATCTTTATAATACCACATATACTGCCCGGACAGATCAATTTCAATATAAGTAAATCCGATATCATCCGGAGAATTCGGATCCAGATAATCATATGGAGTCATATAATACACTGGTTCCCTGCTCGCCACCCGTTTGTTTTCGATATCATCCATCAATAAACTAATTTCACTGTCAACGTCCGTTCCCCACCCATAAGTTCCCGGCTCCAAAGTGATCCAGTAACCTCTGGAAGAATAGAAATCCCTGTAAGAATCTATCGTATCATATTTGCTGGCAAGTTCACACAAATAATTATAGGCTGCATCCTCAGAAATATAATACTCACCGTCTCCATTCTGACGCACCCACTGCCGTATCCGCTCTTTACCGATTTTTTCCTCATTGCCATGGAAATTATAGGTCACCTCAGCCTGACATAATTCGTCCACTTTTTTTAATTTATCCTGAATCTCCGGCGACTCCATCGTAATCTCCGGTTCTTCATAACAGCCGGCCTCTTCCAATGAAATCTCTGTCTCACCGTTTTCCATAGCTTTTGCAATTTCTGATCTCACCACATCCTTTTTCAGCGTATTGCCTTTTTGCTCTTCCACCAGGTTAAATCCATTATCATCCACCGTCAATGATGCGTTGACCGGCGCTGTCATCTCCTGGGTCATACACTGAAGCTCATCAATCTCTTTATTTAATTTTTCTTTATCCCATTCGTAAACGGCCTCTATCTCATAATCTGTCTGAGAAAAGAATTTTACCGGCCAATACCAGCCCATTTCCTCAGCTTTCAACTTGTCTGCTTCATCAAAATTGTAATCAAAATCAAAATCTTTTCCGGCAAGAGTCTCTGTTGTTCCGTCAATCGTCACAACCTTCATCTCATAACTCTGCATTGACTGTTCTAAAGCTGTTTTAACATCCTCCGGCGATTCATAAGAAACCTCAATGCCATTAATCACCGTATTCGGATAAAACACCTTGCTAAAATAAACGGACACGCCGACATAACAAGCCGCCAAAAGGCCGACGACACATCCTGATATTATCAAAATTTTTTTCTTCTTGCTCATTTTCTTTATCTTTCTATATCAAACCCAAATCCTGTCAGATTTAATATTCCCTTTTCTGAATAAAATTAAAACAATGCTGCATACTAATTTGTGTAAACCCATTCAGAGGTTTATATCATAAATCATGACACATTTGAAAGGAGCTTACAACATGAGTAAAAATGCCTGTATCCAGTGTTCTATCAAAGAATGCAAACATCATTGCGGAACGGAAGATTACTGTACTTTAAATCAGATTAAAGTCGGCACTCACGAAAGTCATCCAACCAAAATCGAATGCACTGACTGTGAATCCTTCGTGTTCAGAGCATAATCTTTAAAAGCAGAAGGAAGTGGGCAGACAATAGCTGTCCACTTTTTTCTTTTTATGCAAATTCCACAAAATAGGCCGCCTCAAACTTCTCATTCGGCCGCAGCCGCTGAATCCAATCCTTTTCATCCAGCTCTCCCGAAAAACCTTCCCTGTCGCACCGTCCATACCATGGTTCAATGCAGACAAAAGGCGCCTGCTTTCCCGGCGGCGACCATATGCCAAACAAAGGGGCCGCAAAAGTTACCGTGACATAGGGATGCCTGTTCGGACGCACCAGATAAACCCGGGTCGTCTGACCCTCAAATATCATCGTATCTTTTCTGAATGTTTCCCGATTAAACCGATAAAGTCCCTGCTCCAGCGGGAGCTCATATTCCTTGGTTTCATAAAGACCTCTTCGGCTCAAGGAATGATATTTGGGATTTCCCCGTTTTTCCATATCAAAGCCTATGTAATAATCTGTTTGAGGGTGATTCTTATCCAACGGACACCGAAAAGCCGGATGGCCTCCGATTGAAAAAAGCATCGTCTCCGAATCCCGATTAGTCACCACCCATCGAACTTCCAGAATCTTTCCACGCAAACGATACCGAACAGCCAGATGGAAGTCAAAGGGATACATCTTTTTCGTCTCCTCATTTGAATCCAGTGCAAACCAAATCTGATCCTCGGTCTCCACGCTTTTGCTAAACAGCATATTTCGGGCAAATCCATGGCGGGGCATCCGATATTCCTTACCCTTATAGCGATATACCTGTCCGTTTAACTCCCCGACTATCGGGAACAATAAAGGTGAACGGCGATTCCAGTAATCCGGGTCCCCATTCCATATATACTCTGTTTTATTTTTTACATTCTTAACAGACATAAGTTCTGCGCCCTGATTACTTATGTAAACAACCAGATCATCATTTCTTAAAATATAAAAGCGGGACACCTGTTTTCTTTTAAAAAGCCCCATATCGCTGCACCCCCGACATATATATGTCAACTTCATATTAATTTTATCACAATATGCATGAGATAACAATGTCGTTTTACGGCAATTTCACTCCAAAATATTTTTTGTTTTTTTAATAACTTTGAGTTATTGTTTTAATAAATTATATGTATTTTACAACATAGCTGCGTTTGCCTATAATATAAATAAAGGTTATATTATTAACGGGAAAACACCACCGATGGATGGTATGCAGCCGCGTATCATCTGTCGGAATACCGGCTTCCTTAGTTGCCATTTTGGAGATATATACCTAAGCCCTCAATACAAAAAGAAGCATCACTCAGTCTCGTCCTTGCAACAGTGATACTTCTTTTTTTCTCTATTTTACTTACAAAAAAAGCTTCCGACAAAATCCATATGCCGGAAGCTTTTTACCTATTCGTCTTTTATTGTTCTGGATTCTTCGGATTTCCAGTTTCCGCTCCACTCCTCGCCGGTATCCGCATAATAAATATAATGAAATTCCTTATGTTCTTTCAAATACTCCTTCGTGAAATTAATAAACTGATTCATCGCATGAGTCCTCGGACGGTTTTTTAAGCAGAAGAATCCAATGTCCCAGTTAAAACCCTCCTTAATCTTAACCGCCTTAATATTCGGCAATTGGCTCTTTTCCACCAACGGCCGCGGCAATATGGAAACTCCAAGATTAAAATCAACCATTTTCAGTGGGAAATCCCACTGGCTGCTTTTGGCCGTCACATTCGGCGTGAACCCGGCCTGCATACACAGCTGCATAATGTCATCATAGAGAAGATACTGTTCATTCATCAAAACGAAATTTTCATCTTTAATATCACGGATGCTGATGGCATCCACCGCTGCATAGGTCTTATTTTTATTTACCACGGCAACGCCTTCATCGTGTGTCAGCGGTATCACCTGTACATCCCGGGCAATCGGCACATTCTCCGAAAGCATCCCGACTCCCAGATCCAGACGTTCTTCTCTCAGCGCCGTGTTGATATCCTTTGTTCCCTCGCCGGAGACAGAAATATGAATCCCCGGATATTCTTTCTGGAACTCACAAATCAACTCGAAATAACATAAAAATCCAAGAATGTTCGGAAGGCCTATTTTAATTTCTCCCTGATTTGACAGTCGGACATCCTCGATCATTTTATAAATGTCCTGGAACTGCTGAATCAGAAATACAGATTTCTGAAGCAGAGCCTGTCCCGTATCCGTCAGCTCAAAGCTTTTATTTGTCCGCTCGATCAGCACCGTATTCAGTTCGCTTTCCAAAATACGAATACTTTTGCTCAAGGCAGGCTGAGAAAGATGCAGATGTTCCGAAGCCTTACGGAAATTTTTCGTCTTGGCCAGCTCCACAAAATATTCTAATTGTCGTATATCCACGACTTCACCCCTTTGTATATAACACAACCCTTCGTCCGTCCCCTCCTATACGGACTTATAATTCCTTTGAAACCAATTCAAGCGCTGCCTCAATCACCTTATCCATATCATAATACTGATAATTGCCGAGACGGCCGCCAAATATAACCCTATCCTCCTTTTCTGCTAATTTTTTATACTCCCCAAACAACGCATTATTTGCATCGTTGTTTACCGGATAATACGGCTCCATGCCTACCTTCCACTCGGAAGAATACTCTCTGGAAATCACCGTTTTTTCCTGTTTGCCAAACTCAAAATGTTTGTGTTCGATAATCCGTGTATAAGGCACTTCCCTTGCCGTATAATTTACAACCGCATTTCCCTGATAATTATCACAGTCAAGAACCTCTGTCTCAAAACGAACCGAGCGGTATTCCAGCGCGCCCAGTTTATAACCGAAAAACTCATCAATCATGCCTGTAAACAATGTCTTCTCCGCAATGTCCGGATTTTCTCTGATAAACTCAAAGTAATCTGTATTTGTCCGAACCTCAACGCCTTCCAGCATCTTTTCGATGATTTTCGTGTAACCGCCCATCGGAATTCCCTGAAAACGGTCATTAAAATAGTTATTATCATACGTAAAGCGAAGAGGCAGCCGCTTAATGATAAAGGCCGGAAGTTCTGTGCAGTCGCGTCCCCACTGTTTTTCCGTATAACCCTTTACCAGCTTCTCATACACATCACGGCCTGCCAGAGACAATGCCTGTTCCTCCAGATTCTTCGGCTCCTCAATATGAAGTTCCTCAATCTGTTTCGCAATAATATCCTTCGCCTCCTGCGGCGTGCGAATATTCCACATCTTGCTGAAGGTATTCATATTAAACGGCAGATTATATAATTCGTCTTTATACACAGCCACCGGCGAATTAATATAATTATTAAATTCAGCAAATTGGTTAATATATTCCCATGTTGCTTTGTTGGATGTATGGAAAATATGCGCGCCATATTTGTGAACGTTGATTCCCTCAATCTCTTCGCAATAAACATTGCCGCCGATGTGAGGCCGTTTATCGATCACGAAACATGTTTTCCCCCGCTTTTTTGCCTCATAAGCAAATACTGAACCGAATAACCCCGCTCCTACCACTAAATAATCGTATTTCACACCCGTACCTCCATCTTATCTTTTTCGATTTCAATTAAGCAAATATTTTACAAAAAGCTTCAATGCCCTTCAGTTTCAGCCGCCCATATTTCATGTGATAGTCATCCATAATTTCTTTAACATCATGGATCAACCGACGGCTGTTGGCAGGCCGGTCCACAATCAGATCCGATCCGATAAAGCGGATAAACCACGCCGTATATTCTTTGCCCCATTTCCTGAGGAAACCTTTTTTGTACCAAAAATCGGTAATTATCCGCATATTCCGAACATGCTGACTCAATTTTCGTTCATTTACCTCGCTGTACTTGTTCATCAATGACCCCTGTCTGAAGCACTGATAATAATGAAGTTTATCACTGATAAACTGAATTCCCTTTGCCAGCGGTGCCGCCTGAAAAATGAAAACTAAATCCTCACCAAACAGCACTTCTTCCGAAAATCTTAAATGATTTTTCATAAGAAATTCTCTGGAAAAGGCCCTGTCCCACGCAAAAGGATTGCCGGCCGGTTCCTTAAACAATGCATCCGGATGAAATTTCGGATAATAAACATCCCGACAAGCCAGGTTCCAGGCAATCCAGGCATCCGGCTCCGGAATCTCAGGAAAAGGCGTTGAACCAAAAACAATAATATCTGCACCATAATTCAGATATTCTTCATATATTCTCTCACAAGCATTCAACGCCAGATAATCATCCGAATCCAAAAACAAAATTAATTCACCCGTTGCCACTTCAAGCCCGGCATTTCTCGCTGAGGATAAACCGCCATTCTCTTTTTCAACCAGTTGGATTCTTTTGTCCAACACCATATATTTCCGAATAATAGCCACTGAATCATCCTTGGTGCCATCATTCACCCCAATAATCTCTATATCAAACAGTGTCTGATTTACCACGCTTTCCAGGCATCGATTCAAATAGTCTTCCACATTATATATTGGTATAATTACCGAGATTTTTGGTCTTTTAACCATTCTAATCCCCCCGCAATCTTCTTACATCCAAGCTTAAATGTATATCTGATTCCGTCATCCTTTATACTTTGAATCCCACCGAGACATTTTCTTGGTAAAAATGTAATTAATCTTCCGATTTTATAGGAATAGGAATTCTGTATCGTACGAACGGCTTTTGATGTATAGCCCGGCTGATTCAAAGCTTTCCGGGTATAATATACTGCCGGGTCATCTACTAACAGCTTCACATCTTTCCATTTGTAATCCTCAAAATATTTCGGATTCATCGCACCCTTCTCAAAATCATCCCTAAATTCCATGGACGCCCGCTCAATAAAAATATATCTGTACTTTGGCGCCAGCCTTTCATAATTCCACATATAACTGTCATATTTAATACGCTTGCAGACAAATTCCAACCTTCCTCTATTCACCGGATTAGTATCCAAAAAGCGCTGCATTTCCGCATATTCATCACAAACGCAAAATACTTTTCCTGATGAATTTACAGATGAGTTTTCATTGTCCTGGCGATAATGAAGAAAAGCATCGCGAATCAGCTGTACCCGCTTAGCCAAAGCCATCACCTTAAAATTAAAACTGGCATCCTGATAAGAAGCTCCCGGGGTTTCATTGAATCGGATATTGTTTTCACGAATAAATTCTCTTCGATAAATGGAGGACCAGATGGTCGGCTTCAAATTGAAGAATTCCACCATCTCCATCGGGGCTTTAAAATCCGTCGCCGGACAGAAGGTCACGCCCTCTCTGGCCTTAGAAACAATTTCAACTTTTTCATTGCGTTCCTTAGGAATCGAATAGTAAAAATAGTAACTGGATTTTACCACATCCAGATTATTTTTGTGGGCAATCTCGTATAACTTTTCAAACATATCCGGCTCTGCATAGTCATCGGATTCAACAATGCCGACGTATTCTCCCTCAGCCATATCAAATCCCCGGTTCATGGAATTGCCATAGCCGCTGTTCGGTTTCGTGATCACTTTCACCCGGCTGTCTTTTTCAATATATTCCTGAATAATTGCCGGTGATGAATCTGTGGAACCATCATCTACACATATAATTTCAATATCCTTCAATGTCTGATTAACAACGCTGTCCAAACATTGACGCAAATATTTTTCAACATTATAAATCGGCACAACCACCGATACCTTTGGTCTTCCCATTGTTTTTCCTCCTATCTGTTCACCTGCATATATTCATCGCAGACCTCATTGACTAAACCACTCCTGCGCACTCGCCCCTTTTCAAGCCAAATTGCGTGGTCACACAGCTCCCGAACCGAATGAATATCATGGGAAACATAGAGCAGCGTCGTTCCGCCCTCCAGCATTTCCCGCATACGTCCATAACATTTCTGCTGAAACTGATAATCCCCAACGGATAAAATTTCATCAACCACCAGGATATCCGGCCGGACCATCGTCGCAATGGCAAATCCCAAACGAGCCTGCATACCGGAAGAAAAATTTTTAATCGGCACGTCCAAAAACTGATGCAGTTCCGCAAAATCAACAATTTCGTCAAAATGCTCCTGCATAAATTTCCGGGAATGTCCGAGAACCGTACCATTTAAAAATATATTTTCCCGGGCTGTCATATTATAATCAAAGCCGGCGCCAAGTTCAATCAGCGGCGCTATGCTCCCGTTAATCCGTATACTTCCCTTATAAGGTTTTAATATACCACAGGTGGACTTCAGCAGCGTGGATTTCCCCGAACCGTTGACGCCGATCAGCCCCCAGGATTCCCCGCGTTTTACTTTCAGATTAATATCCTGAAGAGCCAGAAATTCCTGAAACATCAGCTGCCGACGGACAAGCTTGATAAAATATTCTTTTAAATCACTGATTTTTTCCGATGCCAGATTAAATCGGATTGTCAAATTTTCTATATCAACTATATAATCTTCTTCCATCTTCTGCGCTCCTATAAATATAAGATAAATTTATCCTGAGTCTTTTTAAATACAAATAGGCCTAAAGCCAACATGATAAAGGCCCAAATCCAGCCGCCCACAAATACACGCATCGTCGGAAAACATCCGTAAAGAACCAAATCCCTGAAGTGTTCCACATAATACCATGCCGGATTCACCCACACAACGATTGTCTGAAGCCACTGCGGAAGTAGATCAAGCGGATAAAACAGCGGCGTAATATACTGCCATGCCACCAGAAATGCTCCATAAATATACTGGATATCTCTGAAAAATACATTAGCAGCGGAGAGAAAAAATCCCATACCGCAGGCAAAAATGTATACCTGAATGACCAAAATCGGCGTCGCCAGCAGATATGGCGTAAACGCGGAGCGCGTCACAATCATAACGAGTACCAGTGCTCCCAGAGAAAATACAAAATCCACCATCGTACTTGTTATTTTAGATAATGTAAAAATATATTTCGGAACATAAATCTTTTTAATCAAAGCCCCATTATCCAATACCGAATACATAGCCATGGTTGTTGAATTCCGAATAAAATCAAATACAGCCTGTCCGGATAACAAATATACGGGGAAATTTTCAATTCCTGCCCGGAACATATGAGAAAATACCGCCACCATGACAAGCATGATCAGCAATGGATTTAAAATACTCCACAGATAACCGAGAAAGCTCCGCCGGTATTTTAATTTCAGATCCCGGACAACCAGTTCCCGCAATAAATCTTTATAGCGAAAAAGTGTTCCAAAACGTTCTATCATCAGATTCATATAGGAATCTCCTTACACGTATTTTAATAAGAATTTCTGCGATGTTTAAATGCCAGCACGGCGGCCGGAAAAGTTAAAAATCCCGTATACCGCAGGAACCACACCGCTTTATTTTTCACGCTGTAATAGGCGCCGGAATTCCGCCTTTTCATAAAGGCATCTAACGCCATCGCTTCTTTTCGTTTACCGCTGCCCAACGGAAAACTGATATAGATCTTCATCTGGCTTCCGATCATCCAGCCGATAATCTCATTGATATACTGCCGCTGCGCATCACTCAAGCGGCCATCCATATGTTCCGCATAACGTTCCAGCCTGAGCAGTACATGAAGATGATTTTTCAGGTTGGCCTGCATCTTTTTAATCGACATGCTTTGATTCGGCAGTCCCAAACGATACCGATATACCGAAGGTTCAAGGAAGATCAGGGTATCTACATAAGGAATCGGAAATGTAATATACTCCATATCCACATAAAACATGTGCTCATCAATTTTTACCCGCATATTTCGAAGGATATCGGTTTTTATAGTCATGGCATGCATCGGCACGGTCACCTTTCCAACTACATCCTCCAAACGATAAATTCTTCCGTATTCCACCTTCTCAAATGGATACTCCTGAAGCTTCGCCGGCTCTCGGCTCGCATCATCAACCTTCGTATAATTACTTCCAACGACATCCACATCCAGCCGCTTCAACATTTTAATCAAACGTCGAAAATTTTCCGTATCCACCCAGTCATCACCGTCAACTACTTTAAAATACTTTCCGGACGCCTCTTTAATCCCCCGGTTAATCGTGGAACCATGGCCGCCGTTCTCTTTGGTAATGAGGCGAAAGGTCTGCGGATACTCCATTTCATAGCGTTCGCCAATTTCCACTGTTCTGTCTGAGGAGCCGTCATTAACAATAAGCACCTCCAAATCATCCATAATATCCGGATGAATAAAGGAACTCAGCGTTTCTTCCAGATAGGCTTCCACATTATAACTTGGCACAACAACTGTTAATATTTTTTCACTCATAATGGGTTCTCTTTCCTGAATTTTCTATCTTTCATATCATTTTATTCTATAGCTTTTATACCGGTTTGTCAACGGATTGTCCCCGCCTGCAGGCCTTCTGCGCCGCTTCCGGATAATGTCTGAATCGCAATATGCCGACGATAAAACCGCAGCCATAAGAAACATGCAGTAAAAAATGAATCAGCATCAACCGGAGCCGGAGCATCAGGCTATCCGGATTATCTTCCACCTCCAATTTAAAGGAAGCACCCGCATCCAACGCTGTATAAAGCCCAAGCACACCGGCATAATATTTCCGAATACCCTTATTAAAACAGCTGAGCAAGCCGCCAAACATTAGAAATAAAACAAACATCATAGGAACGAGATGGGATAACCTTGCCGGCCTGCGATGTTTCTTTATAACCGCCACCTTCCAAAGGCCATACCCAAAATACTGTTTGATCAATCCCATATAGGTATCTCTGGGATAATAAATGCTGCGAATCTCACTGGTTATAAAAATTTTTCCGCCAATCTCACTAATTCTGAAATTAAAATCATCATCCTCATTTAAAATGAGTTTCTCATCAAACAAGCCCACTTTTTCCGCTGTACTTTTCCTGAAAGCCCCCAGAAAAACTGTATCACTATAGCCCTCATAGCCTTTGATATGCTGTTTTCCCCCTCCCAGTGCAAAAGGAGAATGATAGGCAAGAGCCACCGCCTTCTGAAATGGTATCTTTCCCCTGGCTACCATTGGCCCTCCGACATTTTCGACACCGGTTTTTAAAAGATATTCAACGCACTTTGAAATATAATTTTCAGCAAATTCCGAGTGGGCATCCATACGCACAATATACTCTCCCTTAGCCGCTTTAATACCAATATTTAAGCCGCAGGAAATCGTACCTTTTAGGTTCAACAGCATATGAATATGCTCGTACCTCTCCTCATATTCCCGAATAATCTCCTCCGTGTCATCCTCCGACGGTCCCACGGCCAACAGCACCTCATGTCTGTCCCTCGGATAATCCTGACACAATACAGAATCCAAACAGGCCCGTATATATTTATGCTCATTCCGCACCGGAATTACCACTGAAACAAAGGGTAAATTCGCACCTTCCATATCTGTACCTCCGCTCTTCCGACAATCCATCTCCAAAAAATGGATATATTTTCATTCATTATACTTGTATTATTTCATCAAGTCAAACCGAATTATGCAGGCATCTTGATTTAAAGGCCTCAATAAATAAATTAAGGGCCATCTGCCTTATATCTGCCAGATAGCCCTCTTATCTTCCGTATTTCATTGTTCTATTTCTCCATTAGTATTTTTTCCAATTCTGCAATCCGCTGCATTAACCCGGCCATCTCACTTTTTGACTGTTTTAATTCAGCATTCAACTTTAACATTTGCTGCTCCTGCTTTGCAATCTTCTGATTCTTCTCTTCCATCTTGCGGTCCTGCTCTTCTATCCTCTGGTCCTGCTCTCCTATCCTCTGGTCTTGCTCTTCTATCTTCTGGTCTTGCTCTTCTATCTTCTGATCCTGCTCCTTTAGTATCTCTCTCTTCTCTTGTAACTCCTCCTCCATTTCATCAATCATAAGCTTTACAGTATTCCGGTCCATTTCAAGCAATTCTTTTGAAAACACCTGCATCACTTCCTCCACATTCCGGCACAGTTCATAAACATCCTCATACAGCGGCCTGAATTCCGGATACTGCTCAATCAACTTTAATATCATATCCGGTTCATCTCTGCTGAAAAATGTCAGCCATGCCTCAAGTTTATTATGTATCTTTTCTCCTTCATTGTGCTGTTTTTTCTTGAAGATGTCAAGAGATAAATACACAAATTTCTGAGGTATATCAAGCTTAACCCCTGTATTGACTTTATGTTCTACCCGGTGGTAATAGAGCCCCGGCTTTTCCTGAAATTCCTTTGGACTTTTCTCGAAAAGCACAATCGTATATACTGTCTGAATATCCCGGTAACTGAATTTTTTCTTTTTTTCATTTCTTAACCGCTTATACTGCCGGAGAAGCAAGTCTGCCGAATAGCAGGCACTTCTCTGTCCCGGGAACAGATAGCCTAATTTCTGCACCTCGATATTGGCAATACCACCGTCTTCAAATTCAACGACAATATCCATGATCAACAGCGAACTTTCATCTGTGAGTCGTGAGGAGTCATTCGGCAGTACCTTCATCACCCGAATCTGTTTTTCAAGAACAAGGGATAAAAAATCACTCAATCTTTCAGGGGCATATTCCGGATTCATAACTTCCTTAAAAAATCCATCATAAAGCATTTTTGCCCCATGAACGCCGGTGCAGATATCCAGAAATTCCTCCTGTTCCCGTAACTCCCATTCATTAAAAGTCTTTCGAAGATGTTTGTCCTCACGAATGCATTTCTCAACTTCCTCCCGTGTCCGAATCACAGGAAAATAGTCCTTTAAATTATGTGCCATAGGCATTTCCTCCTTTTTCTTTTTGATTTGTTTTGGATAACTGATTTGAATAAACCATCAGGATTTGATAAAAGATACCTTATCGCGCGGAGCTTGACGTAGTGCGCCCATGCGCCGCATCTGACATACGGGATGCCCGGAAGGACATAAGATTCTTGCTGCAAAAATATAATATCATATCTCAGGGAATGACCGCAACCATCATCCATCGACAGTTTTCGCAGCTAAATTATCTTGACAATATTTTTCGGGGGGGGGTATTCTTTTACTATAAAAAACAGGTTGGCCGAAGGCCACGACCAGGATTGTAAAAATGGAGGTATTGATAATGAGGAAAACTTGGATATGTTTTTTAGCACTTACGCTGGTATTTTCAATGTCCGCCTGCAGCCCGGCAGGCGCTGGCAGCAAGGCAGAAGAAACTTCCGCAGCAACGGAAAGTGAAGAGAACACAACAGTGGCTGAAACTTCTGTGGCAGAAACCACAGCTGCCACGATACAGGAAACACAGATTCCGCAGGAAGAATTGGATCGGATTCCCCTGCCTATGATCAATCAGTATGCTATCTATGTAGAACAGGCAGAAAATGCAGATGAATTAACAGCTTTATCCAAAAAGGCAATTTGGTATGCGATGAATGGAAGTGTCGATCCTTTTTATGAGGAAATCTTTAAAAGGGAAGAAACTGAAAGCATCTCTATGGTTCTAAACAATATGACTCTTCTTAGTGTCTATGGGGAATCTCTGGCGGCCGTTCCGGAGGGAAGCTGGGATAAAATCTGCCAAATTGCTGCAAAAGCGGCATCTGAAAACACGGCACACACAGAAGCAATTTTTCTAAATTATGTGGGAAGTATAATTTTAGGCAAAGCTGGAAACGGGGAGGAAATCACCGATCTGGATTCCTTTAAGGATATTTACGGAACCTACTATGACTGGGCATATTCAGAATATATCATGAAAGTTCGGGATGGGATTACTGAAACAGACCCGGACATGGAAGCCATTGATGCTGCCCTGGAAGAACTGTATGCGATTGTGAAATAATAAAGCCTATTGATAAATCGAACAAAACAAAAAGCACCGGATGCCTTAAACCTTAGACTTTCCGGTGCTTTTCCATCGTCGAAGCGACGTGATTCGAACACGCGACCTCTGCGTCCCGAACGCAGCGCTCTACCAAACTGAGCCACGCTTCGATGTGCCCTATTATTCTATCGCGTTTTTGAAAAAAAATCAATATATTTTTTGAAAAACAGCAAAAAATTTTTTTAATTTAACAATTTGTTCACATCCTACCCACATATTTTTCACAAGATATGGATATACTATAGTCATCAAAAGAAATTTTGATAGATTTTTTCATAACTCCATCTATAAAAGATGGACCCTCCCCCTTTTAATGATAAGAATACGAACGATTGTTTAAGAGCGACTCTCCGCAAGGAAGTCGCTCTTGGCATTTCATACCCATTCGGGCATCCCGTATGTCAGATGCTTCGCATGGGCGCGCTTCGCGCGATAAGGTATACATTATGTATCCAGTGGGATTTCATCCCACTCTTCGATATCTGACATCACCCACTCAAGCCCTTTTCTTCTCTCCACCACCACATCCGGATTAAGGGGGCCGATATTGGTATCCGGCCGCACGCGCTTTTCAACGCATGCCCAATGATACCGATAATATAAATCCAGAATATCCAATATCTCTTCAACATCTCGGATTTTGCATTGGCTTTTAAAATCCTCATAGTCTTTGCAATCGCCAACAATGGTAATGGCCTTCCGACAATCGCAAATAGTATCCGGCATTTTTATATCATCGATTACTCCCAATATCCAGATCAACGCCCAATAAGCTTCATAAGTCCAGGCAACATCAATGACGTCCTGGGAACTGTACTTATCTTCAAATAATCTTTTTTCTTTTTCCAACAGGAACTTCTCAACATGATATTTTTTCAACAGATTCAAAAATAATTCTCTGGATTCGCCGTAATCATTTTGCTCTTCAATATCACAGGCAAGCTGGATAGACAGCAGACAGGCAATGGCCCTCCGGCAGACAGCATCTATACTTTTTAATTTCACTGAAGCACTAGATTCTATCACCGGCAAACTCTCTAAACAGGCAATCCCGTTTTTTTTGATGTACTCGTTATTCTTTTTTCTCCGTTCTTCCGGTGTTACTGTTTTATTTCCTCTTATTTTATCAAAGATCCCCATAGCTTCACCAGTTTTCCTTTAAAAATTGAACGATATCCACGGCCTTTGGCGGACAACCGCCCAGACTTTTCTCAAAACAGGCGGTGCACTGACCGATGCCGATGTCCCCGCTTTTACCGCGATAGCCCTGCCCGATCGCAAGGGTACCCTTCTCCTTTGATTTTAAGAGACCTGCTTCATTCAGCCGGTCTAACGCATAAATCAAGGAGCCGTAGCAGGCCGAACAGGCGTCCTCAGAGCTGGCATACCCAGCAAGTCCGGCAACTCTCCGGGTATTTTTTGCCGGTTTTATCGGCTTCTTGCCCATTTGCCCATCAGTCCCCGCATTGAGAGATATAACTTTTGCCGAAGCTGTATCCATACTTCCCACGCCAAGTTCTGCTGCCAGACGGATATATTCAATATCTTCCGGCCGGTAGCCCATGCTCTCTGCCGCATAGCTGTCGCAGAGCACCGGGTCTTTAAAGCCAAGCACCCGGTCCATCACCACCGGATTGCCGCCCTCCTCAAAATCCAGGTCCCCGCAGATATTATCCACCAGTACAAAATCCTGATGGATAATGGTATTCAGATGGGCAATCGGCTTATGAAGTCCCATCGTGTGGAAACGCCGTTTTTCCGAATCAGGTATCAGGCCTTTACTGTTTTTCAGTGCACAGGTAATGATTGTCTGACAATGCCCTTTCAGCACCGGCATATTAATGAGATAATCCACCGCCAAAGCCTGTTCGCAAACCTTTAACTTCATTCCGGCCCCATTACATTCCCGAAAACGGTCCTTCTGAGTATCTATAAAGGGTACACCATGTTTTTTGCATACGGCATCAATGCCGCTGGCTATTACAGCCTCCGATGTTCTGTCTCCAACCCAGGAGCCCTCCAATACAACCAACTGATGAAAGCCGTAATTTTTCAGATAGGTCAATGCGCCGTCCACCAACTCCGGGTGGGTTGTCGCTCCGCCGGAGGCATCCCGTGCCACGACAAGATTGGGCTTCAGGCCGACGCATCGGCCGCGGTCTCCAATATTCTCTGCCACCCGGGCTGCCTCCAGAACCCGCACAGCCATTTCTTTATACTGATTTCCCTGAATCACAAATATGTCTTTACGGTCCATGCTTGTCCCCTTCTGTTCCTTCTATGCAATGCAAAGCGAACCGTTTTCATATACCAGTTTCTTTGCTACCGTCCCGGCCTGCACATACTCATCTTTCATCGCCTCTATCTGACGGATAATATCATCCTTTGTTGAAGCCTGAAAGAGAGAAAGAATATGCTCGTCTCCCATCGCCTGATAAACCAGCACAATATCCGGGAATTCCTTATGTGTCCAGAGAGAATAAGTCAGCAGATTATTTCCCTCCGTATCCTGGATAATAAAGCCATCCAATAAATCTTTTGAAAAGTTCTGCAGTTCCATGTCCGCATACCAGCCCGTATACTGAGAATGTTGAGTCAACTCTGTATGGACGATCTGGCAGGCACACCAGAATCTATATACCTCATCCGCTTCCTCCATACCGCAGTTGCGGGCCACATAAACCTGGATACGGCCCTCATTTTCCATTTCCTTGCAGACAAGCTCCTTATGACATTCCGGCACGCCGGCCAGCCCAAACTCATTAAGCTTCTGCATCCATCCAAGAAATACCGGGTCCACATCGCACCGTTCTGCCGACACAAGATAGCCCTCCTCGGCAACAAGCGCCGTCAGTTTCTTCGCAAACGGATGAATATTCTCCGCAAATTCGGCAGCCTCCGCCTTTAACAGATTATAACTGGACATCACATGGTCAATGGCACAGTTCTCCTGAAGAAGCCGCATCGCAAATACCGTGTCATATTTCTGCCCCGGAAGATTTGTCACATCCGCGTTTATAAACGTTATATTGTGTACATCCAGTCTGGCCGCCAGCTCTTTTGCCGCCTTGATCGCATTCGGGCTGCGGTCAACCGCTGTAATATGTGATTCCGGAAATGCCATTCCAAGGAAACAGCTCATAATTCCGCACTCACAGCCTGCATCCAGAATTTCCTTTCCAAAAACATCATGGTTTTCCACAATCCAGTTACACATCTGACGGTAATTGTCCGCCTGATATCCTCCGTTAAAGAGAAGTGCTTTATCCAACAGCTCATTTTTCATCTCATAAAATTCAGCAAGATAATTCGGATTTTGCTCATATTCACGAATTTTACGATAAATATCACTGAGCATTTTCCGGCCGATCGTTTCCCCATATTTCGCACTGAACTGAAAATAAAGCGCCTTACTTTCCTTCGGAGGATTCATCTCCAATTGACGCAGATAACTGAGCCCAATATCTTTTTTCTCTTCCATAATTTACACCTTCCCATATTAATCATAATCAAACCGAATACGAAGTTCGCCGTCCTCAAAAGACCACCCTGTCATTTTTCTCCGGCGCACTTTATCCGGCAAATGAAAACGCCTTGTCTGATTACGCACAACAAGAATCAAATCTTCTCCATCCTTAGAAACCTGAATCTCTTTTTCAAATACATAAGGAAGTTTGATAATAAATATTCTTGTCCCCTGTTCATCTTCCATCCGAAATGCCTGCTCACGGCAAAATACGGTTTCCGGGGCCGCTTCCGCATAAAGTTTATCCCCGACAGATTTCAGAACATCAATTCCGCGCAGTTCATCCTCCTGCAGCATCAGTTTAAATACCCGGCAGTCGCCAAAACTCTGTTCCGCAATCTCCAGACTTTTCGCCTGCATATCTGTCCAGCCCGAAAAGTAGCCCTGCATGGCCTCCTCCGGATAAATCTTATTCACATAAACGGCATCCACACCGAAATCATATTCATTGATCCATGTATAACTGCGTCTGGCTTCATCCATGACAATCCTCTCCGGAGTTGTCACAATCCGCATACTGGCCAGTTCCCGGTTCTTTAAAATTTTCTGCAGCTGGGTCAGCCGTTTGACCAGCTTGTCAAATTCCTCAAATACCTGGTCCCTCGGCTTCGGCACCTGGGTTTTCCGGGAAATAAAACCGCCCAAAGCATTGTTCATACTCCTCACCGAAGGCAGTAGTTTATCCGCCAGCACACTCAGTCTCTCCGGATATCTGAGCAGAGATAAGGTTTCTCCCGTCGGCGCACAGTCAATGATGATCACATCATAATCACCGCTCTCATAGGCGTCAAGGATCTTAAGCAGTGAAAACAATTCATCAAGGCCGGGAAATAATAAAACCTCATCCGTCTCAATACCGCCGTTGGCCTTTTGAGAAATAATCTGTTTCAGATAATCTCTTAAATTTCCCCAGGCTTTCGTACTTTCCGCCACCGGGTCGATCTCCAAAGCCCAGAGTCCTTCAAAAACCGCCGTCGGCTCAAATCCCAGCTTCATATCCAGCGAATCCGCCAGGCTATGGGCCTGATCCGTACTCATAACAAGGACTTTTTTCCCGGAAAGCGCAGAATTTACAGCCGTCGCAGCCGCAATACTGGTCTTTCCGACACCGCCTTTCCCGGTATAGATAAGAATTCTCATGGCTGCTTCACATCCTTTCCGTCTTCCTCCGTCCTCTCCGCCGGCCTCAGATCAATCTGAAGCCTGTCCTCCGTCAAGCGCACATCCATAATCTGCGCGCCTCGCAGCGTATTCGGAAGAGGAATACACCGATGATAATTATTTACTTTTATATCTACATCCATATCATGCACATTGACCGCTACTTTATCCGTCTCGGCTCCCGGAAGCCGTATCGACAGACAATAGCCCCCGTCAATGACATCATAGGTCTCTTTCTCTCTACGCACATTTATATCAAAAACATTCGGCAGCTTCAATACGTCGCCGGCCAGCCGCGCGATAGCCTCTCTTCCGCGGACCTCATTGGAATACCACGGTATCTTTGTCACCGGCACATCGGCAAACACTCTTTCGAGTTCGTCAATATACTTTTTCTGTATATCCCGCCAGTGATTCATAAAATCGCTGCCCGTTTCTTCCGGCAGGATCCGATTTATAAAAACGCCGTCCACCTGATAGTCATACAGATTCAAATACATAAAATTCCGTTTTGTCTCCTCCACAACCATCTTTTCCGGCACACACACTAAACGGACACTGCAAATGTCCGAATCTTTCAGAAGTTCCTGCAATAAAACCATCTGGCCATGCATTTCTTCAATTTCATTCATCGCTTTATGGGTTGGAAGAGTCACTTTATATTTCACCTTTGATACCGGGGCCAATACCCGCACCATTACCTTTCCAACCGGGAAAAACTTTTCCATATACCACGTGAGCAGCTCCGGAAGCTTCAGAAGCGATAACGTCTCTCCTGTCGGCGCACAGTCCACAAAAATTCTTTCATATTCGCCGCTCTCATAAATATCCTTAATTTTCATCAGGGAAAACAGGTTCTCAAATCCGGGAATCATAAAATTATCCCCGACATTTCCAAGGGCTGCCCCGGAGCTTCCCATCAAAGAGGCAATCGCTTTATTAAAATTGGGAAATTCCTCTTTCATAAGCATATCCGGATCAAGCTCCAACAGGGACAGGTTCTCTTTTACCTGTTTGACATGCCCACCTACTTCTGTTTCAAAAATATCTCCAAGATTGTGTGCCATATCTGCACTGACAAGCAGTGTGTGTTTACCTTCATCGGCAGACGCTATAGCATGTGCTGCCGCCACACTGGTTTTCCCCACACCGCCCTTGCCGGTAAAAATAATAATTCTGCCCATTTACATTCCTCCAATGTAGTAAAAGAGTCACACCAAAGTCTGACTCTGATGTGACTCATTCTATTACGGTCTATCAACCCTGTCTGAAAGATACACCAATCTCACCGTGTGGATGTTTCCAACTCTTAACAATCTTGTCATGGGAAAGAACCCTGCAGGTTCCGCACTCAAGGCATCCAAGATATGAGAAGCTGAACTTTCCATCAATGTACTTATAGCATTCTGCCGGGCAGGCCAAAACAAGTTTTCTTATTTCTTCCTCGTCCTTGCACTCAAGGTCAACATCGATATGAGAGTTCTCTTCATCAGTATGGAATACGTCAAGGCCTAATTTTGCTTCAACACTCAATTTCTTCATATTAGAACGCCTCCAGTATATTTGTAATCATGTCAACGAGCTCTCTAGCGCTGGTCTTCTTCGCAATAGACTCAATAATATACATTATAAGTCCGCTGTTCGGCTGACCATCCACTGTAAACAATTTAGCTGCAATATCATCAGCCATAGCCGGAAGATCTTCAAAGATAGCCCGGCAGGTAAGCAATGTCGGGAATCCCTTGCAAGCATCCATATCCTGCATAACAAAGCTTTCTTTCAATGCTTTTTCATACTCGGAAAGTGTAGCTGCGCTGAAATCACCGATTTCATGTGCCTTGATCAATGTCTCGGCTGCAATACGGCCGGATTCAATCGCAAAATCCATACCTCTTACGGTAAAGCCAAGGTTGATGCACATGCCGGCTGCATCACCGGTAACAAGAACGCCATCTCTGTAAAGTTCAGGAATCATATGAATTCCCTCTTCAGGTACAAGATGTCCGGAATATTCAATCGTTTCTCCGCCTTCGATAAACGGAGCAACAGCCGGATGTTCTTTAAATCTGTCAAGCATCTGAGGAACAGATATATCTGAATGTCCGATATCACTTAATGTTGCAACAACACCTACGGATACTGTGTCTTTATTTGTATAGATAAATCCGCCGCCGAAACCGCCGACTGTAGGGTCACCGGCTGAAAGCCATGCTGTACCTTCGCCAGGTTTAAGAGCGAAACGTTCGTTAATAATTTCTTCACTGAGTTTGATCGTCTCTTTAGCGCCTACTGCAACCTGTCCAGGTTCAAGCTCTTTCTTCATGCCGATCTGCTGTGCAAGCAGTGAGTTCACACCATCTGCAAGAACAACAGCTTCCGCATACATTTCTTCGCCGTCAGATTCGATACCTACAACTCTGCCGTCTTCAACGATCAGATTATCAACAAGAATACCTGTGATAATTTCTGCACCGGCCTCTTCAGCCTTTTCAGCCAGCCACTGGTCAAATTTTGCACGAAGTACAGTGTAGGAAGCATTTCCCGGCTCCGAACTTAATTTTGCTGAACCATATCCGATATCCAGAGAGCCATCCGCTGTCATGAGAGAAACTTTTTCATGTTTGATAATTCTCTCAATTGGGGCTTCTTCTTTGAAATTCGGAATAATCTTTTCAAGACTGTGCCCATAGAGACGTCCGCCTGTCATATTCTTTGCGCCGCAATAATCTCCACGTTCAATAACGATAACAGAGAGTCCTGCATTTGCGAGAACAATCGCTGCAGAGCATCCGGCAAGTCCGCCACCCACGATGATAACGTCGGCGTCAAATTCTCTCTCGCTCATTTATATCCTCCTTATTGTATAAAGCCAAAGGTCAATATTTACTTTTTTTATTTTATTTTTGTCCCCAGACCAGGACACACGCACCGCACATCCTGTTCTTATGGTTTACCGCTCTCAATCCGAGCCTGCGGTATAAATCTTCAAGTTCTCCCCGATGAAGAAACTTCTGTGTCGATTCATACAGCCACATGTATTCTTTTTTATATTTCCGGCCGCCGCCAAGCATCGGCATGATAAAGCGGAAATATATATTGTAAAACGGCCGTACAACCGGACTGTCTGGGACAAATGAATCTAGACAATATATGTAACCACCGGGTCTGACAACTCTTTTCATCTCGTGCAGGACCTGTTCATAATCCGCCGTATTCCGAAGTCCAAACGAAATACATGCCGCCGTGAAACTGTCATCCCTATAGGGTAATTTCATGGCATTGCCCTGTGTGAAACGAACATTTCTGCGTCCGCAGCGCTTGCTTTCCGCCACCTCAAGCATCGCCGGTGAAAAATCAATCCCCGTCACTTTAAGGTCACGCCTTGCGTCCGCCATTTTCAATGCTATATCCCCGGTTCCGCAGCAAACATCCAGTATGTTGGTCCCCCGCGGAGTATCCGCAGCCAGTCTGTCCGTGAGCGCTTTCTTCCAGCTATTCTGCAATCCCAGACTGATCCGGTTATTTGCACGGTCATAGCCCTCCGAAATGCTCTGAAATACACTGTAAACACGCTGTTCTTTCGAATGTTCAGCCATGTAAAACCTCCAGAATGAATCCTGCTGCAAAAGCAGCTGTATAAGCTCCGTTCAGCATAATATTGTTTACGGCAATTCCCTGCATTGTGGCTATACGCCCTTCCGGCTCCAGCGTGCGCGCCAGCTGCCCGCTGACGGCCGTTCTGCCGATGAGCGCCACGCATACCACACTCACAAGGCCAATCGGGCCAAGCATCGCCGTCGGAAGCACCAGCACAAGCGCCACCCACGCCACGATAAGATAGCGATACAATGCCCGGGTCTTTGCCCTGCCGATACATGCGGGGAAGGTACGCCTTCCGGCTTTCCTGTCCTTTTCAATATCACTGCCGTTATTGCTCATCATAATTAATGCGATTCCCAAAATCATCGGGAGAGAGTAGAATAAAATCTGCCAATGAATTTTCCCATCGGCACAGCCCGCAATCCCCAATGGGATAAGGCCGCCCATCACAACCCCCGATACGATCTCCCCTATCGGAAGATAGGATACCGGAATCGGTCCTCCGGAATAGAGCAAAATCACTACGCCGCCGATAAGTCCGATAACAACAGGAATCATCCCGCTTCCTCTGCAGGCCGCCAACCCCAGAACAGCTCCTGCGGCTAAATAGCCGATCCCCAGGATCAATGCGCTCCGAGGGGCAATATTTCCGTAGATCAAAACTGCATCATTGACTTCCACATGATCGCTTGCACTGTCCGTTCCCTTAATAAAATCAAAATAGTCATTCAGAGTATTCACAGCGCTTTGAAGAAGAACACATGCCACAATCAGCATGATTCCCTTGCCCCATGTAAGTCCCAGCCCCTGCTGCCAACAGTAAAAATCAGCAAACAACGCAGGAAACAGTGAAGCCACCCACGAACGCGGCGCCGCCAAATTCAGTGCCAGCTTCGGTGTCAGTGGTTTATAATGCTCAGATTTCCTCAAGTTTATCCAACATCCTTCTGATTTTCCGTGCCTCCGGGATATCCTCCAGAGAATTCAGTATCTCGCCGGCCAGGGCCGCATATCTGTGGATCTCTTCCACGGTACGCTCCACACCGCCGCAGCGGACAACATCTTTCTCCATCTGTTCTATCTCTTCCGCACTCAAATTCCGCTTTGCATTTTCTCTCATAATCGGGAGAAGCGCCTCCCTGCCCTCAGTCACTCTGAGAGCCATAAGCACCGGAAGCGTATATATGCCATCGTGGAAATCCTTATGGGTCTTCTTTCCCTCGGCCACCTCACTGGATGTAAAATCCAGAAGGTCATCGCGAAACTGAAACATAATGCCCAGATATTCTCCAAAACATTTAAGTTTTTCGGCAATATCACTGCTGCATCCCGCCTCGATCGCTCCCAATTCACAGGCCGTACTGAAAAGAGAGGCCGTCTTTCCTTTGATATTCTTCAAATAGGCGTCCACGGTCACATTCTCATCATATCTGCATACCGCCTGACCTATCTCTCCGATGCACATATCTTCAACGGTTTTCGAAAGAATCTTTGCTGCATCAATAAGTTGCTCTTTCGCCTGCCAGTAATGAACTCTCTCAATCAGGAAATCGCCGGCATACACTGCCGCATCCTTTCCGTATTTGCCCTGAATTGAAGGCTTTCCGCGCCGGAAAGGTGCTTCATCAATGATATCATCATGAATCAGCGACGCCATATGAGTGAGTTCCACCATCGCTGCCAGCATGCAGAGCCTTTCAGCCCGCTCCGAAGAGTCGGGGCCAAAAGCGCTGCAAAGCAGTAAAAGTCTGGGGCGAATCATTTTCCCGGATGAACCGAGCACATCATCCAGTACGGCGCCTGTTCTGGTGCCGGCAAATGAGTTTTCAGCGATTTTGTGTATATAGTAATTTACCCGTTCCATCGCTGACTCTTCCATCATCGTACAGGCATTATTCCGCTCTGTCATTCTTTTATCTCCAGTTCATCTTTAGTCTATTTTTATAAATGTCGATTTAAATCTTATACAAGGCCTCTCTTTTCAGCAATAATTTCTGCTGTATGTTTAACCTTGATATCCAATCCACGGGCATCCAAACCGCCGCGAATCTGCATCATACATCCCGGACAGTCAACAGCAACAACGTCTGCGCCTGTAGCCTTGATGTTTTCAATCTTCTTTTCAAGGATAGGTGTTGCAATATCCGGATAAAGTACGCTGTATGTACCGCCGAATCCACAGCAGTTATCATGATCTTCCATCTCAACAAATTCAACACCCTTGGTGTTCTTGAGAAGTTCACGCTGTTCCTGAGTTACGCGCAGGCTTCTGCACAGATGGCAGCTGTCATGATAAGTAACTTTAACGGCTTTTCCGTCTCCGGATTCTTCGCATCCGCCGAGATCATAGAACAGTTTACAGAAATCGAATGTCTTATTTGCGAGTTCTGTTGCTCTCTTATGCATCTCTGTGCCTTCTTCGAAGAAGCTCGGATAATCACGGAGCTGATGTGTACAGGATGGACATGCGGAAACAATATAATCATATTTCTCTGCTTCCATACCTTCGATGTTGATCTCCGCTTCTTTTGTAGCATTTTCAACATCACCCATTGTTGACGCCGGGCAACCGCAGCAAGCCTGTCCCAGAGGCATCTCTACAACATAGCCGATGGAATTCAGGTCAAGAACAACATCCCGTGCCAGATCCGTATATACAAAGTCAAGCAGACAGCCTGCAAACAGAGCGATCTTGCCCTTTGGATTTTCAACGTTCTGCTCAATTGTCGGGAAGATGTCACGCAGCGGAACCTGTGCAATGTTCGGGAAGCTTCTTCCTTCTGTCAGACCGGAAAGGAACATCGGCAGATGACGGATCATCGGCTGACCCTTTGCAAATGGAGCCTGAGCCACAGAAGCAACACGAAGCATGGAGTGGAACAGCTTACGATCGCTGACTGCATCAAGCGCGAATTTCTTGATCGCATTTGGATGCTCTTTTGCATCTTTCTCACGAATCTTACGGATCATATCTGTGATCTTAAGACCGCCGCCGCAGACTTCCTTACATCTTCCGCACTGGAGACAGAGATTCTGAATCTCGCTGGCACGCTGTTCGTTAATAAGGAAGTGAGTAAGCATGATACCGATACCGCCGGTATATACTTTGGAGCCGTATACATGGCCGCCGACTAATGCGAATGCCGGACAGACATCGAGGCAGGCGCCGCAGCGGATACATTCGAATACCTGTCTGAATTCAGGCTCTGCAAGAATTGCCCGACGACCCGGATCATCAATGATCACCGCATAAAATTCTTTCTTTTCTTTTGTATCGTTTTCTTTATCTGTAACGACTTCTGTTGCACCTGTATACATGGAAATATAAGCTGTAATTCTCTGTGCTGTACCGTTACGCGGAAGCGCTTTGAAAATCCAACGTGCATCGGATATGGATTTTACGAATTTCTCAATACCGAAAATATAAAGATGGATTTTAGGAAGAGTGCCGACCATACGTCCATTACCTTCATTAGACATGGTAAATACTGTACCTGTATCGGCAACAGCTACGTTTGCACCGGAAACACCCATATCGGCTGAGCAGAATTTCTCTCTCATAACCTTACGTGCAGTCTTAACTTCTTCCGCAATGATTGGTGCATTTTTAACTTTTGTATAATCTGTAAACAGATCAGCAACTTCTTCTTTATTCAGATGAAGTGCCGGCATAACCATATGTACCGGAGTATTTCCCTCAAGAGCTATGATAAACTCACCGAGGTCCGTTTCCTGAACAAGAACGCCGTCATCTGTGAGAACTTTATTAAAATGAAGTTCCTCAGAAGCCATGGATTTCGACTTAACAATCGTTTTTACGTTCTTTTCTTTAACAAGTTCGCGGATTTTCTCCATTGCCTCTTCTTTTGACTTGGCAACGATAACATGTCCGCCTCTTGCTTCACAATTCTTCGTGAAGTCTGCAATCATCTCATCCACATGATCTGCTGCATAACGTTTTACTTCACTGATCTTCTGACGTGTGGCTTCAAAATCAACACCTTCGTAAGCTTTCTCTCGTCTGGCCGGATAAGTCTTACAAAATGTACCGAGTGTTCTGGCAAGAGTGGTGTTGTCCAATGCAGCCCGAATTTCTTGTTTTAATGCTTCACTTGACATTATATTCCCTCCTTACCTTATCATTCATCATCTACAACAACAATAGAAAGCTGAAGTGGTCCATGAACACCAACGGTGCTGACACACTCAATATCGGCCGTACGGCTCGGACCGGTAACAAAACCGACAAAGTTCGGCATCTCCGGCCATCCTGAGATAATATCAAACATATCGTCATATTCCGGCACGATCATCGAGCCTTTTATAATACCGATATAGTATTCTGACATGGTTGATACAATTCTCTCATCAATAACGTCTCTTGCCTGAACCATGGTGCCGAGATTTGCAATACCAAACTGACTCTCTGAAACACCGCCTTTTACTTTCTCTGCGTTGAGACGAATGTGATCTGTGTACACTTTAATACCTGCCTCTTCAAGAGCATTGATAACGCCCGCCTCTTTCATGAGCGGAGTCTCAACGATACAGGTATCCGGGATGCCGGCCTCTGTAAAAATTCCGGCAACAGCCTTACCAAGATTTTCCTTGGATGCGCGCACACATGTTCCGTTCACGCCTTCAAGATTCGTTTTGAATCTTTCGTACAATTCATCCGTGATTTTATTCATTGTTACGCCCCTTTCTGACGAATTTATTGCGTCGTTTTACTTATCTAGTATATTAAAAAAAATACAGTTAGTCAACGCTACAGCATGTATTTTGTATGTTTTTTTAATCAATTTGACTACATTTTCTTCAATTTTAGTCAATTTTTTGTCAATCTTGGTCATTGACACCAAAAAACCGCTTTTCTGTATTGATTCAAAACATCCTATCTGTTATGATTGAATAAAATCAAGAAATTCGAGGATAAAAATATGGACGAAGAAAAAATTGCATTAAAGCTTGAAGGGGATATGTGTCTTGATGACTCCGATAAGGATTTTATCATGATCTGGAGCAGAGCCACCGATATTGCCGACCAGCCGCTGATCGTCTGCTGGCAGGTCACTGAACCGGAAGCCGGAGAATTGAAAAATATGGTTGCGGAATGGGGTAAATTTATCGTAATGACGCCGGAAGGCAGGCCCATCGGAACTGCAAATGAATATTTTCTGACAAAATAGCCGAAATTAACGCGAAAAAAGCAGGGGAAGAAGTTGACTAAATGTTGACTTCATCCACCCGCTTTTCCTATACCCATTCGGGCATCCCGAATGGGTATATCTATTCCTTCAGATTTAATTTGGCAAAGGCCTCGGCGAAGGCGTTATTCAACGGCTGTTCCGCCTCTTTTCGCTGCTTGTTCAAATATTTTTGAACATCCTTTTTGCTTACACCGGCGCCCTCCTTTTTTCTGCGTTCCTGGAACACAGAAAGCTTTTCTTTATAGCCGCAAACGCAGACAAAGGTTTGAGCATCGCCCTTACCGTACATTTCCATCCGTTTATGGCACTTCGGACACCGGGCATTCGTCGTCCGGGCTACCGTCTCCCGGTAACCGCATTCCCTGTCCTGGCAGACAAGCATCCGGCTGTTTTTGCCTTTCACCGCCAACATGCGTTTGCCGCATTGCGGGCATTTTGTGTTCGTCAGATTCTCATGCCGGAATTTCCCGTCGCCGGTGCGGATCTCGGCAACGATCTCCTCTGTATAACCCCGGATATCCTGAATGAAAACGTCTTTTTTAAGCCGCCCTTCCGAAATAGCCGTCAGCTTCTTTTCCCAATCCGCCGTCAGGGCCGGTTTCTTCAAATCTTCCGGCACCAGTTCCAAAAGCTGGCGCCCCTTAGAAGTGACGTAAATATCTTTGTCTTTTTTCTCCATCAGAAATGTGTTAAACAATTTATCAATGATATCCGCCCGGGTAGCCACCGTTCCAAGACCGCCCTTCTCCATCGCCGTCAACAGCGTTGCTTCATTATAATAAGCCGGCGGTTTTGTCTGTCCCTCATTCATTTTAACCCGGGTCACAAGCTCTTTGGTTCCCTCTTTGATCTCAGGAAGCAGCTGTTCCCGAATATCCTCCTCTGCTTCTTCCTCCTGAAAATCCTCATAGGCCGCCTGCCATCCCGGCTGCTTCATTATTTTTCCCTTCGCCGAAAATGTTTCACCGCCGCAGGTCCCCCTCAACGTGGTCTGCTCATATTCACATGGCGGATACAGCACTGCCGCAAACCGGCGGACAACCAGATCATAAATTTTTCGTTCATCACTGCTCATATGCTCCAACTGAACAAACTGCTCCGTCGGAATGATGGCATGATGATCCGACACCTTGCTGTCATCCACAAAACTTTTACTTAATTTCAATGTCTGATTGATCAGTTTCCCGGTAACTTTCCGGTACGGCCCCACACTGCAGGCCCTGAGCCGCTCTTTCAGCGTCTCGGCCACATCTTTTCCTATGTATCGGGAATCGGTTCGCGGATAGGTCAGTACCTTATGATTCTCATAAAGCCTCTGCATGATATTCAATGTTTCTTTTGCCGAAAAGCCGAAACGTTTATTCGCATCCCGCTGCAATTCGGTCAGATCATAAAGTCCCGGCGAATAGATTTTCTTTGTTGTCCGATGAACCTCCTGAACCGTCAGCTTTTCGCCCTGAACCTGATTTTTAATTTTTTCGATGCGTTCGCTGCTGAATGTCCGGCTGCTCCCCGACTTTCCATCCTGCCAGCTCCATGTAACGCCGCCGCAGGACAGAGTCAGCCCATAATATTTCTCCGGTTTAAATTCCCGGATTTCTTTTTCTCTCTGTGCGATCATCGACAATGTCGGTGTCTGAACACGGCCGCAGGATAACTGGGCATTATATTTGCAGGTCAGCGCCCGGGTGCCGTTGATGCCGACAAGCCAGTCCGCTTCCGCCCGAGCCTCCGCCGCCGCATAGAGATTCATATAGGCCCTTCCGTCCTTCAGATGGGCAAAGCCCTCCCGAATCGCTTTATCTGTCACCGAAGAAATCCAAAGCCGCTTCACCGGTTTATGACTCCCCGCCTTTGCAAGAATCCAGCGGGCCACCAGCTCGCCTTCCCGCCCCGCATCGGTGGCAATGACCACATCGGAAATATCCTTCCGATACAAATGATTTTTAACTGTCTGATACTGTTTGCCTGTCTGCTTTATAACCACCAGCTGAAATTTTTCCGGAAGCATCGGCAGATCCTTCATCTCCCAGGCTTTATACTTCGAATCGTAGGCCTCCGGATCCGCCAGCGTCACAAGATGGCCCAATGCCCAGGTGACAACATACTTATCTCCTTCCAAAGCGCCCTGATTATTTTTGCCGCATTTTAAAACTCGGGCAATATCCCTGCCCACTGAAGGCTTTTCGGCAATAACTAATGTTTTCATATTTATATCCGTTCCTTCCTTAATTACAGATCATTGGACACAGGCTTGAATCCCTCTCCGAGAATCTGGCTCACCTCGCTGACAATGAAAAAAGCATTCGGATCGATTTCCCGCACGATCCGCTTGATCTGGCCAAACTGAGATTTGCGCGCCGCACATAAAAGGACGTCCTTTTCTTCCATTGTATATGCGCCGACCGCCTTTAAAATAGTCGCGCCCCTGTCCACATCGACAAGAATTTTATCCTTAATCTCCATATTTTTCTCTGAAACAATGAGGAGCATCTGGCCGTGCTCGCTGCCATAAACAATACTGTCAATAAGCTTTGTCTGGGCAAACAGCGCCACGACGCCAAAAAGTCCCGCTTCTATATTATGAAATACAAGCACAGAAATAGCAAGTACCAATCCGTCGATCAACATCAATGTCCGCCCGATCGGCATGTGGGGAAATTTGCGCTGGAGCAAAAATGAAATTGCATCCGTACCTCCGGTGGAAAATCCCCGCAAAAAAACCAGCCCTAAACCGGCGCCCACAAAAATGCCTCCAAACAGAGAACCCAAAAATCGTTCCCCCGTGTACATCGGCACCCACGGCGTCACCACATAATCCAAAATGACTGAGCTGAGCAATACGGCGCCCAGACTCTGCATCGTATATTTTTTACCCAGATACCGCCAGCTCAATATAAAAATCGGCACATTGATCACAAAGGACATCAAGCCGATCGGCAGTCCCCATAAATACTGGATCAAAATCGCCATACCCGAAACACCGCCCGGCGCAATATTCGCCGGCACCAAAAAGCAATGAATCCCCAAAGACATAATAAAAATCCCGCTAACTTCAAAAATCAAATCCAATATTTTTTCTTTTCCGTGAAATTTTTCTCCCATATTTTTTCCTCCTCTTTTTCCAGTTTACCCCAAAACGAAAACAAAGAGTACATTTTTCTTTAAAATATACTCTTCGTTGTTTTATCATATTAAAGTTTTAACGGCTTCCCCGGATATACGGTTTGCTTAAAGATTCCGGTTCATTGCTCCGCCCGATGGAACCGAGCAGGGCGATCAATGTAATAATGTAAGGCAGCATTGCCAGCGCCTGGGCCGGCAGCGGTACGCCGACGGCCTGCAGTCGAATCTGTAGGGCATTGGCCCCTCCGAAAATAAGAGCCGCGCCAAAGGTTCCCACCGGCGTATATCTTCCAAGGATGACCGCCGCCAGGGCGATATAACCGCGGCCGGAAATCATATTCTCGGTAAACACGCCCAGCTGGACAAGCACGAGATAGGCGCCGCCGATCCCGCCCAGGATTCCGTTCACCAGCATCGCAATGTACTGATATTTATGTACGGGAATACCGGCGGCATCCGCAGCCCGGGGATGCTCGCCCACCGCCTGAAATGCCAGACCCTTTGCTGTTTTCGCATAAAAAACAGTCATAACAATAACTAATATATACAGAAGATAAGTAAAAATATCCTGATTAAACAAGGCATCCCCAATCAATGGAATATCGCTGAGTATCGGAATCTTTATCGTTGAATAGGTCGTCAACTGCTGATAGCTCTTTCCCTCTTTCAATATTCTTGAAAAGAAGCTCGTCACGCCGAGGACAAACATATTAATAGCGATACCGCTGACCGACTGATTCTGCGCCAGTTTGATCGACAAAAACGCATGGATCATGCCAACCGCAACACCACCCAAAATACCGCACAAAAGTCCGATAAACAAACTGCCGGAAAACATGGCTCCCGCAAAGGAGCAGAAAGCTCCGCTCAGCATAACACCCTCCATACCAATGTTTAAGATTCCGGCTTTTTCAGCGAACATTTCACCCAAACCGGCATAAATCAAAGGCACAGCCATACGCACCATGGCAGAGAAAAAGGCTGTAAAAAATCCTACCGTCAATATCTGTTCCAACATTTTTTTCTCCCCTTTCTATGCCGCTTTCCTTGCTTTTTTTCGATTGATCAGGCCCTTTGCCAAAATAAGGAGGACAACCAGGCCGACAAGTATGTCTACGATTGCCGAAGGAACGCCAAGCTGACGCTGCATTGTATTCGCTCCGACCTGCATGGCCGCCATGGCGATCGATGCCACAACAACACCCACCGGATGATTTCCGGCCATCAGTGCAATCAGCACCGCCGTGTAGCCGCAGTTTGAAGAAATGCCCTCCAAAAGTTTTTTCTGAATGGCAAGCACTTCAACCACACCGGCAAGTCCCGCCAGACCACCGCTTAAAAATGCGGAAATAACAATATTTTTCATAACGGATATGCCGTTGCAGGCTGCCGCTCGTTTATTAAAGCCGACCACCTTGATTTCATAACCGAGGGTCGTCTTTTCCAACAGATACCACACGATCACAACTGCCAGCAGCGCTATAATGAAGCCCACATGAAGACGGGTCGGCGGCAAAATCTGCATAAGCAATGCGGATTCATCAATCTTTGCCGACTGGGGAACACTGCCGGCCGGGTCCATTAAGAAGGTACGAACGGCAAGTCCGATCAGATTAATCGCTATATAATTCAACATGATTGTAACGATAATTTCCGAAATTCCGAATTTCGCCTTAAATATGGCCGCAATCAGCGCCCAGATGCCTCCGGCCAAAAAGCCGATGATCAAGGCCAGAATAATCCGGACAATTCCCGGAATTCCCTGAAGTCCGAGGGCAACCATGGCAGAGGTCAGCGCCCCCATGTAAAACTGGCCTTCCGCTCCGATATTAAAAAATCCGGTTCGAAATGCCACCGCGCAGCCGAGCCCCGTAAAGATCAACGGTGTTGCCTTAACGAACACCTCGCAAAAACCATTTAAATTTCCAAAAATCCCCCGGAAGAAATTAGCATAAGCTTCCATCGGATCGGCATTTGACATCACTATGAGACCTGTTCCCACGATAATCGTAATCAATGCAATAACAACTGCCTGAATCACTTTATTTCTCTTATCCGTCATCACATGGCCTCCTTTGTCATTCCGCCCATTAATAAACCAATCTTCTGTACATCCGCTTCACTGCGGTTAAGCACGCCGACAACCTTTCCGCCGAACATCACCGCGATCCGATCCGACAATGCCAGTATCTCTTCCAGATCCGCCGAGATTAGCAAAACGCTCCGATCCGAATTACGAACATCCATCAATGTCTGACGCACAAACTCGGTGGCGCCGATATCCAATCCCCGGGTCGGCTGATTGGCAATAACCAATTTTGCCTCCTCTGTCACCTCTCTGGCAATGATAATTTTCTGCTGATTACCGCCGGATAAAAGTTTGACCACAGATTCCATACCCGTTGTTCCCGTTGTCTTGATCTGAAACTTTTCAATCGCTTTTTTCGCCTGTTCTTCAATCGGCTTTTTATTGAAAATACCTTTTTTTGAAAAAGGTTCTTTATCATAATTTTTCAGCAGCATATTTTCTTTCAATGTCATATCGATCACCAGCCCATCCGCATGGCGGTCATCCGATATATAGGAAATTCCCTTATCAAAACGCTGCTTCACTGTCGCTTTCTGAATATTCTCACCCATAAAACATATCTCGCCGGAAGTATTTCGACGAATCCCCGCAATCACCTCGGCCAACTCGGTCTGCCCGTTTCCGTCAACCCCGGCAATGCCAAGAATTTCTCCTTTATTGACAGTGAGATTAATGTTATCCAATATCGCCTTTTCGCCCTTCATGATATTCACATTTTTAAGTTCCAAAGCGACACCGTTGTCCAACTGTTCCTGTATCTCAAAATCCCCGTGCAGCTCCCGCCCGATCATATACATGGATAATTCCTTTGGATTGGTTTCGGAAGTTACCAGTTCCTTAACTTTCTTTCCATCGCGCAAAATCGTTACCCGGTCACTGATCGCCATAATCTCACTCATACGATGTGTGATAATGATGACCGCGTAACCCTCTTTTTTCAATTTTCTCAGAACCTCAAAAAAATCCTGAGTTTCCTTTGGCGTCAAAACGCCGGTCGGCTCATCCAGAATCAACAAATCCACATTCCGATATAAAGCCTTCAAAATTTCTACTCGCTGCTGTTCACCCACGGATAAATCCCTGATCCTTGCATCCGGTCTTACCCGAAGGCCGTATTTTTCCGCCAGCTCAACAATACTCTTTCTGGCATCCATCTTTGAAATGAAAAGGCCGTCCTGATTTAGTCCGAGAATAATATTCTCCAGCACCGTCATCTTCTGAACAAGTGAAAAATGCTGATGCACCATGCCTATTCCCTGATCAATCGCCTCTCTTGGAGAATCAAATAACACTTTTTTATCCTTCCAGTAAATTTCTCCGGTATCCGCTGTATAAATACCAAACAAAATATTCATCAGCGTTGTTTTTCCTGCACCATTCTCACCAAGCAGAGCATGAATCTCACCTTTTTCCACGGATAAGTTAATATCTTCATTGGCATATACGCCGGAAAAAGCCTTGCTGATATGCTTCATCTCTAAGATTGCCATAACCTTTCTCCTTCAATGTGTTCAATGAACCAGACATGGGACGTACCGGCCTTAGCCAGTACGTCCCGTCTGCTTATTCTTTATAGCTGATTCAAATTATTTTCTTACGTTTTCATCAAGCGGTACTACAAATTCACCGGATTTGATGGCTTCAATTTTTTCATCAATCATTGTGCGAACGTCTTCAGGAATAACGCTTTCCATATCATAGTATGGAGCCATTTCTACAACGCCCTCAGCCATACCAAGGTATTTAACTTCGCCTTTGAATGTGCCGTTAACAACATCCAGATAAGCGGATTCAATAACCAGAGGTACATTATACATAGAAGATGTAAGTACAGTTTCAGGAGCAAGTTCATGCTGATCATAGGAATCGCCTGTTGCGTAAATGCCGGCTTCCTGAGCTGCAGCGATTGCGCCGTTGCCACATTCATTCGCATCATGGGCAATGAAATCAACACCGCTGTCGATCATAGCCTGAGCTGCCTCTTTTGCCTGAGCTGTATCTGTGAAACTACCTGTCCATGCTGTCTGAACTTCGATGTCCGGATTAATGGATTTTGCACCATCCTCAAAACCATTCATGATCTTAATAAGGGAAGCGCCTTCGATTGGTCCAATGAAACCGATTTTATTGGATTTTGTCATGCTTGCCGCAAGCATACCCTCGATATATCCGCCCTGTTCACAGCTCATAACATAAGAAGCTACATTATCTGCTGCCGCATTGGATTCCGTACAGATAAATATCGTATCCGGATACTGCTCGCCAACTTCGAGAGCCGGATCGCCAAACTGGAAACCATGTCCGATAACGATATCATAACCGCTTGATGCATAATCTGTAAATGCTGCTGCCATATCTGCTGCCTGAAGATTTTCTGTATAAGCGATTTCAGCGCCGTATTTTTCTTCAAGCAACTCAAGTCCTTCGTATGCGGACTGACAGAATCCCATATCGTTGACTGCGCCGGTTACACAAAGCGCAACTTTCAGACTTTCACCGTCTGCTGCGGCCTTTGTTTCACCGCTTGTCTCTGCACCGGTTTCTGCTGTTGTTTCTGCCGTTGTCTCTGCTTTTGTTTCCTTTGTGCCACCACCGCATGCTGTTAACATGGAAACAGCCAGTGTCAGGCTCAATGCCATTGCCACAAGTTTTTTCATTGTTTCAATCTCCTTTACCCTTTTTGTGATTAATTCATTTTATATTAAAATAATATAAATGACTATTTAGAAGCCATCGGATAAACTACCGGGAAGCGCTCCGGAAGTTCGATGCCGGCCCGGGAACGAATTGCTGCTGCATGTTCCTTTGCGGCCGCAAGTACTTCTTCCTCATTTAAGGAAAGAACAATGCGGTCCTTCATCAGCCACTTGCCATCACACATGGTGCTCTCCACATTGGATGAATGCATAGATGTTACGAGGTTCGCTACCGGGTCGTGCAGCGGCAGCATACCTGCGGAATCCGGATTAATAACGATCAGATCGGCCTTTTTGCCCGCTTCCAGGGAACCATAAAGGTCTTCATCCATCAAGGCCTTTGCGCCGTTAATGGTTGCCATGCGCAGGATTTCCTGAGCCTTCACAACATCCGGCTCCAAACGCCAGCCCTTGTGGATCAGGGATGTCAGATACATCTCATCCACCATATCCATACGGTTATTGGACGGCGCGCCGTCTGTACCGATCGTTACGCAGATGCCTTCGCGAAGCATTCTAGGCACCTTGGCAAAACCGAGCACACGCATTGCGGCCGCCGGATTGTGAGAAACCTTCACCTGATGATCTCGGAACATTTCAACTTCCTCATTGGTCAACCATACGGTATGCACCGCAAGGAAGTTTTTGTCCAGAACACCCAGTTTGTTCAAATGAGTTACCGTCCACTCACCTCTGGTGGCCTGCATATATTCTACTTCATCTTTAACCTCGGCAACATGCATATGTACGCCGACATTATATTTATCTGCCAGTTCCTTCGAACGGACGATCAAATCATCGGTACAGTTGAAAATTGTACGCAGTCCAAACCATACCTGGACACGTCCATCATAGGTATTATGGAACTTCTTCAAATCTTCTTCCTGCTTGTCCAGCTCTTCCTGCGTCGTTTTCTGCCATACTTTTGGAAGACCCTCACCGCAGTCCATCACGGATTTTGCCAGTTTCGCGCGAACGCCGGCTTCAGCAACGCCGCGAACCATACCGGCTACATGCTGTCCGCCCGGCTCAGCAAATGATGTACATCCGCACTTAATCTGCTCCAGACAGCAGGCCAATGTGGATACATAGGAATCTTCCTCTGTCATATTGCTCTCATAAGGCCAGATACGATCATGGAGCCATGTCAGCAGATTTACGTCGTCCCCCAAACCCCGTCCAAGCTGCTGTGATGTATGTACATGGGTATTTACAAGGCCCGGCATAATAATCTTACCTTTACAGTCAATAACCTCATCCACGTCTTCTTTTAACTCAAAATGTCCGATCTTACTGATTTTGTCATCTTCCACCAGAACACTGCCCTCAGAATAAACTTCTTCTTTCGCATTCATGGTGACAATAAGCGCATTTTTCAACAATGTTTTCATAGAAATTTACCATCTCCTCTGTTAAACTGCGTTCATTATAACGAATCATGTTCGCTTTGTCAATCACCCTGGAGACGAATATTGATGAAATTTGTATTTGACGAATGTCTTTTTTTTCTATATAATAGCAAATCAGAAAAGGAGGGACCCCTATGTCTGATATTGATTTAAATAAAATAGGCACTATATTAAAAAACCGGCGTTCCGAAAAAAACATGTCTATCCGTGATCTGGCCGCCCGCTCTGAAATCGCTGCCAGCACGATCAGTCAGATTGAAACGGGAAAAACTTCGCCGAATCTCCTCACACTGCAGGCCCTCTGCAATGCGCTGGATCTTCCGGTCTTTTCACTGTTTCTGGATGAGGATATAAGCAACGTCCGACTTGTCCGCCATAACGAACAGCAGACATTTATCCGGAATATCAGCAACGGAAAAGCCCTTGTCGAATCACTGATCACCCAGGGGCGCAACGAAATGTGGGGCGCTATTATCGATATCCCTTCCAATTCCGACTCCGGCACCTATGCCCATCACGGCGGCGAAGAACTGGTATTTATACTGGAAGGGTGCATCAACTTTGAACTGGAAAACTATAACACCTATGTACTTGAAAAATACGATTGTCTGTACTATCCGAATTATATCGGTCATCGCTGGACGAACACCTCAGATATCGATGCTAAGATGTTGATCATTTCCACATCGCCTTATAAATTTTAAAAAATCCCTCAGATTTTTCACAATAAAGTCTGAGGGATTTTTTTAATTATCTTCCATTATTTTGAGCGTATCGCTGAATATCAACGGACAGCCTGTCGCTTTCTGTATGTCCTCTTTTGTGTAATCCTGATGTAATTCGGTGACAACCAGGCCCTGCGATGTCACTTCCATGACACCCATTTCTGTAATAATCAAATCAACACACCTCTCTGCCGTCAGAGGTAATGTACATTTTTTGAGAATCTTATGGGCTCCCTTCTGAGTATGCTGCATGACAACAATGCACCGTTTTGCGCCTGTTACCAAATCCATTGCGCCGCCCATTCCTGCAACTTTTTTACCCGGAACAATCCAGTTCGCCAAATCTCCATTTTCCGCAACTTCCATAGCTCCGAGCACCGTAGCTTCCACATGTCCGCCCCGTACCAGCCCGAAGCTGGTTGATGTGTCAAAATAATTTACCCGGTCCACCGCAGTAACATACATTCCCCCGGCATTCACGATATCCACATCCTCTTCTCCCGCCTTAGCCAGTTCTCCCAAACCGGAAAAGCCATTCTCTGAATGCAGAGTTACGGTTATTCCCTCCGGAATGTAATCGGCAACCATCGTTGGTAATCCAATACCAAGGTTCACAAAATCTCCGTCTTTAAATTCCTTTGCACATCTTTTTGCAATTCTTTCTTTTATATCTGCCATGGTTTTTCTCCTTCAACAATCGCATCCACCAACACTCCTGGCACAGCATAATATTCCGGACTTTCGTCGCCGACTTCCATTAATTTTTCTACCGCCAGAATTGTGTGCTCCGCCGCTCCGGCCATCACATAATTAAAATTCTTTGTTGCCTTGGCACACATAAAATTTCCAAATCGATCTGCCGCAGAAGCGCGAATAAAAGCATAATCCGCTTTTAACGGTCGCTCCATAAGGTATTTTCTGCCATCAATCACCATTGTTATTTTTTCACGGCCACACTCATCTGTTTCCGACTCCATCAATGTTCCAACGCCTGTCGGTGTCAGAACGCCGCCAAGGCCATAAGCACTGGCACGGATTTTTTCAGCCAAAGTCCCCTGCGGCACAAGCGTATATGTCAAAATTCCTTCCGCCACCTGCTCATTAATCTTAGGGTTTACTCCTGTGTGGGACACAATCAAATGGTCTACCATATGATGTTCCAATAATTTTCCAACACCTCTGGCTGTTTTTCCTGCAGCCGGACCAGTAGGCTGACCTGCATCCAATCCACCGTCATTAGCTATCACCGTCAAATGTTTAACCCCTTTTTTCACAAGCGCGTCCATGAGTATTTCCGGTGAACCTGTTCCAAGAAATCCGCCAACCATAATTGTCATTCCATCTCTGACGCCAGCCACAGCCTCTTCTGCTGAAATCACTTTATCTATCATCCAATCACCTTCTCTATGTACTTCCAGGGCTATTGAACCTTTCTTACAAGCCCAAGAATTTTTCTTGCCTCTTCCGGAGTTGCCGTCTCATATCCGGCTTCCTCAACCAATCGTTTTGCTCTTGAAACCAACTGAGCGTTATTTTCAGCCAAAACGCCCTTGCTGTAGTATACATTATCCTCCATCCCCACACGCAGATGACCACCCATCGCGATTGTCGCCATCATAATCGGCACATGGCCACGGCCAATCCCGGCTGCTGCCCAAGTACTTCCTTCCGGGATGCGGCTCTTTAACATTATTAAATCCTCTAAAGTTGCCTTCACGCCGCCAGCCGCTCCCAAAATCAATTGGAAATGGCATGGGGCTTTTAAAATACCGGTTTTCACATAATGCTCGGCCGTATATATCATCCCTGCATCAAAAATCTCTATTTCCGGCTTAATATCCAACCTCTTGGCCTCTTTCCCCAATGTTTCCAAAAATCTCGGATGATTTTCCAGAATTGTCCGATTCTGCCAGTTCATAGTTCCACAATCATAGGAACAAATTTCCGGAAGCAGTTCCCTTATCGGCTTAATTCGCGCCTCATCGTCATCTTCTGTACTTCCAGAGCCTAAAGTTCCGCCGGAACTTGTAATATTAATGCAAATATCACAATCTTTTTTTGCCCGAATCAAATCAATCGTTTCTTTATAACGCTCAAAATCTGTACATGGTGTCCCATCGTCATTACGCACATGGATGTGTGCCACGGCCGCTCCGGCCTTCCAGCACTCATAAACATCTTCCGCTATTTCCTCCGGTGTTACAGGCAATGCCGGATTATCCTGCCGTGTCGGCCATGCCCCTGTAACTGCTACCGTTATAATACGCTTATTTTTTAAATCACTCATATTTTCTTCTCCACATTTATCTCTATATAGATATCAGGCCCCTCACACAGGGCCTGATATCCGATTCTATATGAACAAAGGAGGGTTCCATTACTCTTTATTCATCGCAAAGCTCATGCACCTTCTCAATCTGAAGCAGAGACTGCTTTTTAAACATACCCAAATCATTCATAATAGTTACTATTTTAAAGCCTTCTTTTATACGGCACGCCGCATCCTCCGGTGTTGATGTCACAATTCCCGGAATAACCCCGGCATCTTCACATGTCCTGCGGATTTTATCGATTGCCTCCGCAACCTCCGGATGCTTCAGGTCATTTGGATGTCCCATATCCAGAGAAAGGTCCCCGGTGCCGATAAATACGCAATCCACTCCGGGAGTCCCGGCAATCTTATCAATGTTTTCCAACCCTTCCACCGTTTCGCACTGACATATGGTAAATAACGCGTCATTTGCTTCCGACAGGTAATTTTCATAGGCTCCCCATCGTGGCCCGCGGCCCGCATTCATTCCCCGGAGCCCTAAAGGCGGAAACTTCACAGCATCCATAATATACCTTGCATCACTCCCGTTTCCTACCATCGGCACCATGATGCCATGGGCACCGACATCGAGAATCCGACGCATCAGCTTGGTTTCCATAGTATATACCCGTGGGATGGATACCATACCGTAAGTCTCCCCGGCCCGAATCATATCCACCATGGTTTCCAGTCCCAATGGGGAATGTTCCATGTCAAGAATCACGAAATCCATGCCATTCATTGCCAGAATCTCCACATTTGTCGGATTACAGGAGGCCACGAAAGCCCCGATGACATAGCCCTTTTCATTTATCTTTTCTCTCAGATAATTTCGCATTTTCATAACGGACAACCACCTGCACCTTATTCCTCATCTTCCGGTCTTTTGATGATTTTGCGGACAATTTCGCCCTGTTTGTACTCCGGTCTTACCGGTGTGAACACATCGAGATTAACAACGGTTTCATCGGAAGTTGCAACGATATAATGTTCAGACATCGGCGGAATCGCCATGATTGTTCCAGGTGTCATATGATATGGATAGCCGTCAACATAGAAATCGCATTCACCCTGCAGAATATAAGCAATCTGCTCATAAATATGTTTATGTGGGCCAGGGGTATGTCCTTTTTCGATTTCCGCAATCTGAATTGTACATCCGGAAGGATTAAAACATTTTTTACGCATTTTCTCCCGAATCGGTTCCCAATCAAGTTCATCCCAATTAATAATATTTACTGCCATAATAAATTCCTCCTAAACTTTTTTATTAATAAATTTTTTAATTTTTCAGTAATTTAATACTTTTTAGATCCCCAATAACATTGACGGTGTTTCTTTGCCCATCAAATTAATTTCTTCCTCTGTAACACCGAATTCATCCACAAGCTTGCAGATAAACTGATACATTCCTTCCACCGGTGCCACATTCACTTTCTGTCCCAAATCGGAGTCAAGCACAATTTTCTCCTTTGGCACTGCTTTCAGAATTTCGCCGATGACTTCATCCGGGCAGGTGCCTGATTTGGCGATTGAACTGAATACCGCCGCATTAAGCTCAATGTAGGCTCCCATATCCGCCCATTTTGTCATCTGCTCATATGTAGCATTCACAAGAAAATGAGGATGGTTCACGCAAATTTTAGCAACACCCAGTTCTACAGCCTTTGTAACGACAGCATCCACTTCTGCAGCCCGTCCATGCCCTGTGCACAGGATAATATCCGGTCGTTTGGCAATATACTCAATAACTTTTACACAATCCGGATTAAGATTTCCTTCTTCATCCAGATAAATGGAACCATTATCCACAATCTGCATATTTCCGCTTCCGACAAAATGGCCTCCCGAGTGTCCAACCACATGATTTCTCGCTGAGACCGTAGGCATGTACACAGTTTTTGCTCCCAACTGATATGCCGCATCTACAGCGTGCAGATTAAACATGCCGACAGACTGATTCAACGCAATTCCGCCAAAAACCTGACATCCGTTTTTCGCAAGATGCTGCGTAACCATTTTTGTTCCCATCATTGTAGGAAAATAATGGTCTTTTACAAGAAATGCTTTATAGCCTGCTTCCTCTGCCTGAAAAAGCATTTCAGCAGCATCCACTTTCCGAACGGCAATCGACGGTCCTGCATGGACATGCATGTCCACAAACCCCTTTAAAATTTCTCTTGAAACTGACATTTAAATAATCACTCCTATCATTTATATATTTTGTTAAATACCCATAAGGTTTGGTATAAACATTACAATCTGAGGGAAATAGGCCAGTATCAGCGTCACCACTAAAGCTACGGCCGCAAACGGCGCTATCGACTTACTCAATCTCCCCAACGGTATCTTCGATATATTGCTCGTCACAAACAGAAGCATACCGACCGGCGGCGTAATCAATCCAATCGTAGACATCAAACAGAAGATAATTCCAAAATGAATCGGATCAAATCCAACAGCCATAGCTAAAGGTGCAAACACCGGCACAAAAATGTACATTGCGGAAAAGCCTTCCATAACACAGCCGATGACAATCAGCGCAAGAATAATCAACAGCATGACAATATACTTATTCGTTGTCAAAGATAAAATACTGGTTGTAATTAAGGATGGAATATTATCCATTGCCAGGGTCCATCCCATAATATTTCCAAAGGCCACAATCAGCATGATTCCCGCTGTAGATACCCCTGTCTTTAATAAAATGCCAGGCAGCGCTTTAAAATCAAAGGTCCGATAGATTAAAGAGGCCACGATTGCAGCCACAACAGCGACAGCGCCGCTTTCTGTTGGTGTAAACAGCCCGCCCATAATACCGCCAATGATAACCACCGGAACAATCAGAGCCGGCAATGCCTTAATTAAGGCCTTTACGAAAGCCTTCGGGTCAAATCTTTCTTTAGATTTCTTATAGCCGCGTTTTTTTGTATAGTATAAAATGACACATATATAGCCGATACCAAGCAGGATTCCCGGAGCAATTCCGGCAACAAACATTTTCTGAACCGATACGCCTGTGAGCACGCCGTAAATAATAAACGTTACACTTGGAGGAATAATCGGACCCAAAACACCGGAAGCCGCAATTAATGAACCTGTAAAATCATCGTCATAACCATCCTTTGCCATTTCTTTAATAAGAATCGCGCACAGGATTGCCGTAACCGCATTGGCTGAACCAAGGATTGCTGCCAAAACCATTGCCAAAATAACACAGCAGTAAGCCATGCCTCCCCGAATCCATCCCAAACCTTCCCTCGCCAAATCAAGCAGCCGCTTTGTAATACCGCCGCTGTTCATCAGCTCTCCGGCCAGAATAAAAAATGGAATACACATCAGGGAAAAAGTATTGACACCGGTAAATAATCTTTGCGTAATTATTGAAAAATAGGTTGGCGAATTAATCGCAACAAGGTGGGCTAGTCCTCCCAGGCCAAGAACAAATGCCATCGGCAAACCGATTAATAATGTACCCACAAACACAAGAATAACTAAGGTCATTTGTCCTCACCTTCTTCCTTTTCAGCCGCAGCCTGCAAAACCTGTTCAATTGCAAACAAAACTATCAACAAAAATCCAATAGGAATACTGATATATACAATACTCATGTTCATTTTTAAGCCCGGGCTCTGCATTTTTGCGACCATCGGTGAAAATGTATAGCCAAATCCTTTAACCGCAAGATATGCGCTGACAGCCCCAATAATAGCATTGTCGACAATTTTAATCGCCTTGCCAATCATCGGCCTGCCCTTGGCCACATGGGATATGAGCAAATCGAAGGATGCCATGCCGCCAATTTTATAGGCAGCAGCCCCGCCAATGAAAGTCATTCCCACCAGTAAAAACCGGGTAAGTTCTTCGGCCCAGACAAAGGATTGTCCCAAAACATATCTTCGTATGACTTCAACAAAAGTAACCAGCGTCATTATTGCCAAAGCAATGGCAAGAATAATTTCTATCAACTTTACAAAAAAATCCATTATCTTCGAATACTGTTTAATAAAAATCTCCATAAAGTTACACCCTTACCCTTTACTCGATGCCTTCCACCATCTCAACAAATGCCTTGATGAGCGGATCCTGATTCTTATATTGTTCAACCACATCTGAAACCGCAGCCTTAAATTCGGTCACATCTTCAATCTTATTCACCTCAACACCGGCATTTTCCATAGCTTCATAGCCTTTTGCTTCTGCATCTTTGAGGTATTTATCAAATACATAATCATAGCCTTTTGTGAAGCCTTCCTCCAATTCCTGCTGAACCTCAGGACTCAGAGAATTAAACCAATCCGCGTTGCACACAATCACAGTTTCAAATGGATATAACCCAATTTCAGTAAAATACTTTAATACTTCATAATGTTTTTCTGAATAAATCGATGTGATATTAATTTCTTCACCGTCAATAATCTTATTCTGAAGACCGGTATAAATCTCACCGTAATTCATTGTCGATGGATTTGCACCCATTGCGGTAAAGGAGTCAATCAGAGAATCTGTCGGAACAACACGCATTTTGAGTCCCTTCATATCTTCCACACTCGTAATCGGACGGGTATTATTTGCCAGGTGACGCATACCTGAATCATAAGAAGCCAAAACCTTTACTCCCAAATCCTCTTCAATTTTGTCAAAAATTGCCTGAGCCTCTTCCGACTTCATTGCCTCTCTCTCAATATCATAATCACTGATTAAAAACGGAATTGTAAAAGCATCCATCAAATTGGTATAAGTTGAAAGTGTTGAAGCTCCCAGGCCACCCATCTGAAGCGTCCCGCTCATAACCTGCTGCAGTATAGCGTCATCATCACCAAGCTGCCGCGCTCCATAATATTCAAATGCCACATTACTGTCCGCAGCTTCAATATCCGCTATAACATCGATTACAGCTGCATAACTAGGCAATGTATCCTGTCCGCCCGTAGCCATCTTAATAGCCACTTTACCACCGGCTTCACCACCTGAAACAGTGTCCGAAACCGCCGCAGTCGTTTCCTCTTTTGTGTCCGGCGTCGAAGCTGTTTCTCCTCCACCACAAGCCGTCAATCCTACTGCCAACACCGCTACAAGCGCAATACTCATAATTCTTTTTTTCATTTTTAATTTTCCCCTTTCTCATAGTGTGAAGCTTGTTCCATTAAATGACCTTCTCCCGTCCTTTTTTTCGGGAACGTTCCCATTTTTTGTCAAAAAAATATGTCCATTCCGACTTCTCCCCGGCCGGTTAAGGAGCAGGCCCTTTGCTCTATTTCGACTTCTCCTTAACCGGTGAATTCATTTTCTGTGCCTAGGATTATATACCTTTGTCGCTGAAAAATAAATCTTTTGTCTAGGCTCATCTGAATTTTCAATTCTTTTGATTAAAAACTCCGCCGCCTTTTGCCCCATAGCTTCCAAGTCCGGCCCTGCGTAAGCAATTCTTTCCCTCTCATAGAGCTCCGGAACACATTCGCAACATGCCAAATCATATTCTTTTAATAAATGTTTTCCAATAGTCCGGCCATACCGAATAAGGCCAATACCCATCAAAAAATTATTTGAGCAAATTCCCGTAACATCTTGAATTGAAAAAATTTTTTCTGCCATTTTATACCCGGATTTCACATCGAGTTCTCCCCTGAAAATAAGCGATTCATCCACTGGAATTCCGTAATCCTCAAGGGCCGTTCGATACCCTTCTTCCCTTTTTCTACTAACTGTAGAGCTTTGGGAATCACCAGATATATACACAATTTTTCGATGTCCATTGTCAATCAACTGCTTTGTTGCCAGATATCCCGCTTCAAAATCATCTCCGATGACCTCATCCAACTGCATCCTTCGAATATCTCTGTTAATCAGAACAGTCGGACAAGCCACATCCTGAAGAACATCCTCTAACTGCTCCGTATTAAAAGCTGTCATTGGTATTAATCCGGCAAATTTGAAATTTTTTGCCATAGATATAAACTGCTTTTCCTTTTCCACATCGTACATGCTGTTATATACCACCGGCATATAGCCTTTGACCGATAAAACCTTCTCCACCCCGACAACGGTTCTTGCAAAATAATCGCTTTGAATATCTCCCACGATGATAAGCACCAACGGCAATGACCCTGTAATCATGCTCCGGGCTACAACATTCGGTTTATAGTTCATCTTATGAACATACTCCAATACTCTGTCCCGTGTCTCCTGTTTAACATTCGGATCATTATTAATTACTCTGGAAATGGTTGATTTTGATATGCCTGACGCTGCTTCCAAATCCTTAAGCGTTACCATATTTTCCAGCAGCCCTCCTTTCTCTCTGTTCTGGGAACGTTTTCATTTCATGTCATTATCATAATCTTTATTAGTCAAAAAGTCAATGGCTTTCATTACTTTTTTTGATTTTTAGTAATTTTCTACAATGGTTTCCCGTATTCCGATACCAATGTCTACATTATTTTGTGCATTTTGGTAACGTTCCCAATTTGTAATCTATTTTTTCTTCCCCCCACCTTTTATCAAAATATCCTGCAAAAAGGGAAAACCCGGAGTTTTTAGCCCCGAAGGTTTTCCCTTTTTCAATTCCGATCTTTAATTTCCCGATACCGGTATATACGGCGCAATTTTGTTGGCCAGTTCCGAAGCTGTCATTGTCTGAAGCCATACCTTGCCCGGCCCCTCCAGCACGGTCAAAAACAATCCTTCACCGCCAAAAAGAATATTCTTAAATCCTTTCACTGTTTCAATAGAATATCTAACGCTTTCCTCAAAATAAGCCACATTGCCCGAATCAATCTTTAATCTCTGTCCCGGCGCCAGATCATATTCGCACACCGTCCCATCCAGTTCAAGAAACGCAATGCCGCTTCCGGAAAGGCGCTGAAGAATAAAGCCTTCACCGCCGAACATACCGCTGGACAGTTTTTTAGTCAGCACCGCATCCAGATTCACACTGTGCTGCGCGCAGAGAAAAGCGCCTTTCTGCGCAATATATCCTCTTCCGGGAGAAATTTCCAGAGTATGTATTTCCCCCGGCATGGATGCTGCCATCGTAATCTCCTGATTATCCTGCAGCGCCGTGTATGTCGCCATAAACAGAGAATCACCGGAAAACATACGGCCAAATCCCTTCATCAACCCTCCATGAGTATTGGTTTCCATAGAAAATCCATCGGTCATCCAGCTCATACCGCCCGACTGGGTATAAATACTTTCTCCCCGGTTCATCCGAAGCGACACCGCCGGAAAGGGTTTCCCAAATACTTTATACTGCATAAAAAATCCTCCTCCAAACTCCTTTTTCTCTAGTATGCCATGCTGGCACCCCGTATGTCAAATGCTTCGCATGGGCGGGCTTCGTCAGGCCAGAAATGTATACCAATATCCGAAGTCACTTGGTCCCTCGCTGCCCTCCCGAATCGGCTTGAACTCCCGAAAACCGAACATATTCGCCATAAATGCTTCTCTGGAATGTTGGGTGCCCGGAACCCCCAGAATATAGGAACCCCGTTTCTCCTTTTCAGGCTTAACACGGGCCAGAATAAGATGCCGATAGCTATAATACCCATGTAAAAGAAAACTGTTGCTTCCGTAGGACCAGCAGTCAATCGGCATCCTCCCGATATCCTGAGGTTCAAGCCGCACACAGGCATCCACCGAATCATCCTCAAAGGGATACATGCCGGGACACTGCTCAAGAATTTTCCCAAAATTGCGCTGCCGTTCATTCGTTTCCATGGATACAAGGCGGCCGCTCTCTTTTTCCGCCTCTTTTCCACCCCCGGTAACTGCTTCCGCTTCTATGACGGCTTCGTCAGTTCTCTCCGGCTTCAATCCTGCGTCTGCCGGAACCTCTGTTTCTTTTACTTCTTCCGGTTCCGGCGGGGCTTCATTTTCTTTTATTTTCTCCGACTCCGGCGGGGCTTCATTTTCTTTTATTTTCTCCGGCTCCGCCGGGGCTTCATTTTCTTTTATTTTCTCCGATTCCGCCGGGACTTCACTTTCTTTGACTGTTTCCATCCCTACTGCCGCTTTGCCTTCTTTTACCGCTTCCACCTCTGCAGGTGTATCTTTCTCTTCCATCACCTCCGGCTCCGGCGGCGCCGCTTCCTCTTTCACTGGTTGACTATCATCCCACTGGGTAACAAACCGATGGATATCCAAATCTCCATGGTCCCACCGGGTTCCATAAAACTTTTCCCCTTCACCCAGTATGATCATGCCGGACATCTGATCCAGCCGATAGCCGGAGCCCGCAATATTCATTGTATCTGTTCTGAAATTCCAGTCGCTGCCATGATTTTTTATCTGCACATCCCCGATATAAACGCCCCGAAGTTCCTGCCCAAATCGGATAAACATATATACCCGGCAGCGTTCCAAACCGGTATAAACATTTTTCAGCGACAGCCCGATCCGGCACTGTCCGTTCCGGCTCTCCACTTTCACAAAGCCGGCATTCATGGTTTTTAAACCATTCTCATAGAGATACATATAGGAAACAAAACGACTATAATCCGACATAGAAAAATCCCCCTTTTTGACTATCCTATGCGGATACCCGGGAGATTATTTCTAATATCAATCCTTTATTTTTTTATTCAGAATATTTGCCAGCGCTGCGAACTGCTCCAAAGTCAGCGCTTCACCCCGCACTGTTTCCGGCAGTCCGACTTCCCGGATAGCTTCCACAATGTCCTCTTTTGATGCCGAAATCAAATCTGAATTCTTCAAACCATTCTGCAGCGTCTTTCTCCGCTGGTTAAATGATGCCCGAATGATATCAAAGAGAAGCTTTTCATTATCCACAGATACTACAGGCCCGGCATGCCGGGTCAAACGGATCACCGCCGAATCCACATTCGGCCTTGGTATAAAACAGTTTGCCGGAACATTGGCCACCAGATAAGGCTCAGCATAATACTGCACCGCCAGAGACAGGGCGCCGTAATCCTTGCTTCCCGGACCGACCTTCATCCGGGCTGCCACTTCCTTCTGCACCATCACCGTAATATTATCTACCGGCACGTGGCTCTCAAACAGCCCCATAATGATCGGCGTTGTAATATAATAGGGCAGGTTGGCGACAACCTTGATCGGCTTTCCGCCGTTCTTTTCCAATGCCAGCGCCCGGATATCTACTTTTAATATATCTTCATTAATAATCGTCACATTATCATATTCCGATAGTGTCTCCCGCAAAATCGGTATCAGCTTTCGGTCAATCTCAACGGCGGCCACCTCCCCGGCGGCTTCTGCCAGATACTGGGTCAGAGTTCCGATTCCCGGTCCGATCTCCAGCACAAAGTCATCCTTTGTGACCCCCGCCCCGTTGATGATCTTGGAAATGACATGCTCATCAATTAAAAAATTCTGTCCGAATTTCTTCTGAAAATTAAACTGATATTTTTTTATTGTCTCTATCGTTTTCTGCGGATTTGATAACTTTTCCATGCACAACTCCTCTTGATTTTTTCCGTACTTCTTAACAGTTTATCGTCCCCGGGGACAAATGTCAATTTCTGCATTATGATTTTGTCTGCTATGTAAAAAGCGCCGAACTTCCATAATCTTATCTGGGCCTTCATCATCAATTACAACATAGTAAACTACATAATTTTTTACATATATATGATAATATGGATACTTCCGTTTCTTCAGTGAATGATAGGGTTCAAAGGCTTCTGCACTCGGCAGCCGTTCCAATATTGCTGTTTCTACCATATCCAACAAATCATTCGCTGCCTGTGGATTCATTAATTTTTCAGCGATATACACCACTTTTTCTTCCAGCTCCTCATAAAACAATGGTAAATATCGCAAAATATATTTTGTATCAGCCATTTATCCTCCTTCGGAGTCCCCCAAAAACTTCTTCATGCGTGTAACGCCTGCTGTCATTCTCTGCTGCAAATTCCGCTTCATCCAAGGCTGCCTCTGCACTATCAATCAGTTTGGAATATGCTTCAATACTTAATACTACCATTGCACCATACCCATTTTTAGTCAAATATACCGGTTCACCCGCATTTACAATTTTCTCAATATCCGGAAATTTATTTCTCAAATCAGAAACAGGTTTAATTTGTATCATCGCGCTACTCCTTATCTTAATTTTATCATAATTTTATCATTAATTATAGTATATCCAAAACGTCTCCGTTCCACAAGCAATATTTCAAGATTTTCAAGCGAAACTATGCTATACTGAAAGTGCATATTAGGAATTGGAGATTTTTTATGATTGCACTGTTTTTATCACCGTTTTATATTATTGGAAATATTTATATATGTGTCCGGGCTCTTCAGTGGTTTTCCGCCTGTTCGGAGCAGACGAGCCGATTGGGCTTCCGCTTATTTTTCATAGTCCTTTACAGTCTTTTAGCGCTGTCTATCGGACTGGCCTTTATCCTGCCCCACTCAGGAATCCAACGGATTTTCGCCTGCATCGGCTCCTATTGGCTTGGAATTCTTTTATACACCATCCTTGTTCTGGGTGTCGCTGAATGTCTGCGCCTGTTTCTGCATTTCACCCGCTTTGTACCGGAGGAATTTCTTGCCTCCAGAAAAACTTTTGCCGCTGTCGGCTTTGCCTGTATCATTGTCATTGCCTTTCTCTGTATGTGGGGCGTTATCAGCGCTGTCCGTGTCCGCAGTACAAGCTATGATGTCACTATTGATAAGGACGGCGGCAAGCTGGATGAATTAAACATTGCCCTTGCTGCAGATCTACATCTCGGCTACACTGTCGGGCCGAAAATGATGCGCCAGATGGTTGAAAAAATTAATGCTCAAAATCCGGATATTGTTTTGATTGCGGGAGATATTTTTGATAACGATTATCACGCTATGAGAAAACCGGAAGAACTCATTCAAATACTGTCCCAGATTCACAGCAAATACGGCATCTATGCCGTTTATGGCAATCACGACACGGATGAAAAGATCCTCGCCGGTTTCACATTCCCTTCAAAAAAGAAAAAGGCCAGCGATCCCCGAATGGATGATTTTCTCAATCGGGCCGGCATCCAATTAATTACTGAAGAAACGCTTCTCATCGACAACTCTTTCTATCTTGTCGGCCGTGCCGATGAGGAACGTCCCGGCCGGGGCGTCGATGTGAGGAAAACACCGCAGGAAATCATGGATGAACTGGACAGTTCCAAACCGGTGATCGTTATGGAGCACGAACCGAAATTCCTGCAGGAAATTGACGATGCCGGAATCGATCTGCATCTGTGCGGACATACCCACGATGGTCAGACCTTTCCGACAAATTTTCTTTGCAGACTGATCTGGGAAAATCCGGCCGGATATTTAAGGAAAAATCATATGCAGAGCATCGTCACCTCCGGCGTTGGACTTTTCGGGCCCAATATGCGTGTTGGAACTAAAAGCGAAGTAGTAAATATCAAAGTGCATTTTCGATAGGTATAAATTTTCGATAGATATGATTTCCAAAAATTTAAGGCAAAAATTCTTTATTTTCCCTTATTATTGCTTTTTCAAGATAAGTATGTTATATTAAACCTAGAAAAGGAGCAACCGCCCACAAAGTGGTTAGCTTCCCAGATGGTTTTCAAGCCTGCCTAGACCGCTAAGTACAAGGCAGGCTTGTTTATTTTCGCTTGTTATTCCTATCGATATAGGCAAGCAGTGCAATTAGGAACGTTGCAAACAGCACCTTTTCTTCAGATATATTTAATTGCCCAGATATTCCTCCAGGCAGACACCCCGGCGATATATTTCCTCCGCAGCCTCTTTACCCACATATCTGTAATGCCACGGCTCATAAGCGATTCCGGTAATCTCTGTCTTGTCCTCGGGATACCGGAGGATAAAGCCGTATTTATAGCTGTTTTCCATCAGCCATTGCCAGACGTCCACGGCGCTCTGACTTCCATTGTCATCCATACTGATATCGACAGCCAGACCCAGCTGATGTTCGCTGGTCCCCGGCACCGCCACCCACTGTTCCGCCATTTCTCTGGCATCCGCCTCCGAATAGCCTTGGGAAATATAATCCTCAACTTCCTGGTCCATCAAAGACTGCTGCACCTCATTTGTCCGATATCCGGCATTGACATAAGGCTCCAGCCCCTCCGTCCGCGCATCATCAAACATTTCCTGCAAATACGAATAAATCCGGCTGTCCACCGACTCTCCGTTCCACAATTCCGTTAATTCCGGCGCATACCCCTCAGGAATCGGGTTCCACCGATTTACGAGAAGAAGCTGCCATCCATCGCCGCTTTCACCGGTATCTATTCCCATGCCCGAAGCCCGAGCCGGCGTCGTCCAATTATCCACGACAAGTTTTATCCCGCCGATAAGCATCAAAATTGCTATAACCAGTAAAAAGTATATTCCGAACGCCGCCCTGCGCCGTCTTTTATTTTTCCGTCTCATCATGTCCGACCTCCCTTTCCATACTGATTGTATTAGAAAAGATGGGCAGACACTTTAACATTCAATTATTTAAATCCTAAGAATCTATTAATCCTGACAAACTACTCCGACATCCGATACATATGTCTGCCATTTTCCCAGGTTATGGTTTCCACTTCATCCGCCGGTATTCCTTTTAAAGCGGAAATCGCCTCGATGACATATGGCAGATTCAGAGAGCTATTGCGTTTTCCCCGATTTGGCGAAGGCGTCAGATACGGACAATCCGTCTCAAGGACAATCCGGTCCATCGGCGCATATTGAACGACTTCTTTTAAAACTCTGGCATTTTTATAGGTGACAACGCCGCCGATCCCGAGATAAAAGCCTTTATTGAGGTAATTGCGCGCCATTTCCACCGAATAGGAATAACAATGAATGACGCCGCCGATATCCTCACATTTTAATCCGTTCATCATATCCCAGGTATCCTTTGCCGCCTCCCTGGAATGGATCACCACCGGAAGTCCTGTTTTCCGGGCCAGTTCCATCTGCTGCTCAAACCAGTATTTCTGTTTTTTACGCTGCTCCGGGTCCTTTTCCCAATAATAATCCAGTCCGATCTCTCCCACGGCAACAATTTTCCCCTTCTCCTCGACGGATTCCTCCACCAGGCCGGTCAGCCACTGAAAGCTCCGCTCATCCAGACAATCCACATCGCTTGGATGAACGCCTGCCGCCGCATAAATAAAATCATACTGTTTGGCCAATGCCACTGCCTTCCGGGTAGAATCAATGTCCGCGCCGATGTCTACGACCCGCCCGATTCCGGCATCCCGGAGCTGCTTTAACAATTCTTCCCTATCGTCATCAAACTTTCTGTCATCATAATGCGCATGTGTATCAAAGATCATAATGTACCTCCCATTTATATTTCAAATTTTTCAAAAAATATTTTCGTAATATTCGATATATACCGGTCATCCCGCTTAACCAGCATTAACTGGGTTTTCAGGGTCTCCTCATTTAATTCCCGAATCTGAACCTGAGGAATATCCTCCGCAAAAGATTTCGGCAGCAGAGCCACCCCCATTCCGGCCCGGACCATCTGAATACTTGTCCAGGCGTTATCCACCATGCAGGCCAGATGAATCGAAAGGCCCTTATCCGCAAATGTCTGACGGATCGCCCCTTCCCAGCGGCGATACAAAATCAGCGGACATTCGGCCACTGCATCCAGCCCCGGATTTTCCGGAAGACTGCCCGGCAATCCAACGGCGGCAAAATATTCTTCCCGGTATTTATGACAAATAAAACCATCCTGCGGAAAAGGCGCCCGTACTAAAGCCAGATCAATATGATTTGTTTTCAGGCCATCCAAAAGCTGATAAGTATTTCCCTCATAAATCTGAAAATTCACTTCGGGATACATTTCACGGAATGCCATCAGCCTCCGCGCCGCATGCCCGGTGACAGATGAGGATACCATTCCTATTCGCAGCGTCCCCCGAAGGCCATTGCCCAGACTGTCAATCTCCATTTTGGCCGCAGAAGCCATGTCCAATATGGTATTCGCCCGCTCATACATTAATTTCCCCGCATCTGTCAACGTGATGCTTCGAAGTCCCCGTTCAAAAAGAGTGACCCCCAACTCGGCTTCCAGGGATTTCATCTGATTACTCAGGGGCGGCTGCGAAATATGCAGTTTTTTTGCCGCTGCTGAAATGCTTCCCTCATCCACAATTGCAGTAAAATAACCCAACTGCCTTAAATCCATCACATCACCCCTTCTATATCTTTTTGATATGGATTATATATTTTTTTAATACTTTTCATATATATTTATTTATGATATGATACCAATAGTTTCAGGGAAAATCAAGCATTTCCCGGAATATCATGGAAATACTATATCTTTGAGGAGGAATCAATTTATGAAAGAATTACTAAATCTCTTCATGGCCTTCTTCCGGATCGGAGCTTTTACTTTCGGCGGCGGCTACGCAATGCTGCCGATGCTTCAAAAGGAAGTTGTCGAGAAATACCACTGGGCCACCGAAGATGAAATCATGGACTATTTTGCCATCGGCCAGTGTACGCCGGGTATTATTGCCGTCAATACGGCCACCTTTGTCGGCTACAAAACAAAGGGGGTTATCGGCGGTATTGCTGCTACTCTCGGAATTATCACGCCGTCACTTATTATTATCACACTGATTGCCGCATTCCTGAAAAACTTTGCCGACCTTGCCATTGTCAAATATGCCTTCAACGGCATCCGGGCCTGTGTCTGTGTCCTGATCTTCAATGCGGTTTCCAAACTTGCTAAAAAATCTGTGATTGATAAAGTCTGCCTCGGCATTTGTATTGTTGTTTTACTTTTATCCCTGTTTTCCCCTCTGTCTCCGGCCCTCATCGTTATTTTGGCCGGCATGGCAGGAGTTCTCTTCAAACGCACAGGTATCTCGGGAGGTGAAAAGAAATGAGCGGATTGTTACGTTTAGCATTTGAATTCTTTAAAACCGGGCTTTTTGCTGTCGGCGGCGGTCTGGCAACCCTGCCATTCCTCTATGCCATGGGATCCGCCACCGGATGGTTTAATGCTCAGGATGTGGCCAATATGATCGCCATTTCCGAATCCACCCCGGGACCTATGGGCGTCAACATGGCAACCTATGTTGGATTTACTTCCTTCGGACTCCCGGGCGCTATTATCGGCCCCCTGTCCCTCGTATTTCCTTCCGTTGTCATTATCATTCTTATATCAAAGATATTAAATAAATTTAAGGAATCCAAACTGGTTCAGGATGTTTTTTATGGTCTCCGCCCGGCATCCACCGGGTTAATTATCGCCGCCGGTCTCGGCGTCGCTAAGATTGCTCTTCTCCGCCTGGATCAGTATGAAATTACCAAAAATATCGCGGACCTGCTGAACTATAAGTCCATCCTTTTGGCTGTAGTCATCTACCTTGTTATGAAGAAAAAGGATTTTCATCCGATTCTCATGGTCGTTGCCTCTGCCGTCATCGGAATTATTTTCAAGTTTTAAAGGTCAAAATAGTGCATTCACGAAATCTAAAACACGATTTCCCTGAATGCACTATTTTTTTGTATAAATCCCCGGCTTATCTTCCTTTTCGACCTTCTTCGAAGAAATTTGCTGTTTATGATCTCTTTTGCTCCATTTACATCTCGAACACCGTCGATGAATGATGATTGATAAAATCCCGCCTGTATTTTAAAATAAACATATCTTCCACAGCGGCTTCGGTCCCGCTGACATGAAACTTCTTATTTTTTACATATCTTCTTAACGTATCTTTTCTTTGCGGTTCCTCGCAGACTTTTTTCATCCCATTGTTTCAGCCATGTACAGCATCCGATAAAATACCACAAAAATACCATTAACCACATCGGATTAAAAGTAAATGAACCTGGGAAGAAAAAACAGTGCACATGATAAAAATGGGCAGTCCCACAGCTATTTTCCGGGCTCTTCGGGGCTACCCACTTCCCTCCAACTCTAATATAGAAAGGTTTCCCCACCGTAATTTTGCATCTGTTTTCCAAATTTTATTGCAATACAATCATAAAAAATCTATAGTAAAGGAGAATACATTGTTTTCTACAAATACAAATAAATATAAACTTTTCAACGAAGATGCCCTAAATCTTCTTTCAAGAATCCCAAATAACTCTATTGACCTTATTTTAACTGATCCCCCATATAACATTGCTTCTAAATCTACCGGCAACATTAAACTTGCAAACGGAAGAACAATTAATAACGATATTGCTAAGTGGGACAAAATAGAATTAAACCCTTTAGATTATGTAAATGATTTTAAACGAATATTATCCCCCAAGGGAAATATATTTATCTTTACAAGCTATTCGCTTCTTGGCAAATGGCACGATGCTTTTGATAAGGAATTTAGGACCTTCCAACTATTTGTATGGCATAAAACCACCCCCACAGAAAGCGTATATAAAAACAGTTTTCTAAACAGCTGTGAATTAATAGTTTGTCTTTGGAACAAAAATCACATTTGGAATTTTTTAGGGCAAAAAAAAATGCACAATTTCTTCGAATGCCCTTCTTGTCGATTTCCTGAAAAAATAGATTTTCCCAATCATCCTACTCAAAAACCACTTGTGTTAATTGAACACTTAATTAAAATCGCTTCCAATCCTAATGCAATAGTGTTAGATCCATTTATGGGTGTTGGTACAACGGGTGAAGCCGCATTAAATCTTAATCGTAAATTCATAGGATGCGATATCAATAGGGACTACTGTGAAGCATCTCTCAAACGTCTTTCAAATTTTTAACACATATTTTCAACATAAAATGATATAATTAATTTATTATACATGCGGAGGTACTACATATGATTAAACATTTTAGAATCCATGGTGATAATATCATCGAATGTGAACGTCTCTACAACATTATTACAAAATCTGTTCCAGTGCAAAGGGAAGAAAGATTTTTCCTCTCTCCCGCATGTCCATCAGTAAAAATGACCACTAAAAATTCTGACACTTTATTTTTTAAATTTTTTCCCGGTTTCAATAAAAATACCAGCGATCGATGGACTTCAAATATTTTTCAATTATTAAAAGATAATGGAAGTTTTCTAAATGAGACTCCGGATGTGTTACTAACCGAAGAAACCGATGATAATGAAAAAATATTACTCGCCATTGAATTTTGTAGCGCTTTGCAGGCAGGAAATCAAGCCTGGCAACGCAACGGGAGAGCATACTCAACCATCCGGGCTAACATATGCCCTTATCTTTATATTATAGACTTTGTTAAATATGAATTAGATAAAAACCGTAAGAGAAAAGCGTTGCGTTTTCCAAATGCAGCCATCCCATATAGCTATTACAATGCTTCAAGGCTTTGGAAATACCCTGCTATTCAAGTTTATTTTAAATCAGAAGAATTTCATCCCTCGTTTGATCCTTCTCTGCAAAATTTTGACACATCACTATTCGGCGAAGAGGATGTATATGCATTACTTCACGGATTAATATATAAAACTGATGTAAGCTCTATATATTCAACATTACTTCAAAAGAGCCTAAACGTAATGGACTTTATGTCAAAAGCAAATAGCGTCAATAGTTTTAGCCAAAAAGATTGGTTTTCTATACGCAACGACTATAATGGTGATATTCTTGCATTTGCAAAACAAAACAATCCCTTTCCTTTTGCCAAGAAAATTGCCCGGAAATCAGTCACAGGACACAATAAAGAGTTTGCTGATTTAGCAACAAAATACAGTATTGGAATTGCCTCAAAAGATTTGCCTTTTGGCTTAATTCCTTCACACAGTAAGGTTGAATTTGTAAACGAATTAACTACTCTTTATCCTGAAATGAGTAATGATTTTCGTAACAAATTAGCGACTGAAACCGACTTGATTGTTTGCATGTTTAAAGGATTTAAACCGCGCGGAGATGACGCACGGCCAGATAGAGGAATTCTTCCTTTAATTACAATGCTTTCCAGTGAAAAAACAGAGATACTTACATTTGTATATGGCGAGACTTCCGAATCAACGGTACAAAAACTTGATCAAAATATACTTTCATTAGCTCATGGAAATGGTTTATGGAGCGCTATTGTATCTTTAAGCGATTTTATTATACTTGATGCGCCCAAAATACCTAAAACAGTACAATCATCGAATATTATTCGCCTGATTCAAAACAAAGAAAATAAAGCCGCCTCTTTAACCATCAAAAACCAGGCCACAAATATGCTTATTTACCCCTATCCAACACATTATACAGAAAATGATGTAGATACTTTTATACACACTATATTTAACTATATCATTCCTGATACTTTTGAAGGTTTTTGCAATCCCCCAGGAGGTGATTGGAGCGGTATATCTCTAATAAACAATATCAACCCTTCAATTGGCACGGAATTCAGATGGCTGACACTCCCCCGCGTAAGTGACAGTAAAAGGCCTGATCATATTACTGTTCTATTTAATTTGTTCGAAAAACCATTAATAATATGTACTGAATCAAAGGAATCTGCAAGGAATTTAGAACCCGGCATCGGTCCCGCGCTCACAAAATACATACACGACTTATTATCCTACTGTCCAAGTGTAGAACGCTCATTAAACTCAGAAATTTGGACGATTTCAACGTCTACAGTAAACGCATCTGATTTTATATGTGCTTCTATAGGATGTTTTTTTGCTCCGCCAAATTTTGATTTAAGTTCCATTTCCTATAAATGCAGCTGTGATATTTTAATGGGATTTACTATAGACTCATCGACATCTCGTTGTAAAATTCAAATTAAGGGTTTTTCTGATTTAGGTAACACTTTAGCCGATTATCTTAAATGTATGATACAGTTTCGGCAATCACTAATCAACATCTTTGATATCATCTAATCTGTTCAGCAAACTGGTAAGAGATCAGTTCTCTTACCAGTTTAAATATAATGCCTCATATACCTGTTCAGTACTTTTATCCATAACTTTTTTAAACGAAGAATTTCCCGAAGCAAGTAAAAACTTCTTTACATATAATTCCTTTGGTATATCTGTCTCATATTCTTTATCGCCACGTATACCGTCAAACGACAACACGTATCTAATTTCCCTTTTATTCAAATCAGACAAATATTCATAAAATTCTTCATAATTGATCGTTCCATAGTATCTTCCCTTAGTATTCTCATATGGTGGATCTAAATAAACTATATCCTTTTTCGTTGCTGTTTTTGTTGTTTCTCTATAATCACCACATAAAAACTGAACATTTGCAATTCGATCATGCCAATCAAAAACTATTTTTTTAAAACGTTTAGGATCTATCCCCTTTCGCGTATGATGAAAAGAATTATTAAATTCTCCATCTGCATTGAATCTTATTAATCCATTTACGCATGTACGGGATAAAAATAATAAATCCAATGGCGACTTATCAACATTAAATCTGGAACGTATTTCATAATAGACTTTGCAGCCATCTTTTTGTAAACGATGCCATTCATCCGAATAGTACTTTATTATCTCCTGAGGATTATTTTGAACCATCTTCCAAAAACCAATTAGTGGTTCACAAATATCTCCGCAAATAGCCTTTGATGGATTGACTGCGTACATAACAGACCCTCCACCCAAAAAAGGTTCATAATAACAATCATACTTCTCAAATCGTTTGATTATTTCCTGTGCCTGTGATCGCTTACTGCCGCTCCACTTAATCACTGGTTCAATTCTCATTACTTTCATGCACGCCTTTCTCAAACAAATTAATCTGTACATTCTCCCTTTCGCAATGCTTTAATCTTTCTAAAGAAATATTATAATATTGTGGATCTAATTCAAATCCACAATATCTTCTTCCACACATTTTTGCTGCTACACATTCACTCCCAGAACCGCTAAATGGCGTAAAAACCATATCTCCTTCTTTAGTTGATGATAAGATCATTCTCTTTAACAACCTTATAGGTTTTTGCGTCGGATGCTTTCCATATGCCAATTCTTCCTTAGTTTTGTTATTCGGAATATCCCATACAGTTCGCATTTGCTTACCTGGTTGTTTTATCAGATCCTCAGGGAATTCTGTATTTTTTACATATTCATAATCATAATAATATTGCCTTTTTTTACCCCCAGAATGAGCCCATAAAATCGTCTCATGGCTAGCAGTAAATCTTCTGCCCGAAAGGTTAGGAAATGCATTACGTTTAAACCATATAATTTCATTAATTATTTCCACGTCCAACATTTGGCAGATTACATTGATAATCCCCATATTATGATATGTCCCGAATATCCATACAGAACCCGTAGGTTTCAAGATCCTTTTCACTTCGGATATCCACTGAAAAGTAAAATTCCAATAATCTTCAAAGGACATATTATCCCAGTCAACCATTACTTTATTCCAATTTCCTCCCATACCCCTTAAAACAACACTATTATCCCATTTCCATTCTGCCCCTTTAGATAAATTATACGGCGGATCAGCTATAACCAAATCAACCGACTTATCCGGCATATCTTTCATACCTTCAAGACAATCCCTGTTAAAAATGGTATTTATATAATCATTGATCATTTCTACGTGCCTTTCTTTAATTATTCAAGTAATACAACGCAGGATTTTTTGATGTTTGCTTAAATTTAACATTTTTTGCACTTTCTATGTGTTTTCTTATACTCGCATTCATGGTGTTAACCGGTGTTTTTCCAACAGACATAAGTTTCTTACTATACCCTTTTTTCTCCGCAATCTCCCATATTTCCCCAAGTGTCATCTCCCTTTTTTCACTTCTGAGAACTTCTTCAATCAAGTCTAAATATGTATATCTCATAATCTATCTCCTTTGCATTCTTTTACTTCATTTTATCTTATAAAAAGCCTAAAGTCAATATTGATAAGCATTCTTTTGCATTCTGTCAATTCAATCCGCCCAATCAGGAGAATATTAATAAACTAAATTAAAGAAGGTCATCTCACAGTCCTTCCAAGACCCTTCGAGATGACCTTTTTCTTTAATCTATTCTTCTGTCAACATTTTCCGTTATCTTTCCGCATACACCTGTCAACAGATTTCCGCGCCCGACGGCATTTCCTTTTCAGGAATCATCAGGGACAGATTTCCGTCTGCATCTTCCGCACAGAGCAGCATACCTTCGGACATAACGCCGGCCAGTTTTGCCGGTTTCAGATTCGTAACCACCATAACCTTCTTGCCGACCATTTCCTCCGGTGTGTAATGGCCCTTGATGCCGGATACGATCTGGCGTACCTGGCTGCCGATCTTCACCTGAGAACAAAGCAGTTTTTTCGATTTCTTCACCGCCTCGCAGGCAATGATCTCGCCCACCTGGAACTGGAGTTTTGCGAAATCATCATAGGTGATTTCCGGTTTTGCCTCAATATCGATGCCCGCTTCCATGGCTGCCGCTTTTGCAGCTTCAGCTTCTTTAGCCGCTTTGTCGGCTTCGAGTTTTTCCATGAACTCCTTCATGTCGATGCGGGCAAAAAGGATCTCCGCCTTCTTCGTCACATGAGTTCCCTGCTCCATCCGGCCAAACGTATCCAGTTCAAGGAAATCTCTCTGCTGTGTACCAATCTGATCAAGGATCTTCTTTGAAGTTGTCGGCAGGAAAGCTTCAAGGCAGACCGCGCCGATTCGGATGCCTTCAAACAGGTTATAAAGCACTGTCGCCAGACGGTCCTTCTTTGCCTCATCCTTTGCCAGATTCCAAGGCTCCGTTTCATCAATATATTTATTGCAGCGGCGGAACAGCGTAAAGATTTCCGTGATTGCGTCCGCAACGCGCAGTTTGTCCATCTTTGCCGCAACTTTTCCCGGAGTTTCCAGGGCCACCCGCTTCAAATCCTCATCCACAGGCTCGTCAACGCCAGGATTTGTCACCACGCCGTCGAAATATTTATTTGTCATGGAAATGGTACGATTTACCAGATTTCCAAGGATATTAGCCAAATCGGAGTTCAGACGTTCAACCATCAGCTCCCATGTGATGGAACCGTCATTATCAAACGGCATCTCATGGAGAACAAAATAACGCACGGCATCCACGCCAAAATAGTCTACCAGATCATCGGCATAAATAACATTTCCTTTAGATTTGCTCATCTTACCTTCGCCGACAAGCAGCCATGGATGACCGAACACCTGCTTCGGCAACGGGATATCCAGCGCCATCAGCATGATCGGCCAGTAAATTGTATGGAAACGAATAATGTCTTTGCCGATCAAATGCAGATCGGCCGGCCAGTATTTCTCCACCATCGGATCGCTGTTTCCGTCCAGATCAAACCCAAGCCCGGTAATATAATTGCTGAGTGCGTCGATCCATACATAAATGACATGCTTCGGATCAAAGGTTACCGGAATTCCCCATGTAAAGGAGGTCCTGGACACGCACAGATCCTGAAGGCCCGGAAGCAGGAAATTATTCATGATCTCATTCTTTCTGGATTCCGGCTGGATAAATTCAGGATGGGTGTTAATATGCTCGATCAAACGATCCGCATACTTGCTCATTCTGAAGAAATACGCTTCTTCCTTCGCATCAATCACTTCCCGGCCGCAATCCGGACATTTACCGTCCACAAGCTGACTCTCCGTAAAGAATGATTCGCACGGAGTACAATATTTGCCCTCATAATAGCCTTTATAAATATCTCCCTGATCATAAAGCTTTTTGAAGATCTTCTGTACCTGCGCTTCATGATCCGCATCCGTTGTACGGATAAAGCGGTCATAGGACGTATCCATCAAATCCCAGATCCGTTTGATCTCACCGGCCACGCCGTCCACATATTCCTTCGGCGTAACACCGGCTTCAGCAGCTTTGATCTCCACCTTCTGCCCATGTTCATCTGTTCCTGTCTGAAAACGCACATCATATCCCTGCGCCCGTTTAAACCGGGCAATACTGTCGGCAAGAACGATTTCATAGGTATTGCCGATATGCGGCTTCCCGGATGTATAGGCAATCGCTGTTGTTATATAATATGGTTTCTTTGCCATGTTTCTTCCTCCCATCAGAATTATATATTCATCATAACATCACAAGCTATTTTTTTATTATAATATATCCCCGATTTAAACTCAAGGAAATTTCATAGAAAATTCCCTACATATCCCGGACTTTTTCTGTTATACTAAAAGCATCAATATAAAGGGGGATTTACAGGCATGAAATTAAACAAGCCAATAAAAACATTACTGCTTTCAGCATGTTCGGCCGCACTGCTTTTTACCGGCTGCAGTTCGCCAGCCGATACAACGGCAAGCACAGCCCAGGAGAAACCATCCGCCGAAGAAACCTTTGACGAATTAACCCATGAAATTTTTGTAGATTATGCCAGTGACAACACTCTGACATTAAATTATACATTAAAAGACCCTTCCGCCTACGGTATAGAGCTTGAAGAAGCCACCTGGGGTGAGGTCCCTCTGACAGAAGAAGACTTCGCCGACAGCAAAGCCCAGACTCAAGCTTATCTGGATCGTCTGAATGCGATCACCGGGCTGAGCGGAGACCGGGCAGTGACCTATGATGTTGTCAAATATTATCTGGAATCCGATCTGGAATCCTACGACTATATTTATCACACTATGAATCTGTCTCCGATGCTCGGCTTCCAGAGTCAGTTTCCGATCACAATGGCCGAATATCATTTTGACGACGCAGAAGATGTGGAAGATTATCTGGCTCTCTTAAATTTGCTTGGCGGCTACATGGATTCTCTTCTTGAATTTGAAGCTCAGAAAGCGGAAGCCGGATACGGCATGTGCAGATCAGCCCTGGAAACTTCCATTGAAGACTGTACCGCTTTCATGGAATCGCCGGAAACCAATCTTCTCATTGAAGTATTCCCGGAAAAACTGGAAGATCTGAATCTCTCCGATGAAGAAAAAAACGCGTATATAGAAAAAAACCGCGATGCCGTACTAAATTCCGTCATTCCTGCCTACCAGGCTGTGGTCGATGGTCTGACTGCGCAGCTTGATACTGCGCCTGAAGAGGGCAATCTGGCTTCTTATGAAAATGGCCGGGAATATTATAAGTACCTTTTAAAATCTTCCGTAGGCACGGATAAGACGCCGGAAGAACTAATCGAACTGACAGAGTCTAAATTAAACGAAGCTATTTTCTCAATGGCTTTTATCATGAATTCCAACCCGGATATTTTTGATGCTGTTGAAAGCGCCCAGTATGCGCTGGATGATCCCAAAGAAATCGTTGAACATTTTAAGGCTACCCTGACTGCCGAACAGATGCCGGAGGCGCCAAAAGCCGATTATACTCTGAAAAATGTCCACGAATCTCTGGCCGAAAGCTTAAGCCCGGCCATGTATTTCATTCCGCGAATCGACGACACCGCAAACAATCAAATTTATCTGAATCTCAATGACAGTGTCGGAAATGAATTGATGCCGACTCTGGCCCACGAGGGATATCCGGGCCATATGTATCAGATAACCTATTACTATAATACAAACCCGGACCCGATACGCACAGTCTACGAATCTTCCGGCTATGTGGAGGGATGGGCATCCTACGCGGAAGCTCTTTCCTATGATTACTGCGGTTTCGAAGAAGACGTCGCCGAGTTCTACAAAATGTCGTTTTCGGAAATGACTCTTAACCTCTACTGCCGCACTGATCTCGGAATTCACTATGAAGGATGGGGCATCAAAGAAACCGGTGATTTTTTATGTCAATATCTGGCTGTCGATGAGGATACCATTCAGGAAGTTTACGACCAGGTGCTTTATAATCCGACCAATTATATGATTTACGGCATCGGCCTGGACGAGATTCTTGATATGCGGAATACCATGTCCGAAAATCTGGGCGACGATTTTGATATCAAAGATTTTCACAAGCAGCTCCTCGACCTTGGCCCGGCGCCATTCCCTATCCTGTATAAATATATGCCGGATGCAGTGCCGGAAGCCGCCGAAGAGAGCATCGAAGAAACCGCAGAGGCCGCCATAAATATGGCCGCCTGAAACACCGGATTCTTGACATTCAATCAATTGTTGTTTATAGTGGTAGATAGACAAATGATTAACAAAAAAAGGAGGATGTTTCAATGTCAACAAAAGCTTATTACAATATCAACGAAATCGGGGCCGGAAAACCTGGATTTTCCAAAACCCGTTCAATTATCGAAGCCGCCTTTTACGGAAATAATGTCGTTAAAGTAAATACTTTAAAGGAAGCCTATGAACTGGCGAAAAACTCCCCGGGAACTATTGTTACAGATATGCCGGTATATCGCGGTGAAGAATTCGGGCTTGAAAAAGATGCAAAGGTTCTTCTTTTCAACGATGGCGCCATCACCGGCCGTTATGCCGTTGCCCGCCGTATTGCAGGCGAACCGGGCGTCAACTGTGAGGAACTGGATAAAGTCGCCATGGACGCGATTTATGAATCCCGCTGGAAAACCATGTACCACGCAGAGGTTTATGCCGGACTTGATCCTGAATTCATGGTCAAATGCCATCTGCTTATTCCGGAAGGGGAAGAAAATATTCTTTATTCCTGGATGCTGAACTTCCAGTATATGTCCGATGAATATGTAAAAATGTACAAGAATTCCAAGCCTGTCGGCGACGGCAAAGAAGCAGATATTTATATCTTCTCCGATCCTCAGTGGAATGGTTCCGACCGTCCGGGTGTGGACTTAAGCTGTCTGAGCGACCCGGCAAAAAAGACTCTGTGTTATTTTAACACGGAAACAAACTGCGCCTGCATTCTCGGTATGAGATACTTCGGCGAACATAAAAAGGGAACTCTGACCATGGTTTGGGCGATCGCCAACCGCAACGGCTATGCTTCCTGCCACGGCGGCCAGAAGGAATATACCTTAAGCGACGGCTCCAAATTTGTCGCTTCCGTTTACGGCTTATCCGGCTCGGGCAAATCAACGCTGACTCACGCAAAGCACGGCGGCAAATATGAGATCAAGGTGCTTCATGATGATGCCTTTATCATCAATACAGACACCTGCGCATCCATCGCCATCGAGCCGACCTACTTTGATAAAACCGCGGATTATCCAACCGGCTGCGAGGACAATAAATATCTCCTCACTTCCATGAATAATTCCGCGACACTGGATTCGGAAGGCAAGATTCAGCTTGTCACCGAAGATATCCGCAACGGCAACGGCCGCGCGATCAAATCCAAGCTTTGGTCTCCAAACCGGGTAGATCGGATCGATTCTCCGGTAAATGCTATTTTCTGGATCATGAAAGATCCGACCATTCCGCCGGTCGTTAAATTAAAAGGAGCTTCTCTTGCCTCCGTTATGGGCGCAACACTGGCAACAAAACGTTCCTCCGCTGAACGTCTTGCCCCTGGTGTGGATCCGAACAAGCTGGTTGTCGTTCCTTATGCAAATCCGTTCCGTACCTATCCGCTGGCCAATGACTACGAGAAGTTTAAAAAACTGGTGGAAGAAAAGAATGTCGACTGCTACATCATCAACACCGGTGATTTCATGGGCAAAAAGGTACAGCCGAAAGACACCCTCGGTATTCTTGAAGCCATTGTGGAAAAGAAGGGCGAATTCAAACCGTGGGGACCATTCTCCGATATCGAGATCATGGACTGGGAAGGTTTCATTCCGGATATGAACGATGCGGAATATCTGACTCAGTTAAAGGCCCGCATGATGGACCGTGTCAATGAAATCGAAGAATTCTCCGTATTAAAAGACGGCTATGACAAGCTTCCTGATGATGCTCTGGCAGCTATCAAGAAGGTTGTTGACGAATTAAACTAATCTGCAAAAAAACGTTTCCATCCGAAGCCTTGAAACGGTTTCGGATGGAAACGTTTTCCTCTTTTGAATATTATTTTCTTTTCTTCATAAACTTTTTCAGTTTTTTTCGCGTTCCCTTACTGATATCATGCTCCAGCAAATGGGCCTCCTCCTCCGCCTCCGCGGGGCGAACCTCCAGCACATCCGTCAGAAATTTATAAACGACTTTATAGGTATCATAAACATTTTTTCCGGCCTCTGCCCCTTCTTTTGTCAGCCTGATCGTCCCATAATGCTCATGCTCGATGTATCCCTGTTCTTTCAGCGTATTCATTGCCCGGTTCACACTCGGTTTGGATATTCCAAGAATCTGCGCAATATCTGTCACACGAACTTCGTCATTTTTCTGGGTCAATACATATATTTCTCTTAAATAATCCTCCATCGAACTGGACAATCCGTTTTTTATCTTCATATCTTTCCTCCCGGCCATTATACTGCCTTAAAATGGTCTCTCAAATTCCGCATCGCCTGGATCAGAACCCGGCACTGTTCATCATCCAGGCCCTGACGCATTGCCTGAATCATGTCCAAATGAAACTGTTCATGGCGCCTATAAGCCCGCCGTCCCTTTTCATTCAAAGAAATAAGCACGACCCGCCGGTCCTTCTCACTGCGGGTTCGGATCACATATCCCTTTTTAACCAGATTATTCATGGCAATTGTTAATGTCCCCACGGTCACGCCGACAAGCCGGGCAATCGACGACATATTTTTAGGCTCGCCATCACCCACAGCCTCGATAATGTGCATATCATTGACGGAGATATTTTTAAATTCGCCCTTTATTAAAGATTCCTCTTCGATTTTCATTGTATGATTAAACAAATGCACCAATACTTCATTTAATTGATTGTATGAATCCATAAATCCCTCTATTCTTCAAACAGCGGCGTTGAAAAATACCGCTCCGCCGTATCCGGCAGCACCGTCACAACGGTTTTGCCTTTGCCAAGCTTTTTTGCCAGTTTCAAAGCTGCCGCAACATTGGTGCCACTGGAAATCCCGCACATCAGTCCTTCCAGCCGCGCCAGATCCTTCGCCGTCTGAATAGCTTCCTCATCTGTGACTACATAAATATGATCATAAATCTGCTTATTCAAAATCGGCGGAATAACGCCGTCGCCAATTCCCATCTGCAAATGAGTTCCCACCGTTCCGCCGGCCAGAATCGCCGCATTTTCCGGCTCCACTGCCCAGATTTCAATATCCGGATTCTGGGCCTTCAAAACCTCGCCGATCCCGGTAATGGTTCCGCCGGTTCCTATTCCTGAACAAAAGCCATGAATCGGCCCGCCGACCTGTTCCATAATCTCAAGGGCCGTATGATGCCGATGGACCATCGGATTGGCCGGATTTTCAAACTGCTGAGGTACAAACACCCGGGGATCCTGCTCTGCCATTTCCAGGGCCAGCCGCAGACATTCGTCAATACAATCTCCGATATTTCCGGCATCATGCACCAGCCGCACCTCGGCGCCGTAATGCCGTACCAGCTTTCTCCGTTCCTCGCTGACCGAATCCGGCATAAAAATTACCGTCCTATATCCCTGAACCGCGCCGATCAATGCCAGTCCGATGCCCTGATTACCGCTTGTCGGCTCCACAATGATCGTATCCTCATGAATAAGCCCCTTTTTCTTTGCGTCCTCTATCATATTAAAAGCCGTACGTGTCTTAATAGAACCGCCCACATTCAGGCCTTCATATTTTACCAGCACCTCCGCATTCTCCGGCGAATTCATTCGGTTTAAACGAATCATCGGAGTATGGCCCATAGCCTCCAGCACATTATTATAAATCATCTTTTGATTCCTCTCCTTACACCTTTCATAATATGAGACGATTGTATCATATTTTGATAAAACCGCTCCGCAGTATACTGAACAAAAACGTCCAGCTGTTCCAAATTAAACACTTTCATTTGCTTTTCGTCGCCCGGCTTTCCCTTATGACAAATATACTCGAGCTCCGTCAACACCTGGCTCAGCCGCGAAGCATCCACTTCCTCCATGTTCACATTTTCTAAAAGCCGGTATTCCGGCGGCCGTATATGATACTTTTCCACAAGCCAGTGGTTGCTCCGCGTATAATCACCATAATAATATTCCGGCGAAAAGAACTTCTCAAAAGGGATAAAATCTCCGCTTTCCTTAAGTTCCACCCGATGGATGAAAGCCTTTCTCGGTTCCGGCCGTCCTTTATCATCTTCAAATGTTAAAATCTTCGGCCAATATTCATCCACATACCGCTCATCCAGATACAGATGTGCGTAATATCCCAAAATGACCGGTTCATCCAATCGATGACCGTATTTTTCCAGAAAAAGTGATAATTTGGGCGCCCTGGCAATATTTTCTGCGCCCTCCGCCGACCAGAAATGGGAGATCGCTTTATCTTCTCCCAAACGTGTATCCGGAAGGAGATTGCCAAACAGAAATTCCTGCTTCCAATCCGAATCCAAATCTTTTCCTATATGATTCATAATCATGGACGCTTCCGCCAGATGAATAATAAATCCCGGCATTTTTCTCCCCTCCCGAATCTTTTATACTATAATATCATATTTTACAATATTTTTATATACGAAGAATCATATTTTACATAGGCGAATAATTCACCGTATTTAATGCGCATCCAGTTTGAAGGGTTAATCGAAATAATTGAAATTTCATCCCCCCAGCCCAATTGGCCAACGACAGCGCCGCCGGTTCCCGGATAAGCCCGCATATTCACACCGCTGCCAAAAACCTTCGCTTTCTTATAGACGGACAATTTCTGCCACCCGGAAAGGTATTCATTCGCGATAAACCCTTTTCTTCCATTATATATACAGTTTGACCAGCCCCATCCGTCATCCCAGAGCCAGGTAACCTCTGTATTGTAATAGAGCTGCCAGATGACCGGGGCTCCCACATAGGCGTCCTCCCGGAAATTAACCCCATTGCCGATCACCTTCATTGTTTCACCGTCCGGGGACGGCGCCGGCTGTTCCTCCGGTTCTGACGGATTCCCTGCTGTCAGAGCCGGATAATCATAGTACGCATAATTTCCGTCAAAAGGCGTCGTCCATCCTGCCAGATATTTTCGATTCGTAAACTGCCACAGCCCGTAAGCTCCCGTGTAGGAATTTGTTGAATTCCACTGGGCTACCCACTTATCAAACCGATCCAGTCTCCGGTCATTCAGATAACCATTCAGCCAGGACAAGCTTGCATAAAGCCCGGCGTAATATCCGGCAGACTCAATCCCCATCAAAAATCTCTCGCTTATGGACACCAGCATTTCTTTTGAAGGAAAGCCGTTTCTCTCCTTATATCCATCCCCGTCCTCCATATCCAGCCACACACCGTAAGTCGGTTTGGCCTTTCGCACCTGCCTGAGACAATGGCGTATTTCACTCTCCACATCTTCCATATTCAGGGCATAAGAATAAAAATAAACGCCATAGGGAATCCCCAGCGCCTCACACTCCCGCACATTTCTTTCGTATTTTGAATCATCCTGGCTGATCACATCATTGCCGTAGCCGCAGCGTATAATGACAAAATCTATCTGCTCCTTAATCATTGTGAAATTAATATCACCATTAAAAGAACTTACATCGATTCCAAATTTCGGCATAACCGCTACCAATCCCATTTTATTATTTAATAATAGTATATGTTCCGGATGAAATCCGGTTAAATATTTAAATTGGTCCAACCAATTTGTTGAACATGTATAGTTTCTTTTGTTAAACAAATAACTTTTATAGACATTTTGCACAAAATACCGTATAGTAGTGACGAGGATATTTAGTAGTGAAAGATTTTAAGGAGGACATTTATGAAAACAGTAAATTTTCTTTATGGAAAAACAACTCTTGATTTGGAAGTACCGGATGACACCCCTGTATTAACTTCCAATATTGATGAATTACGCAGCGAAAAAAGCGGTTATGATATTGTTGCAGAGGCTATGGAAAATCCGATCGACAGCCCTCGCCTCTTCGAACTCGCCAAAGGCAAACCGGATTGTACGATCATTATCAGCGATCATACACGCCCGGTGCCAAGCCAGGACATTCTTCCGCACATGATCCGTGAACTGAGAATGGGCAACCCGGATATCAAGATCACACTTCTTGTGGCCACCGGTTTCCATCGTCAGACAACCGTTGATGAGTTGAAAGACAAGCTTGGAGATACGCTGTATGAAGAATTTAAGGATAACATCGTTGTCCATGATGCTCATGATCCGGAGCGCAATGCCAAAGTCGGAAAACTGCCTTCCGGCCCGGACTGTATTATTGATAAAATCGCATTGAACGCCTCCCTTCTCGTTGCGGAAGGTTTTATTGAAGCTCATTTCTTTGCCGGATTTTCCGGCGGGCGCAAGAGCGTTCTCCCGGGCGTATGCGATGCGGTAACTGTTATGGGCAATCATTGCTCTAAATTTATCGACAGCCCATATGCACGTACCGGAATTCTTGATAAGAATCCGATCCATGAGGACATGGTTGCCGCAGCAGAAATGGCTCATCTGGCATTTATCTGTAATGTTGTCATTGATGAGGAGAAAAAGACCGTTGCCGCCTTCGCCGGAAACTTCAATACCGCTCATCGCCAGGGTGCGGATTTCCTCGCCAAATACTGTGTGGTAAAACCGGCACCGGCAGATATCGTCATTACAACCAACGGTGGATATCCGCTGGATCAGAATGCCTACCAGTGTTCAAAGGGTATGAGCGCCGGAGAAGCTACCGCGAATCCGGATGCGGTTATCATCATGCTGGCCACCTGTTCTGACGGTCATGGCGGCGAACAGTATTACCGCTCTATCGCAGAAGCCGAATCTGCTCAGGCTTTTTATGACCAGTGCATGGCAACTGCCCAGGAAGACACGCTGCCTGACCAGTGGTGTGCTCAGATCTACTGCCGTATTCTCTGCAAGCACAAAGTTCTCTTTGTCGCAGAGCCGGAACAGGAAAAAATGATTACAGATATGAAAGCTGAATACTTCCCGACACTTGAAGCGGCTTACGCCCGCGCAAGAGAATTGAAGGGTGAAGACGCAAGCTTAACATGTATTCCAAACGGTATTGCTGTTGTTGTCAGAGATTAATTAAAATCAGGCTCCGGGAGAAATCCCGGAGCCCTCTTTATATAAGCCTTTGAACTATATTCTGTCTTCCAGAGAACGATATTCCTTTTCTTCCATAATACTCAGATAGGCCGGACGGATAATTTTATCCACGTTTACCAGCTCTTCAATACGGTGGGCACTCCATCCAACAATTCGCGCCATAGCAAAGATCGGCGTATACAACTCCAACGGGATATCCAGCATGTTATATACAAAGCCGCTGTAAAAATCCACATTGGCGCTGACGCCCTTATAGATTTTTCGTTTCTCCGCAATAACCTCCGGCGCCAGACGCTCTACGGCGGAATAAATCTGAAATTCCTCATCCCGCCCTTTGGCCTTAGCCAGGCGTTCCACAAAGCTCTTAAAAACCCGGGCCCTCGGATCAGAAAGAGAATACACGGCATGACCCATGCCGTAAATTAAACCCTTCTTATCAAAAGCCTGCTTATCCAAAAGCTTTCCAAGATAATCCCTAATGGCTTCCTCATCATTCAGATCATTTACCTGTTCCCGCAGATCCCGCATCATCTCGACAACCTTGATATTGGCGCCGCCATGCTTCGGGCCTTTCAGCGAGGATAATGCTGCTGCCACAACCGAATACGTATCGGAACCGGCGGATGATACAACGCGGGTCGTAAATGTTGAATTATTCCCGCCGCCATGCTCCATATGTAACACAAGCGCAATATCTAAAACCTTTGCTTCCAATTCCGTGTAAACTTTATCCGGCCGAAGCATGAGAAGAATATTCTCCGCCGTAGAAAGATTTTCATCCGGCCGGTGAATATAAAAACTGTCCCCACCTTCATAATGGTTAAATGCGTGATAACCATAGACAGCCAGCATCGGAAGAACCGCGATCAACTGCAGGCACTGACGCAGCACATTACTGATGGACTGGTCCCCCATATTTTCATCATAGGATGCCAGAGTGAGAACACTTTTTGTCATAGAATTCATAATGTCCTTACTCGGCGCCTTCATAATAACATCTCTTGTAAAATTTGTCGGCAACGTCCGGCTGGCATTTAATACGCCTTTGAACTCATCCAACTCCCTCAGATTCGGCAGCCGTCCAAACAAAAGAAGATAGGCAATTTCCTCATAGCCAAACCGCTCGCCATGAAATCCCTTCACCAAATCAATCACACTATATCCCCGATACCATAACTTACCATCGCAGGGCACTTTTTTTCCGTCCACATTTTTAAATGCTTCAATTTTCGAAATATGCGTTAATCCAGACAGCACACCATTTCCATTCTTATCACGAAGCCCCCGCTTTACACCGTATTCATCAAAAAGTTCTGCCGAAATTAAATCTGTATTCTCGCATATCTTTCCGTATATATCCGTATATTCCACAAGACTCATCTTTTCTTTCTGCTCCATAAGATATACACCTCCACTTCCCTGTTTCATTAGATTCTAACATCCTTTAAAAATATTTGTCAATTATTTCACATGAAATTTTATGCTTCTTTAGAAAAGTTTCACGAAGTTTTCACACTTTCCCCTAAAAACGACAAAAAACGAGGACAGCTTTGCTTCCGGCTGTCCCCGCCCCTAATCCAAAATCCTTTCATATATGATACGCCGTTTTTGCCTCACCGGTTATTCTACATTACAGCATCCATTGCACGTGCTGCAGTCTCCGCAGCCGCCGCCCATGACAATATTATCCGTCAGATAATCCACCTGAATATCATATTCATCCAGAGACAGATGTATCACTTTTCCATCACTGTCCGTAACAACCAGTTCATTTTCAAAAAACTGAATTCGAATAGGAATCAATACGTTTGCCCCCGTATTCCGTGGGTCCGGCCGCCATTCAGCTCCAATCTGAAACGCACTGCCGCCCTTCTCTCCTCCGGCCGCACCGTTCTTCCGCCGGCAGATCAAGCCGGTTCCAACGGTTCGAAGCGCCCGGACAGTACCATCCTCCGCAAACTCTATGGTCGGCAGATGTTTCTCATCTCTTAACGGTGTATTGTCATAGGCAATATACAATCCGGTTTGATGACTGAAAAACACCTGCTGCTCCGGTTCTGCCGATCTCACTGTCCCATTTTCATAAAATTCCACCCGTCCGGCTCTGAAAGTCCCGACGGAAGTCTCTATCTCCTGAATATTACTCATCAAATGACCACCTTTCCAAGTCAAAGTCACAAGCCCTTCAGACAGTATAACATAAGTGTGGCCGCCGGAACAATCCTTTATTCTTTCATCTTATTTCATCAATTCAAATTGAAGCTTCACCGGATTGTGGTCGCTATAGGCAAAATCCGTATCCACATTTTCCGCAGCAGCCCGGATATTGTCGGTCACAAGGAATCCATCGACAACTGTCGTATAATTCACACCCTTTGTATATACGATGTCGGCGCCCCGGCAGGTCGGCACTTCCAGTTCATTTTCCGCCCGCACGATCCGCACACCGTCAGCCAGGTCATCCTCCGTCAGCACAGCCACCCATGCAGGGAATTTCTGCTCTGTAGGAAATCCTTCGGCCACAGCTTCTCCCATAGCATGGTTGAAATCTCCGCCGACAATCACATAATTTCCTTTAGCATACTCCTCGCTCATCACAGAATTCAACAATTCCAGCTGCTGAGCCCGAATCGTACCGCCCTCATCATAGGCCGACATATGGCTGTTAATGAGCACCAGTTCATGGCCGCCCTCCACCGGAAGACGCATTTGCGCAAAACACCGGTCCAAATCCGTAAATTTTGTGATAAAACTATTGTCCACCGGATAGCTCCGCCGCTCCGCTTCTGAAATCTGATAACGGCTGAAACTCAGCAGACCGGCCTGAACCGCCCCATGGGGGTCATTAAATGGATAAAATAAATAGGCGGAATGGAAATTATTGGCGAAAGTATTGGCATAGTCTTTCATCGCTGTTTTTATAAATTCCTTCTGATTCACATGGTAACTTCGATCCGCATCCTCATCCACTTCCTGCAGCAGATAAAAATCGGCATCCAGATCTTCAATCACGCCCAGCGCGCCTTCGGTGTGCGCTTCAACCGATTCCAGGCTCATCGCTTTGCCGTATTTTCCCGAAGTTTTCGTTCCATCCTTCATTTCTCCCGTATCCATAAAAAAGCTGTAATCCGGCCCATAAGCGCCGAAACCAATATTATATGTAACAACCGAATATGTATCTCCGGTTTTCAGCACATTTTCCCCGTTATTCTCAACCGCCAGTGCCGCATGGTCCTCAATCCGATAATAATTTGACTGCAGGTAAATCACATATCCGCCGACCACCAGGAGCAGGGCTAAAATTATAATGATCACGCCCCGCAAAACAAGGCCGCCCCCGCTGATCTTTCATCCTTTTTCTCCCTTTTTCATGCTTTTCACACCCCTTTTTACCTATTTTAAACAGGGATTTTACAGAAGTCAATCTTTAATATTGACACTGCCTTTAGCTATAAGCTATAATTTAAATTTAGTGATTATGAAACAGATATGATTTGGAGGTATTCCCTTGGCTGATTTAAAAGAAGAAATTAATAAACGAAGAACTTTTGCCATCATTTCCCATCCGGATGCAGGTAAAACAACTTTAACAGAAAAATTCCTGCTTTACGGCGGCGCCATTAATCTGGCCGGTTCGGTCAAAGGAAAAAAGACGGCAAAACATGCGGTCTCTGACTGGATGGAAATTGAAAAGCAGAGAGGTATTTCCGTCACCTCTTCTGTATTACAGTTCGAATATGACGGATATTGCATTAACATTCTGGATACTCCGGGGCATCAGGATTTCTCCGAAGATACCTATCGGACACTGATGGCTGCCGACTCCGCCGTCATGGTTATCGACGCCTCTAAGGGTGTTGAAGCTCAGACAAAAAAATTGTTTAAAGTATGTTTGCTGAGAAATATTCCTATCTTTACTTTTATAAACAAAATGGACCGGGATGCCAACGACCCTTTTGAACTGATGGACGAAATCGAATCGGTTCTCGGCATTACGACCTGTCCGATGAACTGGCCGATCGGCTCAGGCAAGGAATTCCGCGGCGTCTACGACCGCCGGGCAAAACATGTAACCACCTTCACTGCCTTTGCCAACGGACAAAAAGAAGTCGCTTCTGAGAATCTTGCCGTGGACTCCCCGGAACTTCTCGGCATGGTGGGCGATGAACTGTTCCAGACACTGCAGGATGATATCGAACTTCTGGATGGAGCCAGCGCTGAATTTGACATAGAAAAAGTCAGCCACGGAAAACAGACGCCTGTATTCTTCGGCTCAGCCCTCACAAATTTCGGCATTGAAATCTTTTTAAATTACTTCCTTGAGATGACAAGTCATCCGTTGCCGAGAAAATCCGACGCCGGGGAGATCAGCCCCTTTGATAAAGATTTTTCCGCCTTTGTCTTTAAGATTCAGGCAAATATGAATAAAGCCCACCGGGACAGAATTGCTTTCATGCGTATCTGCTCCGGCAAATTTGAGGCCGGCATGGATGTTTACCATGTACAGGGCAAAAAGAAGCTGAAACTTTCTCAGCCTCAGCAATTGATGGCGCAGGAGCGAAAAATTTTAGATGAAGCCTACGCCGGTGATATTATCGGTGTTTTTGACCCGGGAATTTTCTCCATCGGAGATACGATTTCTGTTCCGGGAAAAAACTTTGCCTATGAAGGTATTCCGACTTTTGCGCCGGAGCATTTTGCCAAAGTGCGCCAGGTGGATACGATGAAACGTAAACAGTTCATCAAGGGCGTCTCCCAGATTGCTCAGGAGGGCGCTATCCAGATTTTTCAGGAATATAATACCGGTATGGAGGAAATCATTGTCGGCGTTGTCGGCGTCCTCCAGTTTGATGTGTTAAAGTTCCGCCTTGAAAATGAATACGGTGTTGAGATCCGAATGGACGCCATGCCCCATGAATATATTCGCTGGGTTACAAGTCCTGATACAGATGTTGCACGTATCAATGGAACTTCCGATATGAAACGAATTAAAGACCTGAAAGGCAATCCTCTGCTGCTCTTTATTCATGAATGGGCAGTGAACACCGTGCTGGATAAAAATAAAGGACTTGAATTATCCGAATTCGGCCGCTGGTAAACCCGGCGCCACTTACTGTGAAACCCTCTGAAATGTCTCAGGAGATTGTGCGTTATGATAAAAAAAGATATTTTAATCGCTGTCATTGACGGCCAGGGCGGCGGTATCGGCCGCCAATATATTGAAAGTCTTACAAAGCAGCTCCCAAAGGACCTTCCGGTGATCGTCCGGGCTTTAGGAACCAATTCCGCTGCCACCTCCAATATGATTCGCGGCGGGGCTGACGATGGCGCTACCGGGGAAAACGCGATCGTAAAAAACGCCGGCAAAGCGGATATTATTGTCGGCGTTGTGGCGATTGTTGTCCCGGATTCCATTCTCGGCGAATTATCGCCAAAAATGGCCAATGCCGTCGGCCAGAGCGACGCTCTGCGGATTTTGATCCCTTTTGACAGCTGCAACACCCGGATTGCCATGCTCTCCACGGGGCCGCTCCAAATGTTCATCGATAAAGCCGTGCAGATGACCATCCAGCGCATTAAAGAGTTGAGCTGATAATATTTTCCAGCATCATCTGCATCGGCCGGGTTAAATACTTATCTTTATGAAATACGGCTAACATTCGATTCTCTATAGGCAGCCCTTCCACTTCAACTAATTGCAGGCTTTTTTTGCGTAATGAATCCGTCAGCAGGTTCTCCGGCAGAACTGTAATTCCCAATCCGGCTTCCGCCGCTTTAATGAGGGCCGAAGAATTCACGCTTTCCCATATTGGATAGGCCCTTTGACCTGCCAAAGAAAGTACACTGTCAAAGGTATCCCGAATCGCGCTTCCCGGTTCGCGCAATAACAACGGCTGCCGACACAGCCGGGCCAATGATATCGGTTGTTCCGGCAGCGGATAATCTGTTACACATGCAGCATATAACTTATAACTGCCCAGCGGGATGGTCCGAAAGGCTCCCTGCGGCTCTGTCCCCTCCCAAAAAGCAATGTCTGCTTCTCCTCTCTTCAAAATATCCATGGATCTATTGGCGCTTACCACCCGCACATTAATTTGAATTTCCGGAAATAGACGCTTCATCCGGCTTAAAATCGGCGGCAGCAAAAACGAAGCTATTGTAATACTTGACACCACATTGATTGGCGTATTTTCCTCCAAATGACTGAGTTTCCGGTCCAAATCCCGGCAAGCATTCAGAATCCCCCGTCCTTCCTCTAAAAGGACCATGCCGCATTGAGTCAGGCAGGCTCCCCTCGGCAACCGGTCAAACAGTGCCGTTCCCGCTTCCTGTTCAAGCTCCGCCACCGCATGGGATACTGCGGATTGGGTCAAATGCAATTTTCTGGCAGCCCCCGTAAATGTTCCGGTCTCTTCAATCGCCTCTAAAATTTCCAAATGCCTTATATTCATGTATTCGCTCCTTCTCCACCTTAATATATGAATTAAATTCATGTTTTTCATTAAATTATATCATTTTACAGATTGAATGACAAGTTATATAATCAATGAAGCAGCCTGCAAATAAAAAGTCAAGGCTAAATTTATGAAAATTGAAAATTTTATACAGGTTGAAAAACAGGTATCAAAACAAGGCCACCACACCTGTGCTGGTCTGAAGAAAAGTGTTATGAAGCTATTCAGATTCTGGAAGTGATGAAAGATATTCTTTCACACGACCATAGTAGATTCGTAAAAATTTATTGGCTCCGGCAGTCATGTAGACATAATAAGGCTTGCCCTGAGACCGCTTCTTATCGAGGAACTGATAAACGGGATCATCCGGAGGCATGGTTTTGATTAAAACATCCATTACCTGAAACAGGGTCTTGCGGAGATCTGCGGAGCCACGTTTGGAAGTGGGAACACTCTTTTGCTCATAAGAGCCAGATTCATTCACACCGGGATCCACGCCGGCAAAAGCTGTGAGCGCGCCTTTGTGAGTGAATCGGGTCACATCGCCAATCTCAGCCATGAGTTGTGGACCAAGTGACGAACCTACGCCTTTCATCTGCATGACGATAGGATATTCCGGGAGCTTAGAGGCTATTTCGTTCATGAGGGAACGCAATTCTTCCACAGTTACAGAGGCACTGTTAAGTTGGTCAACCGCCTGCTTAATAATGAGTTTCGTTACTTCATCCTTTGGAAGTACAGGAACAAGTTCCTTTGCTTTTCCATAGATTTCCTCAGCTTTTGACTGACTGAAGTTGTACTTCTTTCTTTTGCACCACTTCTGATAGTGGTCAATAAAGGCATTTAAGGACATCTTACGAACACAGTCCACATGCCAGTAAGTGGATACAAAATCAATCCATTTCTGGCTGCCGTCACTACGTGCAGGACTGTCAAAGTAGGTATTGACGCCAGGGTAGGTTTGATCAAGGATGCCGATGAGGTTATTCTTCATAGCCGTCTTGTGCTTCATGTAAAAGCTGAACTGACGGTTCATGGTTTTGAGCTGATTGCGTAATTCATCCATAACACTATACTGTTTGAGATTTTGCCACTTGTCAAGTGCATATCAGGCGATTTTTACAGCATCCGCTTTATCCGACTTAACCTTACGGAGGGAATTATTATCAAAGTCCTTGATTAGTTTTGGATTAATAGCGCTGACGAACAGGTTAGCCTCAGAGAGCTGGTGGGCAAGGACTTCATAATAACGTCCAGTATGTTCCATTACGATACGGGATTCGCCCTCGGTAGAATTGATTAATTTAACAAGTGAGTTGATGTCACTGGTTGTGTGCTTGATTTCAAAGGGGGCAGCAACAACCTCCCCGAATGGGCGCATGATAGCAACCATACTTTTACCTTTAGAAACATCGATACCTACTGCGTTCATAAATCTGTCACTCCTTAAAATTTGATTATGCAATGGATAAGCACCAGTTTTACTCATTGCCTATTCAATCTACTGTGGTGTGACACGAATGCACCTAAGGCGATTCAACCTGCATAAAACGAACGCTGCGAATGAGGAGCTGGTTATCAGTCTGCTTGACGGACGCGAAGACCAAGAAAGGGAGACGACATACCGATTGCTCCATCATTATACAGCTTAAGCAACAAGATGGGTAATTCCTTACTGGCTGTAAGGGATATTAACCATATTTATATTGTAGTAGAAAGAAGGATTCCTATGAAATCATATAAAACATATCTCTGGCTTATGGCCGTTAATCTATTTATCAGCACTTTTACCTTTGGCGGAGGCTATGTCGTAGTTCCTATGGTACGGCGTTATTTTGTAAACCGCAAACATTTTTTCAGTGAAGCGGATTTAATGAATATGGCTGCCGTGGCCCAGTCGACCCCCGGTGCAATTGCCATCAATTTATCGGCTCTGGCCGGGTATCAGGTCGCCGGTTTCCGCGGCGCTGCGATAAGCTGTATCGCAGCCATTATACCACCGCTTGCCATTTTAAGCGGGATATCTGTATTTTATACGCTCTTTATCTCAAACATGCTTGTCGCCGCCGTGTTAAAAGGGATGCAGGCCGGTGTCGCTGCTCTGATCGTCGATTTGATCATCGACATGTATGCATTGATTCAAAAAGAGCACTCTCCCTTTTTATCTCTTATGATACCGGCCGCTTTCCTTGCGAATTTTATTTTTAATATAAACGTAGCGCTCATACTATTTCTATGCTGTTTTTTATGTGTTCTGCGAGTATTCTGGAAAAGGAGAGAAAATAAATGACCACTGTATGGGAACTGTTTCTTACATTTCTTAAAATCGGATTGCTGAGCATCGGCGGCGGCTATGCCATTATCCCTCTAATTCAGGAACAGGTTGTAAATCAGGCCGGATGGATCAGCCAGAAAACTTTTACAGACATCATCACCATCTCCCAGATGACCCCCGGCCCGCTGGCTGTGAATACTTCCACCTTTGTCGGCCTCCAGATCGGTGGAATTCAGGGAGCTGTGGCCGCCACCCTGGGCTGCACCCTCTGCGGCGTGCTTATTTCCCTGTTTTTATACCGCTTTTTTCAAAAGCACAAAAGCTCTGCCTACATATTTGAAATACTAAACGGCTTAAAATCTGCTTCCCTTGGCTTAATTATCTCGGCGGCGGCTACCATTATCCTGCTTGCGCTTTTTGAAACAACCGCGCCGGACCTTCACTCGTTATTTAAAGACTTAAACTGGATGACCCTGTTCACTTTTTCTGCCGTACTGCTTATCCTCCGCAAATGGAAAATCCATCCGATGATCATCATTGTCATCAGCGGCATTGTCGGCGCTATGGTCTATCTATAACCATTTTCTTTAAAAAAATTCCTCTGGTGTATGTCCTTTTGGAAATCCGCCCGCAGTATGAAACCTTGAATCATTGATTACCCAATCACAAGGCCGCTCGTAAAAAAAGATCCCATCCACGCGGCACCGGATGGGATTTCCCCTCTTAAATAATTTTCATCAGCTGGATATACTTAACAGAGTCCCTTACAGAATATCTGTCTCCAAATATCTGGATTTTTCTTCTCACAGTTCCTGTCAAGCTCCTCAATTTCATGATTCTTCGGACAAAAGAAATCGGAGAGAATGAGCTGCAGTTCCTCCTCTCCGATTGCGTTTATCATATCCAGAATATTTACCGATGTAAAATGACTCACTTTCTCTGAACCCTCTTTGCCATCAGTCTGCAAATCACTTCTATATCAGCGAGCGGCGGCTTGACAGGTGTCGTCGGCTTCCATTCAGGATCAAGGCCTGACGCTTCAAGCGCATCAATAAACTTCTCTGCTTTTTTCGGATCGCTGATCACGATATTTGTAAAAATGCTCGACATAGCCATAATCGCATCTCCTTCTTGTGTTAATGGCACTTCCTTTTGTAGCCCCACAAGCTTAGCTGCTTGCTCATCTTTATTATGTGCAAAATGCCTCAGAAAATCAACTGAAATGTTTCTTTGCTCTGGTTAGAGCGCGCCCATGTCGCGCAAACAAAGAGAACCGCTGGAAAATCGGTGCATTATTTCCCAGCGGCCCTTTTTTTTAAGGAGTTTGATTTAAGTTACGACATATATGGTTTATTATGGCAAGTCTTTTATTAATCTTTTATTTTCTTTTTAAAATTTCCTGCTCCAAAATAGGTACAACCTCAAACAAGTTTCCTACGATGCCGTAATCCGCCACTTTAAATATATTGGCATCCGGATCTTTGTTAATGGCAATAATTGTATCCGCAGAGGACATACCGGCAATATGCTGAATTGCTCCGGAAATACCGCAGGCAATATAAATCTTTGGCCCAACAGTTTTACCGGTCTGTCCAACCTGATATGCGTGGTCGATCCATCCGGCATCTACAGCCGCTCTGGACGCGGCTATACTTCCGCCCAGGGCAACAGCCAATTTTTTCAGTACCTCATAGCCTTCCGGTCCGCCGACTCCGGCCCCGCCCGCAACGAGGATCTCAGCCTCTTCAATATTCGGAACATCCGAAGAAACTGTTGTCACGATATCCACGATCTTCGTCCGGATCATTTCTTCCGGTGTATTGATAACCTCGCGAATCCGATTGCCTGTCCGGTTCTCATCCGGCTCCGCCTTTTTAAATACGCCGGGACGTACCGTCCCCAACTGAGGTCTGTGCTCCGGACAAAGAATATTCGCCATCAGATTTCCGCCAAAAGCCGGACGGGTCCAGACAATATTTCCATTATCCATGGATAAGTTGGTGCAGTCTGCTGTAAGACCGGTTGCCAGTCTTGCCGCCAGACGAGGTCCCAAATCACGTCCCCGGTTTGTCGCTCCGATAAATAATGCGCTCGGTTTGTATTTTTTCACAAGGACATCCAATACATTTGTGTAAGCATCGGTAGAATAATCGCTGTATTCACGGCCTTCCACAAGAATCACTTCATCAGCGCCGTATTTAATGGCCTCGGAACCGATTTCTTCCGTATTTTCACCGTCAATAACAATAGCAACCAATTTTTCACCAACACTGTCGGCCAATGCCCGTGCCGGATTCAGAAGTTCCAAACCGACATTGGCTGCGGCTCCCTTATTCGATTCGATATATACCCACAGGTTTTTGTATTCTTCAAACATTTCGCCACCTCCTAAATAATACTCTTTTCATCAAGAATAGATACCAGTTTACGCACAGAAGCTTCTGCCGTATCCTCTTTGATAATCAGGCTGTCGCCCTTCATCGGCGGCGTAAATGTTTTCTTAACCTTTGTCGGTGAACCTTTCAGGCCGGCCCGTGTCAGATCGATCTCTATATCCTGAGAAGTAATTACGGAGATTGGTTTCCTGTTTGCCGCGATCTTTGCCTTAACCGATGCCATCCTCGGTTCAAAGGCGGTTTTTACCACGGTAAGTACTGCAGGCATGGAAGTTTCAATCATTTCATAACCTGTTTCCGTTTCCTTCTTCACCGAAAGCTTATCCTCAGAAATATCCGCATCCAGCACATAGGTAACCTGTGGTAATCCGAGATGTTCTGCGATTTCCGGCCCTACCTGCGCCGTATCGCCGTCAATAGCCTGTTTTCCGCATAAGATCAGGTCAAATTCACCCAGCGACTTAATGGCTGAAGACAAAATGTAGCTGGTTGCCAGAGTATCCGAACCGCCAAAAGCTCTGTCGGACAAAAGATACGCATTGTCGGCGCCCACCGATAAGCACTCCTTCAAAGCTGCCTTAGCCTGCTCCGGTCCCATACTTAAAACAGTGACTGTGCCTCCGTGTTTTTCTTTTATACGAACAGCAATTTCCAACGCATAGGCATCAAAAGGATTGACAATGCTCGGCACACCTTCACGAATCAATGTATTTGTCTCATAATTAATTTTAATTTCCGTCGTATCCGGTACTTGTTTTACACAAACCAAAATATTCATGAAAAATCCTCCTATCGGCAAACATAGCCAGAAATAACCATACGCTGAATTTCATTCGTTCCTTCATAAATCTGCATGATCTTAGCATCTCTCAAAAGTTTTTCAACCGGATATTCTCTGGAATAACCATAGCCGCCCAAAATCTGAATAGCCTCAAGGGCACACTGAACTGCAGAATCACCGCCGTAGCATTTTGCGATGGCTGCTGCCTCTCCGTATGGTTTTCCTGCATAATACTGGTTAAAGCAATTGATAACTCCCGCACGGGTTGTTTCAAGTTTGATCTCCATATCTGCAAGTTTGAAGGAATTTACCTGATGTTTAATGATCGGTTTTCCAAAGGTTACACGCTGTTTTGCATACTCTACACATTCTTCAATACATCTGCGGATAATACCGGCAGACATAGCGCCGATGATCGGTCTGGCCAGATCCAGGGTAGACATCGCATAACCATAGCCTTTACCCTCTTTGCCGATCAAATGATCCGCCGGTACATGAACATCATCAAAGACAACATCGGCCGTATTGGAAAGACGGATGCCCATCTTATCTTCTTCCTTGCCTACGGAAACACCGGCTCTGTCACGTTCTACGATGAATGCCGAATAACCCTTTGCGCCTTTAGATTTATCTGTGATCGCAAATACAACATAAATCTGTGCAGGACCTGCGTTTGTGATGAAGCATTTCCGGCCATTGATGACATACTCGTCGCCAACCTTTTCAGCTACTGTTTTACCTGCGCCCGCATCGGAACCGGCATCCGGCTCTGTTAAAGCAAAAGCCGCAAAGCCGTTGCCTTTTCCGCCGCAGATGTAATCCGCAAAATACTGCTTCTGTTCGTCGCTGCCAAACATTAATACAGTTTTTAATGCAAGGCCGTCGGCTGCAACACCGGTAGCAAAACCGGCATCAATTCTTGCAAATTCTTCATAAACAGCACAGCATGTATAATAATCAAGTCCGCTTCCTCCGAACTGTTCCGGAATTTCAAGTGCATGGAAACCTAAATCAAATGCTTTCTGATAAAGATCCATCGGGAATTCACCGCTCTTATCATACTCTGCGCAAACCGGCTTTACTTCTTTTTCAGCAAAATCTTTTGCAAGCTTTACAATATCCATCGATTCTTCATTTAAAACATATCCCATAATATAATCCTCCTACTAAAAATAAATTTATAAAAATCGCTTTTTATACAACAAACATGATCGTCCAGTCTTCATCGCCCACAACAACATCATTCTGATTAACAACTTTGACATTCAGTGTAACGATACCCCGTTTTGGGTTTTTCGTCGGTTTCTTATCCACCGCTGTAACCTCCAGGTGAATCGTATCACCGAAGAGAACCGGCGCCGGCCATTTAAGATTCGCTCCCAGGAATCCGACAACCACACCTTCAATTAACCCGGAATGATCCATAAGGCCTGTTGCTATAGAAAAAGTCAATGCTCCGTGTGCTATTCTTTCACCGTAAGGTGTATTTTTTTTAGCAAATTCCGCATCTGTATGTAACTGATTGTAATCGCCTGAAAGTCCGGCGAATCTGGTAACATCGGACTCGGTGACTGTACGGCCGCTGGTCGTAATTGTTTCACCGATGACCCAATCGTTATATCTTTTACCTCTTGACATAACATTCTCCTCCTTATTTATTCTTGAATACCGGCGGACGTTTTTCAACAAAAGCATGCATGCCTTCCTTCTGGTCCTCCGTTGAAAATGCAAGACAGTCATTGGCGGCTTCAATAGACATGGCGTCATCAATATCCACCTGTCTGCCCCGATTAATGGCATCTTTTGCAAGTCCCACTGCGATTGGCGCCTTACCCGCAATAACATTCGCCATCTCCAAAGCTGTACTCATCAATTCTTCCGGCTCGACGACCCGATTAACAAGGCCGATCTCCTTTGCTTCCTGTCCATTCACCTGGCGGGTTGTAAAAATCAATTCTTTTGCCAGCGCATCTCCGATCAGGCGCGGCATTCTCTGGGTTCCTCCAAATCCCGGGAAAATACCCAATCCAACTTCCGGAAGTCCGATTTTTGCCTTTGTGGATGCAATACGAATATCGCAGGCCATTGTCAACTCACAGCCGCCGCCCAGAGCAAAACCATTGATTGCCGCAATAAACGGCTTGCGGATTTTTTCAATCCGGCGATACAGGCTTTGTCCCTGCTCCATATAAGCCATTGCCTGGATCGGATTAAAATCTTTCATATAATCGATATCCGCACCCGCCGCAAATGCTTTTCCGGCACCGGTGATCACGGCCACTCTGACATCCTCATCCGCTGCCACAGCTTCAACCGCATCCGCTAATTCCCTTAAAAGCACATCATTAAGCGCATTCAATGCCTTTGGACGATTCAATGTAATCACTGCAACCTGTCCCTGTTTTTCATAAATCAAATTTTCATATTCCATATTTCACATCTCCTATCCCATAACCGAGAACAACGCAATAACCAAAATTGTTTCAACAATGGTAACCACTACGGATACAACAAAGATATCCAGGTAAGCTTCTTTATGGTTTGTATGTGTATACTGCAGACATGTGTTTACAAAACCGTTATGCGGCAGAGAATCCAATGCTGAACTGGAAATAACCGCAATACGATGTAATGCCTCCGCGTTAATTCCCATCGGAAGGAAAATATCTGCCACGATAGGAACCGCAATACCCAAACCGCCGGAAGCCGAACCGGAAATACCGGCAATCGCTGCTACAGAAACAGCTGCCGCCGCATAAGCATTTCCATTCTGGGCAAAGTTTTCAACAATACCGGCTAAAGTTGAAAATGCAGGTGTTGCCGTAACGATAGAACCAAAACCTACAACAGCCGCTGTATTTGCAATAGACATAATACCGTTTTGAGCGCCTGCAGAAATATCTTTCCAGAATGCGGCCATGCTGTGAGGCAGCCATTTCCAATAAAGAATCACAGCAGCAATAACACCAACAAACAATCCTACAACAACGGATAATCCAAAAGCATTTAATGCAAGAATTAAAATAATCATAGGAACCAAGGCTATAATAAGGTTTGGAATATCTTTTCCGTCATCATTACCGAATTCTTCACCGGCCAACGGAACAAAATGTTCACCGTTTGCCTTAACTTTACCAACACGCCACTGCATGTAGATGCAGACAACAACCGCGCAGAATACGGAACCGATAATACCAGGAACCATACCGGAAGAAAGCGTTGTTCCAAGATAAGCCATAGGAACAATGTTCTGTGTGGACGGTGTAAACGGCGCCGTCATTGCAAAGGTTGCAGCACCGGCAATATAGGTTCCCGGGAACAAACGTCTCGGAATATCTGCCTGTTTAAATAAACTCATGCCCAACGGATACAATGTAAACAATGCAACGAACAGAGAAACTCCGCCGAAAGCCAGGATTGCTGCTGCCACGATAATCGCGAGAACAACATATTTTTCACCCAATTTGCTCACAACTGCTTTTGCAATACTGTCGGATGCTCCGCTGACTTCACACAGTTTTCCGAAAACAGCGCCCAGCACGAACATCAGGAAATAATTCATAATATATCCGGAAAATCCGGTCATATATGTCGTGGTGATCCCTTCGACCACATTTAATCCGGAGGTTGCCAGAACAAATATTCCCGCTACCAGCGCCGACCATAAAATCGGTACACCTTTAACAGCAAGCACTGTCATAATTACCAAACCTATAACAATTAATAAAATACCCATATACCTTTCCCCCTATTTCGTATTATTTTGAAAGCATTATCTCTTTCAGATTAATCTTATCTTCTCTGAAAAGTCTTTCATCCATTAACTTGTAGTCCTCAATAATCGGTGTAAATTCCATCTGATCAAGAATATCTTTCTGTAAATCCACACCCGGAGCAACTTCCAACAGCTTCAGGCCGCCAGGAACCAGTTTGAACACCGCGCGCTCCGTGATATAAAGTACATTCTGTCCGACTTCTGCGCCATACTCGCCGCTGAAGGTAATCTGCTGTACCTCATTAAGGAATTTCTTGCTTCGTCCTTCCTGAAGAATAACCAGCTTGCCGTCTTCGATTTTTTCTTTCAGACCGCCTGCTGTAAATGTTCCACAGTAAACAAGATTTTGCGTTGTCTGGGAAATATTGATAAATCCGCCGCAACCTGTAACATTTGTTCCAAAATGACTGACATTGACATTTCCGACTCTGTCGGCTTCAGCCAAGCCAAGATAGCATACATCCAGACCGCCGCCGTCATAAAAATCAAACTGAACTTCCTGCTCAACGACTGCCCAGGCATTCTGAACGGCGCCAAAGGACTGTCCGCCCATAGGCACACCGGCTACCGCGCCGCTCTCAGATGTCATGGTGATCAAATCACTGACGCCCTCTTCTGCCGCGATATTGGCAATTCCTTCCGGCATACCAACGCCCAGATTAATAACAGCGCCCGGAGTTAATTCCATAGCCGCACGGCGTGAAATCAATTTACGTGTATCAAAGGCCATTTCAGGAATAGCGTCCGTTGCAACAAATGTATGTCCGGAAATACTTGGCTGATAGAAATGCTGCTGTGTCTGTCTGTGACTCTTTTCAGGTTCCCGGGATACAACTACCGCATCCACGAAGATTCCAGGAATGGCAACCTTATCTGTCATCAGTCGATCGCAGGTATATTTAACCTGAACAATCACTTTGCCGCCGCAGGCATGAGCTGCCATGGCCAGAACCCGCATATCGATCGGAAGCGCTTCCTCTTCAAAAGAAATGTTTCCAAAAGCATCCGCCGTTGTTCCCCGAACGATAGCCACATCAATTTTCGGTGTCTTGTAGCTTAAATACTCTTCACCGTCAATTTCCACAACTTTAACAATATCCTCTGCCTCTTTTGCCAATTTGTTTACTTTTCCGCCTTCGATACGCGGATCGACAAAGGTTTTCAGTCCCAATTTGGTGATGTGCATCGGCATACCTTTAACCGCTTCATGGAACAGATCAACGATAACGCCCTGTGGCAGGTTATAACCAACCGCCTTTTCTTCCTCCACCAGCTTTCCAAAAGATTTACATGTTCCATAATGTCCGGCAATGACATGGGTCACCAAACCTTCATGGGCCATATGCTGCCAGCCGTGCTCATCATCCCAGCAGCCCTGACCGGCTGCAAAGATTGCATGAAGATCGGCCGGTTTGCCGGTTTCGAGGAAGCTCTTCTCGATACCTGCCAACACTTCCTCCGGAACCCCTTCCATGCAAATACCGGAAGTGGCAATGCAGTCACCATCCTTAATCAAAGCAACCGCTTCCTCCAATGAAATAACTTTACTCATACATAAACCTCCTTTAAATGTAAGTTTTTCCACACCTAAATTGACAATTATTTATCAATTTAGTTTCACCCTACTATTCAGCATTTTCTGTTCCAAATTTACCCCCCCCCTAAAAAATTAAATTTTGTTAAAATATCATAATTTTTAAGTTCTATTTTAATTTTTTTACAGCATTTCGCACATTCAAAAAATGACTTTTATTTTTGAAATTTTTATGTTATAGTTAATTTGAGCACAAATTTATCTATTTTTTTAGAATAAAAAATTATAATTCTATTTTTTTAGAAAGGATTTTGTTAATGGAACCATTTGGAAATGATATGGCATATTTTGAAGATATACTGGAAAATTACGAAGGCAGTATTCTGATCACAGATAGCAAAGGCATCATTCTCTTATGCTCCAGAGGGACCTGCAATCTGACGGGGATGTCCCGGGAAGACTTTATCGGCGTTTCGGCTTATGAACTCCGGGAACGCGGCGTATTCAGCGAGAGCGCCCTTGTCGACTGCATCGAAGCAAAGGAACCGCGAATGACTTATCTCCTGGTTAATGGCGACCCTGATCACGGTATTTATGCCTATTCGCGTCCGATTTTTGATGAGAATGGAAAATTAATCCGGGTTATCGCTTTTAGCCAGGGTGAAGCATTTTCCGAAAAATACAACAGCTTCATGCAGGAAAACAGCGAGCATATGCGAAAACTTCTGAATACGGTCATCAATTCACGCAATGAACCGTCCTATATTGCAGTAAACTCTGAGAGCAAAAGTACCTTTAATTTTGCACAGCAGATTGCGCAAATCGACACCCACGTCATTATTTATGGTGAATCAGGCACCGGAAAAGAGGTCCTGGCCAAATTTATACATGCCAAAAGCCAGAGAAATAAAGAAATATTTGTTCCCGTCAACTGTGCGACAATTCCGGAATCCCTGATGGAATCCGAAATTTTCGGTTATGAAAAAGGCTCCTTCACGGGCGCCAACAAGAATGGAAAAATGGGATTATTTGAACTGGCAAATAACGGTACATTATTTTTAGATGAAATCGGCGAACTTTCGCCGCAGCTTCAGCCAAAACTACTCCGATTTCTGGAAACCGGAGAAATACGCAAAATCGGCGGCAAAGAAACAAAACAATTGAATGTTCGTATCATCGCCGCCACAAACCGCAACTTATTGAAAATGGTTAAAGAGGGCACCTTCCGCGAGGATTTATATTATCGGTTAAACATTTTGCCCCTCACCCTGCCGCCGCTCCGCCAGCGGCCGGAGGACATTCTTCCTCTCGCGGAGTTTTTCTTAAATAAATACAATAAAAAATACGGCAAAGATGTTCATCTGGCCGATAAATACCTTGATGCGCTTGTATCTTACTCCTGGCCGGGAAATATCCGGGAATTAAAAAATGTCATCCAGAGATACGTCATTACCGATGGCGTTGCTCTGCATAACACGATTCAGATCATACAGCCGAATGATAATGAACCTGCGGCAGTTGTCACTTCTTTTGAAAATTATCTTTCAAAGCATACAGGAAAAACCATGACCTATAAGGAATACAAAAAAGGTTGTGAAATGACCTATTTCGAGAATCTACTGAAGGAAAATAAAGGTAATATGTCCAGACTTTCCGCCATTACAGGTCTGCACATTTCCGGCATTTATAAAAAGCTGGAAAAACTCGGCCTGAATCCGAAAGACTATCAAAAATAAGTCAAAAAAGAGCCTAGTCCAAACCCGCCGACTAAGCTCTCTTTTTTTGCTATTCTACAATTTTCATATATGGATAGACCTTTTTCACCAGGGCATCCGGATATTGTTCATCAAGGAACTCTCCGACAGCCGTCCTTGGCGGTATAGATGCCTGCCGCTGTACATACCGGGTGATCGCCATGGACGACACGGCTGCCGTAAGAACCATAACGGCCATCAGTACCCATGTCAGAATTGTCCCTGAAATCAAAGGGATTTTTTCAATCCATCGGCTGACCACCGGATAAATAAGCCGGATAAGGATGACTGCGGCAATCCCCCAGAACCCGCAGAACAACAGATTGATTCGTCCATTCAGGTTAAAGGGAATCTTGCTGTAATCCCAAAAGGTGGTTCCAAAAAGGAATTCAGCCAGAACCGAGCACGAATACTCAAACACACCGCCGAAGAAAAAACCTCCCAGAAAAATGAGAATTCTGCTTCTCCGCACCGAGTAGAGCAGCCCCACTCCCAAAGCGCCTCCGACTCCCCAGACGATGCTGAAAGGGATATAAAGAAAACTGCTCCGGCTCATCACCTGCCCGGTCGTCGCCCACATGTAGATCGTCTCAACAATATCGCCCGCCACGCCGCTGATAAAAAACATCCAGACAAGCTTTTCCAGACACAGGCCTTTGGCAAAAGTCCGCCCGCTGACCCGTCCGAATCCCTTTTCTTCCGAAGGCTCCTGACTTTTCAATTCAGGGAAAGATGTATACATACGCCGCTGAACAACGAGAAAAATCTGTCTTCCCATCGTTTTTCGCATTTCACTGGCCTGATTAACAACGTTCTCGGCGACACCGCCCTTAAAATTTAAATGTAAAGAAGCGGCCAAAGTAACAACGACATCGATCATAAACACAATGCCGACTATCCATGTTATCGCCTCAACCACTCGCTTTGGCGTCAAGATCAGTAAAATGTGAATTGCCGGATGAACAAGCCACAGGGCTGCCACAGAGAGCGCTCCCCAGAAAATCGAATATCTGAGACAAATGTATCCGTTTAAATTATGGGGTAATTCCCGGTAATCCCAGAAACGTCTTCCGGTGATCTTCCTTAAAAGCGCACCTGTCACATACTCAATCACGGTGACAATGCCGACGGCTCCGATAAACTGCCACACGGGCTGCAGACTGTAATCCGTCAGAACATTGTATATAATAAACATACTGACTCCATAAACCGGACACATTGGCCCATTCAAAAATCCCCGATTAATAAAGCGCCCATACTTAAAGGCCGCAAATATTTCTTCTGTCACCCACCCTAAAAAGGAATAGATAAAAAAGAAGGTAATATATAAGTAAATCTCCAGATGCATAAGCCTTTCTCTCCCTTTATCTTATCTGATCGCACATCATGTTCACTAAATCCGGTCCGCGATGGAATACCCGATGGTATTTTCCGGCATCTCTATGCCGAAGTTATCCGCAATCGTCGCCCCAATCACTGCAAAGGTATCCAGTTCTCCAAGTGAACCGCCTTTGTCAAAGGACGGCGAATAAATGAGCAGCGGAACTTTCTCCCGGGTGTGATCCGTACCGCTGTAAGTTGGGTCGTTGCCATGATCGGCCGTGATCATGATCAAATCCTCGTCCCCAATTTTATCCAAAAGCTCTCCGAGCTTCACATCAAAGCGCTCCAGCTCTTCTCTATAACCCACCGGATTTCTGCGGTGCCCCCAAAGGGCGTCAAAATCCACCAGGTTGACAAAACACAAACCTTCAAAATCTTCTCCGGCCAGTTCAATCGTCTGCTCCATGCCATGCACCGAGGATTTTGAACGTTCCGCCCGGGTAATCCCTTCGCCCGCAAAAATATCATTGATCTTGCCGACGGCAATGACATCCTTGCCGGCATCTTTAAGCACGTTCAGAGCTGTCGGGCCAAACGGCTTCAAAGCATAATCATGGCGATTGCTTGTGCGCTTAAATTCGCCCCGCTTCTTTCCGACATAAGGCCTTGCGATGACCCGTCCAACCTTCCACTCTTCCCGCATCGTCAGCTCTCTTGCAATCTCGCAGCAGCGATACAATTCCTTTAAATCAAAGGTCTCTTCATTGCCGCAGATCTGAAGCACCGAGTCGGCTGAAGTATAGACGATCATATGACCCGTTGCGATCTCCTCTTCGCCCAGTTCATCCAGGATGACCGTTCCACTGGCGCTCTTATTGCCGATAACCTTGTGACCCGTCCGCCGTTCCAGCTCTGCGATCAGATCTTCCGGAAAACCGGTATCCGTAAAGGTCTTAAAAGGCGTCGTCACCTTCAGACCCATCATTTCCCAGTGGCCTGTCATAGTATCCTTGCTGGCGCTGGCCTCCCGGAGCGCCGCATAATATCCCACAGGTCCTTCCACAGGTTCAACCTGTTTCAATTGTTTCAGATTTGCCATTCCGAGCTTTTGAAGGTTCGGAATACAAAAACTATCCGCACACTCGGATATATGTCCCAGGGTATCCGCCCCCGTATCACCGTAATCCGCCGCATCCGGCATCTCGCCGATGCCCAGAGAATCAATAACAATTAAAAATATTCGCCGAAACTTTTTCATTTCTGCTCCACCTCCCCGGATTCTTTTTCCTCAGATGTCTGAAAATCCGCCATTGTTTTCGGAGAAAAGGCCTTTGGCAATAGTTCTGCCAGAGTATAGATCTGATAATCCTCCGGACTTTTCGCCAGAATTATCTGAAATTCTTCAGGACTGCAGAACTCCGCCATCACCTGGCGGCAAACGCCGCAGGGCGCACAATAATCCCGAATGACCCCATGCTTTCCTCCGACAATGGCGATCGCTTTAAAGTCCCGCACGCCCTCGCTGACCGCCTTAAAAATCGCTGTGCGCTCTGCGCAGTTGGACGGTCCATAGGCAAAATTTTCTATATTGCAGCCGGTAAAAATCTGACCGTCACTGCTTAAAAGTGCAGCGCCAACCTTAAAGTCCGAATATGGCGCATAGGCATGATCCAATTGTCCGATCGCCTTCTGAATGAGATTTTCCCACATATCACATTTCTCCTTTAACCAACTTTACAATTCTGCTCGTGCCAAGCCTCGAAGCACCCAATTCAATAAACTTTTCCGCATCCTCCATAGATGTGATCCCTCCGGCGGCCTTAATTTTAACCCCCGGCCCGATATTTTCCGCAAAAAGCTTCACATCCTCAAAGGTTGCTCCGCCGCCGCCAAACCCCGTCGATGTCTTAATATAATCCGCACCCGAATCCGTAACAACATGGCAAAGATTCATTTTTTCCTCATCCGTCAAAAAACAGGTTTCAATAATTACCTTTAAAATGTGGCCTCCACAGACCGCCTTAATATCCCGGATTTCTTTAAGAACCCGGTCATATTTTCCCTCTTTAACTGTGCCTACAGAAATCACCATATCAATCTCATCCGCGCCGTCCTTTAGAGCCTGCCGGGTCTCAAAAATCTTCACTTCCGGCGTTGAATAACCATTCGGGAATCCAATCACCGTACAAATCTTCATTTTGTCACCAACATACGCCTTCGCCTGTTTAACGAATCTCGGCGGTATGCACACAGAAGCTGTGCCATAAGTCACCGCATCGTCGCAAATCGCCTTGATCTCATCCCAGGTGGCTGTCTGTGTCAATAGTGTATGGTCCACCTTTGATAAAATTTCTTCTTGTGTCATCCTGCAGTTCTGATTCATTTAATCATCCCTTTCCCTTCTTGCGGCTCCTCACCGCTTCCGTCAGCAAATACTCTATCTGTCCGTTAATTGAGCGGAAATCATCGCAGGCCCACTCGGAAATGTCCTCCCAAAGGCCCTGCGGCAGCCGAAGCAGCACCTGCTTTCTGGCATTTTCCCTGGCTTTTATCGCCTTTTCCCGCTCCTTAATTTCTTTTTCAAGGGAATTTATTTTTTCCAGACGTGCCCGAAGCTTTTCTTCTTTTTCATTTAAATTTTCATCCAAATGAATTTTATCCATGGCTCCGCCTCCCTCCCTGTAAGTTAAAGTTTAATATATACTTCCGCTGTTTACAATAGGCTGGGTATCTTTTCCGGAACAGAGAACAACGAGAAGATTGCTGACCATCGCCGCTTTTCTTTCTTCATCCAAAAGTACGATCTCTTCATCGCCAAGCTTATCGATCGCCATCTTCACCATTCCGACGGCGCCGTCCACAATCTTCTGACGGGCCGCAATGATGGCCGTTGCCTGCTGGCGCTGAAGCATGGCCGCTGCAATTTCCTCCGAATAGGCCAGATTTGTGATCTTCACATCCTCAATCACGATGCCGGCCACATTGACACGCTCCTGCAATGCCGTTTCCATCCGGTCCGCTATCTCCTGAACGCTGCCGCGAAGTGTCTTTTCACTCTCATCATTTTCCTCATCAATCACATCATAAGGATAAAGACGGGCCACATTACGCACCGTGGAATCTGTCTGTATGGAGATAAATTCCATATAATCCTCCACATTAAAAACTGCCTTTGTCGGATCTTCCACCCGCCAGATAACATTTGTTCCGATAACGATCGGATTGCCCATGCCGTCATTGACCTTCTGCTTTTCATTTTTCAGCGTATTGCTCTTTAAGGATACCCGTTTTCTTCCCGGCGTAGTAACGATCTCCAACTCGCTTGTTTTCGCCTTGGCCGCCTTGATCGCCGCACTCTGGGCTTTATCATAAAGGGGACTGTTGGATGCACTGAAAGGGTTTACAAAATAAAATCCCGGTTTTCGGATCGTCCCATAATAACCGCCAAACAAGGTCAATACCAACGCCTCATTCGGCCGCACCGTCTTCAAACCTCCAAAGCAAATGCACACCGCGACAACGCCGACACACGATACTATGATCATAGCAACGGCTAAACCGATATGTCCATATACCGACTGGCGAATACCAAAGGCAAACAAAAATCCAAAGGCCGCCAGCAAAATCAGATCAACAATGAGCATCACCCCGCCGTTCATTGGATGAAGAAGCTTTTCTTCAATATTTCCATTCTCCGTCTTCATAATATTTCCTCCCTGAATTGATATCATTTTGATATCAATATCATATCTCTTTTTTCTTTGGATGTCAACAAAAAAGCTGTACCATCAGCAAATCTATCTATTTACCTCTGATACAGCTCTCACATCGATTTTTTATTCCGCATTAAGCTTGCCAAGGAATTCCTTCATACGCTGGTTTTCCGAATTGAAAACCCGTTCCGGCGAACCTTCCTCAACAATAACGCCCTTGTCCATAAAAATAACATAATCCGACACATTTTTTGCGAAATTCATCTCATGGGTAACAATAACCATCGTCATTTTTTCCGCCGCCAGATTTTTAATGATTTTTAAAATCTCACCGGTCAGCTCCGGGTCCAAGGCCGATGTCGGCTCATCAAAAAATAAAATCTTTGGATTCATAGCCAACGCCCGCGCGATAGACACACGCTGCTGCTGCCCGCCGGACAACTGATACGGATAGGCATTTGCCTTATCCTCCAATCCCATTTTCCGAAGCAGCTCCTTCGCTTCCTCAAATACCTCTTCCCTGTTCCGATGCTGCACCCGCAGCGGTGCATCCGTGATATTCTTTATGACAGAATAATGAGGAAACAGATTGAAATTCTGAAAAACCAACCCGTAATATCCATGAATCCGTTTTAAATCCGCTGCCTTGGCGTAGGACGCTTTGCCGCCCTCGCTTTTCGCCGCAGCTTCTCCCAAATAAATAATATCCCCATCGTCTATATTCTCCAGCATGGTGGCGCAGCGGAGCAGCGTGGATTTTCCCGAGCCGGACGGCCCGATAATACTCAATACCTGCCCTTCATTTACCGTCAGGGAGATATCCTTCAGAACTTCCAATCCATCGAAGCTCTTTTTAATATGCTTCATCTCAAGTAAATTCATCTCTCACCCTCCTAACGATAATAGCTCAGCTTCTTTTCCAGATAATCGAAGAACATGGCGACAACCAGGTTAAAAATGTAATAAAATACGCCGGCAACGATAAAAGGAACGACCGAAGACTGGGCCGCCACCAGCTGCTTTGTCAATGTAAACACTTCGGCCACAGCCAACGTAAATGCCAGCGATGTATCCTTGACAAGAGTAATCGTTTCATTGGCTACCGCCGGAATGATCCGTTTGATGACCTGAGGCATCACGATATGGATAAATGTCTGACTTTTGCTGTAGCCAAGCAGTTTTGCAGCTTCATACTGTCCGTCCGGCACCGCCGCGATCCCTCCGCGGTAAATTTCCGCAAAATAGGCTGCATAATTCAGGGCAAAACCAATCAATACCGCATTTAAACGATAGGAACTGGTGATCGGGATACCGAAAATAAAATACGGTCCGAAATAAACAACTAAAAGCTGAAGCATCAGCGGCGTTCCCCGCATAATGGATATGTATATTTTCGCAAGAATAGAAAGAATCCTGAATCTGGACATTCGAACCAATGCCAGTCCCAGCCCTAAAATCAGCGATGTGATCAGCGTGACAAAAAATATTTCAAGGGTCACGCCCATACCGCCGGATAATTGTTTTATAATATCTGTTACCGCCATCTATTGACCTCCTCCGTAAAGTCCCCCGCTGTACTCACAGGGGTAACTCCTCTCAACTGAGCTCAGTTTTACTTCGCTAAGATTCGAGGAGTACATTCGCACTAAGCTCGAAAACACCTCGCTAAGTGCTCACAATAAAGGGGAGCGATATTGGTCGCTCCCCTGATGTTTTTCGTCTTATTTGCTGATACAGATGTTGTCTTTATTTACGGAGTATTTATCAGCGATGGTATCCACCGTTCCATCGGCTTCCATCTCAAGCAGCGTAGCCCATACCTGGTCACGCAATTCTTCATTTCCAAGTTTGAAGCCGATACCATACTGTTCTTTGGAGATCTCTTCATCCAGAATCGTAATATTATCATTTTTGTTCTGTTTATCTCTTGCAACGCCCTCATCCATGGCTACAGCGTCTGCCGAACCGGCTTCAAGCTCCAGGAGCGCGGTTTCATAATCCGGCACTTCGCGAAGTTCCGCAAAGGAATCTGCCAGCGCCTTGATTTCTTCATTTTCTTCATCCGTCAATGCAGCCAGTGCCGAGGAATCTGCCTGAACTAAAACTGTTTTTCCGGCCAGATCCGCCGCCGATGTAATGCCGCCGTCTTTCTTTACGGCAAACACCTGGGTATTATCAATGTACGGCTCACTCCATGTGTAAGCATCTTCACGGCCATTCATCGTAAAGCCGTTCCAAATACAGTCAATCGCGCCGGAATTTAATTCCATATCCTTTGCATCCCAGTCAATCGGTGTTTTTACAAGCTCCCATCCGTTTCGCTCGCAAACCTCCTGGGCCAGATCCAAATCAAATCCAACATACTCGCCGTTTTCCTGATATCCGTATGGCGGGAAGCTTGCGTCAAAACCAACCGTAAGAGTTGTCCGCTCGCCGGCTGCTGCGGCAGTCTCGCCGTCTTCCTTGCTCTCTGCACCGGTTTCAGCGGTTGTCTCTGCCGTTGTATCTGCTTTTGTTTCTGCCGCTTTATTGCCGCACCCCGTTGCCAGACAAGAAGCTGCCAGCGCTGCGGCCATAACTAATGCCATATTCTTTTTCATGATTCTTTCCTCCTGAATTCTTGTGTTAATCACTCTATTATTCGTGTAACGCTTTATCATAGTAGCATAAAAGCGTATTTATGTCAAGAAAAATGCCGCCTTCCGGCGACATCTTTCCACATTTTCCCATAAAACAAATTTAAAGACGAATAGTCACAAAAATATCGTAAATTGCTTTAATCGCAGCTTCAAAATCCTTATCCTGAACACCGATAATAATATTCAGCTCGCTGGAGCCCTGGTCGATCATCTTGACATTAACATTGGCATGAGCCAGAGCAGAGAAAATTCTTCCCGCTGTACCTCGAGTCGCCTTCATACCCCGTCCAACAACAGCGATCAGGGCTAAGTCGCCCTCCATCTCTATGGAATCCGGATGTACCGCGCGATGCAGGCTTGCAAGAACCGCCTGCTCCTTCTCCTGGAACTCATCCTGATGCACAAAGACAGTCAAGGTGTCAATGCCGGACGGCATATGTTCAAAGGAAACGCCTTCCTTTTCAAACGCCTCGAGAACCCGGCGTCCAAAGCCGACCTCAGCGTTCATCATATCTTTTTCAATTGTGATCGAAACAAAACCTTTCTTTCCTGCGATGCCGGTAATCGTATAATCCGGTTTTACACAGGTGCTTTCAACAATAAAGGTTCCCGCATCCTGCGGCGCATTTGTATTCCGGATATTGATCGGAATCCCCTCCGAACGTACCGGGAAAATAGCATCTTCATGAAGAACGCTGGCTCCCATATAGGAAAGTTCCCGCAATTCCTTATAAGTTACCGTATGAATCGGCTTCGGATTCTCGATGATCCGCGGGTCTGCCACAAGCACGCCGGAAACATCGGTCCAATTCTCATAAATATCCGCCAGCACGGCCTTAGCCACAATAGAGCCGGTGACATCGGAACCGCCGCGGGAAAAGGTCTGAACCTTCCCATCTGCGCTGCAGCCGTAAAATCCCGGGATGACCGCCCGCTCAGTTTTTTTCAGTTTCTCTCCCAGAGAACTGTAAGTTTTTTCCTGGTCCAAAGCCCCATCCTTACGGAAAAAAATAAAATTCACCGGGTCAATAAACTCATATCCCAGATATTCAGCCATAATAAGGCCGTTTAAATATTCTCCTCTGGAGGCTGCGTAGTCAATGCCTTCTTTATTTTTAAAGGCCGTTTCAATCGTCTTAAACTCTTCTTCCAGCGATAAATCAAGGGCCAACCCCTGAATAATTTCATTATACCTCGCTTTGATCTGCTCCAGGAGTTCCCCAAACGGCTCTCCTGCCACAGCCGCCTCATAACAGCGGTAAAGCATATCGGTCACCTTAATATCTTTTGCAAAACGCTTCCCCGGCGCCGAAGGGATCACATACTTTCTGTCCGGGTCGCTTTTGATAATATTACCCACCTTTTTAAACTGTTCGGCGCTGGCCAGAGAACTGCCGCCGAACTTTACAACCTTCTTCATCTGAATAGCCTCCAAATAATATTCTCCTGCTTTTTAAAATTATATAACAGAATCCCCATTTGTCAACGTTTTATTACAAAACTTATAGTAGCCACCGCACGCAAAATAATATATAATATCTATATCTCAGGCATCTGGACAACCGGATATTTTAAAAGCCCGAAGGAGGTTATCATCATGAAAAAACGCTTACTTTTTATTGTCAATCCAAGTTCCGGCACCATAAAGATCAAAGACAGCCTTCTGGAAGTCTGCCAGATTTTCTGTGAGGCAGATTATGAATTGACATTAAATGTTACCAAATATATCTCGGAAACAATCAAAGAATCCATAAATGAGAACGTGCCTTACGATTTAGTTGTTTGCTGCGGCGGAGACGGCACCTTTAACGGCATGGTATCCACCCTTGTTCCTATTGAAGGGCATCCCCCTGTGGGTTATATTCCGTCCGGAAGCACCAATGATTTTGCCCGGAGCATCGGGCTGACGGGCAGTTCTGTCGATATTGCCCGTCAAATTATGACCGGTTCACCGCGAAAGATTGACATCGGCAGCTTTAACCAGCTTTATTTTTCCTATGTGGCGTCTTTCGGAGCTTTTACTGAAGCTTCCTATAATACGCCCCAATCGCTCAAAAACCGTCTCGGACACCTCGCTTATCTTTTGGAAGGGGTCAAGGATCTTTCAACCATCGAACCGTGCCATATGAAAATCATCCACGGTGATGCTGTTATGGAAGATAATTATATCTGGGGGGCTGTCTGCAATTCCACATCCGTCGGCGGTATGATCCGCCTGAATAAAGAACTGGTGGATTTTAATGACGGTCTTTTTGAAGTCATGCTCATTAAAATGCCAAAAACCCTGCTTGATCTGACAAAAATTGTCGTTTCCATCAACACCCAGGCCTACGACCCGGATGTCATTACATTTTTCCAGGCGAACTCTCTGGATATTTATCCGGAAACCGAAGTTCCGTGGACATTGGACGGCGAATACGCACAGGGCAGCAAAGAAATTCACATCCAGAATATACACAACGCCCTTCAGATTATTATTTAATATTCTCACATTTCTTCTCGGTTTTCATACACTGATAGTAAAATAAGTGATTCTCCGAAAGGAGCTTTTATGAATTACCGACAAAATATGGCTCCGTGCTGCCAGCCCGTAACCCGGCCTATGCCGACGCCGGCAGCACCGGCCTGTGAAAATATCAGCACCTATCCCATCGCTATGGCCTACGTGCCTATGCAGACCTTTCAGACAACATTTGACTTAAGTCATGCTCTGGAAGTCGGCACCATTTTCCCTGAACTTCATAAACCATTTTGTGGAAAGAGGTGTGCGCGATGAGAAATTTATGTCAGTTTTCCCAGTCTCAATTAATTGAATATATTAATCAGGTCAGTTTTGCCGTGGACGATATTCTCCTGTTCCTGGATTCCCATCCTGCAAATCAGGAAGCTCTGGCCTATTTCCATGAGCACAGCGAACGCCGAAATGCGGCTTTAAAAGAATATGCCCGCCGTTTCGGGCCTTTAACCATTGACACCGCCAACGATGCTGCCAGCAACTCCTGGGAGTGGATTCATCAACAATGGCCTTGGGAAGGAGGTAACTGCTCATGTGGAACTATGAGAAACGACTGCAATATCCGATAAATATCACACAGCCAAACGCCCAGATTGCCCAGGTGATACTCAGCCAGTACGGCGGCCCCGACGGCGAACTCAGCGCATCCATGCGCTATCTTTCGCAGCGTTTTGCCATGCCAAACCGCCAGGCCATGGGTATGCTCACCGATATAGGTACAGAAGAACTGGCTCACCTGGAAATGGTCGGCACCATCGTAACTCAGCTTACACGGAATTTATCTATGGAAGAAATCAAAAAATATGGTTTTGATAAATATTATGTTGACCACACTGTCGGCATCTGGCCGCAGGCTGCAGCCGGTATTCCGTTTAATGCCTGCGAATTCCAGTCCAAAGGCGACCCGATCACCGATCTGTTTGAAGATATGGCCGCCGAGCAAAAGGCCCGGTCAACTTACGAAAACATCCTGCGGCTTGTAAAAGACCCGGAAGTTGCCGACCCGATCCGATTCCTCCGCGCCCGTGAAATCGTACACTTCCAGCGTTTCGGTGAAACACTCCGTATTTTGCAGGAACAGCTGGATTCCAAAAACTTCTACGCATTTAACCCATCCTTCGATGCACCGACTACCTGCCCGCCATGCGCAAAATAACCGGATAAAAGCACCGCTGCTTCGCAGCCTTTTGACAGGCCGCGGAGCAGCGGTTTCCTGATTTTGATGTATCGTCTTTCAAGCTGCAAAACAATATTTTCTATTGTAAAAAAAATCATTTCTTGGTATGCTATGAATAACTGAAACAATAGCCATCGCCTTGCGGGCGAGCGGCTCGCCGTCTTTTGCCCGCTTCGTGAAAGGCAGGTACGAATGAATACTCTTAAAACAACCATCCGCAAGTATATGCAGTTGATCACATTGTTTTCGGTAGCAGTTATACTGATTATGGTCACATTCATTCTGGTTATGATCGAGCAGAACCGCGCTTATGAGACAGCCGTAAAAACCTTTTCGCAGATTGAACAGATATTAGCGGAAAATCAAAAAGAACTGGCGGACGCCCAGCAGGAATACTCACAGACATGTATTCATAATGCTGAGACTATCTCACGCATTATTGAAAACGAGCCGGATATTGTATATGATACCGAGGAACTGAAACGCATAGCGGAAATTACGGAAGTTGACGAAATCCATATTTTTGACAATACAGGCCGGATTTTTGCCGGAACTCACCCGGAATATTTCAATTATACCTTTGATTCCGGCGAGCAGATGCGTTTCTTTAAACCCCTTCTGGAAGATAAAACCCTGCAGCTTGTCCAGGATATCACTCCCAACACGGCAGAGGGGAAACTGATGCAGTATTCCGCGCTTTGGAGCCGGACCGGTGATTTTATTGTCCAGGTGGGCATGGAACCGGTCAATGTTATGAAAATCACGGAAAAAAATGAGCTTTCCCATATTTTTTCTCTGTTTGCTGTAAGCCCTGAGGCAGGTTACTGCGCAATTGATGCCGAAACAGGGGAAATTATCGGAGCCACCCTTGCAAAATATATCGGAAGAAATATCAATGAAATCGGTTTGACCATCGACAACATTCAAACAAACACACACGGCTTTCCCGCCACCATCGATGGGAATAAAACTTACTGCGTATTTAAAAAGGCTGACAATATCTATCTTGGCCGCATTGTGCTGAACAGTGCACTTTATCAGCAGATTCCTACAATATCCTTTTTGCTTGCCGCCTGTCTCGCACTCATTGCATTAATTCTGTCACATGCGGCAACCAGTTATATAAATCGATACGTTGTAGAAAGAATCCAGGAAGTCAACCAAAAGCTTCGCTCGATTTCTGACGGAAATCTTGATGAAAGCATTGACATTCAAAGCAGCCTCGAATTTTCAGAGTTAAGTACCTATCTCAATATGATGATAAAAAGTCTTCTGGACAATAACAAAAAAATGTCCTATGTTCTCAGCAAAGCAAACAGATATATCGGCGTATATGAATACAATCCGCATATGAACAAAGTTCGATTCACCGAATATATTCCTATGATTCTCGGAATCGATGCAGATGAAGCCGAACGATTGGCCTCGGATTATAATTTATTTAAATCATTTATTGACAATATCCGCCGGAATCCGGTGCCAAACGAACCCGGCATATACCGGCTCAGCGAACAAGCCGAGCAATATGTAAGACTTGAAGAACTCGATGAAAACAATAAAATATTCGGTGTCGCTATCAATGTAACAAGTGAAATCATTCGGCGCAGAGCTCTTGAATTTGAGAGAGACGCCGATCTGCTGACCGGGCTGTACAACCGAAGAGGACTGGATAATAAGCTTGCTTCTTTATTTAAAGAACCTGAGAAACTCGGCTTCAGCGCCTTTGTCCTGATTGATGCCGACGGGCTAAAAGCTGTCAACGACACCTATGGCCATGAAAAAGGGGATATTTACCTTAAAAATATCGCCAGAATGATTCATAACTTCGGCCCAAAATCCAGCATTGCCGCCAGGCAGGGCGGCGATGAATTCATTCTGTTTTTATATCAATATGACAGTGAAGAAGAGCTTCTCAATGCGATTCATGCCCTTGAGGGAATCCAGGACTGGGGTACTGCCCAAATCGATGATAAGACCTTTGTCCGACTCAGTTTTTCACTCGGCTATAGTCTGACGAAAGCCGATATGACCTATTCGGAACTGATCATTGAGGCAGATAAACGGATGTATGAAAACAAACGGCGGCGAAAAAAAGACTGCAAAGACACTGTATGATACCTATAAATAGACCGTAAAAGCACCGCATCCCATCAAAAAAAGAAAAATGCTGCATCGCGCCATAAAAAGCTGCGATACAGCGTTTTTCTTTATAGGCTTGCGCCCGCAATAAACAGGCACAACGGAAGCGTCACAATACATAAAAGTGTTGACACTGTAAAAATCTCCGTCGCATAATAACTGTCCCTGTGATAAATAATCGATAATGTGATTGTCATCGAGGCTACCGGACAGGCCGCCACCACCGCCGCAATCACCTTCATTGGCGCCTCGATCGGAATAAATCGCAATATTCCGCAAAATATCCCGGCCGACACGATTTGCCTCAAAAGTACGACCCAAAACAGCCGGCCATCCCGGAATATTTTCCCGAAATGAATCTGTGCGACAATCGCCCCGGAAAGGATCATAGCCAGCGGCGTATTCATCGCCGCGATCGAATTCATGGCAAAGGCCGGGCTTTCCGGGATCTTTATTTGAAATATAAGGCACAATAAGCCCAAAACCAGCGCGGCCATACTCGGATTGATGAGCTTTTTCACCTGAAATCCTTTGCCGTCCAAAAGCATAATGCCATGACTCCATACAAACAGATTATAAACGGCAATAAAAACCGCCATATAAATCACGCCCGTATTGCCGAGAAGCGCCTCAGCCAGCGGAAGGCCCATGTAGCCAAAGTTGGCGTAGGTTACGGCAAAACGCTCCACCGCGATGTCATATCCGGCTTTTTCCCGAAGAAATATCCGTCCCACCGCAATGGCCATCAGAAAAAATACGACAGCCATCCCGAAAAGAATTCCCATGTGTATCAGTAATTTCCGGTCGTAATCTATCTGAAACGACATAAAAATAACCATCGGGCTGACAATCTGAGTACTCAGCCGCGAAAATTTTTCCTTGGAAGCATCGTCTATAATGCCGGATCTCCAACAAAGGATTCCGACAATCATTATTATAAATATAGAAATAATTTTACCCAATACGGTCGATAGGATCATTGAAATCTCTGGCCTCTCTGCCTCGGCAGCCGGTCCGTCAGATTGCCCTCCGCATCAAAAGGCAGAGGGGACGGCCCTGAAATAATTTCCGCTGTCTCCGGCAATTCCTCAATCAATGCTTCCGAAACCCAAAGATATTCAACAAACTGGCTGTTGCATATCCGCAGGATCTTCGGACGGCGCCGGTCTGCCTGAACACACGTCTTTAAACAAAATTGGATGGCTTCTTTATCGTTTATCATCACACAGGGAATCCTGGAACCATTGAGATTTTTACAGGTCATCGCATTAATGTACATTGTATTTACGTCAAGCTGATCAAAAATACGCCTGGTGATCACACTGGCCATCCCCGTTCCCATGCCGTTGCCATGGGTTTCCGGCGACAGATCCAGCAGACATATGCGCTCCGCCCGAATACCGCCGTCGGCATAGGGCGTCGCAAAAGACCCCGTCACATTCGGATCCATACCGTCGCCGCTGAAATTTTTGCCGATCTCATCCACAATAAGGACATCGCAGGACGGCCATAAAATCTGCGGCATATGCTGTTCGGCTTCTTTTAATAATTCCGGCTCCACACGTTCAATATCTTCCTTCGGCAGCACCCTGATCTTTCTTGTCTCATCAAAGGCATTTTCCACAATGCCTACGCCGCATAAAATATTGGCATGTTTAATAACAGCGCTTCCGAAGGTCCGGACATTATAACCCATCCGCTGAAAACCCTCCGCATGACATACCGAAGCCCCGTATTGCTTGCCCAGTCCGATGGCCATCATCTTCATAAGGCCGCTCTGATAAGGCCCCCGGAAAGCCGTATGGGGCTTTATCCTCCCCACCACAATGATGCCGTCCGCTTCGGCGGCCAGCCGGTCAATAAAAACATCCCGTCCATCCGCCGTATTTCCGATCTTTTTCACATCCATCGATGACTCAATCGGGCATCCCATGCTTTTCTCCGTAATGCCATAGCCTGCCAGAAGATTTTTCTGACCTTCGGCGGTCGCTCCCCCATGACTTCCCATGGCCGGAATAATAAACGGAACAGCGCCGTTTTCTTTTAAAAATGAAACAATTGTTTTGAGAATCAGCGCGATATTCGCGACGCCCCGGCTTCCCGCCGTGACGGCGATCCGCATTCCGCAAAGTCCCGGATTTCCCGCCCGCTTTCTGATGATCAGAACTTCCCTCAGTTCTCCTTTTAAAACAGATACGATCATTTCATCCGTCATATGTGACCCGTCAAATTTTTGTTTTACTCTATAAAACTGTGGCAGTCGGACATCTGACAACAACTGTGTCATCTCCCGGCTGCCGCAATTTAAATAATTCTCTGAAATATCCGTCATCCCCTTTTTCAGGGCACGACTTACCGTCCGCATCTATTGGCAGCTTATCTGCCCGGCTCTTCTTCCCGAACAACTTCACTCCAATAAGGAATGGAAACGGCAGCTCCTGCCCTGGACACGGCGATGGACGCGGCCTTTGAAGCCAGCCTCAAAGCCTTTTCCGGAGTCTCCCCCTCCGAAACGCACCTGAGGAAATACCCGGTAAATGTGTCTCCTGCCCCGGTGGTATCCACAGCGTCTACTTTAAATGCCTTCTGAAAACATTTCTTTTCCGCGGACTGGTACAAAACGCCCTGACTTCCGAGAGTCAGCACCACTTCCATATTCGGATAAGCTTTCAGCAATTCCCGACATATTTCTTCCGGCTCCTTTTTGCCCGTCATCCACTCGCCTTCAACTTCATTTAACAGTAACCATTGAATTTTACTCAGATCACACTGATGGATCACTTCATTGGCCGGAGACGGGTTCAGAGCGATTTTCAATCCCCGCTGCCGGGCCAATTCAATCATTTCAGGTACAAGATTAATCTCATTTTGAAGCACCAGTATATCTCCCGCACAAAATTGATCCAGCACACGTTCAATATATTTTCTGTCCATCTCCTGATTCGCACCTTCATAGAGTATGATCGCATTTTGCCCGGTATCGCTTACCTGTATGATCGCTTTCCCCGTATCGCACTTTGCCTTTTCCACCAAAGCCGTATCCACGCCGGAAGTCTTCATCAAATCCGCCAGCCATTGACCGTCCGGCCCGATCTTTCCGGCATGATACACGGCGGCTCCCGCCCGTGCCAGAGCCACCGACTGATTCAGACCCTTTCCCCCCGGAAACACCTGAAAACTCAGCGATTTTTTTGTCTCGCCCGGCTTTACAAAATCATCCACATGGTACACATTATCAATGTTTATTGAGCCAAAATTCAATATCTTCATCGTTACACCCCACTTATATATTCCTGTCTGAATAACCGTCCGGCCTTACCGCTAAAAAGCAGTCTCCACCTCCCGGATTGCCTGACACATCATCTCTTCTGTAATATTATCAAAAGGTTTTGTCCGCATCAAGACATCGGATACAGCTTTTAAGGCCACTGTATGAATATTTTCATCCGTAAACTCCAGATTCAGACCGCCAAAGGTAGCCACAAGTCCCATGGATGTATAAAGATTCTTCAATTCTTCTTTTTCTTCCTCCGGAGCATTCAGTACCATCAACTGAACGGCAATACCGTAGGCCACCTTTTCTCCATGGGTGATATGATGGCCGCCCGGAAGTTTTGTCAATCCATTCTGGGTCGAATGGGCAATGCCGTTGCGGACTGCTTTAATTCCCAGGGCCTGAACCAGGGCTGCGGTATAAATATTCAGGTTGACGACATTGATAAATTCCTTTGTCAATTCCCCTTTATCCATCGCATCCAAAGCCGCGCGGGCATCCTTAAACTGGTTTTCTTTCAACATTTTTGCCACTGCCAGCGCCATATAGTCGAAAGTGTCCGCATTGTCCGAACCCGGCAGAGACGCGCTGCCCTCATACCACTTTGCCAGGGAATCATAAATGCCCGAGATCAAATATTTTTTCGGCGCTTTCAAGATTACCTCCGGATCAACGATCACCAACGGCGGATTTGTTTTCGGATAAACATTTTCCAGATATTCTCCCTCATCCGAATAAACGATGATCTGATTGCTGGCCGATGCGCAGGTCGCCGCGATCGTCGGAATCGTTATGATCGGAACTCCATAAATCTCCGCTGCATATTTTGCCGTGTCCAACGATTTTCCGCCACCGGTGCCAATGATAAAATCCGGTTCATATTCCCGGCACATAGCCACCAGTTTTTCTACATTATTCATGCTACTCTCGCCGATAAATGCATTTACTATGTATTCGATACCGGCTGCTTCAAGGGCCGGGAACAGCTTGTCCTGAATGGATGCTCTCGAACGGGTCCCTCCGCTGACGATCGTTTTTTTGCCGTAAGGCGTCAGCAATTTTTCAATTTCATCCCAGACATTCGTGCGGCAGCAATATCTTGCCGGGCCTGACTTATTATATTTTATCGTTTCATTGATACTTAAATCCATCATTCTAATCCCCCCAACATTCATCATCCGCCAAGATAAGATTTCTTGACTTCGTCGCTTTCCAATAATTCCTTACTCGGGCCGCTGAGCGTGATCCGACCGTTTTCCATAACATAAGACCGGTTTGAAATGCTCAGCGCCATGAAGGCATTCTGCTCTACCAGCAATATCGGAATCTTCTTTGTCTTATTGATGTCCACAATAACACGGAACATATCTTCCACAATAACAGGCGCCAATCCCAAAGACGGTTCGTCAAACATGATCAGTTTCGGGTCACTCATTAAGCCCCTGCAGATTGCAAGCATCTGCTGCTCACCGCCGCTCAAAGAACCGGCCAGCTGTTTCTGACGCTCACCCAGCTTCGGGAAGATGGCATACATCTCTTCCAAATGATCATTCATTTCTTTTTGGGAATATTTTCGGCAGTAAGCGCCCATTTCCAGATTGTCCCGAACCGACATTTCCGGAAAAACCTCCCGGCCTTCAGGCACATAGACGATTCCCTTCGATACGATTTTCGTATTCCGGATTTTCGTCATATCCTCACCCTGAAATTCAACATTTCCATGCTTCGGCCGGATCAGCCCCATAATGGTTTTCATCAACGTGCTTTTTCCCGCCCCGTTGGCGCCGATCAGAGAAATGATCTCATCCCCGCCAACCTCCAGGCTCACATCGTGGAGGGCCTGGACTTTACCATAATAAGCATCAATATGATTTACTTTAAGCATTCGTTCCAGCCTCCTTTGCCATTTTCTGACGGTATCCTTCACCCAGATATGCCGTGATAACCTCTTCATTCTGCTGGATTTCTTTCGGACTGCCCTCCGCGATCTTGCATCCAAAGTTTAAAACGGTAATATCATGACTCAGGTTCATAACCACATCCATGTTATGCTCAATCAGGAACATATCCACATTTTTCTCATAAACCTTCTGAATAATGTCAATAAACTCTTTGCGCTCCGACGGGTTCAGACCGGCTGCGGGCTCATCCAGAAGGATGAGCTTCGGATCTGTCATCAGTGTACGTCCCAATTCGGTCATCTTCTGACGTCCATAGGCCAGATTATTTACGGCCTCATCTTTATATTTATACATCCCGATAAAATTTAATATTTCTTCTGCCTTCTCTTTTAATGCCTTTTCCTCATTATTGGCCTTTTTGAAATTTATGAGCCAGGACAAAATATTCTGGTTGGTTTTACTCTGTGCGCCGATCATCAGGTTTTCCATGACTGTCATTGTGGAAAATAACTTGATATTTTGAAACGTCCGCCCGATCCCCAACTGGGCTCTGGCATAAATCGGCATTTTGGAGATCGGCTGACCGCAGAACAAAACTTCCCCCTCTGTCTGCGGATCATCGCCGGTGATCATATTAACTGTTGTCGTCTTTCCCGCGCCGTTCGGGCCAATCAGTGCATGGATACGTCCCTTTTTTACCTGGAAATTCAGATCGTTAACTGCCACCAGCCCGAAGTAACGCTTTGTCAGATGCTTTGCCTCCAATATAATCTGTTCATTACTCACAGTCCTCACCGCCTTTCACCGCTGCCTTCTTTTTAAACAGCCTTACCACCTTGCCGTAAATGGATATCAGTCCATTCGGCAGGAACAGGGCGCTGAGCAGGACAAGAATACAATAGGTGATCTGATAGTAATCGCCCAAAAACCGCAGTACCTCCGGCAGCATTGTAATGACCACGGCACCGATAATATTTCCAAAAATATCTCCGATTCCGCCGACCATCAGCATAATAACATAGTTGATGGACAAATCCGTTGTAAATGAAAGACTGGTGATATAATTATTAAAATGCACATACAAAGCCCCGGCAAAGGTGCCGTACATGGCCGCCAGCGTAAACGCCCGTATCTTGATTTTCTTTACATCCAGCCCAAGAGATTCGATAGCGTCCACATTATCCCGGATCGCCCGGAATTCCCGGCCCCATTTGGAATAAACGATCCGCGCGGAAATCAGACACATAATAATGGCAACGATGAGCATAAAGTAAAAATACTTGACATTGTTATCCAGGGCGATCGGTCCGACGGAAAAGCGCGGAATATCTTTAAGTCCCTGCGTACCTCCTGTAATTTCCGTCAGATTGGTTGCGAAAATACGAACGATTTCCGTAAAGGCCAGCGTTGTCAGTGAAAGATACGGTCCTCTCAGTTTCAAGCTCGGATATCCAAGACCCCGGCCGATCAAAAAGCCTGCGCCGATCGCTATCATCATGGTCAGCCACGGCGAAATACCAAAGTTTCTGGATAAAATGGCTGAAATATATGCGCCGATCGCATAAATACCCGCCGTACCCAGGTTCATCTGGCCTGTCAGACCGGTAACAAAATTCAAGCCAAAAACAACAATCATATTAATCGTCAGCTGATTTAATAAAGTGATATAATAATTATTTTTAACGGCCAGCGGCACACAGGCCAAAATGATAAATGCCGCTGCAATCCAAATGATTCTCTTATTTTGAATTTTCTGCATGCTTTACTCCTTTCTATCGTGTCTTCCCTGTAATGCCCTTCGGACGGATCAACAGGAAAGCGACGAGTAAAACAAAAGCCACAATATCTTTATAAACCGACGGAAGCACCATTGACGCGAGATTCTCAATAATGCCGATAACCAGGCCGCCGATAATTGCCCCCGGCAGATAGCCGAAGCCGCCGATAACACCGGCTGCAAAACCTTTAAGGCCGATCATATTTGACATAGTTGTACTGATATTCAGCAGCGGAGAAACAAGCAAACCGATCAGACAGCAGATCATCATACTGATAGCCACTGTGATCATCATTACATGTTTTACATCAATACCCATCAACTGGGAAGCATTCCGGTTCTGAGCAACGCAGCGCATGGCCTTTCCCGGTTTTGTTTTGTATAAAAATAACTGAAGTGCACCGACACAAAGCGCCGCCACAATGATGATAGCAATATTAGCTATCGAAATAACAACGCTGCCGATCTTCACCGTTCCTATCAAAAATCCCGGAACAGAAAATGGAACCGGTCCCCAAAACAAACGGACAAATTCAATAATAATTTTCCCCAACATGACTGTCGCCATAATTGTATAAATCATTGTCATATTCCGAAGCGGAATAAATATGGCCCTTGCAATCACCAGGCCGATCAACGCAACCGTAATCAGGCTCAATATAATTCCCGGCCCATATCCCATACCCAAACCGAGAATATAAGTTCCGCCGAAAATATATGCTCCAAGAGTAATCAATTTATCATGACTAAAATTCAATACACCGGAAGCATTCCAGATCAATGTGTATTCAATGCCGACCAGCGCATAAATAAATCCCATGGCGATACCGCTGACAATAAGCTGTATCAAAATTCCAATCATATAACGACCTCCTAACCCGCAAGTCCACTCTTTGATGAAAAGGGGAAATCGGCTAATGCCGATTTCTACCCATTAAAAAGAGAAATAGAGATACCCTGCAGAAATGCGTGCATTACAACACTTGCATATTCTTCAGGGTATCTCTATTTCTCAG
>NZ_DBGCTU010000024.1:0-71834 GCF_048388605.1 Frisingicoccus sp. | reverse complement strand
CTGCGCCACGGAGGATTATTCCGACATACTCGGCGCAGCCGAGTACATAGATGGTAAGTTCCTTTTGCCGGTGGCAACTTATATGCCGCCGATGTGTGATTTAGATAAGTATAGCATTTGCCATAAAATAGTATAATCCGCTGGCTATATAGCTGCGAAGATGGTTATGCGTCAACGCTGTCACTTCATGAATACTTTGGATTGCTTCATCATCCGAAATACACATCCTATCCTTAAGCCTGATGTAAAAGAGGCAAACCGGAAGTATCCGCATTAAAGCGCCGTTTCCATTCGCATGCTCCCCGGTTCTTCCGCAAGTCTTTACATCTTTATACTTCCTGTACTTGTAAATTGCCTCACTGCATGTAATTCCTTCATCAAAAGCAGCTCCAAAAGGGGTGTATGCGCCATTCATTTTCCAGTCTGCAAATCGCTCCATAATGTCATCCAAATCAATTTTGTTTTTATCATTAATACTTGCAAGCTCACAAAGCGCCATACTGCTGTCATCCGTCCATGTGCCGGCCGGCATATCATAAGCACCATGTCCTTCCATGCCTGTCACCGGGCCGCGATTCTTAATCTGCTCTCTGCTTAAAAACTGTACAGGGCAGCCCAGAGCGTCACCTGCGACAAGTCCCATCATTCCATCCAACATTCTATTTCTGTCTGTCATACACACCCTCCTCATATATATTATCGCCGATTTTTTCTGTGGCGTCTATTATAATCTTCACGAATTTCCTCTGCCCAATCTTCACACTCATCAAAAGCCTCTGCGGCTGTCGGCGCGGCACAAACTCTTACTCTGGACACTGCCTTAGAGAGAACGTCATAATTGAGCTGAGTACCTTCGCTGTCGCACTCATAATTCACTGCTCGATTCGCCTGCACACCAAATCTCCCGGCAACTTCAATAGCATCCATATTGGCTCCTAAGAATAAAAACTCCCAGCCATATTTATTTCTCTGATGTTCAACCATAGCCTTTACCTTTTTGTAAGTATATCTGCGGCTGGCATTCTCCATACCATCCGTGGTAATGATAAAAATTGTTTTCTCCGGCCGATCTTCTTCCCTTGCATATTTATGTACATTTCCAATATGATGAATCGCACCGCCAAGGGCATCCAAAAGTGCCGTACAGCCGCGAACATAATACTGTTTATCATTCATCGGTTCGATACGGTTCAAAGGCACTCGATCATATAAAACCTCCGCCCGGTCATCGAATAACACAGTCGAGAGCAAAGCCTCTCCCTCTTCCATTTTTTGCTTATGAACCAGCGAATTGAATCCTCCGATAGTATCTGCTTCAAGTCCGCTCATACTGCCGCTTCTGTCTAAAATAAATACTAACTCTGTTAATCCTTTTTTCATGATGTATGTCCTCCTCAATCTTTTTAATTTGTCATCTCTGTTTCTGAAGTCATCATACACCATTTGTAAAAAAATAAGGTCGCCCGGCGGACGACCTCAAAATCCTATACCCATTACGGGATGCCCGAATGGTTATGAAATTAAGCACGGTAAACCATGCTCCTCTAATTGAATATCAAGTTCAATCATGTCATAGATATGATTTTCAATAAAGTAGGAGAAAATAATATCTGTCTTATCACACGGAGATAAGGCATAACCCGCTCTGGCCAGCAGATCTCTGGTTTGATCTATATTTAATTTTGCGCCGACACAGAGACACATAGCCGTCATTTTCTTCGGATGCGCATCCGGATTATTTTTTATTTTTGAAAACACCTTTTTATCAACAAGCGCCCTTTTATAGACATCCGGATAATTCATGCCGCGAGAATCGATGAGATAAATCAAATACTCTGAAAATGTATCTGAAATATGTCTCATTCTTTCTTCCAGGGCACTTTCATGTTTCTCATAAAAATCAAAATCTTCTTTTGCCATCCCCGGACAGCTTTCATATCTTGCCGCCGCCCGTCTACGCTCTGCATAACCCTCTGATGGAAGAACAGCGGCAGACATTCCGCAATATTCTTCCTGCTGTTTTATATCCACATAATTCTGATTAATATAAGATTCCAAATCCGGGAATAAGCGGCTGCCCAGAGTCGCCGACTTGTTGTCAAACACAACCAGATAAATCATCATATCGTGCTTCATGAGAAATGCATTCATCTCATCAACCGCAATACGAAATCCCTCTTCCTTCGGATATCCGAATCCGCCTGTGGAGATCAGCGGAAATGCGACGGATTTTACTTCCTTCTTTACGGCAAACTGCAGGCACTTCTTATAGCAGGAACGAAGCTTTTCTTCCTCATCGCTTTTTCCATCCATAAAAAACGGACTGACTGCATGAATGATATATTTACAGTTTAACTTAAATCCGGGAGTAATAAACGCGTCGCCCTCCGGCACAAAGCCAATCTTTTCTGTTCGATATTTTAATAATTCATCATAGCCGGCTGCATGATAAATCGCATGATCGCATCCCGATCCTACGGTTGCATGAGCATTTGCCGTATTTACAATTGCGTCCGCACTCATTTTTGTAATATCATTGCGAAGAATTTTTAGAGGCATCAACTATCACCCTTCCAATAAATCTTAAGATAATCCTTTTAGTAAGCCGGAAATTTGTTATTCGTGATAAATACCCCTTCCAAACTCATAGGCACGCTGCAAATGTTCTGTTTCTCCGATGCGTGGCTTTCCGCTGGTATCGCCACAGCCACCGCATAACAATTTTCCCTTATCTCTCATTCCAATGTAGTTGATAATGGCGAACTCATAATAAGAAACAGCCTGATTAAATGTCCAGAACAAATCATCTGCAGAAGTCATTAGCAGAGCACAATCCTTCTGCAGGTTTTTTTCGTAACGACCCAACGGAGGATTGGGGTCTACCTCCGCTAAGGCATATAGTCTTTCGATAACTGCCTTGATTTTGGCAGAAAATGTCCAAAAGAGCAGTGGTGAAGCGAAGACAATCATATCACATTCTTTCAGATCAGGAACGATAGAATTGAAATCATCCTTCTGTACACACGGTTTTCCAAAACGGCAAGCATTGCACCCCAAACAGCCGTTAATTTCCGTTTCATATAAGCTAATTTTTTTTACAGTATGACCAGCTTCTTCCGCACCTCTTATGAAAGCATCTACAAGCTGCTCCGTGTTACCCCTTCTACGCCCGCTGCCGAGCAAAACAACTATCTTCTTCATTTTTGATTTTTCTCCATTTCGATTAAAAAACCCCGATTTACCGCCTTCTTAATATTTAAATTATATTTATGAACGGAATCTTGCCAAAATTAAAGCTCCAGCTCCCAATATTCTTCAACGACACCCTCGCCCCATTCAAATTTATCGTTGGAAGAAACCTTATGAAAGCCATGTGTTTCATAAACATGTCTGGCGATAACCTGGGCCGTGATAGTCAATAAGAAAACTTTTTTATATCCTTTTGAACGACAGAAATCAAGCGCCATAGCCATCAGGCGATTTCCATAGCCGCGCTGCCGCATTTCAGGTTCTAACATAAAAAAGCGCAACTGGGCCGTTGAGTCATCTACCCTGGCAATCGCAATGCTGCCGGCAGGAACACCATTACATTCAAGAATCTTCAGACAATCGGTTTGAGCGTTATATTTTTCTACGAAATGATATACGATTTCATCCACATATGCGAAAAAAGTTCCGCTCAGATGCCTCTCAGCATAGTACAATGTCTTATGGCGCGAAATAACATATTCGATGTCACTTTGGGTAAAGGGACGAATTGTAATCACGTCATTTGCATCGCTTAATTTATTTCGAATCATAACCATCGCCTGCCAGACTGTTTGCTGATCAACCTCATCCAGTTTATTAAAAATTGCGCCGATATGATTACTTTGAATATCACTAAGCCGATTAAATTCTTTTCGCCCCAATTCCGTCAGACGAATATAACGAATACGGCTGTCCGTCAGAGACGGCGTCTTTTCGATAAGTCCGCGCTTTTCAAATTTAGCAAGCATCCGACTCATATAGCTGCGATCAATATTCAATTGCTGTATCAAAATATTTGCCGTACACCGTTCTGTTTTACTGATTTCCAGCAAAACATCCTTTTCTGTTAATGAATATCCGGTTTCCAGAATGGCAGAATCGATCTGCTTCATTAAATTCTGATAAACCTTATTAAAGCCCTGAATATCGGCTATTTGATCTGCAGAAAACATGATTTCCTCCTTAATTTTGAACTTTAGGTGAAATTTCATTCCAAAGCGTAAATCCTAAAATCAAAATACCGCCCATTGCCTGCCATATAGTCATCGATTCCCCCAAAATAATAACGGAAATCAGCACGGCAACCAACGGGTCAATATAACTGAGGATAGCCGCTTTTTGCCCCGGCAATTCCTTCAAAGAAGAAAAATACATACAATATGTAATCCCCGTATGAACAAGGCCGACAATCAAAAGATTTATCCATCCGATTCCGTCTAAATTTCTTAATGTTACTCCACTTGTCATTATAACATAGGGAACCAGTATAACAATAGCGGAAAGAAATTGCAAAAATGTTCTGTGAATCCCTTCAACATTTTTAATGAACTTGTTCAATAAAATAACTGCTGCATAAAATACTGCTGCGCCCAGCCCGAATAGAATTCCAATATAGTCACTTCCCCCGCCAATATCTCCGATACCGGTAATCATTATAAGTCCTACTGTGGACATGATAAAACAAACGATTTGTTTTCTGGTCAACTTTTCATGGAAAAGAACCGGGCAAACAGCGGTAACTATCACAGGCGCAAAATAATAACTTAATGTTGCAAGGGAAATTGTCGTATATTTATATGCCTGAAAAAGCAGAATCCAGTTGATCCCCATTGCAATTCCTGATAACAGCAAAAGGAACAATTCTTTTTTTATTGCTTTGAAGTTAATTTTTTGCTTTGTACCTACTAAATATACAGCAATCAACATAGCGGCCAGCACAGCCCTATATAAAGCAAGTTCCCCGGAACTTACAGCAATATTTCTCGTAAATATTCCAAGCGTTCCAAAAATAGCCATGGAAATACTCAGCATCGCTTTCGCATTCATTTCTTTCTTCATAGTTATTGCCACTCCAACTCACGCGGGGTTTCTCAATTTCTGATATTTACATATGAAAATCTGAGATTCTCTTACCCGTCCTATTCTTGTCACATATTATTTGTTGACTGAGTCAAGTATATTATATTTTATGGACTGTGTCAACTAATTTTGAAGATGTTAAAATAAATATTTGGATGAAAAAAGCAGCCTTGCAACCAAATGCAAAACTGCTTAAAAATACATCAATATTACATGCAAATAAAAGCTATGCCAAAATATCCCTCAGCATCTCCATCAATCCCGGTATCTCAATCGGCTTAGCAATATGTCCATTCATACCTGCCGCAAGGGCATTTTTCTTGTCTTCATCAAACGCATTTGCAGTCATTGCAAGAATCGGAATGTTGGCGATCTCCGGGTCAGGGAGCTGTCGGATTGCTTTTGTCGCCTCATAACCGTCCATCGTCGGCATCTGCACATCCATAAGAATTAAATCATACTGTCCCGGTACCGCCTTACTCATAATATCAACCGCCACATCACCATCATTTGCCACATCGATCACAAAGCCTGCTTCTTTAAGAATCTCGACGGCAATTTCCTGATTCAGTTCATTATCTTCAACAAGGAGAATCGTCCTTCCCTCGAAATCAACCGTTTTCTCCTCCGGTTCCGCATCAACAGTATCCTCCACAAAACGTTTATTTAAAATTGCGCGAAGCTCTGACATAAACAAAGGCTTAGAACAGAAATCGGTGACTCCCGCATCTCTTGCTTCATCTTCGATTTCAGCCCAATCATATGCCGTCAGTATGATGATCGGCGTACTCTCCCCGATCACACGCCGGATTCGGCGAACGACTTCGATTCCATTCATGTCCGGCATCAACCAATCAATAATATAGGCGCTGTACTCATTATTATTCTTTACTGCAAATTCCGCTTTCAGCACTGCCTCTTTGCCCAATGTCGTCCATTCTGTTCTCATACCGATCTCGATCAGCATATCACAGATATGCATACATACATCGGCGTCATCATCTGCAACCAAAGCGTTCAATCCCACCAACTCTTCAATCGGACCGCTCTTTACGGTTTTTCCGCTTTTCCTGAAATCCAGAGTAACCGTGAATTCGGTGCCTTTTCCCTGCTCACTCTCCACCTCGATCGTGCCGCCCATCATATCTACAATATTTTTTGTGATAGCCATTCCAAGCCCTGTTCCCTGAATACCGCTTACGGTGGAAGTCTGTTCACGTTCAAAAGGCTCAAAAATATGCTTGAGGAACTCCTTAGACATACCGATTCCGGTATCTTTCACACGAAATTCAAATTGACAGTAGCCCTCCGGCGCTGCCGTCTTTTGAATTACCCGGACACCAACCATGCCTCCGGGCTTTGTAAATTTCATAGCGTTGCTCAAAAGATTTAACAATATCTGATTCAAGCGAAGTTTGTCACAAATGATATCTTCATCCACTACATCCTGGGAATCCATGAAAAATTCAATCCGTTTTGCTTTGATATCCGACTGCACAATTGTCCTGAGATCATGCAGCACATCCGGCAAATGAACTTCTTTCTCATCAATCTGTACCTTTCCGGATTCAATACGGCTCATATCGAGCACATCATTGATCAGACTAAGCAAATGCGAACTTGATATTTGAATTTTTTGCAGATAATCCGTCACAATCTCCGGGTCATTCACATGGGTAGCCGCAAGAGAAGTGAATCCAATAATCGCATTCATTGGAGTCCGAATGTCATGCGACATATTATTGAGGAATACCGTCTTTGCGCGATTGGAATGTTCTGCCGCATTCAAAGCGTCCTGCAGCACCTTTTTCTTTTCAGCCTCTTCCCGAAGGATATCCTCAATATCACGCATAGCAAAGATCACATCATAATCCCCATCTTTGCGCGGAGCCCTGGTGAATACCATCTGATGAGAAGTATATCCCCCCGATGTTTCTTTCCTGAGAAAGTTTGTGGTAAACAATTCCTGAACCGCCAGCTTTTCACGAACAGCCGCAAAAGTAGTCTCTCCAAGCACACGATTTCTGTCGCCTTCCTCAATAAATATCGATGTATATGTCCGCATTGCCTCATCAAAGGTAATATCTTTCTTTTCAATTTGAACTGCATCCTGCTGTGTACTGTTTGCACTCCGGAATAAATGCATTTTCTGATCATTGGAAGTAATCAGCCATACCGTATGATATTCATGGCTGAGACCATCTATCACACGCATCTGTTCTTCCATTCTGGTATTGGCCTGTTCAAGTGCAATCTGCTGAGCATATTCTTCTTCTATATTTCTCGTACCGACAATCGCATATCGATAGCCTTCTGCATTTTCTACATAGGCAATCTTTAGCTGAAGATGACTTCCGTCAGTTGCTTTCTGATAATTAAAAATATAATCCCCCTTCACGGATGATATCGTTTCAAGGGATAAGACTTTATATACGTCCTCGCTCTGCCCTTTTTGAACATAGGTATCCGCAAAAGCCTTTGCAGCCCTATCCCATGTATCATAACGGGAAATAAATTTTCCAATCTGTTTACCGTCTTCTCCGCTTGCACGATAAATTTCATATGTATCCCCCTGATAATCGACAAGAATAACCGAATAATATTCTGTGCCGAGACCGGTAATAACCATCATCTGCTTATTGATAAGCTCCTTTGCGGCTTCTTCCTTTTCCTTCTCATCCTGAATCATTCGCGTTGCATAGAATATGTGCTTAAGCTTTCCGTTCTCATCACGGTCGCCAACAATAAAATATGCCTGGCTCCATCGAGTTGTCACACTTTTGAACTCTGTAGTGACAACATTTTTATCTTTAAGACGGTCATTCATGGTCCTAAAATCCACAAATTCACGCATCCGATCTGCAAATTCCGGGGCAACCAGCTTATCGCACATTACATACAACTTTTCCTGTGCATTTCCGGTATCTCCAATAAGTTCACGAATTTGGGATTTGCTGTTGAGTTCTATAAACGTATTACTTTTCACATCTATATAATAGGTTGAATAATAAATAGTCCCCATCGACTGGATAATGTTGAGTTGATTCTGCAGTTCATTTTTTTGCTCCGTTTCTTTCGCAATAATATTACGCCTGTCGATTACATTTGTAATAACAAGTATAATAATAACCGCTGAAAAAATAACCAGAAGAATTATCTCCAACCGCAGACCGATAGCATTAGAACTGCTGACTAATGAATTATGCGCGGCATCCGGAAAAATCTCCACCAGATACCATCCGCTGTCCGGCAGCATTGTTATACAGCCCACATCCCCCTCTTCATTGTTGTTGCCAAAAACATAGGTATTTCCATCATTCAGGGACGCCTGTATTTTAGTCAATGCTTCTTCATTTGTCAGAGCATCCGTGATCCGAATCTGTTTTCTTGTATCAAATTCCTCCAACAATCGGCTGCTGGCAATAATATCACCCTCTTCATTGCAAAAATAAACCTCCGCCGGTTCATCATAAAAAGAGACATCAATGAGCTCAGAAATCCTTCCCGTTGCCTGAATGACACCAATCATAACACCGATCGGCCTGCCTTCATATATAACAGGAGTATAAAACATAAGAAGCGTTTCATGCGTTGCTCTTGATTCAAAAATCAATTCAAGACCTGTATTTCCTTTCATTCCATCCAGATAATACTGTCTGTCCGTAGCATCCGAAACACCGCCGGTAATATTATGATCCTGACCTTCCGCATCTGCAAACTCCATAAAATCAAAACTGGAATCTTCTGTTAACTGCCGCAATAGAGACACATCCACTTGGGGACCGGATAAAGATTCACTGTAAAAAGCACTCAGAATCTTTATATTATCCAAACAATCATTAATCATATCATCGAGTTCATTCGCAAGTCTTTCCGTATTATCCTGTATCTGGCCCGCATTAAGCTGTGTAACCCGCTCATTATTACTGTCCCTGAACTGATATATTGCATAAACAGTCAATATTAAGGCAATAATAAATGTCAAAATACGAATCATCGATGTATTCCATTTTATTTTTTTATTGGAGTTTGTTTTTTCCATAAATGCACCCTCCATTATCCTTTATCAAAAATCAAGCGCACTTTTCCCACAAGTGCATATACATAATAAATTATAGCATGAATTATCTGACAAATCTATTGCTTTTTAGCATTAAAACAAAATGTGAATAGCAGTGCGTCTCTATGGAGCATACTTGGGGGAATCGGCTAATGCCGATTTCTACCCATAAAGTAAAAAATCGCTTAAGCCTCACGGCCCAAGCGATTTTCTTTCGGAAATTTTTTACCTATCCAAACAATCTTTTTAAATTCAGACTGTTCGACATATCCTATCTCACGATCAGATCCCAGTATTCGGTTTTGTTCTGATAAGTAAACTCCAGCCGGTAAGTTCCTGCATCGGCAGTCTTCGAGATCTTCGGATTCCAGATTACTTCATCTTCAGCCAGGGAAATTGACTCTTCCGTTTCTGCAAACAGATCCGACCAGGCCTTTAACGCATACTCCCCGTTTTCATACTGATATACCTTCACAGAAGCGATTCCATTCGGATCTGTCTGCCCGCCTTTCCGGCCTTTGATCTTTAAGGAAAGCTCTGCTCCTTTTTCGATCTCATGCGCCTTCATTTCCGCTTCGGCATCCTCTGCATTGGCATTTACAGAGAGGGCATAATCCGGATTCTCAGCTGTAGAAAAAGTTATCATATCCGTATACTGGTCCGCCTTCAGCTCATTATAATAATTTGCCACACTGGAGGAATACAGGCTGGCTTTGATCGTAATGTCTCCTGTATCAAATGCCTCCAGTCCCGTCTCAATCTGAATCTGATGCGTTCCAGGCGTTTTTACCGGTATAACAACCGACTTATTGTCCTGTCCGGCCACTTGTTTCTGCCCGTTATACAGGAACACGGTGCCCTCCGGAAATGGCTTAGTCTTAGTTATCGGATTAGCCGAACCTGTGTTATCCACCAGTTCCAGCATAACCGCATATTCCCGCTCATCAAACTGTGTGTTGATATAATGCAGATCCTCCGCAATCTCCACCTGAATACCATAGGTATCTCTGGTATAATATGTGTCCTTTTCATCACTTAAGTGTACCTTAAATTCCTCGATTCCGGTTGCTTCCTTAGAAATCTCATACCGGTTGCTCACCGCCGGATGTGCCCTCACATAAGTAACAGCATCTTCCCCGGCGGAAGTGCCTGTCTTCTCCGACACATAATCCATAATATCAACATTCGCATAGGAACCAATCGTTGTCTCATGCTTTAGCTGCAGATGTCCCTCTATGGTCTTTACAGCTTCTGTACAGCCCGGCCACCATGCAGACGCACCCTCCGGAACATTGGAAAAATCAAATACAAAGCTCAGTTTCTCCGTCACGCGATTACTGCTCTGATCCGTCAGCTTTCCACCGGAGGCTGCACTGAAGGAATATTTTTTGCCGCCGGAAGCATCCGTATTCATCTGTGTAAACTTAGACAGCGCAATCTCTGACGTATCTTCTGTACAGTAATAATACCAATACGTCGTATCGTATTCGTCCATCTGCGCTACCATGGTGATCACGGTTCCCTTCGGGAACGTAAAGGAACTGGTTTCCGTCCCCTCACACTGAAGATTATGAGTGTAGCCTTCCGCCCCCGCTTTTGTAACCTGATAGGTTTCGCCATTCTTTGTGATCGTATAATCGGCGGTATTGCCCTCCGTGACATAATTCAGCGTACAGCTTCCGTCCTCGCCCTCCGTAATCGTAAAGCCGATACCCGTTTGCGGATCCAGCAGATATTTCTCTGCAAATGACGCCGTCAGCTTTTCCTGTATCGTATGACCGGCAGTATTGAACGCACTTGGCACATACTTGGTAATAAACTGTGCCGTAAATGCAGAGTGTTTCGTAATTTTTGCCGGAGCATCGGAGCTGACGCCGGCATAGAACCGGCCGCTGTTTAAATACACCGCCTGGGTAGGAACCAATCTCGTAATAGACGTATAGGAATTTACAATCAGCTGGGAATCGGCATCATTGCTGGCGCCTCCCGTGCCGCTTCCCTCATCTGCCGCTCCCGAGAGCACATCAAAGGTCAATGTTACCGGCACATCCCGGATTTCCACATCCACGCCCGTCCCTTTGTGAAGCACGAAGCGAAGCTCCAGACCAGTAGTTCCGGTTTCAACCTTATAAAAGCGGTTCTGCTGTCGAATCAACTGCTGTCTGTTACCTGAGTTCAATGTTCCTATTACAAATTTTCCATAGTTTTGCTCATATACATCACCCGAGTTATGCGGCAGACCATCATGATACTGAATTCCCCAACGAGGTTCTTTCTGCAAATTGCCATCCGAATCTGTCCATTCACACTCCTTGTACCATAAATACCCCACAGACATTACCGTTTCCGACGAGTTACCTTCAGCATTCCTCCCGTTGGCAACCACCTGCAGTTCTATGGCATATTTATCACCGTCCTTATCAGTCTCTTCATCCCAGTGATCCTGAAGACGTGTAGAACAGAATTTGGAAGAACTATTCAAATCCCCCACAGGCTCCTTTCCAGTTACTGAATTTAAAATATAGTAATAATTTTCATTCATTTCCGGAAGTGTAATGGATTCCGAAAAGCTGGTCTCAGTGGTCCCGATATATCCGTCAATATAAGCATTGTAGGTGTATTTTCCACCTTTGATATACCAGTAATACCATGTATAATCCGTTTGTCCGCCACTGTTCTTTAAGCCGCCTACATTATCATAGACGTCCATATAGGACGATGCATCCGGGGCATCTGAATCCTTTGTCACACAGATGAAATCGCCTGTACTTCCCCGGTTTTCTGTATCACCTTGTGCCCCGATATTGGCATAGACAAAGCCTCCGCCCTCGCCCGGATTTGCGTGCAGCAGCTCCAGAGTAAATAATCCCGTCACATTGCCATACTCGGAATCACTCTTCTTGATCTCCAGGTATCGGCCATTCGCCACACAGACCACATTAAAGGATTGATAGGTTCCCTTCTGTGCATCTGGGCTATTTGTTTTATATTTTTCATACTCTGTTCGATAAACTTCAATTTGGCCGTCCTGAAGCCGATTTGAAGGTACAGTTCCACCTCGCCTTACATAATTATTGACGCCGTTATTCCCTTTATCTATGTACACAGTTTCCGTATTCTGATCGCTGGAAAGCCCGCCCAGGAGATTTACGATGGTAGTCAGCTTCAATGCGCTGCTCTCCTCCATATTGAGCTGGCCCACACGGTTGATGGCATAAAGCGTATCATCCGCATTCTCATCCACCAGATCCTGTGCTCCCTCCAGGACAATTCTGCTTCGCACCAGATTGACCGTATCGGCTCTCTGCAGCGAATAAAAGGTCTTCAGACTGTCCCTATGTTCTGTTCCGGCATTGAAATCCGTCAGGTTTACCGTTCGGGTTCCCTGCACCAGACACAGATTGCCATCTCCGTAGACGCCGCCTTTTCCGGTTGAAAGGAAATAGATGGGAACGGACGCTTCATTTTGATGATAGCCGGAGATGTTTACCGTCGTATCACCGATTACCGTATACACGGAGGCATTCTGCACCGAACCCTCTCCCTTATTGCCGCCGCCAAAGACGCTGGTACCGATAATAATCTCAGAGGCTTTTTCATCCTCCTGAATATCTACCGTTGCCGCCTGACCGGCTTTCTCTCCTTCTTCTGCAGCATATACACGGCTCTGATATCCACAGCCGTAGATACTTCCCTCGATATAGCCGCCCTGAATCCGGGTCTCACAGTTTCCAAAAACCGTACCCATATATACGGTATAATTCTGTCCCGCCTTGGGAGTACCGCTTCCGCCGCCAAAGACAGAGCCTTTGATATAGCCGCCTGACACTTTTACATGCGTGGAACCTGCCTGGGTAATGGACGCCGTATTGGAGCTCTGATTGATCATACCGTCGCCGACTTTGCCCATATCGCCGCCGCCATAGACGTTTCCATCGATACAGCTGACCGCCGTCTGTTTCCAGGTTACACTGGTCTGCGTCTCTCCGGATGATGTCCCATCATCAATTTTAGATATTACCCCTTCCTCTACCAGCAGATCTGCCGTGGCTGCCTCCGCGCTGTCTTTTAAGGCAATATCCAGCTTCATATTGACACTGACATCTGTGGTTCCCGTTACTGAGGACACTCCGTATCCGCCGCCGTAAACGCTGCCGCATATCTGTATCCGACCATGAGTGTCGCCGGAAGTATCGGATATTTGTACCTTTGCGTTTTCAACCTGGCCAAAACCGCTTCCTCCGTAAACATTGCCGTTTACGGTGCCTTTCTGCACACGAACATCCGTATTTTTTACAACGGTCTGCTCACCATATCCGCCGCCATAAATATTGGTAGTGTTATTCCCATTTACAAGGATCTCTGCTTTCGGCACGGTTCCGCTGGTATGACAGCCGCCATAGACATTCTCTGCCTTTGTGCCTTCCAGGACAAGCCTTACCGTTCCTGCCATATCCGCCTGATTGCAGCCGCCGAACAGATTCGTGATCGATACCTGCTCGCTGGCAAAGGTATAATTCGCCGTATAACCAGTTCCGTCTGCAGTACTCAGATACAGCATATCTCCGGCATTTCCCCCGGCGTAGAAGTTCGTGATCGTTCCCTTCTTAAGATCGATCTCCGGCTGGATCTTCATATCCGCCTGGTTATTTCCACAGTAGAGGTCTGTAACAAATACATCTCCCGGTATACTTCCTGTGTCGTCCGGTACGCCCATCTGAATCTTCACACTATCCGTTACCGTAGCCGCATTACCGCCGCCATACACCGTGGCTGCTGTACCATTTTGCAGCTCAACCTTCGTGGCTTTGGATTCAGCCTTGTTTCCTCCGCCATAGACCGTATCGACTGTCAAATCTTTTAATTCAGCCCGATCGATCACCACGTCTGTCTGCTGCATTCTGCCGTTTACATTATTTCCGCCATAAACGGTATGATAGATTCCGGATATCAGATTCAGTTTCACATCAGCCGTCGGAGTATCACTTGGCGTATTGTTGCATCCGGCATAGACTGTACCAACTTCAATATTCGGATAGTCAAAATCATAAGTCAGGCCATCTGCTTTTCTCATAATTCCGGCATTTCCGCCACAATAAACGGTTCCGATTTTACCGTCAGTCAGAACAAGAACCGGCTGAATGTCCATTGGTTCCTGATTGTTTCCGGCAAATACAGTGTTTACATGTTGAACATCGTCTGTTGTATTCACCGTCAGAGTTGCGGCCCCTTCATCTGTACCTGTCACAGTTGCGGCATTTCCGCCTGCATAGGCTGTATCAATCCTTCCGCCTGTGATCGTCACGGATGCTTTCTTCGTTTTGGCTGCATTACCGCCGCCGAACACCTCTGTCACAATGCCACCTGCAATCGTTACATCTGTATCACCGGAAACCGCTGCAGCACCATAACCACCGCCATAAATCTGTGTAATGCTACCACCATTGATTGTTACGTTGTTCGCTTTATCAGATTCGGAATTCCGATTATGCGCTGCATTACGGCCTCCGCCATAAATGTGAGTAACCGTTGCTGTACTGTTTTCAGGTACCGTCACATTGGTCGTTTGATTGACTTCGCCCTCAACATCATTACCGCCGAAGATATTACTGATTGTTCCCCCGTTCACTATGACATTTGTACTGCCTGCCACAGGGGCAATCTGACCGCCCCCAAAAACCGCCCCGGCAACAGCCTTCTCGTCATCTTGATCAGCTTTAACCGTACCGCCATTTAAGCTGACGCTGGTACAACCATATACAACGGCATAGTCTTTTTCGCTCTGGCCTTTCCCGCCTCCATAGATATTTCCATCCACAGAAGCGCCATTCTCCAATGTTACATTCGTAACAGTCTTATTCCATGTTGTACTGTCTTCTTTTCCAACGGTAGCCATCTCTCCGCCGCCGAAGACATCGCCCGTCACGGTACCTTCGATTATAACATTTGTGGAAGGCACATTCGCATCGGTCAGACCGTCGATCGTATAACTTTTCTCTGCACTAAATAGCGCGAAAAAGGACATCATTCCATTCTGTATCGCTCCTACAGCTCCGTTCACCGCGCCTTTGCCGCCGCCATAAATACTACCGGTAAGTGTTTTGTTTTTATTTACTTTCACATCAGGTGTAATCTGAAGCGCCGCCTTGCTTCCACCGCCAAAGACACCATTCTTGACTGTTACATCTCCGGCAATCGTCACAGATACGGAGTCTGAGATAAGTCCCGCCGTATCACTCCCGCCAAAAACGGATTCTTCAACCGTACCTCTTTCTAATGTAACAGTACTGCTCTTCTGCACCTGAAGCTTATCCGCTGTAATATCATATCCACCGCCAAACACACTGCCTTTGACATTTGACCGAATCGTCACATTGGTATTATCAACGCCTGCGGAATAGCCGCCGCCATATACGTTTCCCGTAATAGCGCCGCCTTTTACGGTTACAAGGGCAGCAGCATTGTCAGCATTGTTATGCACCAAAGCAAGATTGCCGCCGCCGTACACATTCCCTGTAATCGTTCCGCCTGTGATAGTAACAGCTGCCTTCTCGCCTACAATTCCATAGGCGCCATTCGTACCTTCGCCCCAGCCGCCTGCAAAAACGTTACAGTTGATACTTCCTCCGGAAATGTTCAATTCTGTTTCATCGAGGTTGCCGGAATATCCGCCCGCTGCAAATTGTACTCCTTCCTTGATGATTGCACCGTCCATAACATTCGTAGTAGCTTTTTGGCCTTCGGCAACACCCGCATACAGACCGCTGCCGCGGAATATCGACGTAATCATTGCTTCAGCATTTGATCCGCCAATGTTCACTGTAATATTGCCGTTAGTTTGGGCCCATTGTCCTCCGCCGTACAATCTGTCAATTGTCCCATGATTGAAATCAACAGTTATATTCCCCTGCACAACAGCGGCTGGATTCAGACCTCCGCCGAGCACACGATAGAACGAACCTCCATCAATGCTCAGGTTCACCGTACCAACAGTTCCATTCTCTCCTCCGCCGAAAACGCCCGTATCATTTTCCGCTATGCTGCCGACATTCTTAGTATCAACATTTCCTCCAACCGAAAGATTTGCAGTCGTTACAGATGCAGTTTTACTTCCTCCGAATATCCGGCTCCAGGTTCCGCCAAATATCTGCAGGTTCGTCTGATCCAGGACAGTCGCATCCTTCGTTCCGCCGTAAATGACAGGATAGTGCCCATTGACGGCCTCCACCTTTAAATTCTCTGTACAAGTCAGCGTATTCCCGTTTGCAAAAATCGCACAAGAACCTGTCGTAACCGTACTTTTGATGATGATATTATCCAATGTCGTATCCACCGGAAGCTCCGGGTCACTGTCAATCGTCAACGTGGAAGCAGACGCGGCATCATAAGACTTCACCAGGACAGAAAAACCGTTGGACAATTCTGCCGAAGCCGGAAGCTCACCATTATGCACAATATCATCCAGCAAAATAATTTCAATCTTTGTTTTGGAAGGAGCATCTTTATGAAGCCTATCCGCGTTTTTATATGCCTGCGCCAGCGTTTTGACAGGCGTCGGGAATGCGCCTGAATTGCTGTCGGACCCTTCGGAGGATACATACACCTGTATTCTGGCATCAGTATCTCCTTCATCTGATTTTTTCCATGTATCTGTATCTGTCCCCGCTGTAAATTTAAGTTCCTTCCACTCAGGCTTTGCGCCTTCGGAGGACTGAAGTCCAAAGAAATTATTTGCCGAATGAGTATCACTGTGAGACGCCGTAACGGAAATACCATTATAGAACTTACCGGTAACACTGCCATCTTCAGCCGAAGGGTCAGCGCTCAAAGACTGCAGGTGTGTCGTACCGCTCACCGTACCATTGATGACAATGCGCGGGGCATTCTGTCCATACCACATGGTTGGTTCGTCACTTGTTCCGGCTGTGTAATCTGCATTCAGCGTCAGGTTCCTTCCCTTATGGATGATACTGCCGCCCTCAGAGGCGTTAATCTCTCCCACCGTGATTGAATTTCCTGCCTGTGAAAAATCAACCACAGCATTTTTCAGGATTAACTTTGTCAGCCCATCCAGACAAACGTCTCCGCTCAGTACATATGGATGTTCTGAATCTGTCCCCACAGTGGAATATGTTAATTCGCATGTTACAGGCGTTGACGCTGAAAACTCAGAGCCTGAACGCAGTTTATCAATGGTTGCCTGATCCGATTTGACAAAAACCTTTGCACTGGCGCCGGCTAGCATGGAACCGCCCAAATACAGTTTGGAAACATGAACATTTTCATTTAAAACCAATTCCATAGAACCGTTAGACTTTTTCTGCAGAGTTTGATTCGAGGATCCACAAATAAAAGTGCCCACTTCAACATTCTTTAAATCCACGGTCACTGTTTCATTCATGGTGTTATTCCCGTTATAAACACCTGGCCCGCCATAAATGGTCGGAATTCTATACCGGGTCCCTGTTCCGCCATCAATTTTGAAAGTTATATTGGGGGCTGGATTGGGAGTGTAATTGATGGTTGTGGCACTGGTTCTGATATAACACGCTTCACCAAATTTCATGTTTTCGCCAATATTTACCTGATAAGCGTTGCCCATCGTATAATTGGTTTTAATTGCAGAAATCGTATTTTCGACCTTTGCCTTGCAGATTGACAGAGATATTTCATTGGCAGCAGAAAAATCATCATATAAATTATATTTTGCATAGACCGACTGAAATGTTCCGCCATCAATCGTAATATTCACGCTGCTGTATTTATTATATACATTAATAATATCACTACTATTGCCGCCGGAAACAATATTATAGATTCCCGCATGAATGGTCAGATCACTGTTTATATTTGAATACGCATGATTATATCCGCCGCCTCCAACACTAATCGGAAAATTTGTCATCTTAAGAGAATCAGGATCGCCTTGACGTCCCATTACAAGCTTATGCCCGCAGGCCCCCAGAACATAATTTTTATCCGCCTTGATATTCAAATACTCAAAGGTCGTCACTCCCTTTAACTCAAGATTATCCGTTATAACCAGAAAACTGGGCTGCGCTGCAGCTGCAGAAAAGAAATCATAGGTACGTGCAGTTTCTCCGGTTCCAATGGTTACTTTGCTTGTCAGCGTTACTGATTTTGTACCATTCAATGGCCATGAAGAAAGGGAAATATCTCCGCACAGGACAATATATCCGTTATTCAGTACCGTATCATAGGCTTCTTCCAGTGTCGCAAGGGCCAGCTCCGGAGTGGAGCCATTGTGTGATGTATAGTCAGATGCAGAGGAGTCAATGGTTCCATTCACAAAAATGTATTTTTTGCTCACCGGATTCTCGACTGTCCAGATACGCTCCTTGGCCGGAGAAGCCGCAGCTGCCGGAGTACAGGTAATCTTCATCGGCGGCAGCTCCGGGGGCAGCTTTGGCGCCATATACTCATGGCCCAATGTATCTCCCATTACCTGGATTTCTGCACTTGCATAGTCCGTGGAGAAATAGGTATACCCGGTTGACTTCCCGGTAACGGTTATCCTTACTGTCTCGTCGTTTGCGTCTGCCCAGTTATCGATCAGCGTTCCGGCAGCGTCGGCCGATTCTCCGCCGCACATATCGCCATTGACAGCGATTTGATTTCGCACTTCCAGACTGCCACCATTTTGTAATGTCAGCTTACCCGTACCCGGTGCAGATCCAATTGCCGCATGATTCGCAAAAACAACCACGCTTCCCTGGTCAACAGTAACATTCTTCGCAGAGATTTCTGCGTTTACCAAAATCTTGCTGTTATCAAATGCGATAGAGCCAAATCCCCAAAGCTCATCCAGATAGCTTCCTTCCGCAAAATCCTTCAGAGTAACCGTTATCTTATCGTTTTCCGGATATCCACTGTCTACCGTATTACCGGCAGCTTCCGGACACGCTTTGACGATGGTTGTCGCAGTATTATTCAAGACGACATCCACAGCCATGGTTCCGGCCTTGATACCCGCATTATCATTGGCTCCGAAAATTCTTGGTACCTTTCCTGATATATTCCAGCTTATATGATCCGCCTTTGTGTTCGAATCGAAAAGCGAAACGTATTTTCCACGTTCAATGGATCCTATACCTTTAACAGACAGATATATATACACCTCATTAAAATTACCTTTTTTCAGACTCAGAGAATCATAGTAAGTTTTTCCTGACCGGTCAACAAAAGATACTTTCCCCTTAACCGTCAGACCATCGGGCACAACACTGGCATTTTTCTTATTGTCATTACCGCTGGAAACTTCTGTATAAAAATCACCATACACAGTACCGTTACTACTATTAGCATTATATATGTTTTTACTGCCAACCGCATAGGAAAGCTCCGTATGTACGCTTCCATATGTGGTTCCATAGTAACACACAGATGATACACCCTGGCTGTTTTCACTCACCGTGAGCTTCGCAATATCAGTTTGTACAATATTATTTTCATCACCCACAGATGCTGTATCATCTTTACCGACTGCACCTATCTTATCAAAATATGCTGCCTTTACGGTAAGGTCGGCAGACGCAACATTATCCCCGTCTGCACCGCCATATACCTCAACGGAGCACTTATCTCCAACTCTTATAACGGTCACACCGGCTCCATATTCGGTTTTGTTGCCATTACTGAATATACGGACGTTGCCATTGGCAACCGATGACTCCAGATTCATATTGTCAAAAATCAGCGGCGCCGATAACGTAACATTTCCGGTGCTTCCTGCAAAACGCAGCTTTGCCACGCTGCGATAGTCATTTCTGTCATCTGTGCTCTGCACTCTTACCGGAAAATCCTTCGCTTCTGCATCCCCTAACAGACTTACCGGTGTCTCGCCAACGGTCAGATCATATTCGCCGCACAGAACAATAACGTAATTTGAATCCTTACACAACGAATAAGCCTTTGCAAACGTTTTCACAGGATATAATTTATCATACCCCAGATTTGCGTCCGTACACTGGTCAGAATTGTATTCCTCTGCAGTATCATATCCAAGCCCACCGTCTACATATACATAAGAATACTCTGATACAGGAGGGTCATAATTATACCACTTCCATATATCCATTCTTGCCGTATAATCCTTCGTGAACCGATAATCCGCTTTATCAGAGCTTACATAGGACAGGTTCGTTGGATTGCTTCCTCTGCTCCACAGGATTTGTGCCGAAGCATTTTCTGGTGAAAACACAGGATCTACCGTTATTCCCGTTCCGGTAACATCACCGCTGATATTGACGGTGCTGCCGTCTTCCAGCGTGATCTGACTTGCAGCATCACCCTCAAAATCACCCGTTTCCATTGAAAGATTTTGTTTCAGCCTGACCCTGCTGTTTCCTTTCAGCGCAAGACTCTGTGTGGAATAGTTAATCCCAAAGTTTACATAGCTGTTTTCAATCAGCAGTGACTCTGAGACCGAATTTACATTTCCGTAATTCGTGCTGCCAAATGTATAGTTCTCCCACTTGAATGGCGCGGCCTCAGTACCGATCCCGATGAGCTCGATTTGTTTGATTTCTCTGAAATTTGCCTCCGCGTGATACCGATTGCAGCTTACATTTTTTAAACGCAGCCGATTAACGGTACCGCTTTCGTAATTTGCGGGAAGCCTGGCCAGAGTTATTTCATTAAACGTACTGTCTTCCAGACATAAGTCAACACCGGTCACAGAATTGTTATATGTGCCATCTGCAAGAGCTCTTGATTTTACATACAGAGTCCTAACAGTAGAATTCTTTATTGTGATATCAAAGTCATTGATATCAGATACCATCTTATATGCCTGCTTCGCGCCGCCGTCACCGCCTCCTAATGCGCCAACATCTTCGCTGATGGTGCTGTTCTGGATGACAATAGATACTTTACTTGCACTGGAACCCTCGCTTCTGGCGTTCACGCCCATCGCATTGACATAATCTAAACTTATTTTTGCAGAGGCGGTGACACTTCCCCCGCAGGGCGTAAGATATTTACTCGTTGTAATATAGCTGATCGTAACATCCGTATTTTGAACATTACTGTAATTTTCTTTGGACAATAAAGTGTAAACACCTGCACCGCCGCCATAGATATGGCTACTGCCCTCCATATAGGACAACCCGGTATCCGCAAATGTAACTGCCCCCGGTTTAAGAGTGCCGTCCTCCCTATAGGAACCATTCACAATGACTGTTGCCGTACCGTCTACATCAGAATAGTACTCACCGCCGCCAAAAATCTGACTCCATGTTCCCCCATAAACCTCCAGATGTGTATTTTCAACAGAGCTGTGTGAGCTCTGTGTCCCTGTACCTTGTTCTGAAGCGCCGAACAGGGTCGGATAATATCGATTCGTTTCATTATTGTTTATGAATGCAAAATTATTTTCTTCTTTACCGCCAAATACAACATGATGCCCATTGGCAAATATCGCTGCAGTCGTATTGTCTGAATATGCAAGGTTAATCTTCACATTGTAAAAGCCTGTATTGGCAGGAAAGTTCCATTTCAAGCCTGACATATTCAAAACTGCTGTTCCATATGCATCACTGACAATGATGGCAGGAATCGGATTATCAGGCCAAGTCGTTATAGGCTCAGACACACTTCCATAACTCTCCAAAAGGTGGATGATCACTCCTGATTTGGAGGATAGAGAAGAATACGCCGCATTAACCGTATTATATGGCTTTGTTTGCGTGCCGAGATCACCGGTTTGTTCTCCGCCGGCGTTCTGTCCGACATAAACTTCAGCATAATTGGTATTGCTTTTAAATCCAGCGTAATCCACTCCAAATATAGATTGACACATGGAATTAAATGCTTCTGTTTCTATATTCATTGTTGCTATGCTCTCGTTTGATCCATTCAAATTCATTATATATTGCATGATGCGCTGCAGAACATCCTGCGCAGTGATCTCTTCCAGACGCTGCTGAAAGGCCTCATACTCCTGACCATGTTCTTCATCCATGGCCTTGAGTTTCTCATCATGCTCACCGCCTGTCACCCATGCACAAAAAGCCTCGTCATCCAGATCAGACCATGGATACGAAGCAATTACCTCTTGCGTTTTCTCCTCAGTTTCTTCCTCAGTTTCTTCCGAAATTATCTCCTGAGTTTCCGTTTCACTCTCACTCTCTATTGTCTCCTGAACGTTATCCACCGTTTCATCAGCGATCTGGTCTTCTGTCTCCGGAACCGTCGCATCTGTTTCCGTTTCATCAACGATCTGTTCCTCTGATTCCTGAACCATCGCATCTGTTTCCTGAACAACCGCATCTGTTGATGTACTTGTATCTATGCTTGTTGCAGCAACAGTAACATCCGCTTCCGCAAATACCGTACATATAATCAAAACCGCCGCAAACACAGCAGCTAATACTCTTTTTTTCTTTCTCATATTTGTCTGCCCTCTTTATTCACCGGTACTTTTTTATCTGCAATTAATCTGATAGCTGCCCTATCAAGATCTCATAATTGTTTTCATCATTCTTATTCACGATCGTGCGCTGCTTCGAATAATTTTTCGACACATCCGCCTTGAAAAAATAAATCGACTCACTTTCTTTTGCCCGCAGTGCCCGGGATATCTGCATGTTTTTTCTATCTGTCATTCCACTCTGTTGTTCAAAATCAGTCTCATAAGTATAAGTCAGCCCGTTTGTATTATCGATTGATAAATCCTTCGGCCATGTCAAATACGGCTGTACACTGCCCGTTGACTCTGTGCCAACCGAATTCGCCATCAGAATCAATTCTGCATAAGGACTTCCGACAGAATCCTGAATCTCATAACTCAGATAAGTATCCACCTGATACAAAAGAAAATGCAGCTTCATTATTTTCTTATACGGGGACGTGCTTTGTATCGTAACGATCACCTCAGTTCCATCAACATAGGAAACTGTCTGTTCATCCGCTATCGACAATGTAATCTCCTGCACGGCCTTTCCTTCCGATCCTGCACTCCCCAGAGCTCCGGATATTTCAGAACCGGTAGTACCGTCAGGATCAGCCGAATTATCGGAAATTGTCGCCAATCCCTGAATCGGATTGCTGCTTCCGCTTTCATCCGCCGGTGTCTTTGCCTCCACGCTGACTGTATACGGAATCTGCCCCTGTGTGATTCTCAGATCATCATAATAATTGCGCAATTCAAAGGTAATCTCATGTGCGCCGCCGCCATACAGGTTCCAGGTTCCCTCCTGTACGTCCTCATATACGTACCCGCTTCCCGGATTTTCCCCGCTGCTGTCTACCATGGTACTGTCCCCCAGCAGATCCGTTGTAAAATAAAATTTATCTGAGGTCATAATACCGCTGACCGGTTCAAAAGAACGGAGATACTTCGCCATTACGACTACTGTAACGCTCAAAATCAGAATGACAGCCAGCACTAAAATGGTTCGTTTTCTATGAAATTTGTGTTGACTTTTCATCCTCGTCTCCTCCTTAATCGATCTGGCTGGCAGTGACGGACAATTTCACTGCCTCCACTCCATTGGCATACTGATAGCCGTTTCTGTCTTCAGGCCATGATACTCGAATCTGATAGGTCTGTTTTTCCTTATTTCCAGCTGCCATTGCATCGGAAAACTTGCATGAGCCTTCCTCAACATCCTGAATATTCTTTGCAAGAGAAACCCAACTGCCTGTATTCGTACTTCCTTTTTTATATTCTATCATTAACGGGAGATTTCCCTCCGTCTCCAAAACTGCCTGCATATTTACCGCTGTCTCGCTGGAATTTGTGATATCAAAACTGCATGTAACAGAATTCCCCGGCTGCAGCTGCACAGGAAATTCCTTTTCAAAATTCTGTAGATCTGCTGTCACGTCAAAGGACGCCACTCTTGCCTCATCTGATCCGGTGCCTCCGGCCGTATATCTCGCCAAAAGTCCTGACATCATCCCCACAGATACCAGTACCACACATAGCAGCGCCAATGCCGCTCGAAATACCCGGTTTGGCCGATATTCTTTTGTCTCATTCATCCGCCATCCCTCCTTCTGTCACTGGTCATTCTCCTGTTCCTTCTTCAGTCGTCGGATTTCTTCCCTGATCGCATCCAGATTCTCATCGTCTATTCTTTTCTCTCTCCAGAAAGATAGTTCAATTAAAAGAAAGGCACATATCAAAACCAGCAAAATTCCCACAGGCCTTTTCAGCAAACCTACCAGTTTTCCCACATAGGGAATCCGGGCTCTGACAACACCTTTTACTGCCTCCCGGTCAATCGGTGGGTCTGCCACGCTGTTTGCATCCCCCTGTGTCACAACTTCATTTTCATCCATGAAAACAATCCGATGAACGATCAATTCATATCCGGACTGATATACCACGATATCGCCCACTTCATACTGATCTTTCTCCCGCACAAGAAGCAGATCATTGACCTTCAATGTGGGTTCCATACTGCCGGACAGTACCACGGACATGCCGCATCCAAAAGGCATTGGCATCTGATTTCCCCCCAGGCTGCGGGCATTCCAGAGATAGACATTCACTCCCAGAATCAGTCCTGCCGCTATTAAAAGGCATCTTCTCAAAAGACCATGCTCATGTTTTTCTTTTATCCGGCTTTCCGCATTTCCTTCCGTCCGACTCCTGCGCATCTGTATCCTCCTCATCTGGAAGCTTTTTCTCTCCGTCTTTTCACCAGCATGATCACAATCAGGGTTCCTGAGCCCGCAAGAAGAAGCAGATAAAACATAATGTGTGTCTCATCACCTGTTTTTGGCAGAACACCCAATCTTCCCGGCTGCGAGAGACCTTCGGACAAATCAGGATCTGTATTTGCCGAAGTGACTGTTTTGATAACGACAGTAAGTGCTATATCCTTTCCCTCTGTTTGATTTCCCAGAGCCGTATCTGATTCATCGTCTCCGGATTCAAAGGGCCATTGCCATTCCAGCGTATAACGGGCATACCGGTTGGCCCCCAGGGTCGCCTTGTCAGAAACTCCATTTAATGCCAAAACCTCATCCCACTGTTCTTCACTGCCGAGCAGGTAATCTCCCCCATCATTTTTCATTCTCGCCTTCACGGGGATCTCCGCCTCCCCGGACGTCATATAGGCCTCCACTGACATCTCATAATCTGCCGTCCCATTGCTCGTATTTTTCAGCCAGAAGGTATAGTCATTTTCCGTTCCCGGAGCGATCACTTCATCTCCGTCATTTCCGCAGACCGTTACGACCTTCTGATCATTTTCATATTGCACACGAAAGAGATCTACTCTCGTATCCGTTGTCCATGTCCCGGTTCCATCTCCTGCCTGATATTCCGGAGCCTCTCCCTGTGAAATTTCAGACTGCCCATCCATCCGTGTGGAAGCTGCAGCAGCTCTCACTGTTTCGGACTTTGAGTAGTTGCTTTCCTTTGTCAAAGTCCCCGGAGCTTCTATTGCTTCTATTTTTTCTTCGGACGGAGCCAGTGCAATGATATTGCTCTCGGATGCCGCAAGGGCACTCAGGCGTTCAGCCAACAAAATACTGGTCAAAGCCACACAGATGAAAAGAAAAAGAAATACAAAAAGCAACTCTCTTTTCTCATTCCCACTTTTCATTTTCTCTTTTCTGCCGCTTTTCTCTTCCATCCTCCGGGAGCCTCCTTTCACAGATTATTTTTTTACATCCTCTCTTTTGCTTTCGCGAAAATCCATGAGACATCCCATGGATTCTGGCGAAAACAAAAGACGAAACACCCGCCCGGCCACGTCGGAACGGGTGTGGTCTTATGTAATCAATCATACGATTTCATTCGCCTGGAATCAGTCGATCTGGGTTACGGTTGTTGTTACTGTAAGGGTAACCGTAGCCGGATTATTACTTGCTGCCTGTCCACCAAGAAATGTATCCTTTTCATCATTAGTCGTATTATCATCATTCGTAATACTAAACGGCCATTCCCATTCTACGGACAAAAAATCATCCGACTTGGAGGAAAGATTAGTATTGGCATCATAGTTTGTACTATAATCAGCAATCGCATTATTGACAGCATTTTCAAAATCAGTAGCCGTTGTATACGTTAAGCCCTTAATTTCTGTTGTACCAGTTTCAGATTTCACTTTGATAACTAATGGGCAATAAAATATTCCATTAACCTTCCAATTATCGCTGATATCAAACTGTCCTACATAGCTCACCTTAACTGCAACTTCCGGTGTGCCGCTCAATGCCATCTTTGTCATCTCTCCCTTGGTCCCCGGAGCAACAAGATTATCTTGTGTTCCACTAGCCGATGTCGCTGCTACAACAGACTTTGCAATAGTACCTGATACCATTCCATCATCTGTATTATATTCTGTTGCAAAAGTGCTGCCATTTGCCGTAACAGTCACTCCCCACTTTGCAACCCGTGCCGTATCGCTTCCTTCTGCTTTCGTGGTATACTTCGCAAAGGTTCCGCTGATCATGCATGTAGTCAAAAGCGTCAATATCAGCAGAGCAGAAGCCAAACGCATCATTCTATTTTTCTCCATAGCGAAATTCTCCTTTCTTCCGTATTTCATCTATATTCAATCCACAGCGTGGCCTTCATGGATGGAATACCATTTTCACAGACAGTCCATTCTTCCTGTCTATTTGTCATCCTCCGAATGACCTTTTTCATTTTTTTGTTGGGATCGCAGCTCCTCCAATTCCCGCAGCAGCGCATCTGTATCCGCCTTCCTGCTCTTCTCATAGCGTCTCCGGCGCAAAACGTCATATCCGATCAGAAGAACCAACGGAACACCCACACAAACAATCAGTCCCGTGGTGGTCTGCATAAACATTGCGATATTACCCGCTCCGGCAATACGGGTGCGGTACTGTCCCACCAAACTCCCCGCTGGCACCGGCATCTGATCCTCCGCATTATTGGCATCACCTTTTGTGATAAATGCAAGTTCCCCGTTCTCCCTGGTTATCTCAACCACCCGGTGTGTCACAACGCTTGTCCCATTTCCTGCCGGATCAAAAAAGGCAATCACATCACCTGTCGCAACCTCCTCCGGATTTATCGTATGGCAAATAATCAAATCTCCGCTGTGTATTTCCGGATACATAGAATCTGTCAGCACGATCAGAGGCAGATAACCACCAACACTCGGAACTTTATCACTATTTGTATAGCTCTTCACAATAAGCGAAATATTCATTATTAAAATCGGAATCAGAATGATACATAGAACAGTCCCCAGAATAGTTAGAAACATATGCCTCCATGAATGTTTTCGAACCTCTGTATTTTCCGTCTTTTTCAAGATTCGATCCCCCTTTTCAAGTAATCTTATATACAAACATCTTATTTTATTTTGCAGATTTTGAAAGCACAAAGTGCGAAAAAATCTGCAGGCTCACCATTTGTCGGGCAGCTCATTTTATGTAAAATATATTTTATTATATCAAAGATACCGTAACAAAATCGTGCCCTCACGCATACTTTCTGAGCCATATATATATGAACTGTTTGGTACAGCTGCAATCAGATACTATCTGTCATTTCATCTCTGCAAGAATCTTTCCAGTGGTTTCCTCTGCCATGACCGAATATTCCATGACAACCGGCGCATATTCCGGACAATTCCGTCACGGAACAGAATAAAAATTCAGAAAATAAGTGAATCCGTAGAGTTCCATAACCATAAGTGCAGAAAAGACCCCTTCATAGTCTCTTTATTATTATACGAAAATTATACATAAATTACAATTCTTTTTTAGTGAATAAAAGAATCCGGAAGTTTGACAGTCTGATCTCGTTTTTCTATCAAATAAATACCTTCTAACCCTTATAATATGACCTGAATGACATTTACCGTGCCCTTTCCGTACTCGCCGAGGAAAATGATTTTATTCAGGCGGAACTTTACAAAAACAGTCAAAAAATTCTTGAACGGCACAGGGATATCCTTTACTATGACTGTACCAACTACTTCCTCTTGTCGGCATGAGGCTGTTTATGGATTATGACGGTATCCCACTTGCTTTTTTTATTTGATGAAAACAAAAAAGCGTTTCATGACATAGCATTTTCTGCTAATCATTACCGCTTTGTTTGCAACCGTCCCCTGCGGGAATCGAACCCACAGCTAGCGCTTAGGAGTTCAAATCATGCCTGTCAAGCCGATTCCCTTTTATGATAAGAAAACAACGTTATTTCTTGATTTATCAATCGAATCCGGTTAATTACTGTAAGCCTCTGTAATGCCGAGTTAAAGATGAAATATTAGGACAATGCATTACTGTTCATGGCCTGCTTTAGAATCGATTACCATTTCCCGTTGTGCAGGAATGATAAACAGTATTAAATTAATCGGATTTACATATATATAATACCGTGATATGGTCGGTTTGTCTACGACTTTTCGACTACAATCTCTTGTATATTTTGAATAACTTTTCCGGACACCTCCTCCCATTGAAGTTCACCGACAAAATAATTTTTCTTGCGAAACCGTTCCCACATCTGAGCCATAACATCATCTGTAGATATATCAAGCTTTATACTCTGCCTCAATTTTTCTAATATAGCTTCAAGCATAATCCTGACACCCGGATAGTCGAAATCATCCATAATCGTTGTGATAGACTTAATTTGAAAGGTCACGCCATCCTCAACAGGTACTGCAGCTATTTCATCCACTATTTTTTCTGCCTCAGTTTTATTTAAAGGAAGCGCTTTAACTGTTGTATCAATGTCCATTGTTGCTCTTAAGTTCGTTCCCACTATAGATGCTACAAGCATTCCGCCTTTTAAAATAAGATTTTCTCTATATTTCGATAAAGAAACCCTTTCAAGGAATCGTTCCATCATAAATGTCCGGATCAGTGCCTTCGCAATGTCATTATCTCCTTTTGAAAGGTTACGCACTTTGTCTTTTAGCTGTTTTGATGTATGAATCATACAAGTACCTCCACATATTTCATCACTTCATCCCTGATTTTCAGTTTTTCTGCATATTCAAGCAATCTGGATAAATTTTTCTCTTTCCTTGACATATAATCTTTTACTGCTGTCTGAAAATTCTGTATTTCATATTTTTTTCTGTCTTTTATCAATTCACAGATACATCTTTCTTTGTCATAAGCTCTGACTATATTCCCACTGATGGAAGGAACGTCGCAAACTCCCATACTGTGAATTTCTTTTGGAACATATTTCACCCGGACATTATCTCTTTTCAAACGAGTGGCATTATATCCATTCGGTACTGTAATACAGACTTCTGTATATTCTCTGTCAATTAAGCCATGCAGATAAAGAGCAGTTTCGCCAGAAAAAATAACCGAAGGATTTCTGATCTGAAGGATAAATAATTCATCCGGCCACACATCATCAGCTATATAAATCCCTTGCGCAACCTTCTCCATAGAATGTGCTTTCACATATTTCATTACGTATGTTCTGGAAATCTGGTTCTTTTCTGCAAGGGCAGTAAGAAGATACCCATGGTTTTTTTCAATTAATTGTTCTAAAAGCATTGTTTTAGTCATATATATCTCTCTTCTTTACATTTTTTCTTATATTATATTATTTTTAAGCATAAATGTAAAGTGTTGTATTTCATTCCGGTATGCTTTCTCAAACAGCTCCGCATTTTTCTTTCGATCATCATCCAGGATACCGTACTCCGCAATACTCTTTCACTTTCTCTCTTTCTTCCACATCTCTGCCTCCTCTCTTTTCTGAAACAGAAAAAGCCCGTTCAGACCGGATTTTGTAAATCCGATCCAAACGAGCTTCTCGTTTGACACTTCATGTAATTTATATATATCAGTTCAGCCATCTGATGTCAGGCGACGGATTTATGCTCGCATAAAAATCCGGCGACTGATATTCAGATGTGCTGAGCGCCCGAATATGAGTAAAACAGCGGCGACAGCCGCGGTTAGCACGTAGTGCGGTTTTACGAATGGCACGGCCTGAACTGATACATTTATATTGCTTATCAAATCCCTTATCCGAGCTTTCCTCTGATTTACCTGTCTAAACACAGGGGTACATCAAAACAAACACCTCTTATTCAAAGAAAAAAGCGGACAATTATTCAACCTTTCCGGCTAATAATTCCCGCTTTTAGCAGCCGTCTCCGGGAGGATTTGAACCTCTGACCCCTCGCTTAGGAGTTCGCCCCAAAGGTGTCAGGCAGAAGTAAGTTGGTATAAGAAAAGTCAAGCAAAATCAAGCTTTTTTCACATTTCACTGTCAAGCCAGTACAGGCACGATTAAGCTGATATAAGCTGGTTTTAAGTGGTTCCATTAGCAAGCCATTAGCAGACCCCCTGAAAAAGGGCAATCGTCACATTTGCAAGCACGTATAATCTCGTGCAATCTGGTGTAACGCCTGTATAAGATGGTGATTGCTGGTATAGATTCTATATGGTTTTACCGTAAAACCAATCTAATCCTCAAAAACAACTTCTTTAAATAATCTTTTACATATCTCTTGATTATCTATCTCTATATCATCTATGCTCATATCTTCTTTTCTCTTATAAAATAGGTAAAAGAAATTATCTCTTTCCTTCTCCTTTGCTTGCAATGAAGATACAATATCACCAACCTTAGCAACTTTGTCCTCATCCTTCGTTTGGAACACTACTTTTGTCGCAGAAAAGTCTGATTTTCCAAATCCACTGTTAAACTGCGAAGCCATCAAAATCACAAAATTGCATTCAATTCCTTTTTCTTTTGCATAACTCTGTAAAGAATGCATTACCTTTAAAATTTTTATCTTATTTCCTAACTGCACTTCTTTTGTCTCAGGATCTATATCCATTCCTTCAAGAACCACTTTTTCTTTTTCAAGCTTATCAATGAGCGCATCATCTATAACCCATGAATCAGTACTTTTAATGAGATATTTTGCAGTAACACTCATGGCGGTTTCAAACTCCTGCAAAAGTTCGCCACCTCTCGCCAAATTTAAAACAAAAGCTTTATATTCGGCCTCTGACTTCCATACAGGGTGACGCCTTTCTCTACGCTCAAAAAATTCTTTACTAATTTCATTGGGATATACATTTTTCATCAAAAAAATTATATCATCATCACATAATAAGGCAATAGATATATTGTCATTAAATTGCTGCCCCTCTACGCTTAATGATTCCAAAGAAAATAATTTTTTACCTTCATTATCCATATTTTCACTTAAATGCGAAAAAACATGCTGAAGTATGTAAGCCTCATAAAGAACTACAGGGTGTGTTTGAATCCATTTCTTTTCTGCATCATGAGCATAAACTACATTTTCAATAACACTAATTGCGTTTTTATTATATGCAATCTCATACATTCCATTATTCTTTGAAAGTGTAAGTGAAGAAAGTAATCTTTCAAAGTCAATATTTACTGTATCAAATCCTGTAATGTATGCATCCCTGATTAGATAATCCAACTTATCAACATCAATTACCTTAGAATTAAGCATTGAAATAAAACAATTCTTTATACTGTTTTCTGTCGTTCTTACAGAATATTTATACCCCGTAATACAACGAACAAAAAGCTCTTTTTTCTCTACAGTATCAAAAAAAGTTCTATATTTTAAAACACCTATTATCGCACTCATAATCTCATGTGGTGCAGCTGCTAAGCTTTTATCCTGCGGAATGTCCCTTTCAAATTCTGTACTTCCAATAACTTCAATTAACTTTTCGTGCAACTTTGTATAATCATGATCTTCACCAAGATAAAAACTCTCTCCCGTATGAGAAAAGGGAGCATGGCCTACATCATGTAAAAGACATGCAAGCTTGAAAACTTCACCATACATAGAAAAATTAATTGTATTATCTATTTTAACTGTTGCTTCTCTAGTCAACTGATCAGCTGCCAATTCTCCCAGATAATAAACGCCCATTGAATGAACAAAACGATTGTGTACCGCAGAAGAGTAAAGCGGAGAATAACTTGTTTGTATTATTCTCCGCAATCTTTGAAACGGTGCTGTGTCAACAATATCTGTCATATACCTTACCGGTATTTGTATATATCCATATATGGGGTCTTTAATTCTTTTGTAGTCTTTCATACCTATACTCCCAACGCCTGAATAGACCTCTGGTTCATAAATGCCAACAAGACATCTAATGCTAAATAACCTCTAAACTGATGAACCAAATCTTCAATTTCCTTTCCGGAACGTAATAAGATACCTTTTTTCCCATCTTCTTCACTTTCCTCAAAAAATTCAGAATAATTTCTAAAAAGTGCATCTGTATTGTCACGCGAAAGAACCAAGACCGCTTTTTCACCATTCTCATGTAAAATCTGAACAACCTCAGCTCCATAACTTTCTATTTCATTATATGTTAGAAAACGCTTTTTTCCCTTTTTCATCGCTTCAATGAGCGCATTGGCTGCCAAATCTTCTATTCCAATATAAAAACACATTTTACATACCCCTCCGTTTTTCTTAGATTGTGATTAGTTCTAAATATTGTAACATTGATTGCGTCAAGTTGCAATTCCTTTCTGTTCTCATAACTAAATTTTTCCCTTTCATCATATGTTTTATTATTGTCTTACTTTCCTATCTTTATTATTTTAAAAATTTTTATTAAAGAAAAAGCAAAGCTTTTCTCTGCCCTGCTCTTTCTCTCGATATCATATCGCCTGCACCAGCGTTTTCAGCATCGCCGCCGTTCAGTTTCAGCTTGTATGTAATGCTGCTGTGGCGGAGGCTATGGAATACGACCTTCGGAAGGTCATTATCTGTAATCAGCTTATTCAGCGCACGGTTAATTACCTGCCCTTCAATCGGCGTCCCCATCGGGGAACAGAACACAAGGTCGTAATCGCTATATTCATCCCCAAACAGCTCTTTCATCTCCGCAATCTCTTTGTATCTTTCCTGGAGCATCTCCGCTATCGTCTTTGGCAGGAACACACGCCGCACACTGGTCTTTGTTTTCGGCTTCTTCAGCACCAGCGACGTATGCCGAGATGCCAGCCGCGCCGGGAAGGTTTTTATAACGCCTTTTCCATCCAGCGCCTGCAGGGATTCCCTCTGCACCCGTTGCAACTCTTTATTGACATAAATGCTGGCCCGTCCGCCTTCTATGCTCTCCTGTGTTATGTCGATACAGTCCCAGGTAAGGGCAAGCATTTCACCCATCCGCAGGGAACAGGAAAAAGCAAGGTTCAGCGCCAGCTTCAGGATATCGTCCTCACAAAGCTCAATAGCATGGAACAGGATATCCGCCGTCCAGATATCACGGGGCTTCGCCTCGCTTTTCGGCAACGTAGCGTTCACTACCGGATTTCTTGACATCAGCTCCCACTTCACCGCCTGGTTGAACGCATTACGGAGCAGCTTATGGATTTCCTTTACTGTCCTAGGTGAAAGGAACTCGTTCTGCGACGTCTGGTAAGGCCGCTGTTTCGATTTCACAGTGAGCAGGTTCCTGTAATACCGGTCTATCACGCGGGGTGTCACTTCATCCAGCTTCATATCCCCGATAATCGGATTGATATAGTTATCGATCAGCCCCCTGCGCCCCTCATAGGTGGAAAGCGCCCAGGTATTCACTCCATAAATGGAGACATATTCCTCCAGCAGTTCCCGGATGGTCTTTATGGATATAAAGGGTATCGTTACATAAACACACCTTCAAATCATATCTCTTATACGAAATTTGAAGAATTGGTTGCGGTCTATGACTTTGATACCCAATTAAAATCTTTATTTTATCCTAACGTAATGCTAATAGAAACAGCTATCAAAAATTATGTTCTGGATATTTTAGTGGCTTCAACAAATTCTGGAAATTTTATCAACATCTATAATCAATTGTTGGATAACTATAAAATGTTTTCCACCAAAGGCAAAACATATGAAAATACATACGACCGACAAAAGGCAGAGGAAAAATTCAAACGAGAATTAAAAAGACGGTTAGATTTGCGTAATCGTATCTATAAAGTTCAAACTGATGCTTATGGAAATGGAAATAAAATTGCAGATCACTATCTTCGTAAAGATGCCAACCTCCCAATATGGGCAACCTTCGAATTGCTCAGTTTAGGTGAATTTGGTCATTTTGTTTCATGTTTAAATCAAAATTGCAGAGCAGATATTTCAAAAAAACTTGGAATACGACATTCCGATGATTCAAATGCCATGATGCCTCAACGTCTGATTTATGCCACGAAAGATCTTCGAAATGCCATTGCACATAACGATGTAATTTTTGATACACGTTTCCGAACCGGAAACATTGATAAACAAGTAGGAAATGCTATTTCTAATGCTACCGGCGTTAAAGGATTAACTTTTGAAACTATCACGGACTATTTAGTTTTGGTAATTTACCAATTGAAACTTCTCCATATATCTAAAACAGAAATGAAGCGAGTTATATCGGGATTTGAAGATATTGTAGAAAAACTACGCAGCAATATTCCAATAAGCATTTTCAACCAAATTATCCATACAGATAATAATGCTAAACTTACCAAATTAAAAAAATTTGTTAAGTCGTGAAAATCCTTGCATTTTCTATCTCTTTCTTGTATACTATAAATGTGAATAGCGGTGCGTCTCTATGGAGCGTACTTGGGGGAATCGGATGCGTCTGGTTCTCCTTTTTATTTACGTAAAAAGCAAACAGAAACAATAACTGACATGACAAAACTTTTGGTAAAACTAGCAGAACTGCTATTTTGACTAGCAAACTTAGATGAGAAAAAATGCCGAAAATTCTGGAAATCCAGTATTTTCGGCATTTCTAAAGCGTCGCTAAGAGGATTTGAACCTCCGGCCTACCGCTTAGGAGGCGGTCGCTCTATCCAACTGAGCTATAGCGACATTTTAACTATACCCATTCGGCATCCCTATGGGTATACTTTTTCGCGCGGAGCCTGACGTAGCGCGCCCATGCGTAGCATCTGACATACGGGATGCTCGAATGAGTATACCTTACTATATCACTTACATGCCCATAAAGTCAACTGTTCCCTGAATCCAAACAGTTCCCCGGAAACGGCGCCCCGGAAGTGGTTCTCCCACTAAATCTTCCTGATTAATACAAACATCGAATATCAGGTTATTACATTCCAATGTAAGAATATAAATAAACTCTTCTGTTAAAGAATTCTGTACAGTTTCTATTCCCAAAATATCCCCCATAATGGAATATTGATCACAGGCAATACCATAGGGCATAAAATAGGATTCCACAATCGTTAAAACATCTTCCTTTTTAGCCCGGCGGCTGATTGTTGCATACATATCAATATCTTCCAGTGTGAGACTTTCTATAGCCTCCTGGTCCCCCTCCCGGGCCGCGGCGATCATCTGATCCCGATTGATGCTTTCGTCTCTTTTGCGCCGGACATCTGCTTCCGTTTTCATCAGAGGAAGAATGATTTTTCCCGAAACAGACAAACCGGACAAATAAATCGGCGCATAAAAGAATGACCCTTTATGAAATTCTGTATAATCAATATAATCTGACATGTTTAGCAGCTGAAAAATCAGAGAAACTCCAACCTTCACATTATCACAAATTCCTGCATAAGCATCCCTGTCAGATTGTTTTTCAATGGTTACCTCATCCTTTAATGTACAGTTTTTTGCTTTAAAATATGGAAAATAGTAGGCAACATGAAATTGTCCGTTTTCATCATACTCTCCGCGGACACTTATCCCCATACGGCTTGCAAATTCTTTAACCTTTTCACCAAAAGCAGTATCCTCATCTTCTGCCGAAGAAACATACTCTGAAGTCGGCCGGAGCACCACCAGATTTAAGATATCCCGGACATCTTTATTCTTTTTTAAATTACTAAAGCCTATTGCCCGCAAATAATCGTGCATTCCGACCTCCAATACTTATATCCTTTTTTGTTGTGAACAAAACTAAATGATATTATATAATATCCATATCCTTTTTACAAGTTAATATACCGAATATTTTCTAAAAATTCATACCCATTCGGGCATCCCGTATGTCAGATGCTGCGCATAGGCGTGCTTCGTCAAGCTCCGCACGATAAGGTATACCCATTCGGGCATCCCGTATGGGTATGCTTTATTATTAAATATATTAGTTGACATAATTTAAAAGAACAGATATTTCAAAGTCATTTATCACTCTGAGAACATCTGTTCTTTTCTGCTTTATCTATTCATTTCCCATACCATATTGTTTCGCCTGTTCCAGCGCTTCTGCTTCCTCATCACCCAAAGGCAGATAAGATTCACCTTTAATGATCTCTTTAATATAATTATAACATCCATCTTTACTGTGAATCGAATTAAGCACAAAACCATCATTTCTGTCATTCAACAATGCACATGCAAAACTGAGTTTTCCACCCATTTCCTTAAAAGCGTCATATTTAACAATACCCATCTTTTGATAGGAACGTCCCATACTTTTTTCAAGGCGGGTTATTCTCTCATTTAATGCGTCATTTACATCCTTGATATTATTTAATGATTCCAGTTTATTCTCCAATGCTTCATCCAAAGATTTTGCACCTCGGCCGCCCCGCATAAAAGCTCTGTATTTTTTATCAAGCTGATTCTGCTTTCTATGCAGGGTATATATGTATATAAGCATTAAAAGTATAAGAAGAAACATACCAATGATTAAAATACCCGGGTCAAAACTTAATCCTGCTAAAATTTTACTATCCATACTATCCCACCTGTTTTATCGATTCAATTAAATCGATAATCCTTTCCAGTTCATCATTTGAATAATATTCAATTTCAATTTTTCCTTTTTTATAATTTTTGCTGTGAATAGCAACTTTCGAACCTATAACCGATTTCATCCGCTCTTCCAATTGATGATAAATCGTTTCCATCTGAGAAAAATCCTCTTTTTTGTCTGATGCGCTTTTTTCTTTTTCTTTTTTTAAATAATTTCTCACCAGTTTTTCCGTTTCCCGGACACTCATCTTATTATCAAAAACAATCATTGCCATTGCATACTGCTCTTCTTTATCTTCTATCGCTAAAAGAGTTCTTGCATGACCGCCGCTAATCATATCGTCAATAACCATTTGCTGAACTCTTTCATCCAGTTTTAAAAGTCTCATTGCATTAGTTACTGCAGTACGGCTTTTAGATACTCTCTGAGCAGCCTCATCTTGTTTCAAACCGAATTCTTCAATTAATCGCCGATATGCTTGGGCTTCTTCAATTGGATTCAAATCCTCTCTCTGAAGGTTCTCTACAATAGCTATCTCCATAGATTCCCGATCATCATATTCCTTTACAATTACCGGTACTTCTTTTAGTCCTGCAATCCTTGCAGCTCTCCATCGGCGTTCGCCGGCTATGATCTCATAAAAGTTTTCTCTCTTTTTTACAATAATCGGCTGTATTAAACCAAACTGTTTTATAGATTCCGATAATTCCTGCAATGCATCTTCATCAAAATTTTTTCTTGGCTGTAAACGATTTGGTTCGATTTCGTCAATTTTTAAATGGAGTTCTATAGGCTTTTCAACCTCGATAATTTTTTCAACAATCTTTTCAACCGGTTTTTCTATAACCTTTTCAACGACTCTTTCTTTCTCAACTTCTTTTTTAACCGTAGGCGAAATCAAGGCATCGATTCCCTTTCCAAGACCGCCTTTTTTTCTTGCTGCCATATTTTTCTATTCCTTTCACTTACTTATCTTTTTGATACTGAATAACTTCCTCTGCAAGCAAACGGTATGCTTCCGCTCCCGATGAACGTGTATCATACATATTAATAGGCATTCCATAACTCGGAGCTTCTGCAAGTCGAACATTTCTTGGAATGATTGTCTTATATATATTTCTGTCCAAATTTTCTTTTACATTCTCCACAACCTGCAATGATAAATTTGTCCGACCATCAAACATCGTAAATACAACGCCTTCTATTTCTAATTTCGGATTTAATCGTTCTCTAATTAAATCAATTGTATGTATTAATTGGGACAAACCTTCCAGGGCATAATATTCACATTGGATCGGCACTAATACTGTATCTGATGTAGTCATTGCATTAATTGTCAAAAGATTTAATGAAGGCGGACAATCAATAATAATATAATCATATTTTTCTCTTATTTCATCAATTTTTTCTTTTAATAAAAATTCTTTATTTTCAATGGCAATTAATTCTACCTCAGCTCCTGATAAATTTATATTTGATGCAATAACGTCCAATCCTTCCATAACTGATGAATTTATACATTCTTCTAAAGATGTTTCCCCTAAAATCAATTCATAAACTGTATTTTCCACCCGGTTCTTATCGATTCCCAACCCGCTTGTTGTATTTCCCTGCGGATCCATATCGATTGTTAAAACCTTTTGTCCTGATTCTGCCAAACTGGCCGATAAATTAATTGATGTTGTTGTTTTTCCTACACCACCTTTTTGATTTGCGACTGCTATTATCCGACCCATATCATTCCCCTTCTCATACCTTATCGCGCGAAGCCTGACGGAGCGCACCCATGCGCAGCATCTAACATACGGGATGCCCGATGGATATCCTTACGAAGTATTCGCACGAACAATAAACAATATACTGCTCTATACAGTATACCACTTCATACTGAGTTAATCCAGAGAAAGAAATATGAAAATTCTGTAAAATGAGGGATGTTTCACGTGAAACATCCCTCACTATTCTTTCATATTATCTATCAATGTTTCACGTGAAACATTTCTATGAAACACATCGTCTACATCTGCTCCGGACACTGAATACCAAGTAAACTCAACGCGTCTTTTAATATAGACTTCGTAATAATCACAACATTTGCCCTGGTATACTTAATATTCTCATCTGCAACATTAATTTGACATTCATGATAAAACTTATTAAAAGCCTGTGCCAATGCAATGGCATATCTGGAAATCATGAATGGTTCCAGCTTATCTGCCGCATCAGAAACCACTTGCGGATAACGAGCGATTTCTTTGAGTAATGCCATAGAAACTTCATCCGATAAAACAGAATAATCATATACTGCCGGTACATCGCCAATCTTACGCAAAACACTGGCCGCTCTTGCATAAGTATATTGCACATAAGGACCTGTCTCACCATCAAAATTCAAAAGTTTTTCCCAATCAAAGATAACATCTTTAATTCTCTGGTTATATAAATCATTGAAAAGAATTGCACCGATACCAACCTGCTTTGCAACTTCCTCTTTGTTTGGAATATCAGGATTCTTCTCTTCAATAATACTGCGTGTTTTTTGAATAGCCTCATGAAGAATATCCTCCGCATAAATAACGTGGCCTTTACGCGTAGATAATTTACCGCCTTTTAAGCTAACCAACCCATATGGAACATGCATTAAATTTTTTGACCAATCGTATCCCATTAACTCAATAACCTTAAACCACTGAGCAAAATGGAGTTTTTGTTCCAGACCGGTAACATAAATACATTTTGAAAAATCATAGGTTTTCTTACGATACATAGCTGCCGCAATATCTCTTGTCGCATAAAGAGAACTTCCATCCTTTTTTGTAATCAGACACGGAGGCATATTATATTCTTCCAAATCAACAATCTGCGCACCGTCGCTGACCTTAATCAATCCTTTTTGTTTTAATTCATCAATAACCGGCTGCATCTTATCATTATAAAAGCTTTCACCGGCGAAAGAATCAAATTCCATGCCAAGAAGTTTATAAACACGCATAAATTCATTTAAGCTGATTTCCCGAAACCACTTCCAAATACTTAAAGCTTCTTCATCTCCATGTTCCATCTTTGTGAACCAGGCTCTGGCCTCATCATTTAAAGAATCATCCTTTTCAGCTTCTTCATGGAATTTCACATAAATCCGCATTAATTCCTCAATGCCTTTCTCCTCAACAGCTTCCTTGCTTCCCCAATTTTTATAAGCAACAATTAATTTGCCAAACTGGGTGCCCCAATCGCCTAAATGATTAATTCGCTCTACATGATATCCCAGTTTTGTAAATATTTTATTTAAAGAATTACCGATAATAGTTGTACGAAGATGTCCGACATGAAAATTTTTAGCCACATTCGGCGAGGAATAATCAATACAAATTGTCTTTCCCTTTCCTTCATCCGAACCGCCATAATTTTCATTCGAAAGATAATTATCCACAATTTGTTTTGCATACATGGATTTATCCACAAAAAAGTTTAAATATCCACCAAGACATTCTACTTTACTCAAAAAATCAGGACATCCGATTTTATCTTTCAAGTCCGCTGCGATCATTGGCGGCGCTTTTCGAAATACCTTTGCAAGTTTAAAACAAGGAAAAGCGAAATCACCCATTTCAACTTTTGGAGGGATTTCTAAAAGGCTATTAATCTCCTCACTATCCATACACTCAATCTGAGCATTGAGCAATTCAACGATTTTAGTTTTCATTTTATAATTTACCCCTTTTGTTATATTATTCTAACATTAAAAAATATAAAGGAAATAAGTATTTTTCCTGCTATTTTAGACAGATACAAATATTGTACAACATATTTGGAAAAATATCCATTAAAAAATATTTGTATATGCATAATATTTACTTTATAATAGTAAGTAACCAAAACATTTATTTAAAGGAGATTTAATGACATGAAAAAATATAAAAAACTCCTGAATGCAGGAATAATTTCCTCCACCGTACTTCTTACAACATGGGGTATTAATAAAATTACTTTTCTCCGGGCCGGAATGAAGGATATGCTGTTCTGCGAAAACAAATATCAATATTCCTGGAGATTCGGAAATATTTTCTATACAAAAAAAGGCTGCGGATCACCTATTCTTTTAATTCATGAATTAAAATGTACTGCCTCCGCCGCCGAATGGAAGTTTTTAATCAATCATTTATCCAAAAATCATACGGTTTATGCCCTTGATCTGATCGGCTGCGGCCGTTCGGAAAAACCTAAAATGACATATACAAATTATATCTATGTCCAGTTGGTTAATAATTTCATTAAAGATGTTATTGGCGCCAAAACAGATGTAATTACAAGCGGTTCATCATCAAATATCGCCATTATGGGATGCTATAGCGAACCGGATCTGTACCATCGTATAATAATGGTAAATCCTTCTTCGATGAAAGAAATGGCCAAATATCCAAAAACTAATCAGAAAACGCTCAAATATTTAATTGAACTTCCGCTGATTGGAACAACTATTTACAATATGGTTACATCCTATGGCCGAATATTTAAGGATTATAAGAATAAAATACTTTATCCGGATATCCACATGCAAAAGGATGTGGATACAATGTATGAAGCCAGCCATCTTGGCGGCCCGTCGGCCAGATATTTCTTTGCCAGCGAACGCAGCCATTTTACCAATATTAATATGCTCCACGCATTAAAAAAATTAAATCACTCAATATATATTATCGGAGGAAAAGATTTAAAAGATATTGAAAATACACTGCATGATTATATAACATTTAATCCTTCAATCGAAGCAGAATTAATCGATAATTGTAAACAATATCCTCATATTGAACAAACTGAATCTTTCGCTTCCCTTTGTTCCATTTATTTATCCTGAAAGGAGTCTGAAAATGTCTGAAAAATGCTATCGAAGTGAATTAATCGGTCTCTTTGGCTGCCCGGTGGATGAAAATCCAACAGTTGTTATCATTGAAGCAGCTTTTAAGGCACTCGGATTAAATTATAGGTATAATACAATACTTGTATATCCTGAAGATTTGGAAACAGCCGTAAAAGCACTGAAGGCGCTTCATATGAAAGGAACCCATATTACAATTCCCCATAAAGTAGCCGTTATTCCATATCTTGACCGCTTAACGGATACGGCAGCTCTTATTGGCGCTGTAAACACTGTGTATGAAGACCATGGAAAAATGATCGGAGAAAATACGGATGGAAAGGGATTTATCAAATCTCTCATAGATGATCACATTGAAATTTCCGGAAAAAAAGCCGTAATACTTGGCGCCGGCGGAGCAGCAAGAGCTATCGCAGTAGAACTGGCCCTGGCAGGAGCAGAAAAGATTATTATCGTTAATCGGACAAAATCCCGCGGAGAAACTCTGGTTCGCTTGATCAATGAAAAAACAACAGCCCACGCAGAATTTGCACTCTGGGAAGGCTGTTATGATGTCGATGAAGATACAGATATTCTTGTTAATTGTACATCCATCGGTTTATATCCTGATACAAATGTACCAGATATTAATTATTATACATTAAAATCCAGTACCGTTGTCTGCGACATCATTCCAAATCCACTGCACACACGGTTTATGGCCAGAGCACAGGCCTGCGGATGTAAAACACTTGATGGATTTTCCATGCTGATTAATCAGGCTGCAGTCAGCTTTAAACTTTGGACAGGATTGGATGCTCCTGTGGAAATTATGAAAGCTGCCATGATTAATGAAAACAATAATTTATAAAGGCTCTTTCGAAGGCTTACCCGCTTTTCGTGGGTAAGCCTTTTTTGTAAGCTTCACTTTTTCAATAATCACAAGAGATCTTTCTATATCTGTATCGGCCAGAGTGTAAGACAAACATTGGTCGATATGGCCGCCAAGCAGAGTCACGGCTTTCTGTGAAGCTTCCATCTCTTCCTTTATCCTTCCTGATTTATATGAAATAAAGCGTCCGCCGATCTGAACAAATGGAAGACAATATTCGGATAATGTGGATAAATTAGCTACCGCCCGTGATACACACAGATCAAACTGTTCTCTATACCGTGGATTTCTGCCAAAATCTTCGGCCCGTCCATGAATTGTCTCCATATCTGTCAATTTCAAAGTCTCTATAACCCGATTGAGAAAATTGATCCTCTTATTCAAAGAATCCAGCAAAACAATCTTTAATTGAGGAAAAGCAATTTTTAAAGGTATTCCGGGAAATCCTGCCCCGGTACCCACATCAATAACTTTTAATGGCTGATTCAGATCAATAGCCTGAATCAGAGAAAGACTATCAACAAAGTGCTTATCAACAACTTCATCATACTCTGTAATCGCTGTCAGATTCATTACTTTATTTGTTTCAATCAGCATTTCATAATATTGCATAAATTGATACATTTGTTTCTCATTAAGATGAATATTTAATTTTTCTAATGATTTTTCAAATTTATTCATATGGAATCCTTTCGATGAGACCGATTAAACTGTTCCATGTAAATTAATAACACGGAGATATCCGCTGGGGTAACACCGGAAATACGGGAAGCCTGACCCACTGAATGAGGACGTACAGCAGATAATTTCTGCCGGGCTTCAATTCTTAAACCGCTGATATCATTATAATCCAACGCCTCCGGGATTAATTTAACTTCCATTTTTTTAAACTGTTCCACTTGTCTCAGTTGCCGGGTGATATATCCCTCATACTTAACATTAATATTTACCTGTTCAATAACTCCTGCAGGCAAAGGTTTTCTCTCCTTATCCAAAGGCTCCAAAATCTCATAAGAAAGTTCCGGCCGCCGAATCAATTCAGCCAGAGAAAGGGCGGTCTTTAAGGCTGTACTGTGATGTTCCTCAAGGAATTCCTGTACCTCTTTTGAACCTCCGATCATCACATGATTCACCCGTTCTATTTCTTTCTCAATCATTGCTTTCTTACTCAAAAGAGCTTCATATCGTTCATCCGAAATCAATCCAACCTGATGTCCGATCGGCGTTAACCGCATATCTGCATTATCCTGGCGCAGAAGCAGCCTGTATTCGGCCCTTGAAGTCATCATTCGATAAGGTTCATGGGTTTCTTTTGTCACTAAATCATCGATCAGAACACCGATATAAGCTTCTGAACGTTTTAATACAATCTGCTCTTTTCCGAGAAGCTTCATGGATGCGTTGATTCCGGCCATCAATCCCTGAGCTGCAGCCTCCTCATAGCCCGAACTGCCATTAAACTGACCGCCGGAAAAAAGTCCTTCCACCTGCTTAAATTCCAATGTGGATTTAAGCTGTGTCGCCGGAATACAATCATATTCAATGGCATAAGCATTCCGCACGATCCGGGCATTTTCAAGGCCCGGCACCGTTCGATACATCCGATACTGAACATCTTCAGGGAGAGAACTAGACATGCCGCCGATATACATTTCATTTGTATAATTTCCTTCCGGCTCAATAAACACCTGATGCCGGTTTTTATCCGCAAATTTAACCACCTTATCTTCAATAGAAGGACAGTATCGCGGTCCAACTCCCTCGATCACTCCCGCATAAATCGGCGAACGATCCAGATTTGAACGGATAATTTCATGCGTCTTCTCATTTGTATAAGTCAGCCAGCAGGATACCTGTTCCTTCTGAACATCCTCAGGATTGGTTGTAAAGGAAAATGGTACAACTGTTTCATCACCAAACTGTTCTTCCATTTTACTAAAATCAATACTCCGTTTATCAATACGTGCCGGAGTTCCCGTCTTAAACCGCACAAGTTCGATGCCGAGACGTTTTAAACTTTCTGAAAGATGAGTCGCCGCCTGAAGCCCGTTCGGGCCGGTATAAGTAATAGATTCACCGCAAAGGCATCTTGCTTTTAAATAAACACCAGTAGCAAGAATTACCGCTCTGCACGGATAAATTCCTCCTGTATGTGTTACTACGCCGGACACATGCCCATCCTCTGTCAGAATATCAATAATCTCCGCCTGTTTCACCGTCAAATTCTCCTGATTTTCCAGTGTACGGCGCATGAAGGCTGTATAATCCTGCTTATCTGCCTGAGCTCGCAAAGAATGAACCGCAGGTCCTTTTGATTTATTAAGCATTTTCGATTGTATAAAAGTCTGATCAATCGTCTTTCCCATCTGACCGCCGAGAGCATCGATCTCACGCACAAGATGTCCCTTTGAACTTCCGCCGATATTTGGATTACACGGCATCAAGGCAATACTTTCAACGCTTACCGTAAATACAATGGTTTTTAATCCAAGACGCGCGCAGGCCAAAGCTGCCTCGCAGCCGGCATGTCCGGCGCCGATCACTGCAACATCATAATCTTCATAAGTATAAGACATAAAAAGCCTCCTATTTTCCCATACAGAAATCACTGAATATGGTATTTATCAAATCTTCCCCAACAGATTCCCCGATAATTTTTCCAAGAGCTTCATAAGCATTCATTAAATCAATAGAGAAGAAATCCTCCGGCATGCCGTCTTCAATACTTTGAAGCACCATATTCAAACTGTCCACAGCTTCCTGAATCGCCGCTTTATGCCGGACATTCGTTATATATATCTGATCATTAAATGTCAGCTTACCGTCAAAAAACATTTGACGAATGAGTTCAGAAAAATCTTCCAATCCCTGTCTGTTTTTAACGGATACTTCCACAATCGGATGATCAGTCACTTTCTCAATGGCTGATTTTGTCGTTTTTAAATCCAGGTCAATTTTATTTAACAGTATAATTGTCTTTCTGTCACGAATCAATTCCAGAATTTCCAGGTCGTTTTCATCTATTATTGTAGAACCATCCACAATATAGATGATCAAATCGGCTTCGGCGGCATATTTCTTTGCCTTCTCAACGCCAATTTTTTCTACCCTGTCCTCTGTATCCCTTATTCCTGCCGTATCGATCACATTAAGCAATATACCGTCCACCTGCACAGTTTCCTCAAGAACATCCCTCGTTGTCCCGGCAATCTCTGTAACGATAGCTCTCTCTTCGCCGGAAAGATAATTCAACAGAGAAGACTTTCCTGCATTTGGCTTTCCTAAAATAACCGTTTTTATACCCTCTTTTAAAAGACGGCCATCATCGCAGGATTTCAATAACTTCTGCAAAACGTCAATATGAACATCAATTTGTTTTTTTAATGTTATCCCATAATCATCTGCATTGATATGCTCCGGATCATCCAGGGCCGCTTCAATAAAAGCAATGCTCCCGATGATACTTTTCCTCACTTCTTTAATCTGATTTAACAGATTACCCTGAAGCTGATGAACTGAACTGTTCAAAGCATACTCATTTTTTGAATTAATAATATCAATAACAGCTTCTGCCTGTGATAAATCAATACGTCCGTTTAAAAAGGCCCGCTTTGTAAATTCGCCCGGTTCCGCCGGACGGGCGCCGTATTTTATGGCTGTTTCCAAAATTTTTTTCATAACCACAACGCCGCCATGACAGTCAATTTCAACGACATCTTCCCTTGTATAACTATTTGGAGCCTTCATGATCAAAACAAGTACCTCGTCAATCATTTGACCGCCATCATATATATATCCATAATGTATCGTGTGGGACGGTACATTTTTCAATGATTTTTTTCCCTTTGGACTTTTATAAATACGATCTGCAATTTCAATCGCGGAATCTCCGCTCAAACGCACCTTCCCGATACCTGAAGGGGTCATTCCCGAAGATATTGCAGCTATGGTATCTGCAACCATGATAAACTCCTTTCCAAAAATTGCCCCCGTCTTTCATTCAAAGAAGGGGGCAATCCGTATTAATCGTTTTTCTCTTTATAATTTTTATTGTAGTCCTTACGATACTCTCTGTTTTCCCGCCGTTTCAATGTAATGACTACCTTGCGGTAAGGCTCGTCACCCTCGCTGTGGGTCTCCACATAACGGTCATTCTGCAGAGCGGAATGAATAATCCGGCGCTCATAAGGATTCATCGGTTCCAATGTCACCGGCCGACGCGTCCTTTTTACCTTATAAGACAGGTTCTTTGCCAGATTTTCAAGTGTCTGTTTACGGCGCTCTCTATAATCTTCGGTATCCACCTTTACTTTAATATAAGCGTCGCTCTCTTTATTGACTACAAGGCTGATCAAATACTGAAGAGAATCCAGAGTCTGTCCTCTTTTTCCAATCAAAATCCCCATCTCATCACCGGAAAAATCAATATTCATTGTCCGATTCTCTTCATTATAATCAATTTCTGATTTAACTTCCATATTCATTGCGGCAAACAGTTTATTTAAAAATTCGTATGTATCATCTATAAGATTACTTTTTTTACGAACTTTAATCACTGCATCTTGTTTGCCGATCAATCCGAGAAAACCATTGCTTCCCTTTTCAATAATTTCATATTCAATCTTATCACTGGTTGTTTCTAACTGAATTAACGCATTCGTAATCGCATCATCCACTGTTTTCCCTGTAACTTCTATATAATCCATCTTTTATTCCTCCAATAAAAACAGCAAATTAATCATCATTTTTATTTCTGTCCAACATATGGGCAATCGATGAAATACTGTCTGTATTTACAGGTGCATCTTTATCCACCGGCTTATAGTTCTTTGGCGTATAATCTTTTTTGGAACGGTTTGCCTTGGCTATATCGCTCATCGACTGATATTTCTTTGTTTCTTCCTGCTGAGCGGCCGAAGCGCTGCTCGCCATAAGCTTTTCAGTGAATGTCGGTTTGCCCTTGCGTTCCGCCACTTTTTCCGCATTTTCCTTTACCAGCTCATCAATATCTTTATTATTAAAGAAACGATTGACGATCACAACCATCAATGTACGGAATACGGAGTTGCATACCCAGTAAAGTCCGACACCGACCGGCAGCGTGAAACAGATCCACACAGAAATCAACGGCATAATGTTATTCATCATCTTCATGGACTGACCCATGTCATTCTCCTGAGCCGTATTATTTGTTTTCGGCGTTGTAATCTTAACGCTGACATACTGAGTCACTCCGGCCAGGATCGGAATCAGGATTCCCGGAAAGATTCCGGCAACACCCTGAGAAAAATGTACCGGCGCATCCATGACATTCAATCCGCCCGGCATAGAGTTAATACTGATGATCGTATCTTTCACTTTATCAATGGCCTGAACCACATCCGGATTAGATGCAAAAGCATTGGCTACCGTATCCCATCCGGTGGTCTTTACACCATTTAACGCATCAATAATCTTCTCAACATTCTCAAAGTCAAATTTGCTGACAACGATGTTCAGCTCATCCATCAGAGTTTCCATGATCGCCGCACCATTCGTGGTCGTCTGAATCGGCTCGGCAATGGTCATAAACAGATCATGGATCGAATTAACATAGGACGGAATATTATAAATAATCCGATACAATGCTAACAAAATCGGAAAAGAAATTAATAACGGAAGACAGCCGGAAGATGGGCTCGCACCGTATTTTTTATAGACTTCCATTGTTTCAGCCTGCATACGGCGCTGAGAAACCTCATCGGTCTTTCCTTTATATTTCTTGTTTATTTTCTGAATTTCAGGTGTGACAAGAGCAGATACTCTTGAATAACGCTGCTGTTTGATCGTCAGCGGCAGCATTAAAATATTTGCGATCAATGTAAATAAAATGATCGTCAACGCAACATTTGGTATCCCCACCAAATCAAGAAGCTCATAAATCGCATTCATGACTAGACCAAAAATCAATGCGAATGGTCCTAGGATACCTCCAACTTTTGTAAGAACAATTACATCCATGTTCTATTTCCTCCTTAATTCAGGGAACCGGATCATAACCACCCTCATGAAACGGATGGCATCTCAGTATTCTTCTTATAGCCAAATAACTTCCCTTGACAGCGCCGTACTTTTCCAGTGCTTCGATCGCATACTGTGAGCATGTCGGCACATAAATGCAGCATGGCCGCTTTAATGGCGAAATATATTTTCTGTAAAAACGAACGCATCCTATCAAAACTTTTTTCATTATATATCGCTGTCCTTTAATAAATCCAGTTTTTTTGATAACTGACTGAGATTTTTTCCAATAACGTGATAATCCGCTTTTTTTGCAGCAACTCTGGCAATAACGACAATGTCGTATCCTTCTTTATATAGTTCCTCACTCAAACGATAATTTTCACGAATGAGCCTTGCCAGATGATGTCTTACAACGCTGTTCCCTACCTTCTTACTGACAGAAATCCCCAAACGATTCCTTTTCAGGCCGTTTTCCAACTTATATACAACCAAATGCCGACCGGCACAGGATATTCCCTTCTCATAAACGGCTCTGAACTGTTGATTCTTCTTCAATGATTCCGAAAATCTCATCCTATTCTTCCTAAAGAAAAAGGCCACAAATTTGCGGCCTAAGCTGATAATTTATTTCTACCTTTAGCTCTTCTTGCTGCTAAAACTTTTCTGCCGTTAGCAGTGCTCATTCTCTTTCTGAAACCATGAACTTTACTTCTCTGTCTCTTTTTAGGCTGAAATGTCATCTTCATTTATAAACACCTCCCTCTTTAAAAATGAGATAAAATATCTACTATATTATAGTCATTTCACCAAACCTCGTCAAGCAAAACCTGATTATTTTTTTGCAATTGTGGATAACTTGATTATCAACACAATTATCCCCACATTTACATAAATCTATCCACATAATGTGAATAACTTGTGGATAAGTGTTCATAAATCCTCTTAAACTCAGCAAAATCCAGTATTTTCGCAAAAAATCACGTGTTGATAGTGTGATTAAAATCCAATTATCCTGTCAACATTAACATAATAAATTCAAATAAAAAACACTTTATGTTAAGTTGTCAACAAAATTTATCCACAGGGTTATCCACAATTTTAATGTTGATATCTCTTGATTTTTGTAATAAAATATATATGTGAATTTATGCTCAGGGGGATTTTATGCTGTGTTATCTTTAATAAAAGAAAAATGGAATGATATTCTCGAACAAATGAAAATTGAAAACGATATAAGCGAAGTCGCTTTTACTACCTGGGTCAAATATTTTAAACCTTATCGGGTTGAAGGCAATATGATCACTGTTTCTATAGAAAAAGAAAACCTTGTCCTGGATTCCAGCTGGTTTTCAAAAAAATATCGTATGCCTTTAATTATCACGATTGCTGAAGTACTTGAAACCGAATTCGATGTTCAGTTTATTATTCCTGATTTATCTGAAAAAAAACATATTGATGAAGAAAACAGGAAAACAGATTCAAAATCATTGGTGAATGCTCATTTGAATCCGAGATATACATTTGAAACCTTTGTCGTTGGAAAAAATAACGATATTGCCCATGCAACCGCTCTGGCTGTCGCCGAGGATCCCGGTATCTATGGAAACCCGTTATTTATCTATGGTGGCGCCGGTCTTGGAAAAACTCATTTACTCCATTCCATCGCCCACTATGTTCTCGGCAATCATCCGGATTACCGCATTATATATGTAACATCCGAAGAGTTTACCAATGAACTCGTCCATTCTATCCAGCATAAGCAGATAGAGAATTTTAAAAATAAATACAGGAATATTGATATGCTCCTCATCGATGATATTCAGTTTATTGTAAATAAAGAAAGTACTCAGGAAGAATTCTTCCACACATTTACTACTTTATATGAAAGCAAAAAACAGATTGTTATTTCATCCGATAAACCGCCAAAGGATATCAACGGTTTGGAAGACCGTCTGATCACGCGATTTAAAGCCGGATTAACCGTCGATGTGCAGCCTCCAAACTATGAAACCCGTATGGCTATTTTAAAAAAGCGGGCTGAACTGGATAATATTCAGGTGGATGATGAATCCTTAAATTATATCGCCACAAATATAAAATCCAGTATCCGTGAGTTGGAAGGCGCCCTGAAGCAGATTTATAATTTTTCAAGACTTCGCAAAAAAATGATCAATTTCGAATTAACGAAAGAAGCCCTCGAAAATATTATTTCTCCGGAAGAACGGCGCCCTGTTACCTGTGAATTAATTATTGAAACGGTGGCCGAACATTATCATATCTCTCCGGATGATATAAAAAGCAGCAAAAGAAATAAAGAAATCGCCTATCCGCGGCAAATCTGTATGTACCTATGCCGCAAGATGACCGCCGATTCCCTGCAGGCTGTTGGAAATTCTCTCGGAAAGAAAGACCATACAACCATTATTCATGGAGAGAAAAAAATATCCGATGATCTAAAACACGATGAAAATCTGAAAAATACCATCGACATATTAATAAAGAAGATAAACCCTCCGGCCTGATTGTGGATAAATGTCTTTTTCTATGTGGATGAACGGTGATTCAACAGTGGGTTACAAGGGGATAAATTTTATCCGAAAAATAAAAAATAAATTTAATGAATTTTATACTGTGGATAATTTTTAAGTTATTCATAGCCTGTTCAATCCATTTTAACAGACTTATCCAACGGAAAAATTCAGTAAAAATCAGGGGGAACATGGCATATCCACATATCCACCTCCCCTACTACTACAACTACTATAAAATTATTATTTATATATTTATATGCGGCTGCCCGGAAGTTATTCACAATTTCCATGCAGACTGAGAAAGGTTGATTTTTAACATGAAAATTATTTGTAGCAAATCCGAACTTCTGAAAGGCGTCAACACTGTCCTTAAAGCGGTTCCTGCGAAAACAACAATGCCTATTTTGGAATGTATTCTTATTGACACAACCGAAGGTCAGATCAAATTAACCGCAAATGATATGGAACTCGGTATTGAAACAAAAATCAACGGCGATATTCTCGATAAAGGAAAGATTGCCCTGGAAGCCAAGTTATTTTCGGAGATTGTTCGTAAACTTCCCGAGAGTGAAGTAACTATTCAAACGGATGATAATTTCCGCGCTTTCATAAAATGTGAAAAAGCCAAATTTAATATCGCCGGAAAATCCGGGGAAGATTTTTCTTATCTGCCGGAAATAGAGAAAAATCAGATGGTTGTTTTATCTCAGTTTTCATTAAAAGAAATTATCCGTCAAACGATCTTTTCAATTGCGGATAATGAAAATAACCGTTTAATGACGGGAGAACTTTTTGAGATCAATGGGAATGAATTAAAAGTCGTATCTCTGGACGGTCATCGGATATCCATCCGTAAGATTGAACTTAAGGAAGAATATAATCATATTAAAGTTGTTGTTCCGGGAAAAACGCTGAATGAAGTCAGTAAAATTCTTACCGGCGGCATTGAGGATGACGTACATATCTTCTTCACCGGAAGACATATTGTATTTGAATTTGATGATACAGTTGTTGTTTCAAGGCTTATTGAGGGAGAGTATTTCCGAATTGAGCAGATGCTTTCCAGCGATTATGAAACAAAAATTTCTATCAATAAAAAAGAGCTTCAAAGCTGTATTGAGCGCGCGTCTCTTCTTGTCAAAGAAGGTGATAAAAAACCGATCATCATGAATATCCTGGATGATTCCATGGAATTAAAAATTAATTCCTTCATCGGTTCTATGAATGAGGACATCGATATCGTGAAGACAGGCAGGGATTTAATGATTGGTTTTAATCCGAAGTTTATTCTTGATGCTCTTCGGGTGATTGATGATGAAATGATCGACATTTATATGATCAACCCTAAGGCGCCATGCTTTATCAGAGATGAAGAAAAGAAGTATATCTATCTGATTCTTCCGGTAAACTTTAATCCGGGAATATAGGAGAGATTATGGAAGTTATTAAATTAAAAGATGAGTTTATAAAGCTTGGTCAGGCACTGAAAGCCGCCGGATGTGTGGATTCCGGCCTGGAAGCTAAAATTGTAATTAAAGAAGGACAGGTTTGCGTTAATGGTGAAGTGGAATATCAGAGAGGAAAGAAACTCCATGAAGGCGATATAGTCACCTTTGACGGCGAAACAATAAAGATTGAAAAATAATGATTATAAAATCTCTTGAATTACTCGATTATCGAAATTATGAAAGTCTTCAAATGAATTTTGATAAAGGAATCAATATTCTTTATGGCGAAAATGCTCAGGGAAAGACAAATATATTGGAATCCATCTATGTATGTGCGACGACAAAGTCTCATCGTGGAAGCAAAGATAAAGAGATGATTCGCTTTGACAAAGAGGATTCCCATATCCGTTTGTATATTGAGAAAAATGAAATTGAACACAGGATAGACATTCATTTGAAGAGAAATAAGACGAAGGGGGCTGCCATTGACTGTATTCCCATCAAAAAATCCAGTGAACTTATGGGGATGGTCAATGTTGTCTTTTTTTCACCGGAGGATCTGGCAATCATTAAGAACGGTCCTGCGGAGCGCCGGCGTTTTATGGATATGGAATTGTGCCAGCTGAATAAAGTATATCTCCATGATATATCGAATTATAATAAAGTCGTAAATCAGAGAAACAATCTTTTGAAACAGGCTTATTATCAGGAATCTCTGAAGGAGACGCTGGATGTTTGGGATGAACAGCTGGTGCGTTACGGCATGAAGGTGATCAGAGAACGGGAGAAATTTATTGAGACTCTGAATGAATTGATCTGTCCGATTCACAGAAAGTTGAGTGGAAACAGGGAAAATCTGCGTATCCGGTATGAACCGAGTGTTGATGAATTGGGTTTTGAGGAAGAATTATTTTTGCGCCGTGAAAATGATCTGAAATTAAAAACAACCACCGTCGGTCCTCACAGAGATGATATGGGTTTTTATATCAATGATATCAATGTTCGGAAATTCGGTTCTCAGGGACAGCAGAGAACGGCAGCTCTTTCCTTAAAATTGGCGGAAATTGATTTGGTCAAATTACTTATCAAAGATACACCGATTTTATTATTGGATGATGTTTTGTCTGAACTGGACAGTTTTCGGCAAAACTATTTATTGGAGAGCATCCGTCAGATCCAGACAGTGATCACATGCACAGGATTGGATGAATTTATACAAAATCGATTTAATATAGACAAAATTTTTAAAGTAAAAGATGGAATAGTTGAAAACCAGCAGCGGGAGGTTAAAGATGAGTGATAATTACAGTGCGGATCAAATTCAGATTTTAGAGGGCCTGGAGGCAGTTCGAAAAAGACCGGGTATGTATATTGGAAGCACTTCCTCAAAAGGCCTCCATCACCTTGTTTATGAAATTGTTGATAATTCAGTTGATGAGGCTTTGGCCGGCTACTGTGATACAATTACAGTGACTGTGAATAAAGATAATTCAGTGACTGTTGTTGATAATGGCCGCGGAATCCCTGTAGATATTCAGGAAAAGGCCGGAAGACCTGCTTTGGAAGTCGTTTTTACCATTCTTCACGCCGGCGGAAAGTTCGGCGGCGGCGGATATAAGGTTTCCGGCGGTCTTCATGGTGTTGGAGCTTCTGTTGTCAATGCACTTTCAGAATGGCTGGAGGTTGTCGTTTATAAAGAAGGAAAGAAGTATAAACAACGGTATGAGCGTGGAAAAGTTGTCACGGATATGCAGGTTCTCGGTGATACGGAGAAGAGAGGAACAAAAGTAACCTTTAAGCCGGATTCGCAGATTTTTGAAGAAACGGTATATGATTTTGAAGTTTTAAAAGAACGTTTGCGTGAGACTGCTTTTTTGACAAAAGGGTTAAAGATTATTTTAATTGATGACCGGGCGGAGGAGCCGGTGGAACGAATCTTCCATTATGAAGGCGGTATTAAGGAATATGTGGAATATCTGAATCGTCCTCATGATGTACTGTATCCGGAGATTATTTACTGTGAAGGCACAAAAGACGGCGTTTACGTGGAAGTGGCGATGCAGCATAACAATTCTTATACGGAAAGCTGCTATAGTTTTGTTAATAATATTATCACTCCGGAGGGCGGTACGCATCTGATCGGTTTCCGGAATGCATTGACGAAAACATTTAATGATTATGCGAGAAAAAATAAATTACTTAAGGACAGTGAGCCGAATCTTTCCGGTGAGGATATCCGGGAGGGATTGACAACAATTATCAGTATTAAGATCGGCGAGCCTCAGTTTGAAGGGCAGACGAAGCAGAAGCTTGGAAACAGTGAGGCCAGAGGCGCGGTGGACAGCATTGTCAGTGAAAGGCTCATGATTTTCCTGGAGCAGAATCCTTCGGTTGGAAAAACGATCGCAGAGAAGGCTGTTTTAGCCCAGAGAGCCAGAGATGCCGCCAGAAAAGCCAGAGATTTAACACGCCGTAAGACCGCATTGGAGACAATGAGTCTTCCGGGCAAGCTGGCCGATTGTTCGGATAAAGATCCGGCCAACTGTGAAATCTATATTGTCGAGGGAGATTCTGCCGGAGGTTCGGCGAAAACAGCCCGTTCCCGCGCTACTCAGGCAATCTTGCCGCTGCGAGGTAAGATTTTGAACGTGGAGAAATCCCGTTTGGACAAAATTCTGGTCAATAACGAGATTAAGGCAATGATCACGGCTTTTGGCACAGGGATTCATGAGGAGTTCGACATTTCAAAACTTCGTTATCATAAGATTATTATTATGACCGATGCGGATGTGGACGGCGCTCATATTGCAACTTTATTATTGACCTTCTTCTATCGTTTTATGCCTGAACTTATCAAACAGGGATATGTATATCTGGCACAGCCGCCATTATATAAGATAGAGAAAAATAAAAAAGTATGGTATGCCTATGATGATATTGAGATGAACAATATTCTTTCGGAGATCGGCCGGGATCAGAATAACCGGATTCAGCGGTATAAAGGTCTTGGCGAGATGGACCCGGAACAGTTGTGGGAAACAACTATGGATCCGGATAAAAGAATTCTTTTAAAAGTAACTATGGATGACGCGAAGCTGGCCGCCCTCAATGATACATTTAATGTTTTGATGGGAGATAAGGTAGAGCCGCGGCGTGAATTTATTGAGACACATGCAAAGTATGCACGGAATCTTGATATTTAACAGATGGAGGAAATAGTGAATGGATGATTTAAGTAATGTTTTTGACAAGGTCCAGGAAGTGGACCTTCAGGAAACAATGGAGCAATCTTATATCGAATATGCCATGAGTGTTATCGCCTCCAGAGCATTGCCGGATGTAAGAGACGGTTTGAAGCCTGTGCAGAGGCGTATACTTTATGCAATGATCGAGCTGAACAATGGGCCTGACAAGCCGCATCGTAAATGCGCGCGTATTGTCGGTGATACAATGGGTAAATATCACCCGCATGGCGATTCTTCGATTTACGGCGCCCTTGTTAATCTTGCTCAGGAGTGGTCGACCAGATATCCGCTGGTGGACGGTCATGGCAATTTCGGTTCCGTTGATGGAGACGGCGCGGCGGCCATGCGTTATACAGAGGCAAGATTGAGTAAGATTTCCATGGAAATGCTTGCGGATATTAATAAAGATACCGTCGATTTCGGGCCGAACTTTGATGAGACTGAGAAGGAGCCGATGGTCCTTCCTTCAAGGTTTCCGAATCTTCTGGTCAATGGAACAACGGGGATTGCCGTGGGAATGGCGACAAATATTCCGCCGCATAATCTCCGGGAAACTATTGACGGCGTTTTAAAGATTATCGAGAATAAGATCAATAATGACCGGGATACGGAAATCGAGGAACTTCTGGATATAGTTAAGGGACCGGATTTTCCAACCGGCGCTATGATTCTTGGAAAGAATGGCATTAATGAAGCCTATCGAACCGGCCGCGGCAAAATTAAAGTGCGGGCTGTGACGGAAATTGAACCTATGGGCAATAATCGTCAGCGCATTGTTGTGACTGAACTTCCGTATATGGTCAACAAGGCAAAATTAATTGAAAAGATTGCAGAACTGGTTAGGGATAAAAGGGTTGACGGCATTTCGGATCTGAGAGATGAATCCAGCCGTGAAGGTATGCGGGTCGTTATTGAATTGAAAAAGGACGCCAATCCGAATATTATTTTGAATCATTTGTATAAACATACTCAGCTTCAGGATACATTTGGCGTGATTCTTCTTGCGCTGGTGAATAATGAACCGATGATTCTGAATCTGAAACAGATTCTTGAATTATACTTAAAACATCAGGAAGAAGTTATCACACGGCGTTCCAAATATGAACTGAATAAGGCTGAAGAGCGGGCTCATATTTTGGAGGGGTTACTGATCGCCCTGGATAATATCGATGAAGTGATCCATATTATCCGCTCATCTAAAAATGTGGCTGAGGCAAAGGAAAAGTTAATTCAGAGCTTTGGTCTGACGGATGTTCAGGCCCAGGCGATCGTCGATATGCGTCTGCGTGCTCTGACCGGTTTGGAGAGAGAAAAACTGGAATCGGAATATGCGGATCTGGAAGCAAAAATTGCCGAGTTGAAAGCAATTCTCGGCGATGAAAAACGGCTTCTTGGTGTCATTCGCGATGAGATCACGGTCATTCGGAATAAATACGGTGATGACCGGAGAACATCGATTGGCATTGATGATGATGAAATTACCATCGAAGATTTGATCAAAAAAGAAAATACCGTTATTGCTATGACAAAACTTGGTTATATCAAACGAATGACGGTTGATAATTTCCGCAGCCAGAATCGGGGCGGTAAGGGAATCAAAGGTATGTCCACTCTGGATGATGATTATATTGAAGACCTTTTGATGACAAGCACTCATCACTTTATTATGTTCTTTACAAATAAAGGTAAGGCTTATCGGATCAAGGCTTATCAGATTCCTGAATCCTCCAGAGTAGCCCGGGGAACGGCTATTGTGAATATTCTTCAATTGGAGCCGGGAGAAAAAATTACGGCGATGATTCCGATTCGGGATTTTGATCATGATGTTTATCTGTTCATGGCAACAAAGAAGGGAATCGTAAAGAAAACATCGATTAAAGAGTATGATCATATAAGAAAGACGGGTATCATTTCAATTAATTTAAGGGAAGACGATGAATTGATTGAAGTTAAAACAACAAATAATGAAAATGATGTTTTCCTTATCACCAAACATGGAAAATGTATCCGTTTTAATGAAAATGATGTACGTCCGACAGGAAGGACTTCCATGGGCGTGATCGGCATGACTCTGGATGGCGATGATGAAATTATCGGCATGCAGCTCGACAGTCAGGGAGATTCCTTGTTGATCGCCTCCGAAAAGGGTATGGGCAAACGGACGGATCTGTCTGAATTTAATTGTCAGCATCGCGGCGGCAAGGGTGTTCTTTGCTATAATATTACGGAAAAAACAGGCAATGTTATCGGAGCAAAAGCCGTCAATGACAGTCATGAGATCATGATGATCACATCCGGCGGAATTATTATCCGTATGCCGGTCAATGGCATTTCAAAGATAGGAAGATATACCTCCGGAGTCAAACTTATGGATATTGATGTGGAAAACGACATTAAAGTTGCGAGCATTGCAAAAGTCCGGGAAGCAGATGAAAAAGGACCTGAGGAGACGGCATCTGAAGAAATTGAAGAGACGGGCGGAGAGACAGAATGAAGATAACCTATATTCATCACAGTTGTTTTGTTGTTGAACTGGAAGATTGTATTTTTGTATTTGATTATTATAAGGGAGAACTGCCGGAGTTTGATAAAGATAAAAGGATTATTTTCTTTGTGAGTCATGCCCATGGCGATCATTTTAATCCGGCTATTTATCAGTATGCGGAATACAATCCTTATGTCACCTATGTTGTTTCGGATGATGTGCGCCAGAGTCTGAGTTTTGCTGTGCGGCTCGGCACCGGTGGAGAAAATACCATTTTTGTGGATAACGATAAATTATTATATCTGAATGTGGATAACCGGGGAGTTTCAAAAAAAGATCCGGGTTTTCATGATATAAAGATAGAAACATTGAAATCCACAGATGAAGGTGTAGCATTTATCATTGAGTATGCGGGAAAAACGATCTATTTTGCCGGAGATCTGCATTGGTGGTCATGGCCGGGAGAAAGCGAAGAAGATAGAGAGCGCAGAGAAAAAGAGTATAAGCATGAAATGAGTAAAATAAAAGGACGTCATTTTGACGCGGCTTTTGTTGTGCTTGACCCGCGTCAGGAGGAACATTACTGGTGGGGAATGAATGAGTTTATGAGGACAGCTGAAGCGGATAAGGTTTTTCCGATGCACTTCTGGAAAGATTATAAACTGATTCAAAAATTTAAAGACGGCGAGTCTGCAAAAAATTATAAAGAAAAAATCGTTTCAATTGATTCAGAGGGACAGATTTTTGAACTTTAAAGTTTATGTAAAATGTATGAAAAGGGGATGTTACGGCATCCTCTTTTTATTTGACAAACGGGGTATACAGTGATAATATAGAAAACTGTTTTAAAATATATTTTTTCATCAAATGAAAAGAGGAAGAAAAATGACAGCAATATTAGCAATTTCAGTAGCATTAATTATGGGTTTATTAATGACTCGTGTGTTAAAATCTTTAAAATTACCGGATGTTACGGCTTATTTGATTGCCGGTGTTTTAATTGGACCTTATTTTTTGGGACGTTTAAGTATACAGGGTGTGGGATTTATATCGACTGCCGATGTTGAGCAGTATGCCTTGATCTCCAATGTGGCATTGGGTTTCATTGCCTTTACTATCGGTAATGAATTTCGCTTATCCCAGTTGAAAAATATTGGCCGTCAGGCGATGATCGTCGGAATTGCTGAGGGTTTGGTTGCTTCTTTATGTGTCAATGTGGCTATGCTGGCTTTACATATGATTCTTGGAGATAAGCTGCCGATTACGACAGCGATCACATTGGGCGCTATTGCAACGGCGACAGCTCCGGCGGCAACACTGATGGTTGTGCGCCAGTATAAGGCAAAGGGAAAATTAACGGATATACTTCTGCCGGTCGTTGCTTTGGATGATGCGGTTGCCTTAATGGTTTTTGCCGTTTCCTTTGGTGTGGCTACCGCTTTAAAAGACGGCGCATTTAATATGACTTCAATTTTGGTCGAGCCTCTTCTGGAAATTGTTCTCTCTTTGATCGTCGGGGCATTTATGGGATGGCTTTTAACTCAACTGGAAACTTTGTTTAATTCCAACAGTAATCGTTTGTCGCTGACTATTGCCTTTGTGTTTCTGACGGTCGGAATTTCTATGCTGGAATTTGACATTGGCGGTATTCATATTGCATTTTCCTCTCTTTTAGTATGCATGATGCTTGGAACTATTTTCTGTAATATATGTCCGTTGTCTGAGGATCTGATGGAAAAGTCGGACCGGTGGACGGCGCCGTTATTCGCATTGTTCTTTGTGATCAGCGGCGCAGAGCTTGAATTGAGTGTGTTCTCTGATATAAGTATTGTTGTTATCGGTGTTGTTTATATTATTTTCCGCTGTATTGGAAAATATCTGGGTGCATGGTCCAGCGCAAAAGCGGCCGGATGCGACCCGGTCGTTCAAAAATATCTTGGAATTACTCTTTTTCCACAGGCCGGAGTTGCCTTAGGAATGTGTATTACCGCTGCCGCGAAATTTGGCGCGGAGGGCGCGATGATTCGGAATATTGTTCTTTTCTCTGTACTTGTTTACGAGCTTGTCGGCCCTTCGATGACAAAGTGGGCTTTGAAGAAAACCGGAGATATTCAGCCGAAGAGTGCGGAAGTTATTAATCGAAGAGCAATGAAACTGCAGGAAGCAGAGGTTAAGAAAAAAACTTTGAAATAAAATATATTAAAAAGGATTGAATTTTCAAATTGGGATTCAATCCTTTTTTTAAATAAAATTGGAATTTGGTGGAAATCAGATATAAAATCCAACATAAAAATATAAAAAATCAATAAAAATATCTGAAAAAACAGAACATAATTGTTGAATACTGCAAAATAGAATGATATAATTCCAATAAAGAACAACTTTTTAAAAAGAGGAAAATAAAAATGCTTGCAAAAGAACGGAAAAAACTTATTTGGGAAATGATCTTACAGGAAAAAAGCATTTTATCAAAAGATTTATGTAAAAAGTTTAACGTTACAAATGAAACCGTCAGAAAAGATTTAATAGAGTTGGAAAACGAAGGAAAAATCATGAGGGCCTACGGCGGGGCCTATATTATCGGCGGTGTACAAAATGAAGTTCATGCAAATTTAAGAGAAAATGTATATACGGAAGAAAAGGCTGCCATCGGAAAAAGCTGCCGCTCTATGATCTGCGCGGGGGATACGATTTTTCTGGATGAAAGTACAACATGCTGCGCTATTGCAAGGGAACTGAAAACAATTGAAGCAATTACCGTATTTACAAATTCTTATAAGATTATTCGAATATTGGAAGCATGCGAAAATATAAAATTAATTCTTACCGGAGGAGAATTCGACCGAAAAAATCAGTGTTTTGTCGGCGATGAGGTGACGGATTTCCTCAAAAATTATTATGTCGATAAATGTTTTATATCCTGCAGAGGTGTGGATATGAATATTGGTATAACAGATGGAAATGAAAAAAACGGACGTGTCAGAAAGTGTATTATCGGGCAGGCGGCGGAAAAAATTCTCGTTATCGATAAAACAAAATTAAATCTGAAAAAATTTTATAAGATCAGCGGGTTTGAGATGATCGACAAAATAGTTATTGACGGATTTTATACGGATGAGCAGAGAGATGTATGGGAACAGTTTTTAAGTCAGACTCACACAAAGTTGATTATTGCAAAATAATTTTTATAAAAAATATTAAGTCAGGGGGAGAAAATATTGGACGAAAGTATCAGAAACGTTACTCACATGGATAATGTGAAATTAAGTGAAGATGGAAGAAGTGTCGTTATTATCGATCAGACACAGCTGCCGAATCGGATGGAATATATCACATTATCTACGGCAAAAGAAATATGGGATGCAATTTATCTGCTTCAGGTCCGGGGAGCGCCGGCTATTGGCATTTGTGCCGGCTATGGTATTTACTGTCTGGCTTTGCAGATTGAAAGTAAGGATTATGAGACTTTTGCAAAAGAATTCCATGAAAAGAAAGAGTATTTAAATTCGTCACGGCCGACGGCAGTGAATTTAAGCTGGGCATTAAATCGCATGGAAAAGGTTGTTTTGTCGAATAAGGGACAATCTGTAGAAAAGATTCTTGAATTGCTGAAGCAGGAGTGTAAAGCGATTCATGAAGAAGATATTGCCATGTGCAGGGCGATATCCGAGTATGGTTTAACTCTGATTAAAGACGGGGACGGCATTTTGACCCACTGCAATGCGGGACCTTTGGCGACATCCCGTTATGGAACAGCGTTGGGTCCGCTGTTTTTGGGAAAAGAAAAGGGCATGAACTTTAAGGTATTTTCCGATGAAACACGTCCGCTTCTGCAGGGAGCGCGTCTGACATCCTTTGAGTTGTGTAAAGCAGGAATTGATGTAACGCTTATTTGTGACAATATGGCAAGTATTGTTATGAAGAATGGCTGGGTTCAGGCCTGTTTTGTGGGCTGTGACCGGGTTGCGGCAAACGGCGATACGGCAAATAAGATCGGTACAAGCGGTGTGGCGATCCTGGCTAAGTATTATCATATTCCATTTTATGTATTGGGACCAACGTCAACTATCGATATGAATTGCAAAACAGGAGATGATATTAAAATTGAGTTGAGAAAGCCTGAGGAAATCAAAGAAAAGTTCTATTCGGAACCGATGGCTTTAAAAGAAGTGAAATGTTATAACCCGGCGTTTGATGTGACAGATCATGAATTGATTACCGGAATTGTTACTGAAAAAGGTATTTGCTATCCTCCATATACGGATAGTTTAGCAAATCTATTTAAATAATAAAAGAAAAGGAGATCAAAAAAATGAAAAAAGCAAAAAAATGTCTGTCGTTGTTAATTTCAGCAATTATGGTTGCATCCCTGGCCGCCTGCGCGGGAAATCCATCCAGCTCAACCGAAACAAAGGGTGAAACTCAGGCCGCAGATGCCGCGGGTATTAAGGTTGCAATCATCACATCCTCCGGCGTGGATGATGGTTCTTTTAATGAAAACTGCTATGACGGTATTACAAAGTTTGTTGATGAAAATGAAGGCGCTTCTGTGAATGCGATTAAAGAGCCGGATTTGAGTAAATCCATTCAGGCTGTCGAAGATACGATCGCAGATTATGATGTTTTGGTTTTGCCTGGATTTAACTATGCGGCATGTGCAGATATCGCTACGGCCAATCCGGATAAACATATTATATTGGTAGACTCTGCTCCGACAGATTCCGAGGGTGAAGAAGTGACTGTAGATAATATTTATTCGATGACATTCTCCGAGCAGGAACCTGGATTTTTAGCCGGAGTTGCCGCTGCACTTGAAACAAAGACAGGAAAGGTTGCGGTTGTTAACGGTGTTGCTTATCCTTCAAATGTAAATTATCAGTATGGTTTTGAGAGCGGCGTTAATTATGCAGTAAAACATCTTGGAGCAACAGCAGAGTGTGTTGAAATTGCTTCTTATTCCGGTACAGATGTAACAGGTACTAATGTTGGCGGAAACTATGTCGGCGCTTTTGATGATGTGGAAACCGGTAAGATTTTAGGAAATGCTTTAATTGATATGGGCGTTGATATCATTTATGTTGCCGCAGGTTCCAGCGGAAACGGCGTATTTACCGCAGCAAAGGAAGCGGGAGATGTTTTCTGTATCGGTTGTGATGTTGACCAGTTTGATGACGGTGTTAACGGAGATGCCAATATTATTTTAACATCTTCTCTGAAGATTATGGATACCAACGTTTATAAACAGTTGACTCTTATTAACAGCGGTGAATTTAAAGGCTTGAATGAAGTTTTGGGTGCAGCTCAGGATTCTATCGGCATCGTTACCGAAGAAGGCAGACAGCAGTTATCTGAAGAAACGATCGGAACATTAAATGAAGTTTATGAATCCATTAAAAACGGAGATATCGCTCCGGCTTCTAACTTTAACGGATATCTGCCGGATGATTTCCCGGGATTAAACTAAGTAAGGGGTTTTATATATGGCAGAAGGTGTAGAAGAAGCTAGAAGAAATTTGAGCGAGGCTGAAACAGGAGGCGCTGTCACGGAAGGTTTTACTGTTCCGAATATGGGAGAATATGCGCTTTTGCCGGGAAATCCGAGAAGAATTCATTTGATGGCAAGCCAGTGGGATGAAGGAAGTGTTAAAGAGTACAGTTTAAATCGCGGGTATTGCGCGGCAACAGGGACTTTTAAGGGAACACAGATTACAGCCATGTCCACAGGTATGGGCGGACCGAATCTCGAACTTCCATTGACAACGATGGCGTCAGCCGGCGTAAATACATTTATACGTGTTGGTACGACGGGGGCTATTCAGGAAAATATCAATATCGGAGATATTATCATCAATGACTGCAATGTCCGCCTGGATGGAACTTCCCATCAGTATGTGCGGGATGAATATCCTTCGGCAGCCTCTCCGGAAGTGGTTATGGCGTTAATTCAGGCTTGTGAAAATCTCGGGTTTACATATCATGTCGGTGTCGGATGTACGACGGCTTCATTTTATGCGGGACAGTCGAGACCGAGCTTTGGCGGCTATATTCAACAGAAAGCGGAAGCTGATTATAAAGATTTGCAGGCAGCTAAGGTTTTAAATTATGATATGGAAGGCGCTGCTTTGTTCACATTATCGCGTCTCTTCGGACTTCGGGCCGGTATGTGCGCATCCGTTGTGGTGCAGCGTGTGACAGGAGAAGTCAGAGAAGACGGTGGTGAAGAAAGGGCCTGCCTTGTTGGTGCGGAGGCCATTCGTATTTTGACAGAGTGGGATAAAAAGAAAAAAGAAAAGGGAAAAAAATATTTTTATCCTGAAATTATAAAATAAATAGGGAGGAATCTGTATGGTAACAACGCCTACAGCCTGTATTCAGGCTGAAAAAGAAAATGTAGCAAAAGTTGTTCTTATGCCGGGAGACCCTCTGCGCGCTAAATATATTGCAGAGACATACCTTGAAAATCCTGTGTTATTTAACAGTGTACGAAATATGTTTGGATATACCGGTACCTATAAAGGAAAAAAGATTTCTGTAATGGGAAGCGGAATGGGTATTCCTTCAATTACTTTGTACGCGATGGATTTATACAAATTTTTTGATGTGGAAGCAATTATCCGTGTCGGTTCTGCGGGAGCTATTGCGGATGGCGTAAATTTGAGAGATGTTGTTATTGCAATGAGCGCTTCAACAAATTCAAATTTTGATTCGCAATTTGGCTTTCAGGGAACTCTGGCGCCGACTGCCGATTATGAGATGTTAAGCTATGCGGTGGACTCAGCCAAGGAAAAAGGAGCAAGTGTCAAAGTTGGTTCCGTTTTTACAACAGATACATTTTATAATGCCAATGAAAATATGAATCAGAAGGCTAAAGATTTAAATTTGTTATGTGTTGAAATGGAAACGGCTGGATTATATTGGACAGCATCTTATCTTCATAAAAAGGCTCTGAGCATGCTGACAATTTCTGATAATGTATTTACAGGTGCGGAGTTGTCGGTTATGGAAAGACAGGAATCTTTCAATGAGATGATGGAAATTGCATTAGATACAGCCTGGAAAACGATTGATTGATGAGTAAAAAGGAAGTGTTTCATAAATTTTTATGAAACACTTCCAATTTTAAAGAGGCGGGTCGTATGAAAGAAAATGATTATGTTGTTGAAATGAGACATATAACAAAACGCTTTCCCGGAATTGTTGCCAATGATGATGTGACAATTAAAATTAGAAAAGGTGAGATTTATGCCCTGTTAGGCGAAAATGGTGCCGGAAAATCCACACTGATGAGTATGTTATTTGGCATGTATGAGCCGGATGAGGGTGAAATTTATATTCGGGGTGAAAAAACAGTACTTCATTCTTCGAATGAAGCGGCGGCTTTAAAAATAGGAATGGTTCATCAGCATTTTAAGCTGGTTTCAAATTATACGATTGCAGAAAATATTGTCCTTGGCGTTGAACCGATGAAGAAGAAATTCGGAATTTTTCCATATGTGGATATTAAAACAGCCAACGAAAAAATTCGGGATCTTTCAATGAAGTATGGACTTGAAGTGGATCCGACAAAGCGAATCGATGAGGTCAATGTTTCGATACAGCAGCGTGTCGAAATTTTGAAAATGTTATATCGGGATGCGGAAATATTAATTTTTGATGAGCCGACAGCCATATTGACACCTCAGGAAATTGAATATCTGTTAAAGATTATGCGTCAGCTTTCGGATTCGGGAAAAACGATTATTTTGATTACTCATAAGCTGGAGGAAATCAAGCAGATTGCAGACAGATGCGCTATTTTAAGACGTGGAAAATTAATTGATATTCTGGATGTAAAAACAACTTCTACAAAAGAAATGGCGAATATGATGGTTGGCCGGAATGTTTTATTTAATATCACGAAATCGGGCAAGAATTACAGGGATGTAGTGCTTGAGGTCAGGGATTTGTCTGTAAAGGACGAAAATAAAATCGACGTTGTTAAGCATGTCAGCTTTAATATCCGGGGCGGAGAGATTCTGGCCATTGCGGGCGTATCCGGAAACGGGCAGACGGAACTTGCCGATGCTATTGCCGGTTTGATTCCGATCAGTGAAGGAAAAATTGTACTTAATGGCGTGGATATTACGGAGATGGATATCCGTTCCAGAACTCTGGCCGGAATGTCTTACATTCCGGAGGACCGTCAAAAATATGGTGTCATATTGGACGCAACATTAAGAGATAATCTGGCGATAAAAAATTATTATAAAGAACCTTTTGCAAAATCCGGATTTTTAAATTTTAAAGTTTTTGATGATTATGCTGCTGAATTGATAGATAAGTATGATATTCGAAGTGGTTCGGGAGCAAAAACAACTGTGCGTTCTATGAGTGGAGGAAATCAGCAGAAGGCGATCGTAGGACGTGAAATTGAACAGGAAGCGCCGTTTATGATTTTTGTTCAGCCAACCCGTGGACTGGATATCGGGGCAATCGAAAATATACATAAACAGATATTGGAAGAGCGGGAAAAGGGCAGAGCAATATTACTCATTTCGCTGGAACTGGATGAAGTTATGCAGCTTGCGGATACGATAGGGGTTATCTATAATGGTGAAATTTTAAAAATTGCGGATGCTTCGGAATTGACGACAAATGAAGTTGGCAGTTATATGATGGGAGTGAAGGAACATTGAAAGAACAAAAGAAGAAAAAGAAAAATATTCTTATGATATTCTGGGATTTTTTATCGAATGATAAAACAAGTTCTATTGCTATACCATTTGTCAGCATTATTTTGAGTCTGATCGTGGCGGCGATTCTTTTAATTGCCCTTGGAAAAAATCCAATTGAAGCTTTTGCGAGCTTTATCAGAGGATGTGGATTTTTGCCAAAACCATCTTATGCCAGCGGAAAGGGTATGATCACGGATATCTTTTCGTTTTTAGGTATTATGTCGCCGATGCTTATTGCATCTATCGGTGTTGTCATAGCAATGCGGGCGAATCTTTTTAATATCGGTGTTTCCGGGCAAATGCTGGCTTCGGGATTTATTGCAACAGTGATTGTCGGATATAGTGATTTAAATCCTTATATTGCAAAACCGCTTGCCGTGATCATAGGTATTGTTGTGGGCGGACTTCTTGGGATGTTTGTGGGAGTATTAAAATATAAGTTTAATATTCATGAAGTTGTCTCAACAATTATTATCAACTATATTATCAGTTTGGTCACGGCATTTTTTATCAATTCCTACTATTCGGATCCGGTGACACGGACAACGAGGAGATGTTCCAATGCGGCAAGATTGATGCTGCCGGACGTGAATATTGGGGGATATTCCATATCGATCCCACTTGGAATTATTATCGCTGTTGCTGCTGTTATCGGTATAAAAATATTCCTGGAGAAAACAGTCCTGGGATTTGAATTAAAAAATGTCGGTTTGAATAAAGAGTGTTCCCAATATGCCGGTGTAAACGTTAACCGGAGTATTCTTGTTGCTATGGGATTATCCGGGGCTTTTGCCGGTCTTGCCGGAGTTACCTATTATCTTGGATATTATAATACGATTTATCCGAATGAGTTATCCAGCATGGGCTATGATTGTATTGCGGTTGCATTGCTTGGAAACAATAATCCGATCGGATGTATATTTGCTTCATTTCTTATAACGATACTCCAGGCCGGCAGTGTATATATGAGTTCAACGATTGGAGTAAGTAAAGAAATTGCTTCGGTAATAACGGGAATTATTCTTCTTTTCAGTGCCTGCGGCGGATTTTTAATTTATATCGCAAAACGTCAAAAGGCAAAGTGGAATGATTCAGAAAAGGAGGCAATGTAATGATAAATACAATTATTATTAATGGGTTATCTTTTGCGTTGCCGCTGTTTATTATGGCAGTTGGTGGAATTTATTCAGAAAAAAGCGGCGTTACGATGTTATGTATTGAAGGCTTTCAGGGTTTTGGCGCCTTCTGCGGAGCATTTGCAGTGATCATCGCGCAGCAGAGTATCGGAGCTTCATCACCATGGCTTATTTATATTGCTTTGGCGGCGGCGATTCTCGGCGGCATGCTGTTTTCTGTGATTCATGCGGTTTTATGTATCTTTCTTCGCGCAAATCAGGTCATCAGCGGTGTTGTTGTAAATATTCTGGCTTCCGCAGTGACAATCTTTGCAACAAGTATTATCAATGAAGTGATTTTTAATAAACCTTCAAATTTGTTTAATATCGGTGTGTCACAAAAATATACAGTTCCGGGAATTTCTCAGATTCCTGTGATCGGCGCATTATTTAAAGATGTCTATCCTTATGAAATCATTATTTTGATCGTTGCATGTATTATGAGTTATTTAATGTATAAGACGAAATTCGGACTGCGTCTCAGAGCATGTGGAGAGAATCCTCAATCGGTGGATGCGGCCGGGGGAAGCGTCACAAAGGTACGTTTTATTTCAGTTATTATATGCGGCGGATTATCAGGAATCGGCGGTATGTTTTTTGCTTACTCCATGGCCGGAAATTTTTCTGCCAGCATTTATTCAGGATACGGGTATCTGGCGATTGCCGCATTGATTTTTGGAAACTGGGATATCTGGAAAACATTGGCAGTATGTCTGTTTTTCGGTATTGCCAGAGCCGGGGGATATCAATTATGTCTGGTTATGGGATTATCAAGTAACTATTCGTTTTTATTTCAAACGATACCATATATATTGACCTTAGTATTGCTTGTATTTTTCTCAAAATATAATCATCCTCCAAAGGCAACAGGTGAATTTTTCGATAAAGGAAAACGATAATAAAGGAGGCTTTTTAATGATATTACATTCTGAAAGGGAACTTTTGGTAGAATACGGAAAAAGAATGAGCAGAGAAAAACTGACTGCAGGAACCGGTGGAAATCTGAGTATATATAATGCGGAACAGGGATTAATGGCAATTACTCCGTCGGGAATGGATTATTTTGAAATTTCTCCGGAAGATATTGTTGTCATGGATTTGGAAAATCATATTGTGGACAGTCAAAGAAAACCGTCCAGCGAATGGGCATTACACACTGTATTTTATAAAAATAAACCGGATATTCGTGCGGTTGTTCATACTCATCCGATTTATTCAACAATTTTTGCAATTTTGAATAAGCCATTAAAAGCAGTACATTATGCAATTGCGGATGCCGGAGTGGCTGAAGTACCATGTGCACCTTATCATTTGTTTGGAACTGCGGAATTGGCTGAAGAAGCGATTAAAGTATGCGGAGACAGTAAAGCGGTTATACTGGCAAATCATGGGCTTATAACCTGTGGAACAGATCTGGAAAAAGCGTATAGCCTGACATGTAATATGGAATTTGTGGCTGAACTTCAGTATCGGAGCATGAGTATAGGAACTCCGGTTGTTTTAAATGATGAAGATATGAATCAGGTGCTTGAAAAATTTATGACTTATGGTCAGCCGGGAGGAAAAAAAGGCTATTAGAATATTTGAGTGATTTTCTTCCTTTACCATCATAATTCGAGAGGGTTGTTGTTAATAATACGGCAGCCCTCATTGATTTTTAATGAGATGTACATTATAATTTTTCTGTATATATATAAATGGAGGTTTAGAGATGAGAGATATATCTTGCTATAAAATCTGCGATACTGTCTGTGACATGTGTATTCAGGCGACTCATTTTTTATCAGAAGATATGGCGGCGGCAATGAATCATGCGATAGAGACAGAAAAATCCCCTTTAGGTAAGCAGGTATTAAAACAGCTTGAGGATAATCTGAAAATTGCGGGAGAAGAAATGATTCCGATTTGCCAGGATACAGGGATGGCTGTTTTATTTGTGGAAATGGGACAGGAAGTACATATAGTGGACGGCGTATTGGAAGAGGCGATCAATGAGGGTGTCCGGCGGGGATATACGGAAGGATTTTTGCGTAAATCCGTGGTTGAGGACCCAATTTACCGTGTAAATACAAAGGATAATACACCGGCTGTTATTCATTATCAGATAGTTCCGGGAGAAATTTTTAAAATAACTTTGGCGCCAAAAGGATTTGGAAGTGAAAATATGAGCCGGATCTGCATGCTTAAACCGGCGGATGGCATTGAGGGTGTAAAAAAAGCGATTCTTGAAACCGTAGATGCAGCAGGTCCAAATGCCTGCCCGCCGTTGGTTGTCGGCGTTGGCATCGGCGGAGATTTTGAAAAATCCGCTTTAATGTCCAAGCATGCGTTGACAAGAGAGGCCGGTAAACATTCAGAAATTCCTTATGTCAGAGAATTAGAAATAGAAATGCTTGATAAAATCAATCAGCTTGGGATCGGACCCGGCGGACTTGGCGGTACAGTGACAGCGATGGCTGTAAATATTGAAACCTATCCGACACATATTGCCGGTCTTCCGGTGGCTATAAATATATGCTGTCATGTGAATCGACATGTGACACGTGAATTATAAAATTTAAGGAGAGAGCAGAATGGAAAAACATATTAATGCACCCTTAAAGGATGAAACCATCAAAGAATTAAGATCCGGAGATTATGTTTATATTTCCGGCACAATTTATACTGCCAGAGATGCGGCGCATAAGAGAATGTATGAATCCATGCTGGCCAATGAAGCCATTCCGATGAATCTGGAGAATAATATTATCTATTATATGGGGCCGTCACCGGCCAGGGAGGGACGGCCGATTGGTTCAGCAGGCCCGACAACAAGCAGCCGAATGGATAAATATGCGCCTAAATTAATGGATTGCGGATTGAAGGGGATGATCGGAAAGGGAAAACGTTCCAAAGAAGTTGTAGAGGCCATTATTCGCAATAAGGCGGTTTACTTTGCTGCAGTCGGCGGCGCCGGCGCATTGTTGTCAAAAGCTATAAAAAAATCTACCGTAATTGCTTATGACGATCTGGGGACGGAGGCTATACGGAAATTAGAGGTAGAAAATCTTCCGGCGATCGTAGTTATTGATTCGGAGGGAAATAACCTTTATGAAACGGTTGTAAAAGAGTATCGTCGTATTTAATTAGTACTATATATATGCCAGGGTCAGAAATTTTTGATTCTAACACCTATATATAATGTAAAAAAAGAGAAAAAGGGCATATCTTGTATCGTAAAAATTAAATAAAAAATATCAGAGAAATAAGTTGACAATACTGGTAAAAATGTATTATAATAGACAAGCACTGAAAAAGTGCGTTAAAAATTTCATAATTTTTAACAATTCGGAGAAGTACTCAAGAGGCCGAAGAGGTGCCCCTGCTAAGGGTATAGGTCGCTAACGCGGCGCGAGGGTTCAAATCCCTCCTTCTCCGCTTTGAATATTTTAGAAATATTCAAAATAAATTAAAAAAGATGTTGACAAAAGCATGAAAGCGTGTTATCCTATTAAAGTTGCACGAGAGAAAAAAGCAACATCAAAAAAGATGAACATTGACAATTAAACAATAAAACAATCCCGAAAAGTTTCAAAGAGAAACATTTTCAATGAACGGTGCCGAAAGGCACTCCAAAACAGTAAAACGGGAAGATAACAGCTAGTTGTC
>NZ_DBGCTU010000023.1:0-12392 GCF_048388605.1 Frisingicoccus sp. | reverse complement strand
CAATGGATTTTCTAATTAGAAATGTAATATGATATCATTGGAAATGTTTTTTAGATAAGAGTATTTTAACGCAAAAAATCCCCCGACACAAATATAATGTATCGGGAGATTCTGACATTATTTGCATTTTTCCCAAAATTCCACCATGGCCTCCACCAGTTTCTTCCATCGTTCGTACTTTATCCTCTGCTGGGTGACGCAGTCGGAAGTATCCGGCAAACAAATTCTTTCCAAATGCACACACTCTTTAAACGCCTGAGTATAGGACTCATAAACCCCTGATCCTACACCGGCGGCAATTGCAGCTCCATGAGCCCCGGTTTCATCGCAGTCCACGACTTCCACAGGTACTTCCAGCAAATTTGAAAAAAGTTTTGTCCACCGGGTACTTTTGCTGATGCCGCCTGTCAATCTGATTTTATCGATTTGAAATCCTGCTCTTTTAAAAAACTCCATATGGTATTTATGTATAAAAACAATCCCCTCGGCAACCGAAGCAGTCATTTCTTCCATTGTTGTACTCAAAGAAATTCCCACAAATCCCGCCCGGGCACAGGGATGTATGCTCGGCTGCGCCACAAAAGGCAAATAAAATAATTCTTCCGGAACCTTGGTTTTTAAAATAATTTCATCAACTTTTTGATACAATTCTGACGGCTTATAAAATTCTTTTTGCATAATCGAATTTCCAAATGTTTTATACAGCCATTCCACATTATTCGCTGAAGCGCCGCTCCAGGAACAATTCAGATATTTTCCCGGATATATGTAAAACATATTGGCCGAAGCTCCCCGAATCACTTTTTCAGAAGACATCTGGTTGACACACCAGCTGCCTGCCACCATGTTCAAAATTCCCGGTGCATCGGCGCCGCTTCCCACAAAACAGGCCATATTATCCATCATTCCCGCTGAAACCGGTATGCCTTCTGCAAGTCCGGTTTCCTCTGCCGCCCTTTTTGTCACGCCCCCGACAATGCTTCCGGCCTCTTCGATCAATTTCGGGAGGCAGGCGGACATTTCTTCAATGCCGTACATAGCCATCAGTTTATCCGAGTAATCCCCTGTCTGCATGTCTAATAAGGCCGAACCGCCCATACTGTTTTTATTCCCTGTATAACGGCCCGTTAACCGATAAACAATATATCCGCCAAACAAAAGAATATGTTTAATCTCCTGATAAACCTCAGGTTGAAATGTTTTGAACCATCTCAACAGCATGGCCGGCTGACCGCCCCATATGTCACCCTGGGTCATACTTTGTATCATCGCACCTGTACTGCTTTTTTTGAGCCCATCCGCCAGATCATTTGCCCGATAGTCATTTGAATAAATACCCGGTGCAGCTACACGTCCATTTTCCCCAAGCAGAACAATGCCATTCCCATAAGTTGAAACACCAATGCCGCGAATATCTCCCGGGAAAATTCCGGATGTCTGCAAAAGTTTCCGTATTCCCTGACTGATCTGTTTCCATAAGACTTCCGCATCATACTCTTCAAATCCGATTTTCTCCGTTTTCAGATGAATACTCGGACAGCTTTCAGATGCAATCTTACGACCCTCCCGATTAAATAATACAATTTTTATACCTGTATTTCCTCCGTCAATACCCAATAAATAATCCGACATTTTTCCTCCTTTCTCTTCTCATCTATTTAAAAACGGACACTGCTTCCCATCAGTGTCCGTCATATATAAAGAGGAGAACTATAAAATGAAAAAGTTTTCCATTTACAGGTGAATCCTGCACATTATTTTACCTTTGTATCCAGGTAAAATTCATATGCTTCATTATCTGTATATTTTTCATGAATAACCTTAGCTACGGCCTTAGCCATTGCCTTCGGATCTTCCGCCTGGAAAATATTTCTTCCCATATCCACGCCGCGAGCACCTTCACTGATAGCTCTGTAGGCCAAAGTCAACGCTTCTTTTGGAGGTAACTGCTTTCCTCCTGCGACAACAATCGGAACCGGACAGCCGGAAGTCACCTTTTCAAAATCTTCACAATAATAGGTCTTTACAATCTGAGCGCCCAATTCAGCCAAAACCCGGGTAGCCAGCGAAAAGAACTGCGGGCTTCTCGCCATCTGTTTTCCGACGGCCACAACCGCAAGTGTAGGAATTCCATACTTTATTCCGGCATCGATCGTCCGGCACAGATTAGTAATGGTTTCTTTTTCATCCTTTGTTCCAAGGAATGTCTGTACTGCCATCGCCGATGCATTCATCCGAATAACATCCTCGATATCCACGCCGATCGTTTCAGACGTTACATCCTCTGAAAGTACCGTACTTCCTGCCGAACAACGAAGAGCAATCGGCTTATTAAACATTGGCGGAAGGCATGTCCGTATGGCTCCTCTGGTTGCCATGACAACATCAATATCTTCCTGAAGTTCCGGAAGAAGAATATCCAACCGTTCCAATCCCTTTGTTGCTCCGGAAATATATCCATGGTCAACTGCAAGAATTAATGCGTTTCCGCTTTTCGGATTAAATATGCGGGACATCCTGTCCTTCATACCCCAACTCATATTATCCATGCCTTTAATGTGATAATTGGTTTTCCCCGGAGCTACCTCCGTGTGAAAATTCTTTGAAGGGTCGATACCCTCATGATTATTTGTCTTGATACCATCCATGTCTGCCATAGTGTAACCACCTTTCTACTAAAAATATGTATTTATTATTTTTTCTGGTCTGCCAGAAAATTAATAATCATGACAAGAATTAAAACAAATCCCCATATAAATGTTTTCTGATAACTGCTGAATCTTAAAATATTAAATCCACTGGAAAGAATCTGTAATGTAATAATGGATAACACGATTCCCACGACTTTTCCTTTTCCGCCAAATGGACTGATACCTCCCAATATTGCCACCAAGAGACACTGCAAAATATAGGATGAACCATAATCTACCTTTGCCGACATTGCTCTTGAACATACGATTATTCCTGCGACAGCAGAAAGCACTCCACTGATCACAAAAGTCAAAATTGTCGTACGCCCATTGTGTATACCTGAAAATAAGGAGGCTTTATTGTTTGTTCCAAGCATATAAACATCCATACCAAATTTTCTTTTCTGAAGTAAAACAGTCATCAGGAAGATGATAACCAGGAATATGATCATGATCAACGGAATCCCCATTATCTGCGCGCTTCCCAAAACTCCATAAGCACTGTCCATCCCTGTCACCGCAGAACCATTCGTCATAATAATCGCTATTCCCTGAAAAATCTGCATACTCCCCAGGGTGGCCAGCATGGCCGGAACCCCCAGATAATGCACGATAACGCCATTAAAAGCCCCGCATAACGCACCGACAATCAAAACAAGAATATAAGATATAAATACTGCTGCCATACCTCCCATTGAATCTGCAAACTTCAACACAAAAATTGATGACAGAATTCCGCACAGATTGCCGATTCCAACAACCGACAAATCAATTCCGCCAAGAAGCATGGCAAAAGTTACTGCTGTTGCAAATATTCCGATCTCGGGCATCTGCGTCATCATGGAGCTAAGCATAGACATGCTGAGAAATGTTGATTTATTCGGAACAACAATAACGATGAGCAAAAAAACGACACACATTATCACCAACAGGCGGAATATTTCAGAATTATTATTTATGACCTTTTTTAATTGTTCTTTCTTTATCATCGTCATCCCCCGCTATTCATCATTTTCCAATACCGGCGCTATCTTTCTCTGATCTTTAAGCACCTGATATGAAGATATTCCTGTACCAATTACAATAACAATTCCGATAACCAGTGTCTGCCACGTTGATGGAATACCAACAAGAATAAGACAGCTTTTGACCATCGTAATTAAAAATAATCCCAAAAACGTTCCAAGCACCGTTCCGCGTCCGCCGCTGATTTTTGTACCTCCCAAAACGACCATGGCAATAATTGTCATTTCTCCGCCCATCAAATCTGTAGGAATACAGCAGCGGGTTTGGATGGAATGGGATAAACCGGCCAGTCCGGAAATCAATCCTATGTAGGCATAGACAAATATAATAATCTTATTGACAGGAAATCCGACTCTCTCCGCCGCCGTCCGATCCCCGCCAATGGCATAAATCATACGTCCCAGCATTGTTTTGTTTAATATAAACCATGTAAGGGCCATGATAACCAGCATAAAGATAAATGTTATCGGAATAATTGTCTGCGAAGAACCGGATGTGACAACCCACAGCCGAAACTTTGAAACTCTTTCCAGCGGTTCCACAAGGCGGTTGACCTGAGAACCTCCGAGAACAGAAATCAGCAGGCCGTAAAAGGCACTCGATGTTCCCAAAGTTACAACAAAGGCAGGAAGCTTAAACTTCGTGATCAAAAAGCCATTGATCAATCCCAGCAAAAGTCCGATTCCCATGGCCATGAGAAAAAGCAAAATGACCGGTCCGCTGTAATCCACGGATTGAGCAAATCGATTCGTAATATACATGGAACATACTGCAATCGCCGGGAAAGATACATCAATACCCCCGATAATAATTCCGAGCATGATCGCATAAGCCATCATACCGTCAATAATCAAATTGCGCAGGATTCCGGCAAAATTTGACGCCGTAAAAAATACCGGATTTTTTATTCCAATCAACAGTCCGATGAATATGATTGTTAATATCAGATAGGTTTCCTGTTTATTCTTTTTATAAAAATTTCGCATTTTCCTTCACCTACCCTTCAACAAGCATCGCACTCAGCTGCATATCTGTTACACCCTTCGTCTCACAGACATGGGTAACGCGGCCTTTGTTCATAACCAATATCCTGTTGCAGTTCTGCAAAACCTCGGATATATCATCGGAGATGATAATCACGCCCATTCCCTGACCGGCTAATTTCCGGGCATAAGCATGTATATCGGCTTTAGAACCCACATCAACCCCAACCGTCGGACTGTTCAAAATCAATATTTTCGGCTCGGTTTCAATCCATTTTGCGATAACGACCTTCTGCTGATTACCTCCGGACAAGGCCTGCACAGGCAATTGGCCTGACGGAGTGACAATTTTCAGCTCATCGATCCACCGTGTAACCTCTTCATCGATTTTTTCTTCACTGATGAATCCGAACTTATCGATCATCTTCCGATATGCCGAAATCATGACATTTTTTCCGATACTATGGGGCATAAACAAACCTTCCGTCAAACGATCCTCCGGAACACAGGCAATACCGTTTTTTATGGCATCCCTCACGCTTTTCAATTTTACCGCTTTTCCCTCAATACATATTTCCCCTTCATATAGAGGAACCATGCCGAAAAGCGCCTTTGCCAGCTCAGAACGGCCGGACCCCAAAAGTCCCGTAATCCCTATAATTTCACCGGCATATAGATCAAAACTGATATTTTTAAAAAGTGATTTTGCAGATATATTTTTCACTTCAAGCAATAAATGTTCTCTTTTATCGGGTCCCGGAAATACTGAATTATCCAGCTTTCTTCCCGTCATATAATAAATAAACTTTTCATTATCAAAATCTTTCATGGCGCCGTCAATGACTTTTTTGCCATTCCGGATGATCGTCAGCTCATCGGCAATCTCAAAAACTTCTTCAAGTTTATGACTCACAAAAAGAATTGATATTCCCTTGGCCTGAAGTTCTCTTACTATCTTAAATAAAGACGCAACCTCCTTCTTCGTCAGCGCTGTCGTCGGCTCATCCATAATCAACAATCTGGCATCATGGAGCAATGCCCGGCAAATAGCCACCAACTGTTTATCCGCAACGGATAAATCTCCCAGACACGCGTCCAAATCTATATCAATGCCTACCAAAGACATTATTTTCTCGGCTTTCGTTCGAATAGATTTCCAGTCCACAAATTTCTTTTTCTCATATCTTTCTGAAGTCATTGCTATATTTTCCGCCACTGTCAAATTCGGAAAAATAGCAAAATCCTGGTATATAATCTGAATTCCGGCATCAATCGCCTGCTGCGGTGTCAATTTGGAATATTCCTTTCCGTCAATCACGATCGTTCCGCCATTCGGCACATAAACACCGGCGATAATTTTTATCAGGGTCGATTTCCCACACCCGTTTTCGCCGGCCAAACATCGTGTTTCTCCCTCATATATTGTCAGGTCAACATTTTGAAGCGCTTTGACACCGGCAAAATTTTTAGAAATACCTTTTAATTCAATGAACGCCTTTTTCATAAAAATTTTCCTTTCAACATGCCAGCTTTAATTCCCCGTATCTCCTGATTGCCGGGTCCGGACTTACTTGTCCGGGCCCGTTCAGATTCATCATTAGAAATCATAGTCTCCCATATTATCTTTATCGACATCAATCCATGCAGAACCATTAATAATGTTCCCATTTACGGTAAGATTCTGATAACCATCCGGTGTCAGACTTACTCCATCAGAGATTTCTTCCCCGTTTAATACCTTGACACAGAGTTCAGCTAACGCATATCCTGCGTCTGCCGGATCCCAGAATGTAATTTTATCAATTGCACCGGATTCCAGATACTGCTCCGCTGTGGATACAAGACATGTTCCTACAACATATGTACTGTCTTCAAGTCCCTGTTCCTCAATCGCTCTTGCAACGCCCGGAACATCTGCCATAGCCGAACCGAGGAAACCTTTTACATTCGGATAAGTACGCAAAATTTCCTGAGTTTTCTGATAAGCGACTTCCGAATCTTCTGTCGTTTCATTTTTGCTGGAAACAACGCTCATATCCGGATATTTTTCTTCCTGAAGAGCCACCTCAGCATCAATCCACTCATTATGAGAAGTTGCCGTCAATGCGCCAAGGAAGGTTGTGTACTCTCCTTCACCGTCCATCATCTCGGCCAGAAGTTCCATCAGGTGCTGTCCGTATTCCGCATTGTTAAATGCTTCCAGATCATAGTCTGCATTTTTAACATCTGTTGCCTCATGAGTCACCACAACAATGCCTTTATCTCTGGCTTTCTGAAGAACCGTTTCCACTGCTTCCGTGGAGTTTGGAATAACAACCATGGCATCAACGCCCTGTGCAATTAAATCTTCAATAACAGCTACCTGTTCTGCCGGGTCTGCGGTGTCTGCTCCGGTAATATATACATCCATTCCCGTATCCTCTACAAACTGGTCAATACCAACCTGCATACGGTCATACCAGGCAATACCCATAATTTTTACAACGATGGCCACGGTATACTTTTCATCAGATTCCGTCTTACCGGTTGTTTCCCCGGCAGATGCTGCCGTTGTTTCCGCTGTTGTTTCTGCCTTTGTCTCTGCTTTCGTCTCCTTACTTCCCGAACTGCAGCCGGACAAAATTCCTGCCAGCATGCTGCATGCTAATAAAACGCTTAATATTTTTTTCATAGTAAAACCTCCCTTGTTCCATCAATTTATTTTTCTTCATCTTCATAAGGGAAGATGCGGGTCATTCCTTCCGGAACCTCAATAAACGGACAATTTCCGAGTTCATAAATAAAACCTACATACGGCTCCGCATTCATATAGGCATGAATATCTGAGAAAAACTTTCCGGTGGACATGATCGGAACACCGTTATCCTCAAATTCATACATCACTTCTTCCAGTTTTTCATCTGAAATTTTTTCCTTAATATGGTGAAGCCCCGGGCCGTGTCTGTCCAGCCAATCCTGATAAATTGTCGGTCCCTTTACCGGCTGGATAACTTCAATCTCAAAATCACCCACCATAGTTATGGCAATACGCATTTCCCACGGTTCTTCGACTTTTTTTCCACCCCGTTTTCCATGTTCCAGATACATCCAGTCCATATTCTCATTGTTAAAGCTTCTCACCTTCCACGGACCGATTTTCAAACGGTCTACCCATTGCTGAAGCGTTGCCTCCAAATCATCTGTTATTGCACATACCTGCCAGATTTTCCGGTCTTTATTGTACGCCTCAAGTTCTTTGTTGGTCATTCTCTCTACCTCCTGTTTAATATTTATTTACATCTTAAAATAAGGTGTCCTACATGGTGCATTCCAGTATGCCAGTAACTCTTCATCCATTCTTACCATGCACATCTGAAAACCTGCCTGTTCCTGGACAGTCAGCAACTCCCCGACATGGTTGCCAACAATGGAGATTCCTTTTTCCTCAAGATATTGCTGACAGCGCCGATATACGATCAGCTGCTCCATCAAAGTGGTTGCCCCGGAACCGTTAATAAGCAAAAGTACCTTTTCCCCGGATTGAATCTGCAGATCCTCTATGAGAGCATCGATCATAATTTCTGCCGTCTCATTTGCGGTTTTTATTTTTGTTCTTCCTCCGCCGCCTTCTCCGTGCTGTCCCATTCCGATCTCCATTTCATCCTCAGCCAATGTCGCCAACTCGGCCCCTGTAATCGGGTGAGTAGCTCCTCTGAGCGCCACCGCAAGCGTCGCCATGTTATCGGCGACTCTCTGAGCGATCTCCGCAACTTCTTCCACATCTTTTCCTGAAGCTGCAGCCGCACCGGCGATTTTATAGACCGGCACACAGCCCACCAGTCCGCGGCGATTATCCGCATCACTCCTCGGCACGCTGGAAACATCCTCCTGAGTGACAACTTTCTTAACCTGAATACCATCTTTGTGAATCATTTTCATCGCCATGTTCCCTGAAAGCATATCTCCCGCGTGATTTAAAACAATATATACAACACCCTTTCCTTTGTCGGCTTTTCGCAATGCGTCGGCACACACCTGCGGTCCCGGGGCCGCAAAGATATCCCCGATGACACCAATATCCACCATGCCTTCGCCCACAAAGCCCGAACAACACGGTTCATGTCCTGAACCACCCATCGTAACAATGGTTACACGATCTGCCTCATCAAGTTTTTTGTTGATAACCAGATGATTATTTTCCACTGTCAGATAATCTGAATTTGCCATTGCAAGTCCCTCAAGTAATTCTTCCGTCAGATTTTCCGGTTCATTAATGAATTTTTTCATTTTCATGATTGGATCCCCCCTATAACATATATCCTTCATAAAGTCCCTTAAATAAATACATCATGCCGACAGCACCTGCATCAGGAAATCCAAGTGTCTGCTCCCCATAGGATTTCGCTCTTCCATATTTAGCTATATATTTTTCTGTGGCTTTAGTCCCTTCTGCTGCCCCTTCTGCCGCTGCCTTTAAAACAATTCCCACATCATCTGTCTCGGCTTTCTCCGCATACTCCCCGGCAATAAGCAACGCATCCATCATCGTTTTATCGCCGATACCGGCCTTTGAGATGGTTTTCATCTCACTAATTCCCGATTCAATCATAGATTTTACCGATTCGGCTTCTAATATGTTCTCATTTTCTATTCCCTGACCAAATCCCTGAAAAAGTGTCCCCCATAAAGGTCCGGCCGAACCGCCGTTGACGTTCATTATTTCAAACCCGAGAGTATCCAAAAATTCACTCATACTTGTATTTTCCCATTCCCGACTGTTTTCACGAATACAATCTGCAATCCTTCCCACAGTAATGCCATGATCTCCATCACCGAATTTCGAATCTATCTTCGACAGCAGATCCGTATTCGCTTTTAACAAATCGGAGGTATATATCAACATTTTTTGTAATTTATTTTTAGTAATATTTTTCTCACACATCTCTTTTCTCCTGTCATTAAACCCCATTAACTCTGAATTTCTTCCCACTGCCCCTTCTTCTGGCTTTTCATAATTGCCTCGCACAGCAAAGATTCTCTGTATCCGTCAGCAAATACAGGAAAAGTTTTCTCTTTTGAATAGTCCCCGTCTAAAATATACTGATATACTTCCCGGAACAGCTGCTTCGATGTATCTGCAAATCCTTCATTATGGCCGCCCGGAAGGGTGATAATACTCCTCGCTCCCGGATATACCAGAGACGGATCCCTGATAATAATTTCATTCCCCGTATCCCTTCGACCTACAACTAACTCATTCGGCTTTTCAGAATTCCACAATATAGAACCTGCAGAACCATTAATTTCAAAGGTAACCTGATTTTTATGCCCACAAGCCATTTGATTCACTGTAAAAACACCTTTTTGTCCGCCGTCAAAATGAAGTAATACCGAAGCATAATCCTCTGTATCGATATCCACGATCTCATAATCATCATTTTTCAAAATTTTTCCGGACCAGGTTTCTACACCCATCTTCGGTTTTTTTCTCTTTGTAAGAAATGTTCCGATGTCTGCGTTTACATCTGTAATCTTCAAACCGGTGATGTATTCTACCAGGTCCATCCAATGGGTTCCTATATCCCCGACTGCCCTTGTCTCTCCACTTTTTTCCGATTCAAGCCGCCAGCTGTAATCCGTATCTTTTACAAGCCAATCCTGAAGATAGGCGCCGGTAATTGAATATAATTTTCCAATATCTCCGCGTTCGATCATTTCTTTTGCATGACGTATCAGCGGATAATAACGAATATTAAAATGAATCGCATTTACCAAATGCTTTTCTTCCGCCAGATGAACCAACTCTTTAGCTTCTTCGGATGTCAGGGTCAAAGGCTTTTCACATACAACATGTTTTCCGGCTTCCAATGCCCTTTTTACCATTGAATAATGAAGCATATTCGGCGTGCATATATGTATAACCTGTATCTGCTCATCTTCCAGTACATACCGGATATCGTCATATACCTTCTCTATACCCAATATTGACGCTTTGCTTTTTGTCTTCTCCAAATCTCTTCCGACAAGCGCTTCTACCCTCCCCAGATTTGTTCTGCGAATAGCTTCCACATGTTCTTCTCCAATAAATCCGACTCCCACCACAGCGATATTTAACATTATTCACCACACCTTTTTGTTAATGTAAATATATTAACTTTTTATTTTGATTAAATATTACATCTTTCACTATTTATTGTCAATTGCTTTTGACTTTTTCTACATAATATACATTTTATACCAGTTATTTTTGTGTATTTTTTTATATATTATATATTTACTTTTCTCATAATTGATATATTATATAACTATAAAGTATATTTTTTTACATAATTATATTTATATTACACATAAGATTACATTTGCTACACTTTTTTCTGTCAAAAAATTTATAGATAAATATTTTCAATTTGACAAATTCTACATTTCACGCTATTTTATTGTTAAGGGATTAAACATTAGGGGATTATATATGGAAATAAAACAAGAAAAGGCTGAACGACTTGTTCAGATAGCCAAAATGTACTATGAAGAAAATTTAACACAAAGTGAGATTGCAAAAGAAATCGGCGTATCACGTGCGCTGATTTGCCGTCTTTTAAATGAAGCAAAAAAATATGGCATCGTAACCATACAGATTCATTCTCCGGAAGAAGATTATTCACTTTTAAAAAATCAAATCCGGAATCGTTTTAAAATTGATGATGTTTACATTGTAAACACCCTTTTGGGACAGGATGTCACGGATGACCGTATTTCAGAATGTTTTTCAGATGTTCTTTTAAAATTGCTCCCAACCTGCAATAATATCGGCTGCAGTTGGGGAAAAATTATTCATGAAGCTCTCGAAAATTTAAGTAAAAAGAAAATAGATTTTCAGCTTCCTGACACAGCTAAAGTGTTTCCTCTGGCCGGAAATATGATCACTACGGGTTATTCCATGGATGCTCAGAAAATTGTGCAGACTTTTTCATTATGTTTTAATGCCGTTCCAAATTTTTTATATGCTCCGGCTTTTCTGGAAAGTTCTATGGAACTGGAACTCTATCATAAAACAGAAAATTATAAAAGCATTGCTCAATGCTGGAAAAATATTGACTTGGCTATTATCAAAATTGATAATTATCCAACCAGCCCGGATTTGGGCACAGCCGCCAGATATGAAGTTTTATTAAAAGAAAAGCATGCCTGCGGCAGCTTTCTCGCCTATTATTATAACTTGCAGGGAGAAATTATCCGGTCCGATTTTGATTACAGTATACAGATTCCAATCGAATATCTGGCTTCATGCAAAAAGGTTATCGGTATATGTTCATCAAATGTCATGCCAAAAAGTCTTCTCGGAGCCATGAACACCGGCCTTTTCACTCATATCATTGCTTCACAGCCATTGCTTGAAGCAGTTCTCGACCTAAAACGTATTTAAAATAAAAAAGTATTCTCCGGGGATGCCTTAAAACGACACTCCCGGAGAATACTTTTTTACTCGTTTATCTTTTCCAATTCCTCTTTTGTAAGTTTTGTGACGCGCAGTATGAGCTCATCCGAAAGACCTTCTTTGCGCATATTTATCGCAGCTTCCAGTTTTCCTTCAAGTTTGCCTTCTTCCCGGTCATAATAGCGTTCTTCCCATGCCTGCATATAACGCACACCCACTTTCTCGCTGGCCTTCACCTTACACACACGCTGATGGAGCCTGTGAATCCGTACACTATGT
>NZ_DBGCTU010000022.1:0-139468 GCF_048388605.1 Frisingicoccus sp. | reverse complement strand
GATGGTTGTCGTTAGCCATCTTTTTCTCTTTTTATAGAAAAATTTCAGGGAGGTATGTGACTCGGACGAGGCACATACCTCCCTGTTTAGAACTGTCTATTAACCGACAGCCCCTTTTTCACGATAAAGAATATGTAGAATTATAAAAACATACAAAATAAAATAGGAAGAAAAATTCCCGGAACCGTATTCATAATGCGTATATTTGTGACTTTTAAGAGATTCAATCCCACGCCGACAATGATGATCGAACCGGCGCAGGTGATTTCGTTAATGACGATTTCGGTCAGCAGCGGAGCTATGAATTGGGCCATAAGAGCCATAAGTCCTTCATAGAGCATAACCAAAACGCCGGAAAGGGCAACGCCGATGCCCATCGTTGAAGCCATAATAAAGGCGGCTACCGTATCGATAAAAGATTTGGCTAACAGGGTGCTGTGGGTGCCGGTCAAACCACTTTCCATGGCGCCGACAATAGCCATAGCGCCGACGCAGATGAGAAGACTGCAATTGACGAAGCCTTCGGCAATGGATACGTTGGAATCTTCCGGTTGGAAACGCCGCTGCAGCCAGTCTCCGAGCTGATTGATGCGTTTTTCTAAATCCAAAAGTTCTCCGATAACCGTGCCCAGGGCCAGAGAGGCCAGGGTGATCATGATGTGCTCGCCCTTTAATGCACCGGAAAAACCTATATATACAGTAGCAAGTCCCATCACTTTAAGAAGCGTTTCTCCCATGCGTTCAGGAATTAATTTTTTTGCTGTGCTTCCAAGGATACCTGCTGCAATGACGCCGATACCGTTTACGGCCGGGCCAAAAAATAAACTCATATAAAAAACTCCTTTTACATCTACTGCTTAATAGATTATAATAGATTTTGCAGGAATTGCAATACTTTCATAAAAGATGATTTGGAGAGCAGATAATGAAATTGACACATATAAATTCGCAGGGACGGGCCAGGATGGTCGACGTTTCTGAAAAAAAGAATACCGATAGAATTGCGGTTGCATTTGGAAGAATATGCATGAAAAAAGAAACACTGGAAAAGATTCAAAATCAGGAAATAAAAAAAGGAGATGTCCTGGGCGTGGCCCAGGTGGCGGCGATCATGGCGGCTAAAAGGACATTTGAGACGATACCTATGTGCCATCCCATTCCTTTGACCGGGGCAGACGTGGATTTTCAGCCGGTCACAGAGGGTATTGAAATTCGGATGACAGTCCGCACGACAGGCAAAACCGGGGTGGAAATGGAAGCCCTGAACGGTGTCAGCGCTGCAGCATTGACAATTTATGACATGTGTAAAAGCATTGACCGGGCAATGCGGATTGAAAATATATGTTTGCTGGAAAAAGACGGCGGCCGTTCCGGCCATTTTGTACGGGAAATTTAAGAAAGAAGGGATAGACATGGCGTTATTGTCCATAGTTTTACCGGCATACAATGAGGAAATGATGGTGGAACGGGCCGGAGAACGGCTGGAAGAACTGTTAAAAAGAGAGAAAATAGATTTTGAACTTATTTTTGTGGATGATGGCTCCATGGACGCCACCTGGTTTAAAATTCAGGAGATGGCCCAAAGACATCCTTTTATCCGGGGTGTACATTTTTCCAGAAATTTCGGAAAAGAGGCAGCGATTTTTGCAGGCCTGGCGGAAGCTGTCGGTGATTGCTGCGTTGTTATGGATTGCGATTTGCAGCATCCGCCGAAAACGGTTATTGAGATGTATCGCCGATGGGAAGAAGGGTATGAAGTTGTTGAGGGTGTGAAGCATTCCAGGGGAAAAGAGAGCTTAGGACATAAGGCGAGTGCCGGACTTTTTTATAAAATTATGACAAAAGCTACAGGAATTGATATGTCCAGAGCATCGGATTTTAAACTTCTGGACCGGCGGGCGATGGAAGCTTTGCTGGATATGCCGGAGCGGAACGCATTTTTCAGGGCGCTGTCCTCCTGGGTTGGTTTTCGGACAACGGCAGTGACCTTTGATGTTCAGCCGCGGGAAGCTGGTGAATCTAAATGGTCGACATGGTCTCTAATAAAATATGCGGTGACAAATATTGCGGCTTTTTCTTCGGCACCGCTTCAGATGGTTACGGTGGCCGGAGGCCTTATGTTTCTGTTTGCAATCATTATGGCGGTGGAGTCATTAATGAGATATTTTGGAGGACATGCACTGGAGGGATTTACAACGGTCATTCTTTTGCTTCTCATTATCGGGAGTTTAGTGATGATGAGTCTCGGAATCATCGGTTATTATATATCAAAAATTTATGAAGAAGTAAAAGGCCGGCCGAGATATATTATTTCGAGAACAGTGGGAACAGAAAATAGAGCTTTACAAGTGACAGATTCGTGCTATAATGAAAAAAGAAATTGAATAGAAATTCGGATAGAATCATGCTAGGGGAGCGAAAGCTGAGAAAGTCGAGGACTTGACCCTTTGAACTTGATGCGGGTAATACCGCCGTAGGGAAGCAGAAAAATAGAATTATAAAGAGCTTGCCTGTCGGCAGGCTCTTATTTTTCGCGCAAGGCACGAGCCAAGGCAGCGAAAAATAATAAAAAAGCGCAAGGCACGAGCCAAGTGGAAATGCTTCTGTTGGCATGAGGCAGAATGAACGGAGGAGAAAAAGATGACGTTAACAGATGAGTTATATGAGAGTGTAAAAGACATTTGGAGCGAGTACTATAAACATCCTTTTGTGGAGGGGATCGGCGACGGCAGTTTGCCGATTGAGAAGTTTCGATTTTACATGCTTCAGGATTATCTGTACTTGTATGATTATGCGAAGGTGTTTGCCCTTGGAGTAGTGAAGTCAAAGGAGCCTTCTATGATTCGGCGTTTTTCTTATTTTGTAGAGGATACTCTGGGCGGTGAGATGGATATTCATTCCGGCTATATGGAACGTCTGGGGATTACGGAGGAAGAGGTGGCGAGGGTGTCCAAAAGTCTTTCGAATGCATCTTATACAAGTTATATGCTGGAAGTTGGGTTCCGGGGAGACGCACTGGATATTCTGGTGGCGATTTTGTCCTGCGCATGGAGTTATGCGGAGATAGGGCGGAAACTGGTGGAAAAATATCCGGACGCGGTGAATCATCCGTTTTACGGGGAGTGGGTGAAAGGCTATACCTCTAAAGAATATAACGATATGAATGATGAGATACTTTATCTTGTGAATACGCTGGGCGACGGTATCGGCCGCCGGCGTGTGGAAGAGTTGAAGGAAGTATTTGTCAATTGCAGTCGATATGAGAAAATGTTTTGGGATATGGCGTGGAATATGGAGATGTAAAAAATGTTGACATTTAATAATGTAACGTTCCGTTACCCGGAAGATAAAGAAGCGATGATGACCGATTTGTCCTTTCATGTGGCTGAGGGGGACTTTGTTTCGCTGATCGGGGCCAGCGGCTGCGGCAAAAGTACGATCTTTCGTCTGATCAACCGTCTGTTGGAACCGGACAGCGGCGAAATTTTAGTTAAAGGAAAAGAGATTCATGGGATTCGGAGTTACGCCGGATACATGCCTCAGAAGGATTTACTGTTCCCGTGGCGTACCATTGAAAAGAATCTGTGTCTCCCGATGGAAATCCGGAAAATCGGAAAAGAAGAGCAAAAGAGGCGGGTCGGCGATGTCTTGAGAGAAGTCGGACTGGAGGATTACCGGGAAAAATATCCCAAGGATCTGTCCGGAGGTATGCGGCAGCGGATATCTTTTGCGCGAACATTGCTGACGGATGCGGATCTGATGCTGCTGGATGAGCCTTTCAGCGCGCTGGATGCTTTGACCCGAATGGATATGCAGGAATGGCTTTTGAGCCAGTGGCAGCATTTCCATAAAACAATTTTATTTATTACCCATGATGTTGAAGAAGCTATTTTCCTGTCGAAAAAGATTTATATGATCACGGAGACACCGATAACCCATCTGGAGATCGAGGAGGTGCCGGAAGGCTATCCGAGAAACCGGGACTTTCTGCGGCGGCCGGAGATGGAGGCCTTAAAGGCCAGGCTGACAATGCAGCTTCGAAAGCAGGTGATGTGAAATGAAACGGTATTTACCTTCGGCAATTTTTCTGGCGGTGGTGCTCTTGCTGTGGCAGATGGGGGCCGGACATATGGATGCGGCCTATATTTTGCCGACACCGGCAGGAATTGTGAGAAAACTGTGGGAACTCAGGGAACCGCTTTTTATGATACATCTGCCGGCAACGATGAAGGTCACGGCCATCGGACTTGCGATTTCGATTGTCCTCGGACTGGGACTGGCTGTTTTGATGGATGCCAGCCCGGTGGTGGAGCGGGCTTTATATCCGATCGTTATCGCTTCCCAGACAATTCCGACAACAGCCATCGCGCCTTTGTTTGTTGTATGGTTTGGCTATGGAATATGGAGCAAGATCGTGGTTACGATTCTTATGACATTTTTTCCGATTACGATCACGGTGTTTGACGGCTTTAAGTCCGTTAAAAGGGAAATGGAAGAACTGCTGATCAGTTATGGTGCGAACCGGAAAGATATTTTTATAAAGTTGAAATTGCCTTCGGCACTGCCTTATTTCTTTTCTGCGATAAAAATGGCGATTCCTCTGAGTGTGATCGGCGCGGCCATCGGCGAGTGGCTGGGCGCCCAGAGCGGTCTCGGCTATTTTAGCCGCAGAATGATGACTCAGCTGGATGGAGCCGGCGTATTTGCGCCAATCATCCTGTTATCCGCGGCGGCTATGATTTTTGTGGGCATTATCAGCCTGGTTGAAAATATATTTATTAAATGGAGGAAAGAATTATGAAAAAAATACTTGCGGCAGCTTTGTGCGCAGCCATGATTTTCAGCGTGACGGCCTGTGGGCAGAGTGAGAAAAAAGAAACAGAAACTGTCGGAACCGAAAGCCTTCCGAATGAAGGAGAAACAACTGCCTCTGAGGAAGGCGATTTAAAAGAGGTAAATATTGTTCTTGACTGGTATCCGAATGCTGTTCACGCGTTTATATATGATGCGATCGAAAAGGGTTATTACGCGGAAGAGGGGATTAAGGTGAATGTCCAGTTTCCGTCCAATACGAACGATGCCATGTCCCTGACGGCGGCAGGAAAGGCGGAAGTCGGGATTTATTATCTGCCGGATGTCGTTATGGCCCGTGCGAATCAGAATGTCCCGATCCGCTGTATCGGCGCTCTGGCCCAGTCCGATCTGAATATTATTTTATCTTTAAAGGAAAAAAATATTAATGGGCCTGAAGATCTGGCGGGCAAGACGATCGGCTATTCGGGAACAGAACTGAGTGAAGCAATGATTCGGACAATGATGGAAACGGCGGGAGTTGATGCGGATTCGGTATCTCTGGTTGACGTAGGGTTTGATTTAATGTCTTCTATGACTACCGGACAGGTTGATGCCACCATTGGCTGCATGGTGAATCATGAAGTGCCGCAGATGGAAAAAGAGGGGTTTGAGGTAAATTATTTTTATCCGCATGAATACGGCGTTCCTGCAAGCTATGAGTTGATTTTTATTACAAGTGATGATATGATTAACAACGATGCGGATACTTTGGCCGCCTTTATGAGGGCTTCGGCCAAAGGCTTTGAGGATATGAAAGCGGACCCGGAAGCGGTTCTGGATATTTTGCTTGCGAATCAGAATGCAGAGAACTTCCCGTTGGATAAAGATGTGGAAATGCGGAGCATGGAAGTGCTTTTGCCGGTATTGGCCTCCTCGGATGGAGAATTCGGCGCTCAGGAGGCTTCTGTATGGCAGGCGAATATTGATTGGCTGAAAGAAGAGGGGCTGCTTAAAAATGACATCACGCCGGAAGAACTTATGGCGGATGTGATGAATTAAAGTTTCAGCCGGAGGACCATATTCCGGCCTGAAATTAGAAAACAAAGGAGGACGGGATATGGAAATTATGAATCAGATGATTGTTGTCGCCCAATCGGTGGCCATTCCTCTGTTGGCGGTAATTATGGCGATCATTGTATTTAACATGATGAAAAAACCGGGGAAAACGACGGCGGTAAAAGAAGATTCTTTTAAGGTAACGGAAAGCAGTTTTTGGCTGGTCATCGCACTTTTTGGCGTGGCGTCCGGGGCTATTTTCCTGTGGCTGGCGTCAACCAATGTAACGGAAGGGCGGGTAGTAACGGCGATCGTGCTGGCCGGCGTTTGTTTTGCGGCATCAATTATCGCGTGTTATGTCTATTTCAAACGAAGCCTGACTGTGGAAGGCGATATGCTGACCTATCAGCCGCTGAAAGGCAAAGCGGAATCCTGGCCGGCGAAGAGTGTGGGGCGAATTGATATTGTGGAATCTCCCAGATGTGAGGAAATGCGGTTTTATAATCGTTCCGGCAAGAAACTGTTTGAGATTCAGGGGTATATGGTCAATTCTCAGATTCTTCGCAAATATATGCGCAGATATCCGGTAAAAATTTCAAAAGTGGATTATGATAAAAATAATGCAAAAAGATAAGAAAAAAGCTGAGGAAGAGGGCAGTGGCTGTCTTCCTCTTTTTTTTGTCAAAAAATAGACTTTTCAGGCTTTGTTAAGATAATGGCAAAATGTGGTAAAAAAAATATTGAAAGAATGAAAAAATACGCATAAATAGTAGTCAAATTCGCTAAAATGTGCTATACTTACAGAGTAATTATATTGCATTTTTTCGAAATAGTTTAATTTGCATGCAAATTATTTCCAAAACGCATTATGCACAAATGCATGAAAATGCACAAATGCATAATGCAATTGTGAAAAAATCTACAAAAAAACCTTTATTTATGGGCTTTTTTAGTGCCGAAAAAGTTGGCATGAAAATTGCGGGTTAATCTATTGAAAAAATTATAAGTTTAAGGAGGATGAATTTTATGGAGTTTGGTTTATCGAAAGAGCACCTTCTTGCACAGCAGTTATACAGAAGTTTTGCTGAAAAAGAAGTAAAACCGTTGGCTCAGGAGTTGGATGAGGAAGAAAAATTCCCATGGGAGACCGTTAAGAAATTAGCTAAATACGGCATGATGGGTATTCCGATTCCGAAGGAATATGGTGGACAGGGTGCAGATGTCCTTACATATATCATGGCTGTTGAAGAAATGGCTAAAGTTTGCGGTACAACATCCGTAGTTATGTCCGCACATACATCCTTATGTGCAACTCCGATTCTTGAAAACGGAACAGAAGAACAGAAACAGAAATATCTGGTACCTCTGGCAAAAGGCGAAAAGATTGGTGCATTCGGCTTAACAGAGCCAGGTGCAGGTACAGATGCTTCCATGCAGCAGACAAAAGCTGTTTTGGAAGGCGATCATTATGTATTAAACGGTTCCAAGATTTTCATCACAAACGCTGAAGCTGCTGATATCTTCATCGTTATGGCTATGACTGATAAATCTAAAGGAACAAAAGGTATTTCCGCATTTATCGTGGAAAGAGACTTCCCTGGATTCTCCGTAGGCCCTCACGAGAAAAAGATGGGTATCCGCGGTTCATCCACATGTGAGCTGATTTTTGAAAATTGTATCGTTCCAAAGGAAAACCTGCTTGGCAAAGAAGGCAAAGGCTTTGCTCTTGCTATGAAGACTCTGGATGGCGGACGTATCGGTATCGCAGCACAGGCTTTAGGTCTTGCTGAAGGCGCTATCGATGAAGCTGTTAAGTATACAAAAGAAAGAAAACAGTTCGGAAGAAAGATTTCTCAGTTCCAGAATACTCAGTTCCAGTTAGCAGACATGTTCGCTAAAACTGAAGCTGCTAAATATCTTGTATATAAAGCTGCCTGGAGAAAAGGACAGAAACTTCCATATACTGTTGATGCTGCTACTGCAAAATTGTTCGCAGCAGAAACCGCTATGGCTGTAACAACAAAAGCTGTTCAGTTGTTTGGTGGATATGGATATACAAGAGATTATCCGGTTGAACGTATGATGAGAGATGCCAAGATTACTGAAATCTACGAAGGTACTTCTGAAGTTCAGAGAATGGTTATCTCTGGTGCAATGTTACACTAGTATTTTGGAGAGGAGAATCAGGACATGAAAAATATCGTAGTATGTATCAAACAGGTTCCGGATACAACAGAAGTTAAGCTTGATCCGGTTACTGGAACACTTATCAGAGATGGCGTTCCAAGTATTATTAACCCTGATGACAAGGCAGCTCTTGAAGTTGCATTACAGATTAAAGAAAAAACAGGCGCTAAGGTTACCGTTGTTTCCATGGGACCTATGCAGGCAGATGTAGCAATCCGTGAAGCATTGGCTATGGGCGCTGATGATGCAGTACTTGTATCCGACAGAAAATTCGGCGGCGCTGATACATGGGCAACATCTTCCACAATTGCCGGTGCAATCAAGAAACTGGATTACGATCTGATCGTAGCTGGACGTCAGGCTATTGATGGTGATACCGCTCAGGTTGGTCCTCAGATTGCTGAGCATCTTGGAATTCCGCACGTAAGCTATGCTGCAAGCGTTGACGTTGAAGGCGATGACACTGTAGTTATCCGCAGAAACTTCGAAGATCGTTATCATATCATTGAAGCAAAAACACCATTGTTAATCACAACTCTCGGCGAAGAAATCGAACCTCGTTACATGAGTGTCGGCGGCATTTTCGACGCATACAGAGAAAAAGAAGTTAAAGTATGGGGTTATGAAGACCTTCAGGGTTATGTAGAAGACTCTAACTTAGGCTTAAAAGGTTCTCCGACACAGGTTAAGAAATCCTTCACAAAACCTGTTAAACCAGCCGGAACACTTTATCAGGAAGTTTCCGCTGACGAGGCTGTTGAAATTATCGTTAACAAGTTAAAAGAAAAATACATCATTTAATTAGGGAGCAGGTGAAACAATGAGTAAGAATGTATATGTTTTCGCAGAGCAGAGAGATGGAGTTATCCAGAAAGTTGCTTATGAACTGATTGGTAAAGCTAGAGAACTGGCAGATAATTTAGGCCAGGAAGTTGTTGCTGTTGTTTTAGGCGATGGTATCCAGGCTGCTGCAGCTGAATTATTTAAATTTGGTGCAGACCAGGTTATCGCTGTAGATGCTCCTGTTCTTGGAGAATATTCCACAGAGCCTTATGCAAAAGCAATGAATGCAATTATTAAAGCAAAAGAACCTGAAATCGTTATCTACGGCGCAACAGCGATCGGCCGTGATCTGGCTCCGCGTGTATCCGCAAGAGTACATACAGGTTTGACAGCTGACTGTACAAAACTTGAAATTGATGAAGAAACCAAAGGACTTTGGATGACACGTCCGGCCTTCGGCGGCAACATCATGGCAACAATCGTTTGCCCGAACTTCCGTCCTCAGATGGCTACTGTAAGACCTGGCGTTATGCAGGCTCTCGCAGAAGACGCTTCCAAGACAGGTACAGTTGAAGTATTTGATGCCGGCGTTAGCGAAGCTGATATGAACATCAAGATTCGTGAAGTTGTTAAAGATACAAAGAAAACTGTTGATATCACAGAAGCTAAAGTTCTTGTTTCCGGCGGTCGTGGTATCGGCGGCCCAGAAGGCTTCGATATGCTGAAAGACCTTGCTGAAGAACTCGGCGGCGAGATTTCCGCTTCCAGAGCATGTGTTGATGCCGGATGGATCGATAGAGATCGTCAGGTTGGCCAGACTGGTAAAACAGTTCGTCCAAACCTTTACATCGCAGCAGGTATCTCCGGTGCTATTCAGCATGCAGCAGGTATGGAAGATTCTGATTTGATCATTGCTATCAATAAGAACAATACAGCTCCTATTTTTGAAATCGCTGATGTAGGTATTGTTGGTGATTGCACAACAATTATTCCAAAGTTAACAGAAGCATTGAAAAAATTAGAGAAATAGTATAAAATAACACATCGACTGAGATCGCGTCCGGGAGAATAGGGACTCCCGGACGTGATTGAAGATAAATAACCGGAATTCAGTGGTGCGTTTTCCGGTCATTAGTTATATTGCATTTTTAATCTATTAAGTTACAAGAAAAAATATTATATGTTTACCGAAGGCCGGTGAGCATATAATTGTATGGGAGGTTTTTGATATGAGTAAAGTAGTTACAATGGATCAGGCCGTTGCTATGATTCAGCCAAACGATACCGTCATTACCAGTGGTTTCCTTACCGCAGGTACTCCGGACGCTATCATGAAAGCTGTTGCGGATTCTTTTGATGCAACGGGAACTCCAAACAATCTGACGATCATGTATGGTGCCGGCCAGGGTAACAAAAAGGGCGGACAGCAGGAACGTTGGGCAAAAGAAGGTTTGATCAAACGCTGGATCGCCGGACATTATGGCTTCTCTCCAAAGGTAATCGATATGATCATTAACAACAAAGTGGAAGCTTACAATCTTCCTCAGGGTGTTATTATCGAAATGTATCGTGCTATGGGCCAGGGACGTAAAGGCTATCTGACAAATGTTGGTCTTGAAACTTTCGTTGACCCTCGTCTTGAAGGCGGAAAATTGAACAGCCGTACAACAGAAGACATCATCAAAGTTGTTGAAGTTGATGGCGAAGAACAGCTTTATTACATGCTTCCAAAGGCAAATATTGCTTTAATCCGTGTAACTACAGCGGATACAAATGGTAACTGTACGATCGAAGATGAAATTCTTCCATTGGATATCTTATCCGCAGCTATGGCAGCTAAAGGCTGTGGCGGTAAGGTTATCGTTCAGGCAAAACATATTGTTCAGGCTGATACGATTCCGTCCAGACAGGTTGCAGTTCCTGGTATTTTTGTAGACGCTATCGTTGTTCCGGATGATCCGGAAGAAACACACAGACAGTGTGCCGATTTCTTTGTAAATCCGACATTATCCGGTGCTTACAAAGTTCCTATGGACGCTGTTAATGCAGAGCCATTCGGAACCAAGAAATTTATTGGTAGAAGATGTGCGATGGAACTCGTTCCAAATGCAGTTGTTAACTTAGGTGTTGGTATCCCTGAAAAAGTTGCTACAGTAGCAGGTGAAGAGGGATTTGCTGATCAGTTGACTCTGACAACTGAGTCCGGTATGATCGGCGGCGTTCCAAGCGGCGGCGGCTCCTTCGGTGCAGGCGTTAATGGTTGGGGTGAATTGCCGGAAGTAAGTCAGTTCGACTTCTATGATGGCGGCGGACTTGATGTTACATATCTTGGATTAGCTGAATGTGACCCTCACGGTAATGTTAACGTAAGTAAATTTGGAACAAATGTTGCAGGCTGCGGTGGATTTATTAATATTTCCCAGAATACACAGAATTGTATCTTCTGCGGAACATTCACAGCAGGCGGACTGAAAACAAAGGTTGAAGACGGTAAACTGGTAATTGTTCAGGAAGGTAAGAAGAAGAAATTCGTTTCTTCTGTTGAACAGGTTACATTCTCCGGCGATTATGCCCGCAGACATAAGATGAACGTTATGTTTATCACAGAAAGAGCGGTTATCGAATTGCTTGAAGATGGTCTGACTGTAACTGAAATTGCTCCGGGTATCGATCTTCAGACACAGGTTCTCGACCAGATGGATTTCAAACCATTGGTTGCTGAAAACCTGAAAACTATGGACCTTAGAATTTTCGTAGATGCTCCGATGGGTATCAAAGATGAAATCTTAGCTAAGGCAAAATAGTTGTAACTTAACGAGGGAGGAAAAATAATATGAGTTTATTTGGTATTGTATTAGGTTTGGCCTTGCTTATCTTCTTAGCATTTAAAGGCCAGTCTATTCTTTGGGTTGCACCGGTTTGTGCAGCAGTTGTAGCGCTTCTCAGTATGTTCGAAGATCCTACAATTAACGTGTTAACAATGTGGACAGACAACTACATGGCTTCTATGGCTACATTCTTACAGACATGGTTCCCGGCTTTCATGCTCGGCGCTATTTTCGGTAAAGTTATGGAGGTTTCCGGTGCTGCTAAATCTGTAGGTCTCTGGCTTACAAAATTGATCGGTGCTAAACAGGCTATCTTAGCTGTAGTTATCGCCTGCGGCGTTCTGACATATGGTGGTATTTCTCTGTTCGTAGTAGTTTTCGCTATCTACCCACTGGCTGTTGCTCTTTACAGAGAAGCTGATATCCCTAACAAACTGATTCCTGGTGCTATTTCCCTGGGTGCTTTCACATTCACTATGACAGCTATCCCTGGTACACCTCAGATTCAGAACATCATCCCAACAAACTATTATGGAACAACTCCAATGGCAGCTCCTGTTATGGGTGTTGTTGCTGCATTGGTTATGTTGATCGGCGGCGTTGTTTGGATGAAGATGAGAGAGAGCAAACTCAAAAAAGAAGGTTTACACTTTGTTGAGCCTTCAAACCTTGAAGTTATGTCCGATGACACTAAACTTCCTAACCCAATCGTATCTTTGATTCCATTGATTTCCGTACCTGTAACATTGAACCTTCTCAGTGTTCCGTTGGTTGGATCTCTGTTAATCGCTGTTGTTCTTACTCTGGTATTGAACTTCCATTGCGCAAAAGACTTCCCGAAGGCTATCAACGATGGTGCATCCGGCGGTCTTATGTCTATCGGTAATACAGCAGCAGCTAACGGTTTCGGTGGTGTAGTTAAAGCCGTTCCTGGTTTCGCTACATTGACAACAATGCTTCTTGGTATCCCTGGAACTCCTCTGATTTCCGAAGCAATTTCCGTATCCGTACTTGCAGGTGCTACAGGTTCTGCTTCCGGTGGTATGGGTATTGCTCTTGAAGCATTAGGCCCGAAATATATGGAATTAGCAGCTAGTGATCCTAACCTTAGCCCAGAGGCTCTGCATAGAGTTGCATCCGTTGCATCTGGTGGTCTTGATACTCTGCCACACAACGGCGCTGTTATCACTCTGTTAAGTGTTTGTGGTTTGACTCATAAAGATTCCTATCTGGATATCTGCATGAACTGCTGTATCATTCCTACAATCGCAGTAATCGTTTGTATTATCTTTGCTATGATTGGTATTTGCTAATTTGTTATTGATAAAAAAAACAAAATAAGGTATGATTAAGATACACTCCTTTTTATAATGAAAAGGAGTGTATCGTGCTGTTTAGAACTATGCAGACTGTCTGGGGACAGACAGTTAAAGACAAGGGGATTTTCATGGAAAAGGTAAAAACCATCGAAGAGAAATATGAGTTTTATGAGGACGTTTTCGACAATATGCCGGATGCGCTTTATGTTCTGGATGACAAAGGAAATATGATTTATGTAAATTATGCAATGATTAAAAAATTTGACCTTCCCAGAGACCGGCTGCTTCGGTACAATGTATTTGATATGTATGATGATGGATTGATAGATTATGTAATTTCCCGCAACGTGTATGAGCAGAAAAAAGAAGTCGTCATGTGCCAGAGAATTTTTAACAGCCATGGCAAGGAGCAGATGCAGATGGTATCTCAGATGCCGATTATAAACGATAAAGGAGAGATCCAGTATATTATCGGTGTGATGAGAGATATGGAAGAACTCATCGGCTATTATTATGATGCCCTCAATAAATATCAGGCAGTCAAGGAGATTGAAAATAAGAGTGCGTCAGATAATAAGCTGTTAGTATATAATAGTCCTCAGATGTCCGATTTGATTCGGGTGATGAATAATGTGGCATCAACGGATGCAAATATTCTGATTCAGGGAGAATCGGGGACAGGTAAAGAAGTTTTAGCTGAATATATTCATGAAATGAGTGAACGCAGGGATAAGGAGATGGTTCGTATCAACTGTGCCGCATTCCCGGAAACTCTTTTGGAATCCGAGCTGTTCGGCTATGAGAAAGGCGCTTTTACCGGTGCATTGGGCAGCGGCAAAAAAGGCCTTATTGAGACGGCGAATGAATCGACCCTGTTTTTGGATGAGATCAACTCCCTGCCGTTGGCACTTCAGGGAAAAATTTTAAGAACGATTGAGACAAAAATGGTGCAGCGGATTGGGTCGGACCGGCCGAAGCGGATCGATTTCCGTTTGATCGCCGCGACAAATGAGGATTTAAGCGAGTGTATTAAGAAAAAGACATTCCGTGCAGATCTGTATTATCGATTGAATGTCATTCCTGCCATTATCCCGCCTTTGCGGGAACGCCCGAGTGATATTGAGCCATTGATCGATTATTTCCTGAATAAATATTGTAAAAAATATGGCAGGGAAAAGACCTTTTCGCCGGAGGTTATGAATATATTGAAAAATTATTCGTGGCCGGGGAATGTCAGAGAATTGAAAAACTTTGTGGAGCGAATTGTTTTGATCAGTGCATCTTCTGTGTACTGTATTAAAAAGATACCGCCTCAGATGCTGGACGGCCAATTGATGATTCCGTCAAGCCAAAACGGCGAGGGGATTACCGGTTGCCAGTTTGACAGCCGCATGAGCCTGGAAGAAAATCTGAATGCCTTTGAGAAGCAGATCATTGAGTCTGTTGTACGGCATTATGGCAGCGGCAAGAGCGCAGCCGAGGTCCTTAAGGTGAATCAGTCCACGATTTCACGAAAGATGGCAAAATATAATATAAGTTATGATAAATAATTTTTTCTATAAATAAAAATCTCAAAACCGTGTCAGTTCTTTCGTATGCAGGACGGCAAATTGAATGTTATAGAAGTGTCAAACTAAGAAATAAAAAAAGCGGCATCGTCTGGTACGAACGATGCCGCTTCATGCAAGTAAAACTTCAATTTAAGAGGGGAAGTCCTACATGCTGCCCTTTGAATATATCCCCATTTTACTTAGGTGGCATTACCAAAGCTTCGCCTTTAGTAACAACAACGCCATCCTGGTTTGTGCAGATAGTTTCGATCTTAACTCTGTTCTTTTCAGGAACCATTTCAACAACTTTTCCTGTTGCTGTGATTGTGTCGCCCATGCGAACCGGTGCCAAGAAGTTCAGAGTCTGGCTTAAATAAATAGTTCCAGGACCAGGCATATGTACGCCAAGTACAGCGGAGATTAAACCAGCGGAAAGCATTCCGTGTGCGATACGACCTTTGAAGAATGTGTTTTTAGCATATTCTTCATTTAAGTGTGCCGGATTGATATCACCGGAGATGCCTGCAAATAAATAAACATCTGTTTCGCTGATAGTTTTTGTGAAGCTGGCTTCCTGCCCAATAGATAATTCTTTAATTGTAAAACCCTTCATATTAGTAGCCTCCTTTTCTTATTCACCCTATTAATACAGCAATTATCGTGCCAATTTTTTTGTTAAAAAAAAGACAGTAAAAACAAGGCTTTTCCGGGAATAGGGGGCAAAAAAAGCAATGCAGTTCTGCAATATATGCAATTTTGCATTTAATTGTAAAATGACTTGATACTTTTACCGCATATAAACTATAATAGGAAGGTGAAAATTGGAAGGAAGGAGCATGCAGTCAGAACAGACAGAAAATGACTGTGGTGAGAAATATGGATCCAATGTGGGTACCGGAGGGTTATGAATCCCCTCTGAACATTCGGGAAACCGAGATCGCAATTAAATGTGTAAAGGACTTTTTTGAAAAAGAACTGGCCAGACAATTGAATTTGACCCGTGTGTCAGCTCCGTTTTTTGTATATCCGGAAAGTGGTTTGAATGATACCTTAAACGGTGTGGAACGGCCGGTGCAGTTCGGTGTTCGGGAACAGGAGGACCGGGAGGTGGAAATCGTCCATTCTCTGGCAAAGTGGAAACGTTTTGCTTTAAAACGTTATGGCTTTAAGCATGGAGAGGGACTTTATGCGGATATGTATGCCATCCGCCGTGATGAGGATACGGATCACCTTCATTCTATTCTTGTGGACCAGTGGGACTGGGAACGGATTATTGATAAAGATGAGCGTAATGAAGAGACGCTGAAAAAGATTGTGAAGAAAGTTTATAAAGCGTTGAAAAATACAGAAAAGTATATGGCGATTCAGTATGAATATATAGAGGAAATGCTGCCGTCGGAAATTTCATTTATAACGACGCAGGAATTGGAGGATATGTATCCGCATTTGACGCCGAAGGAAAGGGAACGTGAAATCGTGCGTCTCAGGGGCGCCGTGTTCCTGATGAAAATTGGCGGGGCCCTTGGCTCCGGCGAAATTCACGATGGCCGGGCGCCGGATTATGATGACTGGGAATTAAATGGCGATATTCTTGTTTATTATCCACTTTTGGATACCGCTTTCGAGTTGTCTTCCATGGGTATCCGGGTTGATGAGGATGCCTTGATGCGTCAGCTTGAGGTTCGGGGATGTGTGGAACGTAAGGATTTAATGTTCCATAAAGCTCTGCTGAATGGTGAATTGCCCTATACGATCGGCGGCGGGATCGGTCAGGCCCGAATCTGTATGTTTTATTTGAGAAAAGCCCATATCGGCGAAGTGATTGCCTCAGTATGGCCGGATGAAGTGGTTGAAGCGCTGGAAAACAAAGGCGTTCATCTGCTGTAAGACCGGCGGCTTCCTGTGACGGAAAGTATTCAGGTAATATGATGAACCCCTCCTTCATATGTTAAATAGAAACTGTCTTTTAACATATCTGGGAGGGATTTCTTTTGGAAGAAAAAATCAGAGAGCTGTTAGAGTGTTATCATTTGGAAATAAGACGTCTTTACCGGGGGCGGGGAGCCTGGCTCTGCGATACGGAGCAGGGACTGAAGCTGTTTCGGGTGTATCACGGGTCGCCAAAGCATCTTCAATGGGAAATGATGGTGAAAGCCTGTCTCAGAGAACGCGGATATATATACATAGATCAGTTCGTTGCAAATCGGGAGGGGAGTTTTTTGACGCCGGATGAAGATGGACAAAATTATGTTTTGACGGACTGGTATGAGGGCCGGGAATGCAGTACAAGAGACAGGGAAGAAATATTAAGAGCGGTGGCGCATATGGCCGGCCTGCATAAGGGACTTCATGGAATCACGCATGATGAGGAGATCTGTGAAGTGTTTAAACAGGAGAATCTTTTGAATGAAATGGGCCGGCGGTGCCGGGAATTAAAAACAATCCGAAATTATATTTGCCATAAAAAGCAGAAGAATTCTTTTGACAGGCGATTCATGGAATTCTATCGGGAGTTTGATGAGGAGGGCGCCAGAGCTCAGGAGATTCTATCCGGGGCGGGATATATGAATTTGTATGAGCAGAATTGCAGGGAACAGCGGATGTGCCATGGAGACTATACGCAGCACAATATTTTGATGCCTCAGGGGGAGGTGGCCCTTGTCCGTTTTGACCATATGCATATGGAACTTCAAATCTATGATTTGTACGTTTTCATGCGTAAAATAATGGAGAAGAACCACTGGAATCCGGGACTCGGAATGGCAATGCTTAAAACATATAACAGGGTGCTGCCTTTAAATTATGGGCAGGCGCGCTGTCTGTACGGCATGATGGTTTTCCCGGAAAAATTCTGGAAAATTGCCAACCGGTATCAGAATTCAAGAAAAAGCTGGATGTCGGCCCAAAACATGGATAAGCTGAATAAACTGATTCGCGAAAAAAACGAACGAAATCGCTTTCTGGAGGAAATAGACGACTTTTGTAAGAAAATGGGACAATTTGTCTAAAAATTTAGTTAAATACTTAAAAAAATAGTGCATTTTTGTAATGAATCGGGTATAATAGAAGCACATAGAGTTTTGAAATTATAAGGAGGAGATTCCAATGGATTACAGAGAGATATATGAGTCCTGGCTGGCAAACCCATATTTTGATGAGGGGACTAAGGCAGAACTGGAAGGTATTAAAGCAGATGATAATGAGATTAAGGAACGTTTCTATAAGGATTTAGAGTTTGGTACGGCAGGCCTCCGGGGAATTATCGGAGCAGGTACAAACCGGATGAATATCTATACCGTGCGTAAGACAACGCAGGGACTGGCAAACTACATAAAGAAGCAGAACGGAGAATCCAAGGGTGTAGCGATAGCCTTTGATTCACGGCGCATGTCGCCGGAGTTTGCGGCAGAAGCAGCCCTCTGTCTGGCCGCGAACGGCATTAAAGCCTATTTGTTTGAATCTTTAAGACCAACGCCGGAATTATCCTTTGCCGTGCGGGAATTGGGATGTATCGCCGGAATTAATATTACGGCAAGTCACAATCCGCCGGAGTACAACGGGTATAAGGTATATTGGGAAGACGGCGCTCAGATCACTCCGCCTCACGACGGCGGAATTATGGCCGAAGTTCAGGCGGTTACCGATTATAACGATGTTCTCACAATGGATAAAGAGGAGGCAGTGAAAGCCGGCCTCTGCATGATCATCGGCAAGGATATTGACGATAAATATATTGCCCGTCTTAAAGAGCAGGTGAAACATCCGGAGGCTATTCAGGCCATGGGCAAAGATTTAAAGATTGTTTATACACCGCTTCACGGCACAGGGAATATCCCGGCCCGCCGGATATTAAAAGAACTCGGATTTGAAAATGTCTATGTGGTTCCTGAGCAGGAATTGCCGGATGGTGAATTCCCGACAGTCAGCTATCCGAATCCGGAAGCCGATGAGGCTTTCGTGCTGGGCCTGAAGCTGGCGAAGGAAGTGGATGCGGACCTGGTTCTGGCAACGGATCCGGATGCGGACCGTTTGGGTGTCCGGGTGAAGGATAAAGACGGCGAATATCATAATCTGACGGGAAATATGTCCGGCTGTCTTTTGGCTGAATATACGATTGGTCAGATGAAGGCGCTGAAGGGCGGTCTTCCGGAGGACGGTGCTCTCATTAAAACGATCGTGACCACCAATATGGCGGATGCTATTGCAAAGGGTTATAATATCCGGTTGATTGAGTGCCTGACCGGTTTCAAATATATTGGTCAGCAGATTCTCGGTTTTGAGACAAGCGGAAAGGGGACGTATCTTTTCGGATTTGAAGAAAGCTACGGCTGTCTGATCGGAACCCATGCCCGGGATAAAGATGCGATCGTGGCGACGATGGCTCTTTGCGAGGCTGCTGCATTTTATAAGACCCAGGGCAAGACTCTCTGGGATGCTATGGTGGACATGTATGAAAAATACGGATACTATAAGGATGATGTGAAATCCATTTCCTTATCCGGTATCGAAGGACTGGCAAAAATCCAGTCGATCATGGAAACTCTGCGTTCCAATCCGCCGAAGGAAATTGCCGGTATGTCCGTCATTTCCGCGCGGGATTATAAGAAAGATGAAATCGTTGATATTCAGACCGGTGAAGTTAAGCCGACCGGTCTGCCAAGTTCCAATGTACTTTATTATGATCTGACAGATGATGCATGGCTTTGTGTACGTCCTTCGGGAACAGAGCCGAAGATTAAATTCTATTATGGAATTAAAGGCACATCCCTGGCGGATGCCGATGCGAAATCTGCGGAAGTCAGCAAGGCATTGGATGAGCTGATCGCAACGATGGTTTAAGAATAATTTATGAGGCCGCTGATTTTCGGCGCTTCACGGAGATACCCTTAGCTGTGGGTAATGACTCATGGCTGAGGGTGTTTTTATTTTAAGCATATTTGTCCGCCATGTGTCATAAGTTTGTAAAAAAGGCGGTTCATGGGTTATGAGAAGGATGTATAAAAGGTTTGCGGTATTGGCGGCCGTGCTGGGATTTTGTCTGATTGGCGGCTGCTCCATGTTTGACACATCGGATAAGAAGATATCGGATATGGATTTTACGGTGGCAGATGCGGAAGAATTACCGGAAGAGATAAGAACAATGATTGAAGAGCGAAAAAATGAAGCTTTTCAGATGGCATATCATGACGGAACTTATTCATATATTATTGTTGGGTATGGGCAGCAGGAGACATCGGGCTATAGTATACAGGTAAACGATGTCTATCAGGGGGAGACCGGCATATGGGTCGACACGGATTTGATCGGGCCGGAAAAATCAGAGGCTACGGAGGCTGTGGCATCCTACCCCTTTGTTGTCATAAAAATTGAAGGTGTGGATCAGACAATTCGATTTAAAAGTTAAGGAGGCTCTTTTATGAATTTATCAAAAACATATATCCGAATGCCGGTGTATAAGAATAACACTTCGGTTCAGATGACATTGGACAATGATTTTAATGTGCCGGATACGAAACCGGATATTGAACGTCTGATTCAGGAGAAGGGGACGCTTCATATCCGGGATATAAAACCGTCAAAGGATAAATGTATTATCCGGGGAGAGCTTGCCTTTGGCGTGCTCTATATGGGAGATGACGGCAGCGGTCAGCTCCAGTCCATTGAAGGGGCAATTCCTTTTGAGGAAACCGTCAATATGGATGGTCTTCAGGAGATGGATCAGATGAGCGTTCGCTGGGATATGGAAGATTTGCGGACCGGTTTGATAAATTCACGAAAAATCAGCGTGCGTTCCATTGTGGTTCTCCATGTGTCGGCAATACGGATGGGAGAAGAGGAAGTGGCGACGGCCATGGAAGACGGGGAGGATTTATGGGCCCAAAACCGGGTATGCACTCTGAGTCAGCGTTGTGTCAGCCAGAAGGACCAGCTTCGGATTCGCGAGGAAGCGCCGATTCCGGCCAATCGCCCGAATATGATGGATATTATATGGTATCAGGAAAACCTGGAGAATCTGGAAATGAAGCTTCAGGATGGCGGCGTATTGATCCGGGGACAGCTGTCGATATTTTTATTGTATCGGGATGAGACGTTGGAAAATCCGGTCAATGATGTGGAACTGAATGTTCCGGTGGAAGGACGTATTGATTTTTCAGATGTGACTCAGGAGATGATTCCGGACATTAAGGTACATATGGACCATCTGAATCTGGATATTCGCAGCGATAAGGACGGAGAGGCGAGGGTTGTCGGCGTGGAGGCTGTGCTGGCGGCCGAGATGAACATTTATCAGGAGGAAACCTTAAAGCTTCTTCAGGATGTTTATTCGCCGAAGACAACTCTGACGCCGGAACGGAAAGAAATTTCACTGGATAACCTGGTGCTGAAAAATCAATCCCGGTGTCCGATTCGGGAAAAGGTTCATCTGGGCGGCGAGGGCGTGCGAATGCTGCAGATTTGCCATACCCGGGCGACGGTCAAGATCGATCAGACAGAGATCAATGAAGAGGGGATTCTCGTTGAAGGCGTCGTTTATCTCAGCATCCTTTATATTGCGGCGGATGACCGTAAACCGGTGAATTCGGCAAAGGCAGCGGTTCCTTTTTCCTATACGGTGGAGGCGGAAAATATCGGGGAAGGGGACAGCTATGATATTTTTCCGGGGCTGGAACAGTTAAATGCAACGATGACGGATAATGATGAGATTGAAGTGAAAATGATTATTTCACTGGATGCTTCTGTTTTTAAATCCGAGAAGATCCGGGTTGTGACCCAGGTGCGGGAAGAACCCCTTGACTTTGAAAAGATCGAGGCTATGCCGGGTATGACGGGGCATGTGGTGGAAGCGGGGGATTCCATCTGGACTCTGGCTAAAAAATATTATGCCTCTCCTGAGGATATCCGGGAAGTGAACGGCCTGAGCGGGGATGAACTGCCGGTTGGACAGCCGATCCTCATTATGAAAAATATGGAAATATTGAAATAGGGACTTGAAAATATCCATGGATTCTTTATAATTGTATATATAGTGAACATTGTATACAAAAAACAATGGGGGAAGAAAAGCGATGAATACAATTCAGATGAAAGCCTACGGGAAAGTGAACCTTGGGCTGGATGTGCTTCGGAGGCGTGAAGACGGTTATCATGAAGTAAGGATGATCATGCAGACAGTTCAGCTCTATGATAAGATAACGATGGAAGAAAGACATCGGGAGGGTATTGAACTTGAAACAAATCTGCCATTTCTCCCTGTAAATGAAAATAATATCGCCTACAGGGCGGCCCGGATGCTTATGGAGGAATTTCATATTCCGGGCGGTCTGAATATAAAAATTGAAAAGCATATTCCGGTGGCTGCCGGGATGGCGGGGGGAAGTACGGATGGCGCGGCGGTTCTCTATGGCGTTAATCAGATATATCAGCTCGGATTGACGAAACGCCAGTTGATGGAGCGGGGCGTGCGTCTTGGAGCCGATGTGCCTTACTGCATTATGCGGGGAGCGGTGCTTTCGGAAGGTATTGGCGAGATATTGACGCCGGTGGCTTCCATGCCGGATTGTCATATTCTTGTGGCAAAACCGCCGATCAGTGTGTCGACGAAATATGTCTATGAGCATTTGAAACTGGATTCGGTGAAACGGCGCCCGGATATCGACGGTATGATAAAGGCCCTGGAGGAGGGGAATCTTAAAGGCGTTGCGGACAGCATGGAAAATGTTCTGGAAACGGTAACTATCCCTGAGCATCCTGAGATAGAAGCGATTAAAGATGTGATGCGTTCGGGAGGAGCGCTCAATGCCATGATGAGCGGCAGCGGCCCGACAGTGTTCGGAATCTTTGATGATGAGGGAAAAGGGATGTGGACGAGGGATATTTTGCGAAACGGAACACTGGCAAAACAGGTTTATCTTGTGAAGCCTTTTAATATCCGAATTCATCGGTAAGTAAACCAGGAGGAAGTGAAAAAAATGCACAATTTTCAGATGAATATTAATGAATATCTGCCTCTTAGGGACGTTGTATTTTATACACTCCGGCAGGCTATTTTAAAGGGGGAACTGGATCCGGGCGAGCGTTTGATGGAGATGCAGCTGGCGGAACAGCTCGGCGTCAGCCGGACGCCGATCCGCGAGGCTATCCGCAAGCTGGAGCTGGAAGGCCTTGTGGTGATGATTCCGCGGCGGGGAGCTATTGTTGCCAAGATTACGGAGAAGGATCTGAGAGATGTTCTGGAGGTGCGTTCTTCTCTGGAACGGCTGTCCACCGAGTTGGCCTGCGACCGTATTAAGGAGGAAACGATCGAGGAACTTCGTCGGGCCCAGGAGGCCTTTAAAGAGGCTTTGGAGGGAAATGATATCACGCTTCAGGCCCAGAGGGATGTGGAGTTCCATGATGTCATTTATAAAGCCACAGAAAATCTCCGGCTGATTCAGATGCTGAACAATCTGAGGGAGCAGATGTATCGGTACCGGCTGGAATATCTGAAATATGATCTGGCTCATCAGACATTGATCAAAGAGCATGAGGCGATCATTGATGCCATTTCCAGGCGGGATAAGGAAACGGCGACAAAGATTATTGTACGCCATGTTTATAATCAGGAATTGACGGTGATGAAAAAGATTCAGGCCGATGAGGATGAAACGGCAAAAAAATAAATAATAGGTGATAAAAAAGGAGTCATTTGCACAGACTAGTGCAAAGACTCCTTTTTTTGATGTGATTGCGGGGAGATTATTTTTGCGGAGGAGGCAGAACAAAGATGAATATATCCGACCGGTTGGAGGATAATATACAGGAATTGAAAAAACGGTTTGAAAATTGTCAGGATGTGATTCAGCGGCGGATGTTTGCCGCAGGCCTGCCGATTTATGTTGTCTATGTGGATTCCATGATAGACAGGGAGCTTGTGGAAGGCGAGTTTTTGAAAAATATTATGTACAGTCTGGATTCTATGCCCAGGACGGAGGTTTTTGAGTTTCTGCAGACCCGGGCATTGACGACAGCGGATACAAAGGCGGCGGAAACGCTGGAGGACGCTGTTCTGGCAGTACTGTCCGGAGATACGGCTGTTTTTTTGGAGGACTGCCCAAAGGCGTTGATCATATCCAGCAAAAAATTTCCGACCCGGGGGGTTCAGAGCGCCGAATCCGAGGTGGCAGTGCGGGGGCCAAAGGACAGCTTCACCGAGTCCATGCGGGCCAATACGGTACTGATCCGCCGGAGGATTCGGGACACCCGGCTGAAAACGCTGCAGACAAAGGTGGGCGTGCGTTCCCAGACAGATATAACGGTGATGTACATGGAAGGAATTGCCCGGCCGGAGCTGGTGGCGGATATTCAGGAACGCCTCAAAAAATTTAAGATTGACGGCATTTTCGACAGCGGCAGTCTGGAACAGCTGACGGAGAAAAAATGGTATTCGCCCTTTCCTCAATTTCAGTCCACGGAGCGGCCGGACAAGGCAGCCTCTTCAGTGATGGAGGGGCGCATTGCTCTGATCGTGGATAATTCCCCCATGGTGCTCTTGCTGCCGACAACGCTGAATTGCTTTTTTCAGGCAGCGGATGATTATTATAACCGGTGGGGGATTGTCTGCTTTGTGCGGATTCTGCGATATGCGGCGGCACTGATCGCCATGACGCTGCCGGCTTTCTATATCGGTGTGGCCTGTTTCCACCCGGAAATGCTGCCGACCAGCCTGGAATTGTCTTTTGCTGCAGCCAGGGGCGGCGTTCCCTTTCCGGTGCCGGTGGAAGTGCTGCTGATGGAATTGGCTTTTGAACTTTTGCGGGAAGCAGGAATACGGCTGCCCGGTCCGATGGGAAGCGCCCTCGGTATTGTGGGCGGCCTGATCATCGGACAGGCGGCGGTGGACGCCAATATTGTCAGTCCGATCGTTGTTATCGTTGTGGCATTGACGGCCCTGGCGTCCTTTACGATCCCAAATGAGGGTTTTGCCTCGGCTTTCCGGCTTGTAAAATTTTATCTTATTTTTCTCGGAGCTTTTCTGGGAGTTTATGGAGTAGTCCTGGGGATGCTGACTGTGCTTATCCATCTGGCATCCCTCGAAAGCTTTCAGATTCCCTATCTTATGCCTTATGTGGCGGTGAAGGCGGATGAAAACCGGGATTTTCAGGATGGACTTATCCGAATGCCTTTGTTTAAATTAAAAAAGCGGCCCGTTTTTGCGCGGAAAGGCCAACGGATACGCTATAAATCGGAGGAGGAACAGGATGTTTTCAAATAATGGAAAAATTTCAAATCATCAGGCGACAAGGCTGCTGATCCTGGATGTATTTACCGGCGCCTGCCTCTTTTTGCCGATGGCCCTTCCGAGACTGGCAGGGGAGGGCGGTTTTCTTGCGCTGCTTCTCGGACTTTTGCTGACACTGGCGGACGGCGCCCTGCTGTCATGGGTTCTCGGCAAATGCGAAAGCCGTTTTGTTCAAAGCCTCGGCGGCTGGCCGGGAAAGGTTCTGCGATGGCTTTACGGGCTTCGATGCTTTGCGGCCTTTGTTTTCCTTATGGGTTTGTTTTCATCGGTTTTAAATGAAACTTTTTTATATACAATGCCGAAATGGCTTGTTATTGCAGGGATGATGCTCGTCCTCATCTATGGAAGTACCAAAGGGATTGAGGTCCGTGCCCGGTTGTCGGAAATTCTGTTTTATCTGATTCTGATCCCAATCATATTGATCGGACTTTTTTCTATACCGGAAGGTGATATTTTCCGGCTGCTGCCCCTTTCGGATACTTCACTTTCGGGAATCATTCAGGGGGTGTTGGTGACCTGGGTGTTGATGGCACCGGTGGAATGGATGCTTTATATCGCCCCGGAGAATCCCAATGAAAAGCCTTTTCGGGTTTTTGCCTGGGCCCTTGGCATCGGCGGCGGATTGGCTGCTCTGATTTATGTCCTGTGCGTGACAGTAATGACGGTTGAGGGGATGGCCGGGGAACGCTGGCCGACGGTCATACTGATGCAGATTGTCCGAATCCCCGGAGGATTTTTATCAAGGCAGGATGGCCTGATGCTGTCCTTCTGGATTTTTGCCATGTTTATCAGTCTTTCCGGCGCCCTGAGTCATACGGTGGAATTATGGGGGATTCGTGAGGCAAAGGTCAATCGCTGGAAGGTATGGGCCTTTGCTTTGGCCGGGGCTGCACTGTCCTGGCGGCTGGGGACGGAACGGCGATTTTTGAATATTTATTTTATGTGGATGCTTATCTCCGGCGCCGTTCTTTTGTGGCTTGTGCCGTGGCTGATGGGTATGACCTGCAAGGGCAGAAAAAAAGGATTTCGGAAAGCGGGCGCACTGGTGCTGGCACTTTGCCTGCTTGGCGGTCTGACCGGGTGCGAGAATTATGTGGAGCTTGAGAACCGGGCTTTTGTCATGGCCCTCGGCGTGGATCTGGGGGAGGAGGAAACCTATCGGTTTACCTATACCTTTCCGGATCTGGAGGCGCTGACGGGCAATGGCAGCAGTGCCAAATATCCGCCGATGACGCTGGAGGCGGACAGTCTTCAGAAAAGTGAGGATAAATATGACAGTATGTCAGGGAAATCATTGGACTATGGACAGGTGAAGGTGATTGTTCTGGGAAACGAAGTGGTTGCCGACAGAGAGAAACTGCAGGGCCTGTTGGAAGAAATACGGGAGAATACAGAATTTGCCCGGACAATGCTCGTGTGTGAAAGTCTGACGACAGGGGAGGACATGCTGGCCCTGGACGAGGAAGTGGCCGGTTCCATAGGAATTTATATGGAGGAGATGTTTGAAAACAATGGTGAACATCTCGGGGTATCTCCGGTCATATTAAACGATGTGATTTTAAAAATGGAGAAGGCGGATGTCGGCGATATTCTTCCAAAAGTTTATGTTTACGACAAGAAACCGAGAATTATGCGCTGAATTCCTTGCCTTTTCCGGGGATTTCGGGGGAAGAAAGCAGTTGAATAATTAGAGTGAATCAGGTACAATAGATAAAAAACTACAATACAGTAAGTATGGATAGATAACCGAGGTGCAAAACATGAATAATAAATTAACTGTAGCAGTAATGTTTGGCGGTCAGTCCTCTGAACATGATGTTTCCTGTGTGTCGGGCGTGACCATCATGAAAGCCCTGGACAGGGAAAAATACGACGTCCTTTTGATCGGGATCACAAAGGATGGCCGCTGGCTGCTGGCGGATTCGATAGAGGATGTGGAGAGCGGCGCATGGCGGGAAAGCAGGATACAGGCAATTATCTCGCCGGATGCGCAGGACCACGGGCTGATCCTTTTTGAGGATGGCCGGAGCCGGAAACAGCGGGTAGATGTGCTTTTTCCGGTGCTTCATGGAATGTACGGCGAAGATGGAACGATACAGGGATTATTTGAAATGGCCCAGATCCCTTATGTGGGCTGCGGCGTTTTGGCTTCCAGCGTTTCCATGGATAAATGGTATACGAAGATTGTGGTGGATGATTTAAATATCCGCCAGGCAAAATACGTGCCGATCAGTCATATCGATATGCGGAATATCGATGGTTGTGTGGCAAAGGTGGAGGCGGCTCTGCCTTATCCGGTGTTTGTTAAACCGTCGAAGGCGGGATCATCTGTCGGGGTGAATAAGGCATCCGACAGAGAAGAACTGGTTGCCGCTTTGAATGAGGCTCTCCGGCATGATATTCACATTCTCGTGGAGGAAGCTATTGTGGGCCGGGAGATTGAATGTGCCGTTCTCGGCGGTTATGAACCGAAAGCCTCGGATGTGGGTGAGGTGCTCTCCGCCGAAGATTTCTATACATTTGATGCGAAATATAACAATCAGGAGTCCAGGACGGATCTGCATCCCGTATTCCCGGAAGGAAAGCTGGAAGAGGTCCGGGCCGATGCGGTGAAGATTTTTAAGGCGCTGGACGGCTTCGGCTGCGCCCGGGTGGATTTCTTTATGGAAAAGGGAACGAATGAAATTGTTTTCAATGAGATCAATACAATGCCGGGCTTTACGTCCATCAGTATGTATCCGATGCTGTGGAATGAAAAGGGACTTGATAACGGCGCGCTGGCAGATGAGATGATTCGTCTGGCATTTGAGCGTTATGTGAGATAGGAGGTCCGAAAGATGCAGATAGATGCACCGATTGGTGTTTTTGATTCGGGCGTCGGCGGTTTGACCGTAGTGCGGGAAATCATCCGGCAGCTTCCTTCGGAAAATATTGTTTATTTTGGAGATACGGCCAGAGTACCTTATGGAACAAAATCCAGAGATACCATTATTAATTATTCGGAACAGATTGTTCATTTCCTAAAGACAAAGCAGGTGAAGGCGATCGTGGTGGCCTGCAATACGGCCACATCCTATGCCCTGGATGTTTTGAAAGAAAAACTGGATATACCGATCATCGGCGTTGTCCGGCCGGGAGCGGTGACTGCGGTCAATGCCACCCGGAATAAACGCATCGGTATTATAGCGACAGAGGGCACCATCGGCAGCGGTATTTATCCGCGGGTGATCCATGAGTATGATTCAGCGATCGAGGTGGTGCAGAAGGCGTGCCCGCTGTTCGTTTCCCTGGTTGAGGAGGGATGGACGGATGATCCGGTGACGGATGAGGTTGCCCGGCGGTATTTGAAGTCGCTGCAGGATTCGGGGGTCGACACCCTCGTCCTCGGCTGCACCCATTATCCGCTGCTCCGAAAAACTATCGGGCGGCTTGTCGGCGAAGGCGTTACCCTGGTCAATCCGGCCTATGAGACGGCCTGCAGTCTGCGGGAGCTGTTGAAGGAGGAAGGTATATACAGGGAAACCGGAGAACCGTCCTATCATTTTTTTGTCAGCGACGGTGCGGAGCGGTTTACCAAGTTTGCCAATTCGATTCTTCCGGTGGATTTAGTACCGACACGGCTTGTGCCGATTGAAAATTATTAATCAGAATGGATGAAGGACAGGTATACATAATGACAGATAAAGTAATTTTATCAATAAAGGGCGTTCAGCATGAATTTGGCGAAGACGGCACGACGGAGATGATAACGACCGGGAATTATTATTTCAGAAATGGGAAACATTATATTCTGTATGATGAAATGATACCTGAGATCGGAGAGCAGATGAGTAATACGCTGAAGATGACGCCGAATCGGGTCGATCTGATCAAGCACGGTTCCCATAATGCCCATATGGTATTTGAGCCGAATATGAAGAATATGGTGATGTATCGGACGCCTTACGGCATGATGGAAGTCTGCTTTAATACTTTCAGCGTGGAATTGACGGAAACAGAGGAAAACATTCATGTGCGGATAGAGTATGCGCTGGATATTAATGAAGGTTTTGTTTCCGATTGCACCATCGAAATCAATGTTCATGCGAAAGAACATTGATTTTACGGGATTTCATTGATTTTTTTCGTATTTAAGAGTAAAATTTTAAGTAACTACTAACAAAGAAAATTATGGAGGGTTAAAAAATGTTTGTATCCGCAGAAGAGATGTTGAAAAAAGCCGTAGCCGGCCACTATGCTGTTGGACAGTTTAATATTAACAATCTGGAATGGACAAAAGAAATTTTGCTGGCTGCAGAAGAAGCAAAATCCCCGGTGATCCTTGGGGTTTCCGAGGGCGCCGGAAAGTATATGACCGGGTTTAAGACGGTTGCGGCAATGGCCGGAGCAATGATTGATGAACTCGGCATTACTGTGCCTGTAGCGATCCATTTGGATCATGGAACTTATGAAGGCTGCCTGAAATGTATCGAAGCCGGATTTTCTTCCATTATGTTTGACGGTTCCAAATATCCGATCGAAGAAAATGTTGAAAAAACAAAAGAACTTGTAAAAATCTGCCGTGAAAAGGGAATGTCTCTGGAAGCGGAAGTCGGTTCCATCGGCGGTGAAGAGGACGGTGTTATCGGTGCCGGTGAATGTGCGGACCCAAATGAATGTAAGATGATCGCTGATCTGGGCGTAGATATGCTGGCAGCAGGTATCGGCAATATTCACGGCAAATATCCGGCCAACTGGAAGGGACTGAGCTTTGAAACATTGGATGCCGTTCAGAAGCTTACAGGTGATCTGCCTCTCGTACTTCACGGCGGCACAGGAATTCCGGATGATATGATTAAAAAAGCAATTTCCCTGGGTGTTGCAAAAATTAATGTAAATACGGAATGTCAGCTTGCTTTTGCAGACGCTACCCGTAAATATATTGAAGAAGGCAAAGACCTTCAGGGCAAGGGCTATGATCCGCGTAAATTATTGAAGCCGGGCGCAGACGCTATCCGTGCGACAGTGCTTGAAAAGATGGAATTATTCGGTTCCGTTGGCAAGGCCTGATTGAAAATTTTATAAAAAAAGCGGGGCATTTACTTCAAAGTGGGGGTAAATGCCCTTTTTATCCCCTTTTTTACGTAGTTTTTTAATAAAAAATGCGAAAAACAGTTGATTATTTACATGATTTATGCCATAATTGTAGTAAATATGTAATAGAATTGTAATAAATCAACAGGGAGGACATTATGAAAAAGTTCAGTGGCTTTAATAAGGGCCTTATCTATGCGTTGGTGACATCAATGGTTATTTCCTGCGCATCAGGCATCGGTCCGCTGAGGGCAAATGCGGCCACGACGGGTACGGTCAACGCAGATGCTTTGAATGTCCGTTCTGGCGCAGGCACAGGGTATTCCCGTGTGGGAACAGTGACTCAGGGACAGACACTCAGCATCGAGGAGACGATACAGGGCTCAGATGGTTATACATGGTACAAAGTGTCCGGGGCGGTTTCAGGATATGTTCGGGGTGACTATATTTCGAATGTGGTTTCAGATACACCGACACGTCCAACCAGTTCCGCCGGAACGATCACGGCGGATTGGCTGAATGTGCGTACCGGGGCAGGAACGAATTTTTCCCGTATGGGCAGTGTGGCCCAGGGCACGCGTCTGACAGTGATTTCGGTTCATGGCGAATGGTATAAGATCACCTGCCAGATGGATGGCGTTATTCAGACAGGATATGTACATAGCCAGTATGTTCAGATGGACGGCAGTTCAGGCAATACAGGCAGTCAGGGCAATACAGGCAATCCGGGAAATACGGGCGGTACAACGCCGACACCGGCTACCGGTACAGGCGTTGTCAATGTGGACGCGTTGAATGTCCGGGGCGGAGCAAGTACTTCGGATACGATTTTAGGCCTTATCCGTCAGAATGAATCGGTGGAGATTCTCGCAAGCGAGGGATCATGGTATAAGATTCGTTGCTCTATCAATGGAAATACTCAGGAAGGCTATGTTTATGCCGAGTATATTTCAAAAACATCGGGCAGCAGCAATCCGTCAACGGATCCGGCCCCATCGACCGGCAAAGGTGTTGTCAATGCGGATGCACTGAATGTGCGAACCGGTGCGGGAACAAACCACAGTTCGATCGGCTTGATCCGAAAGAATGAACAGGTGGAGATTATCGGACAGTCCGGTTCATGGTATCAGGTAAAATGCAAAGTGAACGGCAGTGAGACAACCGGTTATGTTTCTGCCGAATATATTACACGGATTAACGAAAGCGGCGGCACAACACCGGCTCCGGAACCGGAACCGACACCATCCTATGAAAAGAAAAATGGTGTTGTCAACGCAGATGCGCTGAATGTGCGTACCGGGGCAGGAACAAACCATTCTGCTATCGGCCTGATTTATCAGAATGCGTCAGTGACTGTTATCGGTGAGGAGAACGGATGGTATAAGGTTTCCTGTGTTGTCAACGGAGCAAACCGTGAAGGCTATGTTTCCGCTGAATATATTACGATTGTTGACAGCAGTTCCGGCAATCCTGGAACTACCAATCCGGGCGGCAATGTCGATGTCACGGGAAAAACCGGAATTACGACGGCGGACGGCTTGAATTTCCGTACCGGTCCGGGAACAAATTACAGTACACAGGGGCTTGTATATCTCGGCACACAGGTAAATATCCTGGGTGAAGAGGGCGACTGGTACAAGGTATCCTGCGTTGTGAACGGCGTTATCAAAACCGGCTATATGAGCAAAGAATTTGTACGAATTGCCGGAAGCAATGATACGCCATATGAAGGACCTACAGATGCTCAGTTTGAAGAACAGCTCGCCGCTTTCCCGGAAAGCTATCGAAATGCGCTGAGACATCTTCACGCACAGCATCCAAGCTGGAGTTTTACTGCAAAATATACAGGGATTGATTTCAATTATGCGGTTGACCAGGAAAACAGCGGTAATCGTTCGATGATTTATGTTTCTTCAACGACACCGTTCTCATGGCTGTCCACAGCGCCTGGAGATTATGACTGGGCAACGGATACGTATGTTAATAAGGACGGTTCATCATGGAAGGGCGCTTCCAGAGAATTGATCGCTTATTATATGGATCCGAGAAACTTCCTGGATGAACAGCAGATATTCATGTTTGAGAGCCAGTCCTATGAGACTTCCCAGAGCAGAGTTGTTACGGCAGGTATTCTGGGCGGTACATTTATGGCGGATGGTAATGGATATTATTATAATGGCCGGTATTACAGTTATATAGATACATTTATGGAAGCCGGACAGATTGCGGGAGTAAGCCCTTATTTCCTGGCCTCCAGAGTACGCCAGGAGGTTGGCGGCGGCAGTTCGGCAGTCGATGGAAGTTACGGTTATTACAACTTCTTTAACATCGGCGCTTATGCCAGCGCTTCAGGAAATGCGGTACAGAATGGTATGAACTATGCGGCTCAGACAGGTACATGGCGGCGTCCATGGACAAGCCCGTGGTTATCCATCGTCGGCGGCGCGGAATTCCTTGCAAGTTCCTACATCAATGTCGGACAGAATACGGATTACTTCCAGAAATTCAATGTGGTTGATACGCCATATTTTGACCATCAGTATATGGGCAATATTCAGGCACCGTGTACGGAAGGTACAAGCCGGTACAGCACTTATAAAAACCTTGGTGTATTGGACGACAGTGTCATTACCTTTATTATTCCTGTTTATGATAATATGCCGACAAGCGCCGCAGCGATTCCGGCAGTGACAGGAAATCCAAACAGCTATATCAAGTATATGAGCATCAACAATGGCAGCATTGGATTTAACCAGACATTTACTTATAATAAGCTGAATTATAATGCGGTAACAAGAGAGTCTTCAATCAATATTTCCGCAACGCCGGTCAGCAGCTATGGAACGATTGTTTCCGGAGCAGGATATCATGCACTGAATCCGGGCAACAATGTGATCCAGGTTGTATGCCAGGCCGGAAATGGAAATCAGACAACCTATACACTGAATATTTATCGCCAGTAGAAAAGGAGAAAGACCATGAATAAAAAAATAATTTCTATCATATGTGCAACGGTTTTAACCCTCTGTGCAGTGGTCGGCGGCGTGGTATTTACCGGGATGCAGACAATTGCGTCGGGAGCCCAGATGACCGTATCCGTGGAATCTCCGACAGTGGGAAAAGACGATGAAGTGAAAGTACTCGTGACAGCTTCCAGCGGTGAGGCGATGAGTTATATTAAGGCGGATCTGACTTATGATGCCGAGAAACTTGAGCTGGTTGGAACATCCACCGATCTGGCCACCGGTGCCAACGGTGAAATCCAGATTATTGAAACATTGGCTTACGGCGAAACAGAGAGAACCTATGAGCTGACCTTCAAAGCGCTGGAAGTCGGAGCGACAGATATCAGTCTTCATGATGCGTATATCGAGCAGTATGAATCGCTGGAAATGGTCAGCCTGGAAAGCAGTTATACTTCCCTTGAAGTGGTTGTCAATACGGATATCTCCGAGGATGCCCGGATTAAGGAACTTATGATCGCAGGGGTTCAGAAGCTGGAAGAAAAATTCAGCCCGGATGTTTTTGAGTACGATGTGGAAGTCGGAGTGGATATGGAAATGTTCATCTATTCCGCAGTACCGATGGATGAAGAAAGTGTGATCACCGCACCGGAGGACCTGATGCTTGACATCGGTGAGAACTATTTCGAGATTCTTGTAACGGCTCCGGCGGGCAATACCCAGACATATATCATTAATGTCACCCGGTTGGATCACGAACTGGAAACGGAAACCGAGACAGAATCCGAAACAGAAACCGAATCTGCGATGGAGACGGAAACCGAATCTGTATTAGGAAGCGAGAGCGAGACCGGATTGGAAACCGAAGGTGAAACAGAAAGCGAAACCTTAGGTGAAGACCTTCTTGGAGCACCTCAGCCATACAGTGTTGATGAGACGGAACCGGAAATGTAAAATAAAAAATTGATCAAAACCCCTATAGGCCTTTGGTTTATAGGGGTTTTTGTGGTATACTGTGAACACTTGGCGACACATTGAGTACTTGGCGAGGTATTTTCGAGCCTAGTACGAAAGCGTACAGAGTAGGTATTAAGTATTTAGAGGAAAGGGAAGATTATTTTATGTTAGATCAGAATATATTTATGGAAACAGTGCGGGAAGTTTCTGAAATTATAAGGACGGCTTCGGAGCCTCTGTCGCGGGAGGAGATTCTCGGCTATTTTGCTTCCATGGATTTGAACGAAACTCAAAAGGAGATGGTGCTGGAATATCTGTTGAAGCCGGAAAAGAGCTCGGATTCTTCCAAAGGAAATATGGCCAGTGATGCATCGGAAGAGGAAATAATAGATGAAGATTTGCTGGAAGAGGGGGAAGGGACGCTCGAATCGGAGGAAATATCCGAGTCGATGAAAAGCGGCGGAAAGAACGCCGAATCGCCGAAGAAAGGGAGTCAGGCATCCGAACTGCCGGATTCTCCGGTGTTCCGCATGTATCTGGATGAAATTAGCGGAATTTCTCTCTGCACGCCGGAGGAGCTTCAGAAGTTGTACGGACAGCTTTTGGAGGGCAACGACAGTGTGATCGGGAAGATATCTGAAAACTGGATGCACAGGATTTTAGAGCAGGTGAAAAAGCTGTCGGTGGCTGCGGAGGATTTTTCCGATGTTGTGCAGGAAGGAAATATGGCTTTATTTATGAAGCTTTCCGAGTTGTGCGGCGGCAATACGGCCCTGACAGATGTGGAAGCAATGCTTGACCGGGCAGTCGAGGCGGCGATGAAGGGCTATATGGATGAAATCACCGGGGAAGATGATGTGGAAAATGCTGTGGTCGGCAAGGTGACGCTGGTGAATGAAGCACGAAAATATCTCATGGAACAGAGTGGGCAGGAACCGTCGATCCGAGAACTGGCGAAGTATACAAAAATGTCTGCGAGTGAACTGAGGGATATGCTGGATTTCATTCAGAAGGCAGAGGAATCGGCAAAAGACCGAAGATAGAAAGCAGAGGATATGAGAGCATATTGGAAGAATATCGGGAGCATGCCGGAGCAAATCGGGAGAATATCGACTCTGGGGCGGGCATATATTAGCCTGAAGGATTTTAAGGAAGCGGTTAGATGAGGGAATATCGGGTTCTTGCGGCAGCTTTGTGCATGATGTTGGTATCGCTGATCATATCCGGAGTACGGAATATCAGTGTGTCTGCAGCACCGGAAAGTGCAACCTATGATATTTATGAGGAAAGTGAACGGCTGGTGGCATTGACCTTTGATGACGGTCCAAAAGGAGAAAAAACAGAGGCGCTTTTGGATATGTTAAAAGAAAAGGGGGTCCATGCCACTTTTTTTATGATCGGCGCCCAGGTGGAGGAACAGCCGGAGCTTGTCCGGCGTATTTATGAGGAAGGACATCAGATTGGGATACATACCTACAGCCATGTGGATTTATCTTGTCTTACGGAAGAGAAACAGCGGGAAGAAATCGAGAAATCCAGGGCAGCGATCGAGGCGGTTATCGGGGAGGGAGAGTTTCTGCTCAGACCGCCCTTTGGCAAAATGAACCCGGCGCTGGAGGACTGGCTGGACTGCCCGATGATCTTATGGTCCGTTGACACGGAGGACTGGACAGGGAAACCGGCGGCGGATATTATTCGGGAAACGGCGGAAACAGTGAAGGATGGCGATATTATTTTGATGCACGATATTTCGGATTATGGCCTTGAGGGGGCGGCCGGAATTATTGACGAATTACGGCGGATGGGTTATACTTTTTTAACAGTGGATCAGTTATTTGCCTGCCGGGATATTGAACTGGAAGACGGCGTGTCCTATCGGCGGGCGCGGTGAGAGGAGAAAATATGTTAAAGATAGGTTCCCATGTGGGAATGAGCGGAAAAGAAATGTTTTTGGGGTCTGCAAAGGAGGCTGTATCCTACGATGCCAATACTTTTATGGTGTACACGGGGGCGCCCCAGAATACAAAGCGTAAAGATATCAGTGAACTGCGCATCGATGAGGGGTGGGCTTTCATGCGGGAACATGGAATTGATGAGATCGTCATTCATGCACCCTATATTATCAATATGGCGAATACGGTGAAGCCGGAAACCTTTGAGCTGGCTGTGGAGTTTATGAATCTGGAACTCAGCCGCTCTGAGGCGATGGGAAGCAAAATCCTTATTGTCCATCCGGGGGCCCATGTGGGCGCAGGGGCCGAAGCGGGCATTGCAAAGATTGCCGAAGCCCTGAATGAAGTGCTGCACCGGGATTCGAAGGTGTGCGTGACCCTGGAGACAATGGCCGGCAAAGGCAGTGAGATCGGCCGGAGTTTTGAGGAATTGGCTCAGATTTATGACCGGGTTGCCTGCAATGATAAGTTGAGAGTTTGTTTTGATACCTGCCACACAAGCGATGCAGGGTATGATATTATCCATGATTTTGACGGTGTTATGGAGCAATTTGACCGGATTCTCGGGAAGGAACAGATTGCTGTATTTCATATTAATGACAGTAAAAATGCGCCGGGAGCGGCCAAGGACCGCCATGAAAATATCGGGTTCGGCCATATCGGTTTTGAGGCTTTAAACCGAATCGTCCATCATAAGGATTTTGAAGATGTACCGAAGATATTGGAGACGCCTTATGTGGCCGATGCGGACCAGCCAAAAAAATCCTGGGCGCCGTATCGGATGGAGATAGCGATGCTCCGTCAGGGAGTATTTGACGCAGAATTAAAAGAAAAACTTGCAAAAAACGGAGGAATGAAGTCATGAGAGACGAAACAAAATGTTTGCATTCAGGCTATACGCCGAAAAACGGAGAACCGCGGGTACTGCCGATCGTGCAGAGTACCACCTATGTATTTGATTCAACCGAGCATATCGGCCAGTTGTTCGATATGCCGACAGAATATATGTATTCCCGGTTTGCCAATCCGACAGTGGATGCGGTGGAGAAAAAAATCGCGGATTTAGAGGGCGGTGTCGGCGCAATGTGCACATCTTCCGGACAGGCTGCATCCCTGTTTTCAATTTTGAATCTGTGTAATGCGGGCGACAGTTTTATCAGTACATCCACGATTTACGGGGGTACAGTGAATCTCTTTGCCGTTACATTAAAAAAACTTGGCATTGAATGTATCTTTGTGGATGCGGAAGCCGATGAAGAAACCATTCAGAAGGCATTTAAACCAAATACCCGCTGTGTATTCGGGGAAACTCTGGCAAATCCGGCGCTGGCGGTTCTTGATATTGAAAAGTTTGCCAATATTGCTCATAAAAATGATGTGCCCCTCATTATAGATAATACCTTTGCCACTCCGATTCTCTGCAAGCCGATTGAATTCGGCGCGGATATTGTTGTTCATTCCACCTCAAAATATATGGATGGACATGCCCTTCAGATCGGCGGTGTGATCGTGGACAGTGGTAAATTTAACTGGGCCAACGGCAAATTTCCGGAGTTCACCGAGCCGGATGAATCCTATCACGGTGTGATCTATACGAAGGAGTTTGGCGAAATGGCCTATATTATTAAGGCCCGTATGCAGTTGATGCGTGATTTCGGCGCTTATCCGGCAGCCCATTCCGCGTTTTTGCTGAACCTCGGATTGGAGACACTGCCGATCCGTATGGAACGCTATTGTGAAAATGCGCTGAAGGTTGCGAAATTTTTACAGGCCTCAGACAAAATCGAATCGATCAGCTATGCGGCTCTGCCGGGAGATAAATATCATGAACTGGCAAAGAAATATCTTCCAAAGGGAACCTGCGGCGTAATCTCCATAACGATTAAAGGCGGGAAGGCAGCAGCTGTCCGGTTTATGGACGGGCTGAAGCTGGCATCCAATGAAGTCCATGTGGCGGATATCCGCACCTGTGTTCTTCATCCGGCCAGCGCGACTCATCGTCAGCTGACAGATGAACAGTTGATCGCTGCCGGTGTGAATCCGGGATTGATCCGTCTTTCTGTCGGACTTGAAAATGTGGATGATATTATTGCGGATTTGGAACAGAGTCTTAAAAATGTATAATTGCGCGGATAAAAGAGGGTTGGAATAATGACATTACAACAATTACATCAGGTAATTACCATTGCGGACAATGGTTCTATGAATGAGGCGGCCAAAAAGTTGTTTATATCCCAGCCAAGTCTGTCAGCCACGGTGAAGGAACTGGAGCAGGAAATCGGTTTCAGCCTGTTTGTGCGTTCCAACCGGGGAATTATCATCACGCCTGAGGGCGAAGAATTTCTGGGTTATGCCCGGCAGGTGACAGAGCAGTATCATTTGCTTGAGAACCGATATCTTGAAAAAAAATCAAAAAAGAAATTCAGTGTCTCCATGCAGCATTATTCTTTCGCGGTGAAAGCTTTTGTGGAGATGGTTAAGAAGATCGGTATGGATGAATATGAATTTGCCGTCCATGAAACCCGGACATGGGAAGTCATTGAAAATGTGAAGTTTTTTAAAAGCGAGCTCGGCGTGCTTTATCTGAATGATTATAATGAACAGGTGATGCGCAAGATTTTTAAGGAGAATGGCCTGGAATTTGCGGAGCTTTTTCAATGTGAAACTTATGTTTATCTGTGGGGAGGACATCCGCTGGCCGATCAACCGCAGATTTCGATGGAGGAGCTGCAGGCTTATCCCTGTCTGGCTTTTGACCAGGGGAAAAACGGGGCGTTTTATTTTGCGGAGGAAATGAAGAGCACCTATGATTATAAGCAGATTATTCATGCCAATGACCGGGCAACGCTTTTAAACCTGATGGTTGGACTGAATGCTTATACGCTCTGCTCCGGCATTATCTGTGAGGAGTTAAACGGCCTGGATTATAAGGCGGTGCCGCTGGTGGAAACGGAGAAGATGCGGATCGGTTATATTAAACGGAAAGGTTCGAATATCAGTCCCATCGGAGAGGTTTATATCCGGGAACTGGAAGCCTATCGGGAACGGCTGTTATAGGCTGTACCTATAGTTTGATATCGCTTTTTCATATTAACACTTTTCAGAAAATATTGATATAATGAGAACATCTTAAAAAACAGGTGAAGTGATCTGGCACCTGTTTTTTAATCATCAATAATCATATAAAAACGATATGAATAATATGAATTAAGGAGATTCACTATGATTCGATTTGAGAATGTGAGTAAAACTTTTGTTTCCGGAGGACGGACGATTGAAGCGGTAAAAAATGTGAATCTGGAAATTGAAAAGGGGAAGATCTACGGAATTATCGGATTTTCCGGGGCCGGGAAATCCACGTTGGTCCGCTGCATAAATCTTTTGGAGCGGCCTACATCCGGAAAGGTATATATCGATGGTGTGGAGCTGACCGGGCTGTCGACGGCGGAGCTGAGAAAACAGCGCGAGAATATAGGCATGATCTTTCAGCAGTTTAATCTGTTTAAGTCCCGGACGGTTTATGAGAATGTGGCTTTTCCACTGCGAAAAAGCCATCTTACGAAAACAGAAAAAGAAGAGAAAATCCGCCAGCTTCTGGATTTAGTAGGCTTGGAGGACTATAAAAAAGCCTATCCGTCCCAGTTGTCCGGCGGGCAGAAGCAGAGAGTGGCCATAGCGCGGGCATTGGCCAATAATCCGAAGGTGCTGCTGAGTGATGAGTCTACCAGCGCGCTGGACCCCCAGACGACGAAATCTATTTTAAAATTGTTGAAAAAAGTCAATAGGGAAATGGGAATTACGATTGTTATTATTACCCACGAAATGCAGGTGGTCAAGGATATATGCGATGAGGTGGCCGTTATGGAAAACGGAGAGGTCGTAGAGCAGGGCGGTGTTTTTGAAATCTTTGCGTCACCGAAACAGCCGATCACGAAAAATTTTGTGGACAGCACAACAAATCTTTCCAGAATATATGAATTGGTGGAGGAAAAACATCCGTTGACAATGCTGCGGAAGGGACAATGCATTTTACGACTCCGATATTTAAAGCAGGATGCTTCGGAGGCGTTGGTATCTTACATATCCCGACAGTTTCAACTGGATATGAATATTATTTTCGGTAATATTGAACTGATCGATGAGAATCCTATTGGCGGATTGGTAGCTATTGTTGATGGGGAGAGATCATCCGTCGAGAAGGCTGTGGATTATCTGAGAAATAAACAGATTGGCGTGGAGGTGATTTTGGATGCCTGAATTTCTTGAAAAGATCATACCGAATGTTCTTGATAAGCCGGATGCGCTTGTGGAAAGTATTCAGGAAACGCTGGTGATGACCCTGTGGTCGGGCGTGTTGATTTTTGTCTTGGGAATGTTTTTCGGTATTATCTTAACGGTAACAAAACAGGGTGGAATATGCGAAAACAAAGGCGTTTTTCAGGTGCTGGATAAATGCATTAACTTTTTTCGTTCCATTCCGTTTATTATTTTGCTGACGGGTCTGATGCCTTTGAGCCGTTTTATTATGGGAACAGCGATCGGAGTACCGGGGGCTATCGTTCCCCTCGTGTTCGGCGCCACTCCTTTTTTCACGCGCCAGATTGAAAATGCTTTTGCAGAAGTGGATCCGGGGCTGATCGAAGCGGCCCAGGCCATGGGCTGTTCTGCACCGGAGATGGTCTTTCAGGTTTACATTAAAGAAAGTATTCCGGGCATCGCCAGGGGAACAACGATTACGGTGATTAGTCTGCTCGGACTGGTAGCTATGGCCGGTGCGGTTGGGGCCGGCGGTCTTGGCGATTTTGCCGTCCGCTATGGCCATGACAGAAATCAGGTGGATGTCACCTATGTGACGGTCATTATTCTCGTTATTTTTGTTTCGATGATTCAATGCATCGGAACATTTATAGAAAAGAAAAATATACATTAACACAATGAAGAGGAGGAAATGAATATGAAGAAGAATATTTTACGTACCTGCGCTTTAACGGCTGCACTGATATTGGGGCTGACAGCCTGCGGCGGTTCAGGAAAAACAGAGACAAAGAAAGCCGATGCGGAATCCGCAGTGTCAACAGAAGGTGAAGAAACAGCGGCGGGCGGAGAGTCAACAGCCTCCCGGGAGGAAGTCACCGTCAGGATCGGTTTGACCGGGGCAATTTATGAAGAAATATGGAATCCGATTGCTGAAGAATTAAAGGATGAGGGCATCAATATTGAACTGGTTCAGTTTTCTGATTTTTCTCTGCCGAATGCGGCACTTGCCAGCGGCGATATCGAAATGAATGCATTCCAGCATCACGCCTATTTTGAAAATGAGGTTGAGACAAAGGGATATGACATATCGGCTATCGGCGATACCTTTGTTATTGCAATGAATCTGTATTCCGATAAGATCAGCGATGTTTCTGAATTGAAGGACGGCGACACGATTGCCATTCCGGGGGATGCCTCCAACGGCGGACGGGCATTGAAGCTTCTGGAATCTGCGGGTATCATTAAATTAAAAGATGATGCGGGAGCAAATCCGGAGGTATCTGATATTGAGACTTATAATGTTCAGGTTGAATTTATTGAGGCGGATGCTTCGAATATATATTCCATGCTGCCGGATGTTACCGCGGCAGTCATCAACGGAAACTATGCGCTGGATTGTGGCATCGACCCGCAGGAAGACGGCATTTTCTTTGAAAAAGAGTATGATGACGACAGCTATTTCTGCCTGATCGCCGTGCGCAGTGAAGATAAAGACGACCCGGTGTATCAGAGAATCGTAGAAGCATTCCAGTCTGAATCCACAAAACAGGTTTTCCAGGATGTATTTAAAGGATTTTTTGTACCAGCATGGGAGTGAAAGCAATGACATCAATTCATGACATTATTAAAGACGACAAACGGTGTATTACCGAAAATATTGATGAAAAGTATCAGAGTGACGTCCTCGGGCGCTTAAAAGGGTGTGCGGATACGGTGGTTTTTCCCGTATCTACCGAGGAAGTCAGCCGGATTATGCGGTATGCCTGGGAAAATGAGATTCCGGTGACGCCGAGGGGCGCGGGAACGAATCTGGTCGGCTCCACGGTACCGCAGAGAGGAGGCATTGTTTTAGATGTATCTCTCATGAATCGTGTTCTGGAATTGGATGAGGATACAATGACAGCTGTAGTGGAACCGGGAATACTTCTGGAGGATTTTCAGAAATATGTTGAAGCGCGGGGATTATTTTATCCGCCGGATCCCGGTGAAAAGCAGTCTTCGATCGGCGGCAATATCAGTACGAATGCGGGCGGTATGCGGGCGGTTAAATATGGCGTGACAAGAGATTATGTCCGGGGACTGGAACTGGTTCTCGCCAACGGGGACGTGATAACCGTGGGCAGTAAGAATGTGAAGGATGCCAGCGGGCTGTCTCTGAAAAATATTGTTATCGGCTCAGAGGGTACATTGGCTGTAATTACCAGGTGCATTTTAAAATTGATTCCGAAACCGGCTTCGACATTAAGTGTACTGGTGCCTTATCCGGATATCAAAACGGGAACTTCCAGTGTCCTTGCTTTATTGAAAGGCAATGTGGGACCGACAGCGGTGGAATTTGTGGAGCGGGATGTGGCAAGGCTTGGTGAGAATTTTACGGGCACAAAATTTCCATGCCCGTCGGCGGGAGCCTATATGATACTCACCTTTGATGGGGAGCCGGAAGAAGTGACGCTTCACATAGAGAAAGCCGGAAAGATTGCCCTTGAAAACGGCGCCATAGATTTTATTGTTCTGGACGATCCGGAGCAGGCTGCTGAAATCTGGAAAATGCGGGGAGCCCTGGTGAAAGCTGTGGAGGCTGTATCTGAGCAGGAACCGGTAGATTTGGTTGTCCCGATCAGCAAGGTGGATGCCTTTATTCAATTTGTCGGCGAGCAGGAAAAAAAGAGCGGTATGCAGCTGATTCGTTTCGGCCATGCGGGCGACGGAAATGTTCATCTGTGTGTTGTCCGGGGCGACAGGGATGATGAGACATGGAAAAGAGAGCTGCATGACAATATGGTGGTTTTATATCATCATGCCTATACTCTTGGCGGCCTGACATCCGGAGAACATGGTATCGGTTTGAGCAAGCGGCCTTATTTTCTGCAGGAGACGCCGGATTCGGTGTTGAGGACCATGCGTCAGATAAAATTTTCTCTGGATGAAAAGGGAATATTAAATAATCATAAATCCTATTTGGCATAAGAGGTTGGAGCAGATCTATGAAAACATTGAGTAAACGGACAGAAAGTTTTACGGATTCGGTGATTCGGCGAATGACCCGAATCTCCAATACTTATGGCGCGGTGAATCTGTCTCAGGGATTTCCTGATTTTGAACCGCCCAAGGCGATAACCGCCCGTTTGGCAGAGGTGGCCGGACAGGGGCCTCACCAGTATGCGCTGACATGGGGCGCACAAAATTTCAGGGAGGCTCTGGCGAAAAAAATTGCCCGTTTTTCCGGCATCCGGGTGGATCCGGACAGAGAACTTGTGGTTACCTGCGGCAGCACGGAAGCAATGATGGCGGCGATGATGGCGGTGGCAGACCCGGGGGATAAAGTCGTTATTTTTTCTCCTTTTTATGAAAATTATGGTGCGGATACCATTCTTTCCGGGGCGGAACCGATTTATGTTCCGCTGACACCGCCGGAATTTAAATTTGACGCGGATGTGCTGGAAGCGGCGTTTAAGCAGGGGGCACGGATAATGATTTTATGCAATCCGTCGAATCCCTGCGGTAAGGTGTTCACAAAAGAAGAGCTTGAAATGATTGCGGATCTGGCAAAGCGGTATGATGCCTATATTATCACGGATGAAGTGTATGAACATATTGTTTATGAGCCGAACCGGCATACATATCTGGCAGCTCTGCCGGGAATGAGAGAGCGGACGATCGTCTGCAATTCCCTTTCCAAAACCTATTCGATCACCGGCTGGCGGCTGGGTTATGTGATGGCGTCGCCGGAGATTACGGACAGGGTAAAAAAAGTTCATGATTTTTTGACGGTGGGAGCTGCGGCGCCGTTGATGGAAGCTGCGGTCGTCGGATTGAATTTCAGTGATGATTATTATAAAGAATTGCAGAATCATTATACCCATATGAAAAATCTTTTTACGGGCGGTCTTAAAAATCTGGGCTATACCTTTTCTGAACCCCAGGGCGCTTATTATGTACTGATGGACGTCTCTGAATTCGGAGTGAAGGATGATGTGAAATTCTGCGAATGGCTGGCACGGGAAGTCGGAGTCGGCGCCGTGCCGGGTTCCAGCTTTTTTAAAGAGGATGTGAATCATTTTATCCGTTTCCATTTTGCAAAACAGGATGACACCCTGAAGCAGGCGCTGGATCATCTGGCATCCCTACGGTCAAAGGCCGCCAAAGGCATATATTAGGAAAAATGCAGTCAGACAGGAAAATTGTTTGACTGTATTTTTTTTCGACATTTTACAATCAGGGAAGTTTTTTCTTGTGTTTGGTGTGAAGGTGAAATATAATAATAAGCAACAGGGGGTGAGCACTTATGAATATAGAAGACTGGAAGGATATTTATAATTCAAAGGTTGTATCGGCAAAAGAGGCCATTGGTTATATTAAGAGCGGAGACCGGGTAGTTACCGGCCATGCTGCCGGGGAACCGACATACTTAATCGATACATTGGTGGAAAACTATGAAATGTATGAAAATGTGGAGATATGTCACATGGTTTCTCTCGGTGAAGGAAAGTATACGCGTCCCGAGATGAAGGGACATTTTGTTTTTAACGGTTTATTCCTTGGTGCCGGGACAAGAGAGGCGGTGGCCCAGGGTTACGCCAATTACAGTCCGGGATTTTTCCATGAGGTGCCGAAATTTTTCCGCACGGAGCTGCCGGTGGATGTGGCGCTGGTGATGGTGAGTGTTCCGGATAAACATGGTTTTTGTTCCTTTGGAACATCCAGTGATTATACGAAGCCGGTGGCCGACAGCGCGAAAATCGTTATTGCCCAGGTGAATGAGTTTATGCCGAGAACCTTCGGCGGTAATCTGATTCATGTCCGGGATATTGATTTTATCGTGGAACATTCGGAACCGATTCTGGAGCAGAAGCCGGCGAAGGTGAGTATTTTAGAACAGAAAATCGGAAAATACTGCTCCACCTTAATTAAGGATGGGGATTGTCTGCAGCTTGGTATCGGTTCTATCCCGGAATCTGTGCTCCCGTTTTTATGGGATAAAAAGGATCTGGGCCTGCATACGGAGATGGCTTCCGATGGCATTGTGGATCTGATGCTGGCCGGCATTATCAACAATAAACGGAAAAAGGTGGAGCCGGGACGGAGCGTCATCACTTTCGTTATGGGAACCCGGCGGCTCTATGACTTTATTGATGATAACCCGGAGATTTCCATGAATCCGGTGGATTATGTGAATGACCCGGTGATTATAGCAAAGAATGATAATGTGGTTTCTATTAACAGCTGTATACAGGTGGATCTCATGGGACAGGTTGCCAGCGAAAGTATCGGCCTGAAACAGTTCAGCGGTGTCGGCGGGCAGGTAGACTTTGTGCGCGGCGCGGCGATGAGCAACGGCGGACGGAGTATTATCGCTATGCTTTCCACGGCAAAAGGCGGAACGATCAGCCGTATTGTGCCGTTTTTAGATCCGGGAGCGGCGGTGACAACTTCCCGGAATGATGTGCATTATGTAATAACCGAGTATGGCATTGCTTTGCTTAAGGGAAAAACATTGAAGGAAAGGGCGCGGGCTCTGATCAAGATTGCCCATCCGAAATTCCGAAAAGAATTAAAAGATGAGTATGAACGTCGGTTCCTTGAGCCTTATGAATATACGCCGGTACTTCACCGAAGTGCAGATCAAATAACGGCGGAATAGGTGTACGCCTGAAATCTATATGATGGAGAAAGGGCAATGATTGGATTTATACTGGCAAAAAAAATATTGTCTTTATTTTTGATGATGGCAATGGGCGCTGTTTTAGTGCGGGCAAAGGTGATCAGAGTAGAGGACAGCCGGAGCATATCGCTTATATCCTTGTATCTGATCACGCCCTGCGCCATATTTTCTGCCTTTCAGATTGAATATGAGCCTCAGATTTTAAAAGGACTTATATTGGCGGCAGCAACAGCGTTAATTCTTCATATTTTTATGATTATTTTAACGAAGATTCTGGAGAAACCGATGGGATTGGATGCGGTTGAGAAAACATCGCTTATCTATTCAAATGCGGGAAACCTGATCATTCCTATAGTCACTGCGATTTTTGGCAAAGAGTGGGTCATTTATTCTACGGGTTATTTATCGGTTCAGACAATTTTACTCTGGAGTCATGGACGGATGATGATATGTGGGGAGAAAGGTATAGATTTTCGGAAGATATTTATGAATATTAATATCCTGGCTGTTTTTGCCGGAATTATATGTTTCATTTTGAGATTGCCGCTGCCGGCGCCATTGTTTGATGCTGTCGATTCGGTGGGAGTTATGCTCGGACCGTCGGCAATGATCGTTACGGGAATGATTATCGGCAGCCTGGATTTTAAAAAGATACTGTCGTATCGGCGGTTATGGTTTATCACCCTATTGCGACTTATTATTTATCCATTGATCGGCGTTGCCTTTTTAAAATTCAGCGGGATCACCGGATTGGTATCTGAGGGAGCAACGATTCTCATGATAACCCTTCTGGCCATGACGACTCCGTCGGCTTCCACGGTGACACAGATGGCCCAGGTTTATGGAAAGGATGCGGACTATGCCAGCGCCATTAATGTGGTGACAACGCTGTGTTGCATTTTTACCATGCCGCTGATGGTGACATTATATCAAATGTAAAAAAATTCTTCTCCTGAGGAACCTGAGGAACGGTTCCCATGGAGAAGAATTTTTTTGTGTTCGAAAAGTTGAATTTTATAACACAAATGGTTATAATAGTACTAAAGGAGGTGCGTAATCATGGCACAGGCAACATTTAGTGTAAGAATGGATGAAAATTTGAAGAAACAATTTGATGCTTTATGTTCAGACTTTGGTATGACGGCATCTACCGCAATCAATGTGTTTGCAAGGGCTGTTGTGCGAGAGAGAAAAATACCTTTTGAAATCACATCTTCTGAACCTGAGGTTACCAGAGAAAAGGCAATGAAGGCATTTATGGCATTAAGAGAGGAAGCTAAAAAAAATGGACTGCAGGATATGACTTTAAGTGAAATTAATGAAGAGATTCGGCGTGTCAGATACGGTGAGGAGGACGATGGATGATTTGTTATGCGGTTATTGATACGAATGTTCTTGTTTCCGCATTGCTCTCCAGTAATGATATGGCTGCGACTGTTCAGGTTGTAGGAAGAATGATTGCGGGACAGATTGTTCCAATTTACAGCAGAGAAATCATGAATGAATATGAGGAAGTTCTTAATCGAAAAAAATTTAATTTTCCACGGAAAATGGTGAGATATGTACTGAAATTAATTGGGGAGTGCGGGATTTTCGTGGAGCTGCAGCCAATGGAGGTGATTCTTCCGGATATAAAGGATTTGCCTTTTTATGAAGTTGTTATGGAAAAACGAAAGGATGGGGCTTATCTTGTGACAGGTAATCTCAAGCATTTTCCCAAAGAACCTTATATTGTTACGGCAAGACAGTTGATCGATATTTTGGATGCAAATAAAGAATAGAAAGGCCCTCGGAAAAAGCGTTTAATAGCTTTTCCGAGGACCTTTTCTATTCTTCAGAATTTACTCGAGTTCAAAAGCGCCGGTGTAGAGCTGATAATATTTGCCTTTTTGGGCAATCAGGTCATTATGAGGTCCGCGCTCGATGATACGCCCCTGCTCGAGAACCATGATCACGTCCGAGTTTTGGACAGTCGAGAGCCTGTGGGCGATGACAAATACGGTGCGTCCGAGCATAAGCCGGTCCATACCTTTTTGAACGATAGCCTCGGTACGGGTATCGATGGAAGAGGTCGCTTCATCGAGAATCATGACCGGAGGGTCAGCCACGGCGGCCCGGGCGATGGAAATCAGCTGGCGCTGTCCCTGGGAAAGCCCGGAACCGTCACCGGAGAGGACGGTATCATATCCCTGAGGGAGACGACGGATAAAACTGTCGGCATTGGCCAGCTTTGCCGCTGCGATACATTCCTCATCGGTTGCCTCCAGATTTCCGTATCGGATATTATCCATGACAGTTCCCGTGAACAGATTGACATCCTGCAGGACAATGCCGAGGGAACGGCGCAGATCGGCTTTTTTAATTTTATTGATGTTGATGCCGTCATAGCGAATCTTACCGTCGGCGATATCATAAAATCGATTGATCAGATTGGTGATTGTTGTTTTTCCGGCGCCGGTAGCGCCGACAAAGGCAACCTTTTGACCCGGTTCCGCATAGAGGGTAATATTGTGAAGAACAATTTTTTCTCCCGTGTATCCAAAGTCCACATCGTAGAAACGAACCTCACCCTTTAATTCTTCATAGTGGAAACCGCCGTCTGCCTGAGGTACTTTCCAGGCCCATAACTCGGTGCGGTGATCGGCTTCTTCGAGTTTACCGTCTGTATACCGCGCATTGACAAGGGTCACTTCGCCGTTATCATCCTCAGATACTTCATCCATTAATTTAAAAATACGTTCTGCTCCGGCCAAAGCCATGATGACAGCGTTCAACTGCTGAGAAATCTGACTGATCGGACCGTTGAAGGACTTGGTCAACTGGAGGAAGGAAGCGATAGCGCCTAATGTTAGGCCGCTCACTCCGTTCAGGGCCATGGCGCCGCCAATGATGGCAATGAGGACATATTGAAGATGCCCCAGGTTATTCATGATCGGCATGAGGACGTTGGCAAACATATTGGCGGAGGTGGCATCCTCACACAGATGAGCGTTCTTCTGATCAAATATATCCTCGGCCGCTTCCTCATGGCAGAATACCTTAATAACCTTCTGGCCGTTGATCATTTCCTCAATATAGCCGTTCACATCACCGATGGATGCCTGCTGGCGGATAAAATAGGTGCTGCTCTTTCCGGCAATGAATTTTGTAATATTTAAAATAAAAGTAATGCAGACAACGATAACTAAGGTCAGCCAAACGTTGACGGACAGCATTGCACAGAAAACGGAGATGACCGTGATCATAGATGAAAACATCTGTGGGATGCTCTGGGAGATCATCTGGCGCAGGGTGTCCGTATCATTGGTATAATGACTCATGATATCCCCATGGGTGTGGGTATCAAAATACCGGATGGGAAGGCTCTGCATGTGGGCAAACATGGTGTCACGAATCTCCTTTAAAACCCCCTGGGCAATGGATACCATGATTCGGTTGTAAAGGAAGGCGCAGACAATTCCCGTCATATAAATACAGGCCATAACAATGACAGATCTGAAAAGGGCATCAAATACCGGATCTGCATCCACCAAAAGCGGTGTAATGTAATCATCGATCAGAGTCTGTATATAGAGTGATGAGGCAACGCTGGTCAGAGCGCTGACTAATATACATATAAGTACAAAGAAAAAACGCAGCTTATAATGAAAAATATAGGAGAGCAGACGCTTTACTGTGTTTGAAGATACCTTTGGACGTTTATTCATGGTCTTTTCCTCCTTTCACCTGGGATGCGTAAACTTCCTGATAAATCGGATTGGATGCCAGCAGTTCCTCATGATTTCCGATGGCGTTGATCTCGCCGTCGTCCATGACGATGATCTTATCCGCATGTTCTACAGAAGAAATTCGCTGTGCTATGATGATTTTGGTTGTTTCCGGAATCTCTGTCAGGAAGGCTCTTTGAATAAGAGCATCCGTTTTCGTGTCGACGGCGCTGGTGGAGTCATCCATAATAAGTATTTTTGGCTTTTTAAGCAGAGCCCGGGCGATGCAGAGACGCTGTTTCTGACCGCCGGAAACATTGCTTCCGCCCTGTTCGATATATGTGTCGTAGCCCTCCGGAAAGTTCTGGATGAAATCGTCGGCCTGGGCAAGTTTGCAGGCGTGGATCAATTCTTCATCCGTGGCCTGAGCATTTCCCCAGCGAAGATTCTCTTTGATCGTCCCTGAGAACAAGACGTTTTTCTGCAGCACCATAGCCACATTATCTCTGAGAACTTCCAGATCATAATTTTTCACATCGACACCGCCGACACGGATATTTCCGATGGTGGCGTCATAGAGACGGGGAATAAGCTGAACCAGGCTGGATTTGCCCGAACCCGTACCGCCGATAATCCCCACGGTTTCTCCGGATGCAATATGCAGTCCTATATTTTTCAGACAAAGTTTATCCGCATTTTTGGAATAACTGAAGCTGACATTTTCAAAATCAATGGAACCGCTGTTAAGAGCCATGACCGGCTGTTCCGGGGAGGTGATATCCGAAGTTTCCTCGATGATCTCCACGATACGTTCCGCCGAAGCTCTCGATATGGTGATCATAACAAACACCATGGAGAGCATCATAAGGCTCATAAGGATCTGCATCAGATAAACGAATAAACTCATCAGTTCGCCGGTGCTTAAGCCGACGGCGGCGTCATTTCCGGAGGCAACGATCATCCGGGCGCCAAACCAGGAAATAAAAAGCATACTTCCATAAACACATAATTGCATCAGAGGCATATTGAAAGCCAGATTTTTTTCGGCGTGGGTGAAATCGTTATAAATATCCTGGGAAATGTCCTTAAATTTTTTGATTTCGTGGTCTTCCCGGACAAAGGATTTGACAACGCGGATCCCATGCAGATTTTCCTGAACGACGTTATTTAATTTATCATAGGTCTTAAATACCCGTTCAAAAATCGGATGGGTGCGGGTCATGATGAAATAAAGACCGATACCGAGAATCGGGATGCAGGCCAGAAAGACGAAGGCAAGGTTACCTGCTACTCTAAAGGCCATAATCATCGCCGCGATCATCATGATCGGTGAACGGACGGCCGTACGAATGATCATCTGATAAGCGTTCTGCACGTTGGTCACATCCGTTGTCAGACGGGTGACAATACTGGCTGTGGAGAACTTATCAATATTGGCAAATGAGAAGTTCTGAACATTGTAATACATATCTTTCCGAAGGTTTTTAGCAAAGCCGGAGGAAGCGATGGCAGCGCTGCGGCCGGATAGAAATCCCAGGGAAAGGGATACGAGGGCACATACAACAAGGATGATGCCTGTTCTCAGAATATAATTCATGTCTCCGGCATCGATTCCGGAGTCGATCAGTTTTGACATCAGAAATGGAATAATAACTTCAAGAATAACTTCACCGCTGACAAAAATCGGTGCCAGGATAGAATCTTTCTTGTATTCCCTGATGCTTTTCATTAAATGTTTAATCATAAGATGCCTCCTGTCATTCATACCCTTTCGGGCGTCCCGCATGTTAGATGCTGCGCATGGGCGCGCTTCGTCAGGCTCTGCGCGATAGGGTATACCCATTCGGGTATCCCGTATGTCAGATGCTTCGCATGGGCGCGCTTCGTCAGGCTTCGCGCGATAGGGTATAAATTATTGAATATTATTTTTAAATTTTTCCATCACCTGATGGAAAATACGGAGTTCTTCTTCAGTGACACCCCGGCGGAGCAGCCGTTCTGTTTCCTGCTGTTCTCGCTCAATGGCGGCCTGGAGCTTTTCTCCGTCCGGCGTCAGCAACAGCTTTTTCAGCCGTGCATCTCCGGGAACTGTCTCCCGGCGAAGAAGGCCCTTTGTTTCCATGAGCCGGATGACCTTTGAAACCGTGGAGCGTCGGATGCAGAAATCATTTTCTATATCCCGCTGATAGATATCCCTGTCGGAATGGTGGGCCAGATAATTCAGAATCCAGCCGTTATTCCGCGTGACATTATCATCCATATGAGAGAAAACCTCCGAATGTTCCATACGGCGCTTCATCAGATTTGATAAGTTGTGGAGTTGAAATCCAATATCTAATGTGTGGGGCATGAAAACACCTCCTTAAAAAAAGTTAGACATCAAACAGTTAGATGCCTAACATATTATATAGAAAACCTGTTCTTTTGTCAACAGGTTTTTATGCTTTTATTTTTAAAGCTTTGATAATTTCTGAAGCGGAAGTGCCGGAAACCTCTATACGATGTTCCGGTTCGTTAATATGCTCCAGATAATGAGCGTCCGAATTGCTGATGATCCGGCATTGATTTAAATAGACGTGCTGCCGGAGAAGTTCTTCTTTTTTGCTTAAATTTTTGATTTCGGCGCAGGTGAACTGACTATCCGGCGGAATAAAGCCGAGATTGGCGATCAGGCTGTTTGCTGTTTTGTCCACATGGGCCGGGATCATAATGCCGTCCCTCTCTTCAGTCAGAGAATATACTTCATCGAAGCCTATAGAAGTATTGCAGAGCAGAAGATTCGGCTCTTTCCCGATGATCTCATCCATATCATTATAGAGAAGCTGTTCCCCGAATATCTTTTCCTTGTTTGGAACTTTCAGCATTTTGTCGTAGACATAGGCGTCAAAATCAAGGGCAGCCCGTAAGTCCGGAAACAGGCAGACAACATGAACTTCCTCTTCGGTACATAATTCCATACCGGGCAGAGCAATTACGCCGTATTCCTCCGCCATTTTCATGGTCGGCGCGCAATTGCGGCAGGAATTGTGATCAGTGACCGCGATCACATCCAGTCCCTTGACGGCAGCCATACCGGCAATATTGGCGGGAGTCATGTCATTATCTCCGCAGGGAGAGAGGCAGGAATGGATATGAAGGTCGTAAGTGAGCTGTGTCATGGATTCAGTTTCTGATAAATACTCAGAGCTGCGTCAAAAATCGGCAGACCAGTGGTAAACAGGGTGATTCCCTGCATTTCAGCCTTGCTGAGTGTCACCTCGTCCACGCAGGCATCCTCGGCAAGAATGACACAGGCGGCGTCAGTTAATGAAGCGACAGCCAGAGTATTAATATTTGCCATAACGGTGACCCAGGCACAGCCGGCCGGTGCCTTACCCATGGCAACGCTTAAAAGGTCACAGCAAAACGGCACGGTGATGTCCCGTTCAGGGTCATCACCGGCATTTTTTAATTGAAACAGATTTGAGTTGATTAAATCCTGTACAGTCATAGTTAAGCATCCTTATCTTCTTTATTCAGGTTCAGCGCTGCATCCAGAAGAGAAATGTCGGAAAGGAGCGTCCGCAGATATTGTTTGAATATGTAGCGGTAGTCGTTGCCCTTCATTTCATAAGCGGAAGCGCTGTTGACCAGAGAATTCATACTGCGGGTCAGAGAGTGGATCTGATCCTTTAATATGTAAATACAATAGGTTTCGTTTGCCTTGCCCCGAACGATATCTTCCGCCAGGGCCTTACAGGTTGGAGCGCCGCAGGCACCGCAGTCCAGGCCGGGGAATTTCTGGCAAAGCCGTTCTACCCGGTTCATCATCATAATACTTTCTTTCATCGAAGTGCCGAGGCGGAATACCGGGAGGTATTCAACTTCTTCCGTCCAATTGATCTCATCTTCGGCCAGATCCGCAGGCGCACGGGTGACAACTTCCGGAAGATGCTGATTTAATTTTTTTAACTTGGCCTGGGCAACGTAAGGATTTTCCACGGTGAGGACACCGCCAACACAGCCGCCGTCGCAGGCGTTCAGCTCGATAAAGGACAGATTGGAGAATTTTTCATCCTCCAGGTCCTCAAGGACACGAATGACATTTTCAATTCCGTCGGCGGCCAGATAATTGTCGGTCACAATTCCGGCAGCTTCACCGCCGTGACTTCCCCAGCCGACGCCGATCCGCCCGGCCCGGGATAAATCCATCGGTTTCTTTTCGGCTTCCACCATAAGCGGAAGAAGCATCGGATAAACATCCTTGATGGCAAGGACACCGTCAATATCACTTTTGGCTGTTCCCAAAGGTTCTTTAGCGTAGGCTACTTTGGAAGGACACGGTGAAATAAAGATAATGCCGATGTCTTCCGGTGCAAGACCGGTTTTTTCGACGGCATATTTCCGTGCGAGCCGTGCAGCCACTTCTACCGGCGGATTGATCGGCAGCAGATGGTCGATCAGATTCGGAAAACGTACCCGGATCAAACGCACGACCGAAGGACAGGCCGTACTGATCAACGGCCATTTTTCCGGATGTTCGTCAATATATGTGCGGGACACTTCCGAAACGATCTCTGCCGCGGAAGCAACCTCAAAAACATCGTCAAAGCCCATATAGATGAGAGCGGTCAATACGATGTTGATATCATCCAGATTGTTGAACTGGCTGTAAAGGGACGGCGCCGGAAGCGCCACTGTATATTTGTAATTACTGAGAATATCTGTACGGTCATAATGGCTGCGTTTGGCGTGATGGGCGCATATACGGACACATTCACCGCAGTCGATGCAAAACTGGCTTGTGATCACTGCTTTGCCGTTGCGGACACGAATTGCCTGAGTCGGACAGCGCTTGATACAGTTGATACAGCCGTTGCATAATTCTTCATTTAAGTAGACGGAGTGGAAGAATGTATGATTATTCATAGACACACCATCCTTTCTAATATTTCTCGAAATCCGGTTATTCCGGCATATTCACTGTCATTGTTACAGTGGTTCCCTGGCCGAGAACCGTCTGAATATCCATCGTATCGGAATACTTTTTCATATTTGGGAGGCCCATTCCGGCACCGAAGCCGAGGGAACGCACCTGATCCGGGGCGGTTGAGTAACCGGCCTGCATCGCCTTATCGATATCTTCAATCCCCGGTCCCACATCTTTGAGTTCCATATGGATCAGATCCGGGGTGATGTTGACGGTGATCTCACCGCCGTTCGCATGGATGACCATATTAATTTCGCCTTCATACATGGCAATGGCGACTTTACGGACAATTTCCGGCGGTACGCCGAGTTTTTTCAATTTATGCTTTACATCACTGCTCGCTTCTCCGGCCCGGGTAAAATCTGTCGGTGAGACATGGTATTTTAAAGTCATAAGACTATTTTCCATGCTGTCCACCTCCCCGGAGACCGGCTTCATAAAGAAGTCCGCAGGCTGAAAACATTGGCAGTGATGTGGCGAGCAGGCAAATATTCCGCTCAGCGGCCATTTGAATCATGGCCTCGTCCGGCTGTTTATTGCGGACCATGATGACGCAGACAATATCCATCATTTCCGCGGTGCGCAGCACCTGAGGATTACACAGGCCGGTAATAAGGACCGCCTGGTCATCAACATGGGCAAGGACGTCACTCATCATATCTGAGCCGCAGGCAGTAAAAACTTCACGGCCAAGCATGTCGTCTCCACCCAGTACACGGGCGTTTAATAATTCTTTTATGCTTTGAACTGTCATATTACTCCTCCTGATTTTAAGGATTGTACTAATTGTTATAATTATATCATAAAATTGGAAAAATTGTATATTGTTTTATCATGTAAATATAGAAATTTCACAAAAATAATGTTATAATGAAGTACCGGATTTTAAATAAGGGGTGATTATTTTGGGAAGTAAGAAACAGAGTGTTCCGTTTAACGGAACAGCAGAACAAAAAGAGGCCTTACTTTCTGCGATTCATGAGCTTCAGGGTGAAAAGGGCTCCCTGATGCCGATCATGCAGAAAGCGCAGGAAATCTACGGATATCTGCCGATTGAGGTTCAGACGATGATTTCCGATGAGCTCCATGTGCCTCTGGAAAAGATTTATGGAGTTGCAACCTTTTATTCACAGTTTGCGTTAAATCCAAAGGGACGTTATCAGATTTCCGTCTGTCTTGGAACGGCCTGCTATGTTAAAGGCTCCGGGGATATCTATAATAAGCTTATGGATCTGCTCGGAATTGTCGGCGGCGAGTGTACGCCGGACGGAAAGTTTTCGCTGGATGCCTGCCGTTGTGTCGGTGCCTGTGGACTGGCGCCGGTCATGATGATTAACGACGAAGTTTATGGACGTCTGTCCGTGGATGATGTCGAAGCCATCCTGGCAAAATATGATTGATTATGATGACGGAGATTTCCTTAAATATTCTGGATGTGGCGGAGAATTCTACCCGGGCCGGGGCTTCGGTGGTAGAGATCAGTGTTTTGGTGGATACCCGGGCAGACCGTTTGACGATTATCATTAAAGATGACGGCTGCGGCATAACAGAAGAGCAGCTTACCCAGGTGGAGGATCCTTTTTATACGACGCGTACAACACGGAAGGTCGGACTTGGAGTCCCGTTTTTTAAGATGGCGGCTCTCAGCGCCGATGGAGATTTTCGCATTAACTCAAAGGTCGGCGAGGGAACGGTGGTCCGGGCCGAATTTCGGCTGAACCATATAGACAGGATGCCTCTTGGAGATATCAGCGGGACGATATATACGTTGATCCATTTCCATCCGGAGACAGATTTCTGTTATACCTATCGCTATGATGACCGGGAGTTTGTGCTGGATACGCGGCAGATGAAAGAGATTCTCGGCGGAATTCCGCTGGATACACCGGAGGTGGCCGAGTACATAAAGGAATATTTAACGGAGAACAAAATGGACGTGGATGGCGGAGCCATCATTTGAATAGGAGGTAACTATTGCTATGAAATCGCTTGAGGAATTAAAAGCTATTCGTGAGAAGATGCAGGGAAAAGTCGGCATGCGTTCAGAGGATGCCGGACAGATTCGTGTTATTGTCGGCATGGCAACCTGCGGTATTGCCAGCGGTGCGAGACCGGTGCTTAATGTATTGTCGGATGAGGTTCAGAAACGGGGAATGAGCAATGTAGTCGTCACTCAGACAGGCTGTATCGGACTTTGTCAGTATGAACCGATCGTCGAGGTCCTTGAACCGGGCAAAGAAAAAGTAACTTATGTGAAAATGAACGTGGATAAGGCCATGGAGATGTTGGAACAGCATCTTGTTCGCGGTCATGTATTAGGAAAATATACATTAAACGAAACAACATTATAGTCAGGAGGTAGCGTTCTATGTATCGTGCGCATGTTCTGGTATGCGGTGGCACAGGATGTACGTCCTCCGGCAGCCAGAGAATTTTAGAAAGATTAAAAAGAGAACTTGATAAGCAGGGATTGAGCAAGGAAGTATCCGTTGTGCAGACCGGGTGCCATGGCCTGTGTGCCCTTGGTCCGATCATGGTCGTATATCCGGAGGCTGTTTTCTATTCCATGGTTAAGGAAGATGATATTCCTGAAATTGTGGAAGAGCATTTGCTCAAGGGACGTGTTGTAAAACGTCTTGTTTATGATGAGACATTGACAGATGAGGGTGTGAAATCCCTGTCAGAAACAGATTTTTATAAGAAACAGCATCGTATTGCGCTGCGCAACTGCGGTGTCATTAATCCGGAAAATATTGATGAATATATTGGAACCGGCGGTTATGAAGCCCTTGGCCGGGTCCTTACCGAGATGACGCCGGATGAAGTCATTCAGACGATTTTGGACAGCGGGCTCAGAGGCCGCGGCGGCGCCGGATTCCCGACAGGCTTAAAGTGGAAATTTGCTTCCTCTAATCGGGGAGAAGTTCAGAAATATGTCTGTTGTAATGCCGATGAAGGCGACCCGGGAGCATTTATGGACCGTTCCGTTTTGGAAGGCGATCCACATGTTGTTTTGGAAGCCATGGCTATTGCCGGTTATGCCATTGGAGCGGACCAGGGTTATATTTATGTCCGTGCCGAATATCCGATCGCGGTAAAACGGTTGGAGATTGCCATCAATCAGGCCAGAGAATACGGTCTGCTCGGCAAAGATATTTTTGGAACAGGCTTTAATTTTGATATTGACCTGCGTCTTGGCGCGGGAGCTTTTGTCTGCGGTGAAGAGACAGCCCTTATGGTTTCCATTGAAGGCAACCGTGGCGAGCCGAGGCCGAGACCTCCGTTCCCGGCGGTTAAAGGTTTATTTGCAAGCCCGACAATCTTAAATAATGTGGAAACCTATGCCAATATTCCTCAGATCATCTTAAATGGAGCGGATTGGTTTGCTTCTATGGGTACAGAGAAGTCCAAAGGAACAAAGGTATTTGCTCTCGGCGGTAAGATCAACAACACAGGCCTTGTGGAAATCCCTATGGGAACAACACTGCGTACCATTGTCGAAGAAATCGGCGGCGGTATTCCAAACGGCAAAAAGTTTAAAGCGGCTCAGACCGGCGGTCCGTCCGGCGGATGTATCCCGGCAGAGCATTTTGATATTCCGATCGATTATGATAATTTGATCGAGATTGGTTCCATGATGGGTTCCGGCGGTTTGATCGTTATGGATGAGGATAACTGTATGGTGGATATTGCAAAATTCTTCCTTGAATTTACGGTGGATGAATCCTGCGGTAAATGTACGCCGTGCCGTGTGGGTACGAAACGTATGTATGAAATTTTGGATAAGATCACAAAGGGTCAGGGGACTCTGGAGGATTTGGACCGTTTGGAAGAGCTGGCTTACTATATTAAGGATAATGCTCTCTGTGGTCTTGGCCAGACGGCGCCGAACCCGGTATTATCTACGCTGCGTTATTTCAGAGATGAATATGTGGCCCATGTTGTGGATAAACATTGTCCGGCGGGCGTTTGTAAGGCACTTTTGTCTTACCATATTGATGCAGATAAGTGCCGCGGATGTACGCTTTGTGCGAGAACCTGTCCGGCAAGTGCGATCGAAGGCAAGGTGAAGGAACCGCATGTGATTCATCTGGATAAATGTATCAAGTGCGGTGCTTGTATGGAAAAATGCCGCTTTGGCGCAATTTATAAAGAGTAATGGAGGGCAGAAAAATGGGCGATATTACAATTAAAATCAATGGTATGGATGTAACCGCTCCGGCCGGCTCCACAATTCTTGAAGCGGCCAGGCTGGCACATATTGAAATTCCAACTTTATGTTATTTAAAAGATATTAATGAAATCGGCGCCTGCCGTATGTGTGTTGTGGAAGTCAAAGGCGCGAGAACCCTGGTGACAGCCTGTGTATATCCGATCAACGAGGGTATGGAAGTATGGACCAACACACCAAAGGTTATTGAATCCCGTAAAAAGACGTTGCAGCTGCTTCTTTCCAATCATCGGAAGGAATGTCTTGCCTGCGTCCGCAGCGGAAACTGCGAGTTACAGCAGCTTTGCCGGGATTTGGGTGTAACCGATGAACATAAATATGACGGTGAAATGCTTGAGAGTGAGATTGATACCTCCGCCGTACATATGATTCGTGATAACAGCAAATGTATTCTCTGCCGCCGTTGTGTGGCTGTCTGCGAGAAGGTTCAGGGCATTGGCGTTATCGGAGCAAATGAGCGTGGGTTCAAAACCTATATCGGTTCTGCTTTTGACATGGGTCTTGGCGAGACAAGCTGTGTATCCTGCGGCCAGTGTATCGCTGTCTGTCCGACAGGGGCACTGAGAGAAAAAGATTATATTGACGAGGTTCTTGCGGCTGTGGCTGATCCGGACAAGTATGTCTGTGTTCAGACAGCACCTTCGGTGCGCGCGGCTCTCGGTGAAGAATTTGGCTATCCGATGGGAACGGATGTGGAAGGAAAGATGGCAGCAGCACTTCGAAGAATCGGTTTTGATAAAGTTTTTGATACAGATTTCAGCGCGGATCTGACGATCATGGAGGAAGCTCATGAGTTCCTCGACCGTGTGCAGAATGGCGGCGTTCTTCCGATGATCACCTCCTGTTCACCGGGATGGATCAAATACTGCGAGCATTATTTCCCGGATATGACAGAGCACCTGTCTTCCTGTAAATCTCCGCAGCAGATGTTCGGCGCTGTGTTAAAGACCTATTATGCGGAAAAGATGGGCATTGATCCGAAGAAGATTGTCAGCGTCAGCATTATGCCGTGTACGGCAAAGAAATTTGAGATCGGCCGGCCGGATCAGAGTGCGGCCGGAGTTCCGGATGTGGATTATGCGATGACGACCCGTGAGCTGGCCCGTATGATCAAACGCCTTGGAATTCGATTTAATGATCTTCCGGATGAAGGCTTTGATGATCCATTGGGTGAATCTACCGGTGCCGGTGTCATTTTCGGCGCGACCGGCGGCGTTATGGAAGCTGCCCTTCGTACCGCAGTGGAGACTCTGACAGGAGAAACTCTTCCGAATTTAGATTTCGTGGATGTCCGCGGAACCGAGGGGATTAAAGAGGCAACATATCATGTGGCCGGTATGGATGTGAAGGTTGCTGTGGCTTCCGGCCTTGGCAATGCCCGGAGACTGCTTGAAAAAGTAAAATCCGGCGAAGCGGATTATCATTTTATTGAAATTATGGGCTGCCCGGGCGGCTGTGTCAACGGCGGCGGTCAGCCGCAGGTATCCGGCACTGTTCGAAATACCGTGGATGTGCAGGGAATTCGTGCAAAGGTATTGTATGATAATGACGCGGCAAAGACGATTCGTAAATCTCATGAGAACCCTTCCATTAAAAAGGTTTATGAGGAATATTTTGGTGAACCGGGAAGTCATAAAGCCCACGAAGTACTCCATACGACTTATGTGAAACGGAGCGTTAACGGAAATTAATATTCAGTATATGAAGGCAGGAAGAGTAAAAGTGCTCTTCCTGTTTTTCAAATAAGCAAAAGTGAGGGCGAAGCAGGAGGCAGTGAAAGGAGCGATGGTTTTATGAAATATGTAATTATCGGCGGTGTTGCTGCAGGAACAAAGGCAGCAGCCAAGTTAAAACGCTGCGACAGAAACGCGGTTGTGCGGGTTTACACGAAAGGCTCAGATATTTCCTATGCGGGGTGCGGACTTCCTTATTATATCGGCGGGGATATTCCGACACGGGAGGATCTGATCGTGAATACGCCGGAGAAATATGCCGGATTGACCGGAGCAGAAGTTTTTACAGGTTATGAAGCCACGGAGATTGACAGCAATGCAAAAACAGTTGGTTTGAAAAAGAATTCGGGAGAGACGGTAACAGACACGTATGATAAATTGATTATTGCCGTGGGTGCAGATCCATTTGTTCCCCCGGCAGACGGCGTACAGCTTCCGGGAGTATTCTGTGTGCGGACTCCGGATGATGCGGTGGGCATCCGGGCCTATGTTGAAGAGGGGAAATGCCGCAGGGCGGTGGTCTGCGGCGCCGGATTTATCGGCTTGGAGGTCGCGGAAAATCTGAGGGCTCAGGGACTGGAAGTTACGGTTATTGATGCGGCCGCCCAGATCATGCCGGATGCCTATGATGAAGAGATGGCTGATTATGCAAAAAAACAGCTTAAAGCAGCCGGCATGCGGGTGCTGACATCTACCGGTTTAAAAGGCATTGAAGGCACAGATAAGGCGGAAAAGGTAATAACAGACAACGGAGCATTGGCTGCGGATGTTGTCATTCTGGCAATTGGCGTGCGTCCGGCCACGGATTTTTTATCTGATTCCGGGCTTGAGATGGTTAAGGGAACGATTTTAGTTGATGCAGAAATGAAGACCAATCTGCCGGATGTCTATGCGGTGGGCGACTGTGCCATGGTTAAAAATGCGCTGACCGGGGAAGATCAATGGTCGGCGATGGGCTCTACGGCGAATCTGGCGGCTCGGGCCATGGCAAAGGCGTTGAACGGCATTGGAAATGGTTACGGCGGATGTCTTGGCACCGGTGTAGTGCAGTTGCTTCCGACGTTAAACGGCGGGCGAACGGGGCTCACGGAGGCACAGGCGAAAGCGGCCGGTTATAAGGTCACCTCCGTGATATGTGTCGTAGATGATAAGGCCCATTATTATCCGGGGGCATCCACATTTGTTGTTAAACTGATTGCTGAGACGGAAACAAGAAAGCTGTTGGGACTTCAGGTGCTGGGGGCAGGAGCCGTTGATAAGATGACAGATATCGCTGTTATGGGGATTTCCCGGAAAATGAAGCTGGATGATTTTGATACGCTTGATTTTGCCTATGCTCCGCCGTTTTCCACGGCAATCCATCCGTTTGTTACGGCATGTTATATTCTGGAAAATAAATTGGACGGCTTATTTACATCCATGACGCCTGCCGAATATGGTGCAGGGGCCGGGAAAGAGTATACCGTGCTGGATGTTCAGCCGGCTCCGGCGATTCCAAATGCCCGCTGGATCAATCTTTCTGAGGTCAACGGGCCGATCGACGGGTTGGAAAAGGATGCAAAGCTTTTGCTTGTATGTGCAAAGGGCAAAAGAGGTTATTTCCTTCAGAATCGGCTGAAAGCTTTTGGATATACGAATACAGTTGTTCTGGAGGGCGGTGCATTTTTCAATGAGGTGAAGGTGCCGCGCAATGGTCAGAAACTTTCCGCAGAGGAGATTAAACGTGTCAAAGGTCTTGGATGTCTTCAGGACAAGAGATATGATGATGTTTTTAATGTGCGCGTCATTACCCGGAATGGAAAATTGACTTCTGAAGAACAGAAGAAAGTGGCCGAGGCGGCAGAAAAGTTTGGCTCCGGCGAAGTTACCATGACAACCCGGCTGACCCTGGAGATTCAGGGAGTGCCATACGATCATCTGGATGATCTGTTTGCTTTTTTGGCGGAAGCAGGGCTGGAAACCGGCGGAACCGGCTCTAAAGTGCGGCCGGTGGTATCCTGCAAGGGAACGACTTGTCAGTACGGATTGATCGATACCTTTGACCTTTCTGAAAAACTGCATGAGCTTTATTATATCGGTTATCATGGTGTGTCCCTGCCGCACAAGTTCAAAATTGCTGTGGGAGGATGCCCGAATAACTGTGTAAAACCGAATCTGAATGATTTGGGTATTATCGGTCAGAGGCTGCCGGAAATTGATCTGGACAAATGTAAAGGCTGTAAAGTATGTCAGGTGGAAAACAGTTGCCCGATCAGGGTGGCGCAGCTGGTGGACGGAAAAATCCGGATTTCTGAGAACGCATGCAATTACTGCGGGCGCTGTATCGGTCAATGCCCGTTTGGCGCGGTAAACGGCTCTATGACAGGTTATAAGGTTTATATCGGCGGCCGCTGGGGCAAAAAGGTTGCTGAGGGACGGCCGCTGGATAAGGTTTTCACATCGGAAGCCGAAGTGATCGACCTGGTAGAACGCGCGATCCTTTTCTTCCGGGATAAGGGTATTTCCGGGGAGCGTTTTGCGGATACCATTGCCCGTTTGGGATTCGAGTATGTGCAGGATAAGCTGCTCAACAGCAAAATCGATAAAAAGCATGTTCTGGATAAGACGGTGGTCGGAGGCGCGACCTGCTGATGGGGTAAAATTGTAAGGGTCAATGAACTCATGAAGAAACTCAAAGTTCATTGGCTCTTTCCTTTATATTAAAATGAACTCAATTTCTCGTTTTCTATTTTATTGTCGAAAGCTGTCAATCAATGATGATTGAAATCTCAGAAGTTTCTGTGCTAAAATAGTTACATCCGGGAGGCTATTCTGGCCGATCGAAATAGAAATCTTTTATTTAATCAAAAGCTTTGTTCAAAGCAATTCACTCAAAACGCGCGGAAAAAGAAAATATAAACAATGAACAGAAAGGGGAGATTGCATTTGGCAAAAGAATTAAAGGATGTTTTTCCCATGCTTCAAAGCAGGGAAGAAGTTCTGAAAAATATCCATTCGGATGAACATTTAAAGAAAATATTTTTTGACTGGAAACCGGAGGAACAAAAAGAATTTCTTGATATTTGTACCGGTGCGCATGGGGTAAAGATGCTTTATGACGGGGTATTTAAAGAAGTTATGAATCCGGAATATGCACCGCAGCGTCTAAATGATTTTTTGTCCCATGTATTGGGAGAAAAAGTCAGGGTGATGAAAGTCCTGCCAAACGATTCAACACGGCTTACGGATGAAAGTTCTTTGCTTGTCATGGATATTGTTGTCGAATTTGAGGGAGGAGCCATCGGAAATATTGAAGTTCAGAAGATGGGCTACTTATTTCCGGGAGAACGGAGTGCCTGCTATTCGGCTGACTTACTGCTTCGCCAATATAGACGGCTCAGGGATGAAAAAAAGAAGAAATTCAGTTACCGGGATATCCGCACAGTCTATACAATTGTTCTTTTTGAGCATAGTCCAAAGGAATTTCAGGCCTGTCCCAATGTATACAGACACTGCTTTGAGCAGAAGTCAGATACGGGGCTTGAACTGAACATGCCTCAGAAATTCATCTACATATCGCTTGACATCTTCAGAAAAAACATCAAAATGAAAATGGAAACACAAAAAATAAACTGGAGGCATGGCTGACATTTTTTTGCAGAGATGAACCGGAAATTATATTAAATTTAATCGAAAAGTATCCAGAATTTAAACCGCTGTATGAAGATGTCTATGAATTGTGCCGGAATGTGGAGGGAGTTATGCAGCTGTTTTCAAAAGAATTGTTGGAGATGGACCGTAACACGGTAAGATTAATGATTGATGAAATGCAGGAGGAAATCGATGGAATGCATGAGGAGCTGGATGGAGTGCAGGATGAGCTGGAGAGAAAGGCTCAGGAGCTGGATGAAATGCAGGAGAAACTTGAAGAAAAGTCTATGGCATTGAAGGAAAAGGTGGCTATATTGGGCGAGAAAGATCAGGAGCTGAAGGAAAAGGATAAAGAGATTGAATCCGTAAAACAGCAGAATGAGACTTTTGCGCGGCGTATTGCAGAGCTGGAAAAGAAATTACTGGAGAAATAAGAAAATGAAATACAAAAGAAAAAAGGTGACATGGCGGAATTGGTTTCTGAAAGGAACGGATTTCGCCATTGTTTTTTTTGAATGAAAGGTGAAAAAAATATCAAAGGATGTTATAATACAGTTAACTAACTATAGTCAGTGTACGTGAGGGAGATTTTATGAAGATTATTGATTTTAAGGATGCGAGCTGTAAGCATTGCTACAAGTGTGTGCGGTCCTGCTCGGTGAAGGCGATCCGGGTTAAAAATGCCCAGGCCCAGATTATGAAGGAATACTGTATTTTATGCGGCAAATGCCTGGAAGTCTGTCCACAGAATGCCAAGACTTTTGTCAGTGATCTGGACAGAGTAAAATATTATATCCGGTCCGGAGAAAAGGTGGTTGTCTCCATTGCACCGTCCTATCTCGGTATTATGGATTATGAAACACCGGGACAGGTGGTGGATGGTTTGCTTAAGCTTGGATTTACGGCGGTTCGTGAAACGGCGGAGGGTGCGGCTTTGGTGACCGCCGAGTATGCAAGGATTCTTTCGGAGGGACAAATGTCCAATATGATCACGACCTGCTGTCCGAGTGTGAATGATTTGATTGAAAAATATTATCCGTCGCTGGTGCGGTTTATGGCGCCGGTCGTATCCCCGATGGTAGCCCATGGGCGGCTTATAAAGAAGCTTTATGGGGAGGATACAAAGGTTGTTTTCCTTGGCCCGTGTGTGGCAAAAAAGGAAGAGGCGGAGGAAGATGAGCGAACGGAAGGTGCCATTGACGCTGTCATTCATTTTGGAGAATTAAAGGAATGGATGCAATCGGAAAATATTGTGCTCAGTGAGTGTGAGAATCGCCCAATGGAAAATCCGGATCCGAAGATCAACCGGCTTTATCCGGTCAGCCGGGGAGTCATTCAGTCGGTTATGGAGACGGAAAAGAATGATTCTTATCGGCATCTGTTTGTGGATGGCATTGAGAATTGCCGGGAACTTTTGGAAGCGATGGAAGCCGGAGAGATTCAAAACTGTTTTATTGAAATGAATATGTGCGAGGGCGGCTGTATCAAAGGACCGGCGACAAATAAGATGGAATTTTCCAGATACCGTGCCCGTTTCCATATAGAGGACCAGGTGGAATATGCACCGGCGGAAGCTCTGAAAACTCCGGTGAATGTGGCTATGGCGAAAAAGTTCTGTTCAAGGAAGGAAAATGACCATATGCCGACGGAAGAGGAAATCCAGGAAATTTTGAAGGCGACGGGAAAATATAATAAAGATCAGGAATTAAACTGTGGTGCCTGTGGGTATACAAGCTGCCGGGAAAAGGCTATTGCCGTATTCCAGGGAAAAGCGGAACTGGATATGTGTCTGCCGTATACCTTTGAGCAGGCCCAGTCCATGTCTAATCTTGTATTGGATGCGACTCCGAATATGATCATGATTATCCGCACGGATTTGAGTATCGGTGAATTTAACCGCAAGGCGGAAAATGTCTTTAAGGTTTCCAGGCAGGAGGCGGTGGGACGGTATATATATGAGTTTATGGATGCCTCTTTATTTGAAGAGATTTTGAAGACCCATCAATCGATTCAGCGCAGAAAGGCCGAGCTGGAGCCTTATGGAATGACGGTACTCATCAGTGTGGTTTACATGGAAAATCAGGATTCGCTGCTGACTATTATTCAGGATATAACATCGGAAGAAAAGGAACTGGAACATCAGTATCAGCTGAAAATGAAAACAGTGGAGGCTGCCCAGCTTGTCATTGATAAACAGATGATGGTGGCCCAGGAGATTGCCGGCCTGCTCGGAGAGACAACAGCAGAGACAAAGGCAACCTTGAATCAGCTGAAGCGGTCCATTTTAGAAGATGAGGGAAGATAGGCGGAAGGTTGGTGTGAGATGAACGTCAGTATTGATGTATCATGGAAAAGTTTAAATAAGCATGATGAGGAATTGTGCGGAGATAAGGTAGAAGTTTTAAAGACGCAGGATTCGGATATCATCATTTTGGCCGATGGTATGGGAAGCGGTGTCAAAGCCAATATTCTGGCGACGCTGGCCTCGAAGATCCTGGGAACCATGTTTTTAAAGGGAGAACCGATTGAGGAAGCCGTGGAAACCCTGGCCAGCACTCTGCCGGTCTGCAAGGTGCGGGGGGTATCCTATTCTACCTTCAGTATTCTGCAGATTTTCCATAGTGGAGAAGCGTACCTTGTTGAATTTGATAATCCGGGATGTATCTTTGTGCGCAATAAAAAGTTAATGACAATTCCGGATAATATACGTGAGATCAGCGGGCGAAGGATTCGGGAATATCGCTTTCAGGTTCAGCCGGACGATTGTTTTGTGCTGATGAGCGACGGTACAATTTATGCCGGAGTCGGTGAATTACTGAATTTTGGATGGACATGGGAGAGCATGGCGGAATATACGCTAAAATGCGTAAAGGAGACCAAATCCGCGGCCCGCATTGCATCCATGCTCAGTCAGGCCTGTGATGATCTGTATCAGCAGCGGCCGGGGGATGATACAACGGTGGCGGTAGCCAGAGTTATTGAGCGCCATATCGTCAATATTTTTACCGGGCCGCCGGAAAAGAAAGAGGACGATATCCGGCTGATGAAAGATTTTATGGCTGCGGATGGCAAAAAAATTGTCTGCGGAGGTACAAGCAGCCAGATTGCCGCAAGGTATCTGAATAAAGAGATGACAAACAATAATGATGGAACAAAGGAGGTGCCGCCGACGGCCAATATCCGGGGATTGGATTTGGTTACGGAGGGTGTGCTGACTATGAGTCATACATTTAAACTGCTTCGACGGTTTGATGAGGGCGATATTGATGCCGACTTTTTTGAGGCGCTGGACGCAGATAATGGCGGTGCAAAGCTGGCCAGGATCTTGCTTGAAGAGTGCACTGAATTGAATCTGTTTGTCGGCAAAGCCAATAATCAGGCCAATTATGAGAATAACCGGTTGTTTGACATCAGTGTGCGCAAAAATCTGGTTGTCCAGTTAAAGGATGCGATGGAGCATCTGGGCAAGCAGGTGAATATTACATATTACTAACAGGAGGAGAGCGTCATGTTTTGTGTGAAATGCGGAGCCGAATGTGAGGACTTTGAGGAGGGTGGAATTCTTCGGCAGAGGTGTATGCACTGCGGTTATATTCATTATAAAAATCCTTATCCATGTATTGCTGTTCTTGTTGTCAATGATTTCGGACAGATATTGCTTGGAAAGCGGGGAGAAAAATCTATTTATCCGGGAAAATGGTGCCTGCCCTGCGGATATATTGAGTATGATGAAACCTATGTGGAGGCAGCTGCCCGGGAAATAAAAGAAGAGACGGGAATAACAAGTCCGCCGGATGGTATTATCAATGTTGTTTCAAATCAATTTGACAACGGCGTGCATTCTCTTGTTGTGGTGATGATTTCACATTATCATGGTGATGAACCGCTGAAACCGGGGGATGATATTATCGATGCCGGCTGGTTTGATGTGGACAGACTGCCGCCGCTGGCATTTTCGGCAGATGTTTTTATTATTGGAAAGTACGAGCGGATGCTGGGGAAAGGCGGTATTACAATGTTGACGCTGGAGGGCAATTCCGTTTATGGTCATTAAGAGGAGATAGACATGCAAAGTTGCTATTCAAAAGAATTATTGGAATTTATTGAAAACAGTCCGACTTGTTTTCACGTTGTGGGAACGTTGGAAAAGATGCTGAGGGAAGCGGGTTTTGAAAAGCTTCAGGAAAACAGTCGGTGGCCGCTTGAGGCCGGCGGAAAATATTATGTGACACGAAATGGTTCTTCCATCATCGCCTTTTGTGTGCCGGAAGTTATCGACGGTTTTCATATTATAGCCAGCCACAGTGATTCGCCGACGTTTAAGGTGAAGGAGATTCCTGAAATCGGCGTAGAAAAGAAGTATACGAAGTTAAATGTGGAAGGCTATGGCGGTATGCTTATGTCCACGTGGTTTGACCGCCCTTTGTCCGTTGCAGGCCGGATACTGGCCCGTGAGAACGAGCGGATCGTTTCAAAGCTGGTAAATGTGGACAGGGATCTGCTCATTATCCCAAGCCTTGCGATTCATATGAACCGTGGAGTAAATGACGGATATAAGTTTAACATTCAAAAAGATCTGCTTCCATTGTATGGTGACGGCGAAAGCGCCGGGACATTTATGAAAGTGATTGCAGAGGCAGCCGGGGTAGACGTGCGGGATATCATGGGCCATGATCTGTTTCTTTATCCGCGGGTGCGCGGCAGCCTTTGGGGAAAAGATAATTGTTATATTTCATCTGCCCGGTTAGATGACCTTCAATGTGTTTTTTCATCAGCGAAGGGTATGATCATGGCGGAGAATTGTTCTCAGGCAGCTATGCTTGCCGTTTTAGATAATGAGGAGGTCGGGAGCACGACAAAGCAGGGTGCTGCTTCGGATTTCCTGAAGGAAACAATTTTCCGGATCTGCTGTGAAAGGGGTATGGATGCAGTGGAGCGCAGCCGGGCGATGGCGTCAAGTTTTATGATATCAGCGGATAATGCACAGGCGGCCCATCCCAATTATATGGAGAAATCGGATGCTTTTAATCGTCCGTTTATGAACGAAGGTATTGTTATTAAATACAATGCAAATCAGAAATATACGTCGGATGCCGTATCATCGGCTATATTTAAAATGATTTGTGAAAAAGCGGGCGTACCTTATCAGGTGTACATGAATCGTTCAGATATTCCAGGCGGTTCCACTCTGGGAAATATTGCAGGCACACAGATTTCAATGAACACGGTGGATATAGGCGTTGCTCAATTGGCAATGCACTCGGCCTATGAGACTGCCGGAGCAAAAGATACGGAGTATTTGATCAAAGCGTGCAGACAATTTTTTGAAAGCATTATTCAAAGTGCGGAAAATGGCTATGAAATACGATAGAAAATAAAAGAGGAAAGATGTTATGTATATTGGTGATTTTTTAAAAAAGGTTTTTAAAAAGGGAAATACGACAATTCTCATATACTTTTTTATTAATATGCTGCTTGTTGTCGGAATTATTGCCCTTTGTTTTGCCGAGGTGAATATCTTTTTAGGTATTGGGGTCGGCGTTGGATTATATGCGGTTTCTGTTATAATTTCACTTTCGTCCTTTGGCGAATGGATGCGCCGGCGCCAGCTGCATTGTATTCCGATGAGTAAAAATCCGGGACTTGAGGCAGCGGTGATGCCTTTGATCGATGAAGTGTACAGCCGTGCCAAAGAAGAAACTCCTGAGCTTGCCGGCGATATTAAATTTTATTATCTGGAGGATGACAGCGTCAATGCTTTCGCAGCCGGGAGAAAAACGATATGTATACATACGGGGACACTTCAGCGCCATGACGATGAGACAATTAAAGCTGTTTTGGCCCATGAGTTTGGACATATTGCCCACCATGATACCGATCTGGGACTGTTTGTTAATGTCGGAAACCTGATCATTAATGTATTTTTCATTTTGTGCAGTATCGGTGTAGGTATGATGCACTTGATCGGAAGTATTTTTGCTATTTTTACATCCGATGATGACGGCGGGCTGGCTTACTTTTTTGTTCAGTTGTCATCCTGGTTAAGCCAGGTAGCGTTGTCAGTGGCACAGCTTGTCTGGGTTCGGTTTGGACAGATCATGTTGGCAAAGGCCAGCAGAAATCAGGAGTTTGAGGCGGATATATTTGCTGCAAAGCTGGGGTATGGCGTTCCGTTATGCGAGCTATTTGATACGTGGGGCAATGATACGCCGAAAGATTTATTTGAGGGGATGTTCAGAGATCATCCATCCTCCCCGGAGCGTATTGAAAATCTCCAGAAGTTTGGCGTGCCGTTTACAGGGCTTTCTCCGGAAAGACGGCAGGTGCTGCTTGAGGAATATAAGCGCAGTAAGAAAAAACAGAAAAGGGGCTGCATGGTTGGCTGTGGTATTGTTGTTATTCTTGCTTTAGCCGCGATTATTGCAGGAGCCATCGGCGGTGTGCTGAAGTCTAGGGAAAACAGAAAGCACCGTGTACCGGAAACGGTTCAGACGGTATCCGAACAATCTGAGAATGTGGAAACCGAAGAAATTTTGCCGGAAACAGTTCAAAACGAGATTGGAGCGGAAACCGAAAAAGTGCCGGAAAGTGTCGATTTGGCTTCAGTTCAGGCTGTTGTCAGAGAATCATCCAATGTGGATTTATCGGCGGCGGTTCCACTGGCGTTTGCGGATGCCTATGCCAGTTCTGTTGTGGCACAGGAGGGGTATGATAACTCTTCGCTTGTTGCTATCGATGGTTTGCTGGAAACTTCCTGGCAGGAAGGTGTGGACGGAAATGGTGAGGGCGAATATCTGGAACTTTATTTGAATGGCGAGCAGCCGGTGAAATACCTCGTTCTCAATCTTGGCAATTGGCGGAGCAATGATTGGTTTTATGATAATAATCGACCGAGAAGTTTGACGATTCAGGTCGGCGATTATATCACTACTCAGGAATTCCCGGATGGTCAGATTGAGCAGTGTGTTGAATTCTCCCAGCCGGTACCGGCTTCAACAGTGCGATTGACGATCAACAGTGTCTATGAAGGAAGAGACTGGCAGGATACATGTATTGCGGAAGTGAGGGCCTATGGTGAATAAAAGAACAGTTATAGGCTTGGTTCTCTGCATGGTGTTGGCTTTGGCGGGATGCCGGGGAAATACGGCTCCGGCCAAAACCGCAGAAGAAGAATCTCAATCAAAAATGAATGTCGTAATCTCTGAGACAGCAGAGGATACAGGTGCAGAAACGGAAACTGCAGCCGGGCCTAAAATAGAAAATCTGGATGGTTTGGATGCCGGGACGGTCATTTCTCCGGAGGATATTGAAAGCGGAGAATTAGATAATTATTTTGTAAGTTATACGATTGATGACGATTTATTTAAGCGAATTTACGGGTTATCTTATAAAGAAGATTGTACGATTCCCCGGGAAGAACTGAGATATTTAAAAGTGCTTCATTACGGGTATGACCGACAGATTTATGTGGGCGAACTTATGGTGAATGCGGAGTTGGCCGGGGATTTTCTGGAAATATTTCAGGCGCTTTATGAGAATCAATATGAGATAGAAAAAATGCTTTTGGTTGATGATTTTGGAGCGGATGATAACTGGTCGATTGAGAATAATAATACGTCTGCTTTCAACTACAGAGTATCGACTCTGGATGGAGTGACCTTGTCGAATCATGCTTTCGGCCGGGCCATTGATATTAACCCATTGCATAATCCTTACGTCACCTATTATGATTGGGGAATGGATACTTATTTTGATGAGTCCATACCTTATATGAACAGAGAAGATTCATCTTTAAAGCATATGATCAACCATGAGGATTTATGCTGTCGGCTATTTATCGAGCATGGTTTTACCTGGGGCGGTGATTGGGAAAATCCGAAGGATTATCAGCATTTTGAGAAAATAGAATAATGAGGAAAGCTGTCGAATTCCGGCATACGATTATTAAAATTCAAATTGAATCTGAAATCTATTTAGAGTATAATATTAATTAACCCAGAGTGAAAGGAGGGAAGATGAAACGCAGGACAGGGAAATATTACAGACAATATTGACGACGGTATTGGATGTCCAGTCGGATGTTAAAGAACTTCAGACAGAAATGAAGGAAGTCAAAGCGGATGTCAGAGAACTTCAGACAGGGATGAAGGAAGTTAAAGCGGATATCCGGGAGATGAAGGAAGATATTCAGGGACTTCAAACAGAAATGAAGGAGGTCAAGGCGGATATCAGAGAACTTCAGACAGAAATGAAAGAAGCGAAAGCGGATATCCGGGAGATGAAGGAAGATATTCAGGGACTTCAGACAGAGATGAAGGAAGTGAAAGAGGATATCCGGGAGATGAAAGAAGATATTCAGGAACTTCAGACAGAGATGAAAGAAGTCAAAGGGGATATCCGGGAGATGAAGGGAGATATTCAGGAACTTCAGACAGAGATGAAGGAAGTAAAAGAGGACATTCAGGATACAAAAGAAGATGTGCAGGAATTGAAGACGGACGTTGAGCAGTTAAAAACTTCTGTTAAATCCATAGAGACAACTCTGGAAAATGAAGTTATTCATGGAATAAAAATCATTGCGGAGGCTCATTTTGATTTACATAGGAAACTGCATGAAGCATTAAAAATTACGAATGAAGAGGAACTGATCGCACTTCGAGTGACAAATCTTGAAAGAGAAATGCGGGAAGTGAAAGAACGGATAGATAAAATTGCATAATAAAGCGAAAAAAATCGTTACAAACAGGAGGGCCTTGTGCCGACATCCGATTTGTAACGATTTTTATCGTAGAGATAAAAAATACAGAAATTATCGACAGGTAAGGGATTTCTTGCTATAATCTACGCGGAAGAACTGTATTTTTATTATAGAAGGGATGATGAAAGTGGAAGCGATAACTGCAGGGGAGATTGTAAAGGCAGTGGATGGTACATTGCTGGCCGGAAATCCGGAAACAGTGATTGATAATATATGCATTGACAGCCGGGAAGTAAAGGAGGGAAGTCTTTTTGTTCCGATCATCGGCGAAAAGGTTGATGCTCACAAATTTATTGCTCAGGTATTGGATCAAGGAGCTGCCGGTGTTTTTATGTCCCATGGCGATGTGACGGTCACAGATAGAGTACATATCCTGGTGAAGGATACGGTGAAGGCCCTGGGAGACCTGTCTGCCTGGTATCGGAGAAAATTTCAGATGCCTATCGTAGGTATTACCGGAAGTGTCGGAAAGACATCCACCAAGGAAATGATCAGTGCGGCATTGGAAACCGGGTTTCATATTATGAAGACGGCTGGAAATCAGAACAGTCAGATTGGTGTTCCGCTGACATTGTTCAGACTGGAAAAGGGTCAGGAGATGGCTGTCGTTGAGATGGGCATCAGTGAATTTGGTGAAATGGAAAATCTGGTTCGTTTCGCAGCGCCGGATGTGGCTGTGGTGACGAATATCGGTGAAGCCCACATTGCCCAGTTCGGCAAAAAAGAAAACACTATGAAAGAAAAATTGAAAATTGCCATGAATTTTAAAGAAAAACAAAGGATTTTTTTGAATGGTGATGACCCGCTCCTGCGTCAGGCCGCAGGTACAATGAAATGTCCGGTGACCCTTTTTGGAACATCCGATGGGTGTGATTACCGGGCGGAAAATATTCACATTGAAGATGGGAAAAATTGTTTTACGCTTGTCTACCCGGGGGGTCAGGAAGATGTTGTTATTCAGCAGCTTGGCCTTCATAATGTACTGAATGCGGCGGTGGCCATTGCCGTTGCCCGGTATTTCGGTATTGAGCCGGAGAGTGCAAAGAAAGGTTTGAGGGATTACGAAGGTATTCCGATGCGTCAGCAGATTAACCATTTGTCTCGGGGGATTAAAGTTATTGATGATACTTATAATGCAAGTCCTGCTTCTGTAAAATCCGGAGTAGATGTATTAATGCAGTTGGATAATCCGGGGCGGAAGATAGCAGTCCTTGGCGATATTCTGGAGTTGGGGGATGTGTCCCGGCAATGCCATTATGATACGGGGCTTGCCATAGCAGAGAAAAGACTTGATTTGATTGTTACTGTCGGACAGGAAATGAAAGCGCTGGCAAAGGCTGTCATTGATTCGGGCGAAGGAATTGCAGTGTGCAGTTTTGATACAAATGAAGAAGCGATTCCATGGCTTCTGGAAAATATTTCCGATGGTGATGCTATTTTGGTAAAGGGTTCCAGGGGCATGCATGAGGAGGAGGTCGTTAAGGCCCTCAGAGAGAAATTCGGGATACATTTTTAAGGCTGTGTTTTAGAGACATTGTTAAGTCCTAAACTTACCTTGCATTTCTATGTAAATCGGAGTATAATCTACACACAAAATCGATACTTCAATTGGGTAAAGAATTAAAGATATTCCAGGAGGGGAAATATGTTTAAAGTACGGGAGGCCAGAAAACTGGCAGAGAAAATCTTCTTTATGGAAGTTGAAGCACCAAGGGTTGCTAAGGCTTGCCAGCCGGGAGAGTTCGTTATTGTGAGAATGGATGAGAGAGGTGAACGGATCCCGTTGACGATCTGTGACTATAATAGAGAAGAAGGAACCATCTGCATTGTGTTTCAGACGGTTGGCGCATCCACGGAGAGGATGGCCGGTTTGAAGGCGGGCGATGCCTTTGCCGATGTCACAGGCCCGTTGGGAAATCCTTCAGAATTTGTGCATGAAGATATTGAACAACTTCAGTCTAAAAAAATGTTGTTTATTGCCGGCGGCGTTGGTACCGCTCCGGTGTATCCACAGGTAAAATGGCTCCATGAACATGGTATTAAGGTGGATGTCATCATTGGTGCAAAAACAAAAGATCTGCTGATCTTGACAAAAGAAATGGCGGCTGTGTCCGATTATCTGTATGTGGCTACGGATGATGGCTCCTATGGTTTCAAAGGACTGGTTACTCAGGTGCTTGAAGATTTGGTAAAAAATCAGCATAAACAGTATGATCACTGCGTGGTCATCGGGCCTATGATCATGATGAAATTTGCCTGTCTGATGACAAAAAATCTGGATATTCCAACGACAGTCAGTCTGAATCCGATTATGGTAGATGGTACCGGGATGTGCGGCGCCTGCCGTGTCACTGTTGGCGGGGAAGTGAAATTTGCCTGTGTGGACGGTCCGGAATTTGACGGGCATCTGGTTGATTTTGACCAGGCAATGAAGCGACAGCAGATGTATAAGACGGAGGAAGGCCGGGCAATGTTGAAATTGGCTGAAGGGGATACCCATCATGGCGGCTGCGGACAATGTGGAGGTGAAGCATAATGGCAGTAAATATGACACGTGTTCCTGTGCGGGAGCAGGAGCCGCTGGTACGGGCAAAGAATTTTGAAGAAGTATGTTTGGGGTATTCGGAGGAAGAGGCTGTCGCGGAAGCAGAACGCTGCCTTCACTGTGCAAAACCACTCTGTGTGCAGGGATGCCCGGTATCGATTGATATTCCTGAATTTATTCAGGCAGTGAAAGAAAGAAATTTTAAGAAAGCTTATGATGTTATTAATGAATCATCCTCTCTCCCTGCGGTTTGCGGACGGGTATGTCCTCAGGAAACCCAGTGTGAAGGACGATGTATTCTCGGTAAAAAGGGTGACCCGGTATCCATCGGAAAGCTTGAGCGTTTCGTCGCTGACTGGGCCGGTGAAAATGGCGTCGAGCCGGCAAAGACAAAGGAGCAGCGGCCAGAGCGGGTGGCTGTGATCGGTTCCGGCCCGGCAGGTTTGACCTGTGCCGGCGATTTGGCGAAGATGGGCTACCAGGTGAAAATTTTTGAGGCGCTGCATCAGGCCGGCGGTGTACTTGTCTATGGTATTCCGGAATTTCGTCTGCCAAAGGATAAGGTTGTAGCTCATGAGGTTGAAAATGTTAAAAAGCTTGGTGTTGAGATTGAAACAGATGCCGTTGTCGGAAAATCTGTCACAATTGATGAATTGATGAATGAGGAAGGCTTTGATGCCGTGTTCATCGGTTCCGGCGCCGGACTTCCGAAATTTATGGGTATTCCGGGAGAACAGGCCAACGGTGTATTCTCGGCCAATGAATATCTGACACGAAATAATTTAATGAAAGCATTTATGAATTATGATACGCCGATTCATGCCGGCAAAAAGGTTGTCGTTGTCGGAGGCGGCAATGTGGCAATGGATGCGGCGCGTACAGCTCTCCGCCTCGGTGCGGAAACGCATATTGTATATCGCCGAAGCGAAAAAGAACTTCCGGCCAGAGTGGAAGAAGTACATCATGCGAAGGAAGAGGGGATTCAGTTCCATCTTCTGAACAATCCGGTAGAAATTCTTGTGGACGATGCCGGATGGGTACGGGGAATCCGCTGTATTCGCATGGAACTTGGAGAGCCGGATGAATCGGGCAGAAGAAGACCGGTGGAAATACCCGGCTCAGAATATGAGATTGAGGCAGACACAGTGATCATGTCGCTTGGCACTTCGCCGAATCCGCTGATTTCCTCTACGACAGAGGGATTGGATACGGATCGCAGAAAATGTATTGTTGCCGAGGAAAGCAATGGGGCGACAAGCCGTCCGGGTGTTTTTGCCGGTGGAGATGCGGTTACCGGGGCTGCGACAGTCATTTTGGCGATGGGTGCCGGGAAGGCGGCCGCTGCCGGAATTCATGAATATCTGCAAAAAAACAAAAAACATTAAAAAAACTATTGCAAATTATTGACAAAAGGTATATAATGTGTTATGTTAAGAAATTAACATAACAATTAATCAGCCCTTTGAATCCCATAATAATATAACCCTTAGAAGCCGTTGTCGTATGATAGCGGCTTCTTGCTTTACAAAGGTGGATTTATGAAAGCAATTAAGCTGGCGGCCATGGACATTGATGGCACTTTAATAGGAAAAAATAAAATATTAACGGGGCGGACCAGAAAAGCGTTGACAGCGGCAGCGGCGCAGGGAATCCATCTGGTAGTGGCCAGCGGACGGGCTCTGCAGGCCCTGCCGAAGGAATTGATCGGAATTCCGGGGATGGAATATGTAATTACATCCAACGGAAGCAGCATATTTCGGCTTTCAGACAGGAAGAGAATCTATGCTCAGGATATGATGCCGGACCAGGTTCAGAAGCTTCTGGCATTTTATAAAAATTATGATTGCCCAATGGAGGCATTTATATGCGGAGTACCTTATACATCCAGGGAGTATTTTGAGCGGCCGGGGTATTTTGGAGCCGGTCCGGCTTCTGTGGAGTATGTTCGGACGACCCGGCAGCCGGTGGAAGATATGCGGACCTTTGTTGAGGAGCATAAAAATGAAATTGAAGGCATTAATTTTATTTTGCGGGATATGGAATTAAAGGCAGTCATGCGGCGTCAGCTTGAAACTTTTGATGGACTTTATGTGACATCATCGGTTCCGCGCTATTTGGAGATCAGTCATGGCAGCGTCTGCAAGCAGAGCGCTCTGGCATGGCTGGTGCAAAAACTGGGTATTTTGCCGGAAGAGGTGGCAGCTTTTGGGGACGGCGAAAATGATCTGGAAATGATTCAGTATGCCGGACTCGGCGTGGCTATGGGAAATGCGGTTCCGCTTCTTAAACAGGCGGCTGATTTAATAGCGCCGGCCTGCGATGAAGACGGGGCGGCCCGGGTGCTGGAGCAGCTGGCCGAAAAAAGGCACATATCATAGAAAAACAGCTATATTCTTACGGAAAGCTTGAAACGCTTTCTGAAAGAATATAGCTGTTTTATTTTGTCGGATAAAATTTACGAATAGATCAGGAATTGCGTTTTAATGCCGCCTCTATAAATCCGCGGAAAAGCGGATGGCATTTATTCGGACGGGATTTGAATTCCGGGTGGGCCTGGGTTGCGATGAACCAAGGATGGGAATTCAGTTCGATCATTTCAACAATTCGGCCGTCCGGGGAAACACCGCAGAGGCTCATACCGTTTTCGACCAATTCCTGGCGATAGTCGTTATTAACTTCATAGCGGTGACGATGGCGCTCTTCAATTTCACGGGTGCCGTAGAGCTGGTAGGCTTTGGAATTCGGGTCGAGAATACATTTGTAAGCGCCGAGTCTCAAAGTGCCGCCCAGATCAGTGATTCCGTGTTGATCCGGCATAATATGGATAAGCGGATGGGTTGTTGCCGGATTTAATTCAGAACTGTGGGCATCCGCATATCCCAGAACATGGCGGGCAAATTCAACGATAGCCATCTGCATGCCGAGGCAGAGCCCGAGAAACGGAACATTGTTTTCGCGGGCATACTGGATGGCAGTGATTTTACCTTCAATGCCCCGGTCGCCAAAGCCGCCGGGAACAAGAATACCATCAACATCTCCGAGAACTTCCTGGACATTGTAGGAGCTGACAAGTTCGGAATCCACCCATTTGATATGAACTTCTGTATGGTTGGCAACACCTGCATGTTTTAAAGCTTCGACGACACTCAGATAAGCATCATGGAGCTGGATATATTTTCCGACAAGGGCAACGGTAACTTCCTTTTCCGGATGTTTCCAGGCATCGACCATGGCTTTCCAGTCCTCCAGATCCGGTTCCGGGCAATCGATGCCGAGCCGCTTGCAGACCACATGGGCCAGATGCTCTTTTTCCATAGCAAGGGGCGCTTCATAAAGGACTTCCACATCCAGATTTTCAATAACACAATTTTGAGGAACATTGCAGAACAGAGAAATCTTATCTTTGACTTCATCCGTCAAAGGAAGTTCAGACCGACATACGATCACATCCGGCTGGATTCCCAGAGCCTGAAGATCCTTGACCGTGTTCTGGGTTGGCTTTGTTTTCATTTCTCCGGAACTGCGCAGATATGGAATCAGTGTGACATGGATCAGCATACAGTTCTCCCGGCCGATATCATGCTGAAACTGACGAATGGATTCAAGAAATGGCTGGCTTTCAATATCACCGACAGTGCCGCCAACCTCAATAATTGCAATCTCTGTTGCCTTATTCTGCTCATTACGATAGAAACGACTCTTGATCGCATTGGTGATATGTGGGATAACCTGAACAGTGTTGCCGCCGAAATCACCCCGGCGTTCCGCGGATAGTACATCCCAGTAGACCTTTCCGCTGGTTACATTGCTGCGGCTGTTCAATGAGGTGTCGATAAAACGTTCGTAATGCCCCAGATCCAAATCGGTTTCCGTGCCGTCATCAGTGACAAATACTTCGCCATGCTGGTATGGATTCATTGTTCCGGGGTCCACATTTAAATATGGGTCAAATTTCTGCATAGTGACATTGTAGCCTCTGGCCTTTAGAAGCCGTCCGAGAGAGGCTGCCGTAATACCCTTTCCAAGGCCGGATACAACACCTCCGGTGACAAAAACGTATTTTACTGCCATGCTTGCTCCTCCTTATACTGTATAAATCAAGGTTGTCAATATCAATAATTAAGTCATTATACACCCAATTTCACAGTTTATCCATACTTTTTTCATCGAAAATTTAGGAACAAGTATTGATTTGAGAACGAAGGACCATTATAATAATTAAATGGCAGCCTGAAAGTGCAGGCAGAGGAGGAAGCATGGAAGATAACAACAGAGATGATAAAAATAAAAAAAATGATGAGAACAAAAAGAATATACAAAATCTGATCATAATTATGATTACGGCTTTTTTAGCGGTTATGCTGATTCACGGGTTGCTTTCAAAGATGCAGGAAGGCCGTCGGGAGGAAGTACCTTATAATCAGTTTCTTGAATGGGTCGATGCCGGAGAGGTAAAGAAGGCGGAGATTAAATATGATACCATCGAATTTGTGAAGGATGATTCAGAGTGGGCGGTTACTTATTGGACAGGAAAGGTTGACTATGATGGCCTGGCTGAACGGCTGGAGGCCGGAGGCGTGGAATTCAAGGAAGAGGTTACCTCATCCAGTTCGATGATACTTTCCATATTTATGTCCTATATACTCCCGATCATTGCGATGGTGGCAATGTTCTGGTGGCTTATGCGCTCCATGAAGGGCGGCGGTATGATGGGCGTTGGAAAGTCCACGGCCAGAACTTATATGCAGAAGGAAACAGGAATTACATTTAAAGATGTGGCGGGACAGGAAGAATCCAAGGAATCTCTGACGGAGATTGTGGATTTCCTTCATAATCCGGCAAAATATACGAAGATTGGCGCCAAGCTGCCGAAGGGGGCCCTGCTTGTAGGACCTCCGGGAACAGGTAAAACCCTTCTTGCCAAAGCGGTCGCCGGGGAGGCGAATGTACCGTTCTATTCCCTGACGGGTTCGGATTTTGTCGAAATGTTTGTCGGCGTGGGCGCATCCCGTGTCCGCGATCTGTTTAAAAAAGCGCAGGAGACCGCGCCGTGTATTATTTTCATTGATGAGCTGGACGCCATCGGGAAAAGCAGGGATTCCAGATATGGCGGCAATGATGAGAGGGAGCAGACATTGAATCAGCTGCTCTCGGAAATGGACGGGTTTGATTCATCCAAAGGTATCATTGTGCTGGCGGCAACCAACCGTCCGGAGATTCTCGATAAGGCGATTCTCCGTCCGGGACGGTTCGACCGGAGGATTATTGTGGAAAAGCCGGATTTGATCGGACGTGTGGATATTTTGAAGGTCCATGCGAGAAATGTTCATATGGATGAAACGGTTGACTTTGAGGAGATAGCGAAGGCAACCTCCGGGGCGGTGGGCTCCGATCTGGCGAATATTATTAATGAAGCGGCGCTTTTGGCTGTAAAACGGGGGCGGAACGCCGTATCCCAGACAGATTTATTTGAATCTGTTGAGGTGGTTATCGCGGGTAAAGAGAAGAAAGACCGTATTTTGAGCCAGAAAGAGCGCAAAATTGTCACTTATCATGAAGTGGGACACGCACTGGTAGCCGCATTGCAGAAGAATACCGAGCCGGTTCAGAAGATCACTATTGTGCCGAGAACGATGGGAGCTCTGGGATATGTTATGCAGGTGCCGGAGGAGGAAAAGTTTCTTATGTCTCAGGTTGAGATGGAAGAAGAACTGGTGACGATGCTGGCCGGGCGGGCTGCGGAGAGCATTGTTTTTGATTCGGTGACAACGGGTGCTTCGAACGATATCGAGCGGGCGACATCTATCGCCAGGGCCATGGTGACTCAGTATGGTATGAGTGAAAAATTCGGTCTTATGAGCCTTGAAAATGTCGAGGATCGTTATCTGAGCGGACATACTGTATTAAATTGTGGTCAGGAAACCGCGACAGAGATAGATAAAGAAGTGATGCAGATTCTTAAAACGGCTTATGATAAGGCGGTGGAACTGCTGAGTGAGAATCGGGAATGTCTGGATAAAATCGCGGATTTTCTGATAGAAAAGGAAACGATCACCGGAAAAGAATTTATGCGGATTTTCCGGGAAGTCAAAGGCATTCCGGAGCCGGAAGAAAAGGATTCAGTACCGGCTGCCGAGAATTCGGAGAAGAAGGCTGAGGTTTCTGAAGATGTGGTGAAAGCCGCTGAAAGTTCAGAGGATACGGCGAAGGCCGAAAATACGGAAAAGGACGAATAACCGGTTGAATGATTAAGAGGAAAGGTAAACAGCTTTACTTGTTGGATGAGTTGTTTACCTTTTTTTATTTCATATGATATACTGTGAATGATGAATGAAGGGTTTTCTGGAGAATACTTAAAGAGAGGAGCTCTGGAATGTTTGATATCGAAGAGGAATTAAAAAAGCTTCCGGCGAAGCCCGGTGTATATTTGATGCATAATGAGCGGGATGAAATTATCTATGTGGGAAAGGCGATCCGGCTGAAAAATCGAGTCCGCCAGTATTTTCAGGACAGCCGGAATCTGACGCCGAAAATTGCCCAAATGGTGACGCATATTACCCGGTTTGAATATATTATTACGGATTCGGAGCTTGAAGCGCTTGTTTTGGAATGTAATCTGATAAAAGAATACCGTCCAAAATATAATACGATGCTGACGGATGATAAGACTTACCCTTATATTAAGGTGACCACGGGGGAAGCCTATCCGAGAATATTGTTTTCCAGATTGATGAAAAAGGATAAATCCAAATATTTTGGCCCTTATACGAGTGCGGGCGCCGTGAAGGATACCATTGAACTGCTTCGGAAAATTTATAAAATACGGACATGTCATCGGAATCTGCCAAAGGACATTGGTATCGGACGGCCATGCCTGTATTATCATATCGGCCAGTGCGATGCCCCATGTCAGGGGAAAATATCCCAGGAGGATTATCAGAGGCAGATCCATCAGGTGCTCCAGTTCCTGGGAGGAGATTATGAGCCGGTTATTCAGATGCTGACAGAGAAGATGATGAAGGCGTCCGAGGATATGGCCTATGAAAAGGCGATAGAGTATCGGGATCTGATTCGAAGTATTCAGCAGATTACGGAAAAGCAAAAGGTGACAAGCTCTCAGATGGAGGACAGAGATGTTATCGGACTGGCACGTGCCGGAAATGAGGCTGTGGTGCAGGTTTTCTTTATTCGAAACGGAAGGTTGATCGGAAGAGATCATTATTATCTTACCGGTGTGGAAAATGAGAGCCGTTCCGGGGTGCTGACCTCTTTTGTCAAACAGTTTTATGGCGAATCGCCTTTTATTCCGAGAGAATTGATGATGCCGGAAGAAATCGAGGATGCAGAGATTATTTTGCAGTGGCTGTCTGAAAAGCGGGGACAGAAGGTGAGTCTCAGAGTGCCGAAAAAAGGCCAGAAAGAGCGGTTGGTGGAGCTGGCGTGTAAAAATGCGATGAACATTTTAAATAAAGACAGTGAAAAAATGAAACGGGAAGAGGCCCGGACAGTGGGAGCAGTGCGGGAACTGGCAGATTTGCTCGGACTGCCGCTGCTGACGCGGATGGAGGCCTATGATATATCAAATATCAGCGGCTTTGAAAAGGTTGGATCCATGGTTGTTTATGAAAAGGGCAAACCAAAACGCAGCGCCTATCGTAAATTCAAAATACGGGATATTCAGGGGCAGGATGATTATCACAGCCTGGAGGAAGTATTGACCCGGCGTTTTATCCATGGACAGAGAGAACAAAAAGAACTGGAAGAAAAAAACATGGACAGGTCAATGGGAAGTTTTTCTGTTTTTCCGGATCTGATTTTGATGGATGGGGGAAAAGGGCAGGTGCATATTGCCCAGAAGGTTTTAATGGAACTGGGGCTGGATATCCCGGTCTGCGGCATGGTGAAGGATGATTTTCATCGAACCCGGGGAATATACTTTGAGGATGAGGAAATTGTCATTGAGAGAAATTCAGAGGCTTTCCGGCTGGTGACCCGGATACAGGATGAGGCCCATCGGTTTGCGATTGAATACCATCGGAGTCTGAGAAGCAAGACCCAGGTCAGATCGATTTTGGAGGATATTCCGGGAATCGGTGAGACACGGCGCAAGGCTTTGATGCGCTATTACGGTGATATTCAGAAAATCAGGGAAGCTTCTGTCGAAGAGTTGAAGCAGGTACCATCCATGAATGAGGCGTCGGCGGAGTCGGTCTACACATTTTTCCGAAAACAGCCGCATTGATGTTGAATGGCGGATATGCTATACTTGTGGTGTAAACAAATGAAAGGAGAACAGCAGGATGTTTGATCATATACCAGATACGTATCACGTAAAATTAAGCACAATAATGGAACCGTTGGGGTTAAGTCTTTTAAATTCGGAGGTGGACACCGATAAGGTGGAACTCCGTCAGTGGGATGTGAACCGTCCGGCTTTACAGCTCGCAGGATTTTTTAAGCATTTCGATTTCGAACGTCTGCAGATTGTCGGCATGGTGGAGAGCGCTTATGTTGAAATGAATTATGATGACCACGGCGTGAAAATGTATGAGAAAATTTTTCAGGCCGGAATACCGTGTATGGTTTTCTGCCGTAATTTAAAACCTGCGGATGAGGTGATCGAGCTGGCGACCCGGTATCAGATCCCCCTGCTGCTTTATCCGGAGGGAACCTGCGGATTTATGAATAAAGCGATTCACTTCCTTCAGAAAGAGTTGGCGCCCAGAATTTCGATTCACGGCGTTTTAGTGGATGTTTTCGGTGAAGGCGTTCTTATCATTGGTGAGAGCGGTATCGGCAAGAGTGAAGCGGCGCTGGAATTGATCAAACGCGGACATCGTTTGGTTTCGGATGATGTGGTGGAAATAAAGAAGATCAGCGATACGGAGTTGATCGGAACGGCCCCGGATATCACCCGGTATTTTATTGAACTTCGGGGTATCGGAATTGTCAATGTGAAGTCTCTGTTTGGAATTCAGAGTGTCCGGGAAACTCAGAAGATCAGCCTGGTTGTCAAGCTGGAGGCCTGGGACAGAGAGAGAGAATATGACCGCCTGGGACTGGATGAGCAGTATACGGAGTATCTCGGCAATAAAGTAGTCTGCCACTCGATACCGATACGTCCGGGCCGGAATGTGGCTGTCATTGTTGAAGCGGCGGCTATTAATTACCGTCAGAAACAGATGGGGTACAATGCGGCACAGGAATTGTACCGCAGAGTTACAGGCAATATTCAGGGAAGGCAGGATGAATTTTAGAATGAAACATTGGACGATTGGTGTGGATGTGGGCGGAACAGAGATAAAGTTCGGCCTGTTTAATGAAGTGCTCAGGGAAAAATGGTCGATTCCAACCAACGTGTCAGATAACGGCGTTCATATCCTCTCAGAGATTGCGGATGCAATTGCTGAAAAGTGCCGGGCGATGGATATTTCAGTATCCTCCCTTGTGGGGATCGGTATGGGACTTCCGGGGCCGGTTTTGGATGGAAATATCGTGAAGGAGTGTGTCAACCTGGGGTGGTCAGAGGTGGCAGCGGCCGGAGAACTGTCCGGGCTTTTAGCGGAAAGGATGGGCTGCAGTCCGGCGGAGATTCCGGTGAAGGCGGCAAATGACGCCAACGTGGCTGCGCTGGGCGAAATGTGGCGCGGCGGCGGAAGGTCATGTACAAGCCTTGTTATGGTTACTCTCGGTACCGGTATCGGCGGAGGAATTGTCATCAATGGAAAGATTTTAAACGGAGCTTTTGGCTGCGCAGGGGAGATCGGACATATTATCTGTGTTGAGGATGAGGATATTACTGAAAAATGCAGCTGCGGGAACAGGGGCTGTCTGGAGCAGATCGGTTCGGCAACGGGCATTGTAAAATATACAAAATTGTGGCTTTCCCGGTCGGATATGCCGTCGGTGCTGAGACAGATACTTCAGGAGAAAGGAAGTATCAGCGCAAAGGATGTGTTTGATGCGGGCAAGGCCGGAGATGAGGCGGCAGAACAGATCATTGACCGGGTCACCGGGTATCTGGGCCGGGCGCTGGCAGGAATATGTGCAGTGGTAAACCCGGAATGTGTTTTGATCGGCGGCGGCGTGTCGGCGGCCGGAGAATATTTAAGAGAGAAAGTTGCACGGAATTTTAAGGAACAGGCCTTTTCCGGGATTAAAAATACGCCGGTACGGCTGGCTGTCCTGGGAAATGAGGCGGGGATTACCGGCGCGGCTTATATGATGATTTCTGAAAGAAAATAGAGAGGGAAGCATTTTATGACATTAGCAGAACAATTGAGAGCGGTGGTTGGCCGGGCACAGGTTTGCGAGAATGAGCCGATGAAAAATCATACGACGTTTCGGATCGGCGGGCCGGCGGATGTATTTGTTTCGCCGGAGACGGAGGAAAGTCTGATATGCGGCTTAAAATGGTGCAGGGAGCAGAATATTCCCTTTTATGTGATAGGCAACGGAAGCAATCTCCTTGTGGGCGATAAGGGCTTTCGGGGCGTTATATTCCGGGTGTGTAAAAACCTTGAAGATGTGGAAGTCAGGGAAGAGGCAGAAGCGGTTTATGTCCGTGCCGGAGCCGGAGTCATGCTGGCAAAGCTGGCAAAGCGTATTTCTGCCGGAGGTTATGCCGGATTTGAGTTTGCCACAGGTATACCCGGAACTCTTGGCGGCGCCGTAACGATGAATGCGGGGGCCTATGGCGGAGAAATGAAACAGGTCATCCGGTCCGTCCGGGCAGTAAACATGGCGGGAGATATTCTGGAACTTCCGGCAGAGGCGCTGGATATGGGATATCGCACCAGCCGGGTGCAGAAGGAACAGATGATTGTTTTATCGGCGGTTTTAAAATTTAGCAGAGGCGATGCAGCGAAGATTTCAGAGCGGGTTGAAGAGCTCACCCGGCAGAGAAAGGAAAAACAGCCGTTGGAATATCCAAGTGCGGGAAGCACTTTTAAACGGCCGGAAGGTTATTTTGCCGGAAAGCTGATTCAGGATGCCGGATTGAAGGGGTATCGTGTGGGAGATGCCATGGTATCGGAAAAACACAGCGGTTTTGTGATCAATGCAGGCGCCGCGACCGCTTCGGAGGTACGGCAGTTAATGACGGATGTGGATACAATGGTTTATGACAAGTTTGGCGTACATTTGGAACCGGAGGTACGGCTGATCGGAGAGTTTTAGGAGGCAAAAAAGATGCGCTTTGTTATTGTGACGGGGATGTCCGGGGCCGGAAAAAGTTCTGTTCTGAAAATGCTGGAGGATATTGGCTACTTTTGCGTGGATAATCTTCCGGTACCGCTTTTGCCGAAATTTGCGGAACTTGTATCCGCGCAGGGAGAAAATGCCATGAGTCAGGCAGCTCTCGGTATTGATATTCGGAGCGGCGAGGGGCTGGCTACGGTTAATAAGGTGCTTGAAAATATTGAGGACCTGGAGATTAATTACGAAATTTTATTTTTGGACTGTGAGGATGCGGTTCTCATTAAACGCTATAAGGAAACGCGCCGCCAGCACCCGCTGGCTGTGGGCGGCCGGATTGAAGAGGGTATTAAAAACGAGCGGAAAAAGATGCAGTTCTTAAAGAAGAGGGCCAATTATATCATTGACACCAGTCAAATGCTGATTCGGGATCTGAAGGGGGAAGTGGACAAAATTTTTGTGAAAAATGAACCTTATCAGAACTTTTATCTGACGGTGTTGTCTTTTGGGTTTAAGTACGGTATTCCAACGGATTCGGATTTAGTATTTGACGTGCGCTTTCTGCCAAATCCCTATTACGTGGAAAGTCTTCGGAAGAAAACAGGCAATGAACCGGAAGTCCGGGACTATGTGTTAAATTGCAGGGAGTCGGGAATGTTTCTGGATAAAATTGAGGATTTGCTGGAGTTTCTCGTGCCTCAATACATTAAAGAGGGAAAAAATCAGCTGGTGATCGCTGTCGGATGTACCGGGGGAAAGCACCGCTCGGTGACAATGGCTAATGGAATTTTCCATCGGATGAAAGCGAAAGGGTACAGCTCGAAAGTAGAGCATAGAGATATATCCAAAGATGCGCTCAGAAATAAATAAATCCGGTCCGGGCCGGTAGATTGAGGTGATGGTATGTCTTTTTCAGGCCGGGTGAAGGAAGAATTATCCTATCAGACAGGCAGCGCCATGCACTGCCGGATTGCTGAAACGGCGGCAATTTTAAGTATGTGCGGACATGTTTTCCGGGAAAAAGAAGGAAACGTATCAATAAAAGTACAAACAGAAAATCTTGCGGTTGCAAGAAAATACTTTACATTGTTGAAAAAAACATATAATATAGAGTGTGACATAAGTATAAGGCATCATATCCATACGGGAAAGAGCCGTACATATATACTGGATGTAACAGATGATTACGCTGCCAGGAAAATTTTGAGTTCGGTGAAGTTTATGAATGGTGACGGAGAAATTGAGGAAAACTATGCGATAGTTCATTCAATGATTCTTCGGATGTCATGTTGTAAACGTGCATTTTTACGAGGATTGTTTTTATGCGCCGGTTCCATCAGTGAACCGGAGAAAACTTATCATTTTGAAATTGTATGTACGACACCGGAAAAGGCTCGGCAGATATGCGATATGATGAAAACATTTAATATCGACGGAAAATGTATTATCCGAAAAAAGTATCACGTTGTGTACATTAAGGAAGCATCTCAAATCGTGGACATGCTCAATGTCATGGAGGCCCATGTTTCACTGATGGAGTTGGAGAATATCCGGATTTTAAAGGAAATGAGGAATTCTGTAAACCGGCGTGTTAATTGTGAAACGGCAAACATTTCCAAGACAGTATCTGCGGCCGTAAAGCAGATTGAGGACATAAGATATATACGGGATACCGTGGGATTCAGTGAGCTGACGGATGGATTGAGGGAGATCGCCGGGCTTCGGCTGCAGTATCCGGAAGCATCGTTGGCAGAATTGGGTAAGTTATTGTCGATTCCTGTGGGTAAGTCGGGTGTGAATCACCGATTACGAAAGTTGAGTGTGTTAGCGGACGAATTAAGGTCTGAAAATTAGCAAAGGGTAGAAAGGCAAGGTACGAGTATGGTTTCAAAAAGCATGACGATTAATATTCCAAAGGGGTTGGAAGCCCGGCCTGTAGCATTGCTTGTTCAGGTGGCAAGCCAATACGAGAGCAGCATTTACGTGGAGATTCAGGAGAAAAAGGTAAATGCAAAGAGTATTATGGGAATGATGAGTCTTGGACTGGCTGAAGGTGAAAAGATTACAATCATTGCAAATGGACCGGATGAAAACGCTGCGGTTGACGCAATTGACAAATATATTTCTAAGCAATAATCGAGTGGAACATGTTTCTGAGATCGAAGGTGTATTCCTGCACCTTCGATTTTTGAAAATATGAGGTAAAAAGGAGGAAGTGGGATGAAAACAAAGGGGATCAGGAAATTTAAAAAAGTACTGGTTGCAAACCGTGGGGAAATTGCAATTCGCATTTTCCGTGCCTTGAATGAATTGGGGATCGGTACGGTTGCTGTGTTCTCAAAAGAGGACAAGTATGCCATGTTCCGTACAAAGGCCGACGAGGCATATGTTCTGGATATGGAAAAGGGACCGGTAGACGCCTATCTGGATATGGATACGATCATTCGTATTGCAAAGGAGCATCAGGTGGATGCAATTCATCCGGGGTACGGTTTCTTATCAGAAAATCCATATTTTGCAGAGGCCTGTGAGAAGAGCGGGATTGCCTTTATCGGGCCGACGGCAGATATGATGCGTGCCATGGGAGATAAAATTTCATCAAAGAAGATGGCTATGGAAGCGGAAGTGCCGACCATTCCGGGAATCGATAAAGCGGTGGAAAACTATGAAGAAGTTGAAAAAGCGGCAGATTTTATCGGCTATCCGGTCATGCTGAAGGCTTCAAACGGCGGCGGCGGCCGCGGTATGCGAATTGTGAACACGCCGGATGAACTGGAAAAGGCCTATCGCGAAGCCCGTGAAGAGTCCAGGAAGGCCTTTGGCGACGAACAGATTTTTATCGAAAAATATTTAAGAAGTCCAAAACATATTGAAGTCCAGATCCTGGCGGATAGTCATGGCAATGTTGTTCATCTCTATGACCGTGATTGTTCCGTTCAGAGACGTCATCAGAAGGTTGTGGAATATGCGCCGGCTTTCACTGTGCCGGAGGAAGTTCGTGAAGAAATTTTCGCAAGTTCCATTCGACTGGTAAAACATGTGGGTTATCGGAATGCGGGAACATTAGAATTTCTTGTGGACGATCAGAATCATCCGTATTTTATCGAAATGAATCCGCGAATTCAGGTAGAACATACGGTATCCGAAATGGTTACGGGAATTGATATTGTTCAGTCCCAGATCATGATTGCGGAGGGTTATGCCCTTGATTCGGAAGAGATCGGAATTCCGTCCCAGGAAGCCGTAAAATTGAACGGTTATTCTATTCAGACACGTATCACAACCGAAGATCCGGTGAATAATTTCCTCCCGGATACAGGCAGGATTACGGTTTATCGTTCCGGCTCGGGCAATGGCCTTCGTTTGGATGGCGGCAACGCCTACACAGGCGCAGAGATCATGCCGTATTATGACAGTCTTCTCGTTAAGGTTATCTCCTATGACCGCACATTTAAGGGAGCCATCCGCAAGTCTCTCCGTGCGCTGAAGGAAATGCGTATCCGGGGCGTTAAGACGAATATCCAGTTCCTGATCAACGTTTTGAATCATGAGATTTTCCAGGAAGGAAAATGCTATACGACCTTTATCGAGGAAACGCCGGAATTGTACGATTTGCAGAAAGGGCAGGACCGTGCGACAAAGATTCTCGAATTTATCGGTGATAAAATTGTCAATCCGCAGAATGGCGAAAAACCATATCTGGATGTACATCGCCGTCCGGTTTATGATGAGAAAAAACCGATTTACGGCGCGAGAGATGAATTTCTGAAAATGGGTGCGGAAGCTTTCACCCAGAAAATTTTGCGGGAAGACCGGCTTTATGTGACCGATACAACCATGCGGGATGCGCAGCAGTCGCTTTTTGCGACCCGTATGCGTACAAGGGATATTATTGATGCGGCGCCGGCCGCCAATGCTTTCCTTGCGAACGCATTTTCTGCAGAGGCGTGGGGTGGTGCGACCTATGATACGGCCTATCGTTTTCTGAAAGAATCTCCATGGCGCAGACTTTCCGCATTGCGTCAGCTGATGCCGAATACATTGATTCAGATGTTGATTCGCGCATCCAATGCAGTCGGCTACAGCAACTACCCGGATAATGTGGTTAAGGAATTCATTCAGGTTTCCGCAGGCCGCGGGATTGATGTGTTCCGTATTTTTGACAGTTTGAACTGGATGGAAAATATGAAGATGCCGGTGGAGGAAGCACTGAAAACAGGCAAGATCGTTGAGGGCGCCATTTGTTATACCGGTGACATTTCCGATCCGAATGAAACGAAATATACATTGGATTATTATATGAAGAAGGCGAAGGAAATTGAGGCCATGGGCTGCCACATTCTGACGATCAAGGATATGGCGGGTCTGCTGAAACCGTATGCGGCAAAAACATTGATTACCGAGTTGAAAAAAGAGCTGAATATTCCGGTCAATTTACATACGCATGATACGACGGGCAGTGGTGTCAGCACGGTTTTAATGGCAGCGGAAGCCGGCGTGGATATTGCGGATATGGCGATCGAGTCAATGAGTTCTCTGACAAGCCAGCCGTCAATGAATACCATTGTCTGCACTCTGAAGGGTACAGAGAGAGATACAATGCTGGATATTAATGAACTCCATGAATTGAGCGAATATTATGCACGGGTTCGCGAGGTTTATAAGCCGTTTGAGAGCGGTATGTGCACGCCGAATTCTGAAATTTATAAATATGAGATTCCGGGCGGACAGTATTCCAACCTTCTGGCCCAGGTGAAAGCAATGGGCGAAAAGGACCGGTTTGAGGATATCAAGCGTCTTTATAAAGAAGCCAATGATCTGCTTGGAAATATTGTAAAGGTAACGCCTACATCTAAAGTTGTCGGTGACCTGGCAATCTTTATGTTTAAGAATAATCTGGATAAAGATAATATTCTGACCGATGGAAAAGATTTATCTTATCCGGAATCCGTTGTGGAATATTTCAAGGGTATGATCGGTCAGCCGGACGGCGGTTTCCCGGAGGAATTTCAGAAAATTGTTCTCAAGGGCATCGAGCCGATCAGCGTTCGCCCGGGAACTTTGCTGGAGAGTGTGGATATTAAACAGATTGAGGCCTATTTGAAGGGTAAATTCGACTTGTCTTCCTTCACTCCGCTGGAGATCCGTCAGAAAGCTGTCAGCTATGCGTTGTATCCGAAGGTATATGAAGATTATTGCAATCATCTGGAAGCTTATAACGATGTATCCCAGCTGCAGAGCCATGTTTACTTCTATGGCCTGAGGCCGAGAGAAGAAACGATCGTGGATATCGGTCAGGGCAAGACGCTGATTATTAAATATATCAGTAAGACAGCCGCCAACGATGAAGGAAAATGCACATTGACTTTTGAAGTCAATGGTTCCGTCCGCGAAATCGTGGTTGAGGATAAGAATGAGATTGTCCATGTAAACAAGAAACCGAAGGCAGATAAATCGGATCCGAAGCAGATCGGCTCCTCTATTCCTGGAACGGTATGTCAGATTTTCGTTAAGAAAGGTGATAAAGTTGATGTCAATACACCGCTTCTTGTTGTGGAAGCTATGAAGATTGAAACGACCATCGTTTCCAAAACAGCCGGTGTGGTTGATGAAATCTTTGTCACAGAGGGCGAGAAAGTAAATTCTGAGGATCTGTTGGTAACATTTAAACTGTAAAGATAAAAAATTCTCTCCGGTTGAACTTAAAAAGGTTTTCCGGAGAGATTTTTTTGTATTTTTTGTGAAATTACTATTATTTTTTCAGGAAATATTGTAATATTACATATAGGATTTTCAGGAAGGAGAGGCGCGGTTCAAATCCGGAAGGATTTTGCACTGCGGGAAAAAGTATGTCTGATAAAGAAAAGAAGCAAAATGGACAGGCAGGCGGAGTGGATTCCCAGAAGCCTGAAAAGAAAATGACGAAGTATGATTTAAAGATGCAGCGTCGAAAAGAAGAGGAGCTGAGACAGCAGAGAAGGGCAAGATATTCAACGATTGCCGGAGTGGTTATAGTACTTCTTATCGTTGGAGTGCTCGGATGGAAAATTTATGGCGGCTATCAGGATAAGCATGGCGCCTATGTCACTGTCGGAGAACATGAAGTTCAGCGTTCCGAATATGAATATTACTTTTACAGCGGCATCAACAGCATGTATTCCTATTATGGCAATTATCTGAGCTATATGGGCCTTGATCTGTCAAAACCGCTGGATGAGCAGGCTTATATGGAGTCGATGACATGGAAGGATTATTTTGACCAGCAGGCCATCGGCCAGTTAAAGCAAGTATATGCATTAACGGATGAAGCGGCAGCCGCAGGTTTTGAGTATGATGCTTCGGAAGAGGTGAATAGCTTTGTGGAATCTGTCGAAGCCGGCGCCGCCAATGCGGATAAGAGCGTCAGCGATTATGTGAAAGCGGCCTACGGTACATTGGCTACCCTGGACAATGTTAAATCCTATGTCGAGAGGAGCAGCATTGCCACAGCCTATTATGACAGCATCGAAGATGCCACAGAAATTACCGGTGAAGAAGTTAAAACTTATTATGACGAAAATAAAGATAATTATGATTCAGTAGATTATCTGGCCTGCAAGATTGAGGCAGATATCCCGGAAGAAGAGACAGAGAATGTTGAGACCGAAGCAGACGGCGAAACCGAGACAGATGCCCCGGCAGAGACAGATGTCGAAACCGAGACAGATGCTGAAACAGAAACGGCCGCTGAGACTGAATCGGAAACTCTGAGTGAAGAAGAAAAGGCAGCTCAGGAAGCTGAACAGGAAGCAATCGAAGAAGCGGCAATGGCCGAAGCGAAAACCAGGGCCGATGAAATGCTGAATGAGATTTCTGATGAAAGCTCTTTTGAGGAATTGTATTCAGAGTATGCAACAGATGCCTCGGCGGAAGTCGAGAAAACAAATGTGAAAAAATCATCTGTTTCGCCTTCAGCCGTGGCGGAGTGGCTGTTTGACAGCGCGCGTCAGGCCGGAGATACAGAGGTGATCGAGGATACATCGGGTAAGGCTTATTATGTTGTCTACTTTATAGATCGTTATCTGGATCACACGAAAACTGTGGATGTGCGGCATATTCTGATCAGCTCCGACGCAGAGACAACCGAGGATATGACGGAAGAAGAAAAAGCGACGGCCGAGGAGAATGCCAAAGCGGAAGCAAAACAGAAGGCCGAAGACATTTATGCGGAATGGAAGAATGGCGAAGCCACAGAGGACAGCTTTGCAGCATTGGCGGAGGCGAACAGTGAAGATACCGGTTCCAGCGCCAACGGCGGACTGTATGAGGCAGTAACAAAAGGCCAGATGGTAGCTGCTTTCAATGACTGGATTTTTGATGATGCCCGGAAACCGGGAGATACAGAAATTGTAGAAACCGATTATGGATATCATGTGATGTACTTTGTCGGCGACAATGCGGAAGAGTGGTACACGAAGATTGAGAGCACCCTTCTTTCAAACAAAATGCAGGAATATATGACCAATCTGACAGACAGCCTGGAAGTTGTCGATAAACGAGGCAATATTGATTATCTGCATGTCAGCGAAACCGAGTCGGAATCGGCAACCGATACCGCGGCAGAGACAACCGCGGATACAGATGGTGAAACTGGAACGGCCGGGGAAACCGAAACAACGTCAGAAACTGAAAAATAAATAAAGTTTAAAAATGTTCTCCCGCAGGGAACCGTTTCGGGGCCTTTGCGCGGAGAACATTTTTATGTTGTATATTTCTATGGAATCCGATAAAATAAACTTAATATGTACAAAAGAAGGGGGAGTTTATTTTATGGATGGCGCGATGTTTATCGGCACATGGTGGTCTTTGGTGCCGCCGTTATTAGCGATTATTCTGGCGCTGGTGACAAAGGAGGTTTACAGTTCTTTATTTATCGGTGTCGCTTTTGGAGCGCTGTTGTATACGGGTTTTCATCCATGGAATGCCTTTGTCGCTTTTTTTGATATCATGAAGAGCAGTATGAATTTAAATATTCTGATCTTCGATGTACTGCTCGGCATGATCATCGTTTTGATGGCAAAGTCGGGCGGTTCGGCGGCTTACGGCAAATGGGCCGGAACGAAAATCAAGTCAAAAAAAAGCGCCATGCTGGCGACAACGGGGTTGGGAGTTCTGATTTTTGTGGATGATTACTTTAACTGTTTGACGGTCGGTTCGGTTATGCGGCCGGTGACGGACAGATTTAAGGTGTCCAGAGCAAAGCTGGCTTATATTATTGATGCGACGGCTGCACCGGTCTGCATTATTGCGCCGGTTTCCAGTTGGGCGGCGGCGGTGAATTCCTATGTGCCTGCTGATGCGGGGATCACCGGATTTCAATTGTTTTTGAGAACGATTCCTTATAACCTGTATGCGCTGCTGACCCTGGTGATGGTACTTTATATCGCTATCACCGGATTTGATTTTGGATTAATGAAAAAGCATGAACAGAATGCAGCGAAAGGGGACTTGTTTACCAGCGGCGGTGAAGAATTTGAGCAGATCAAAGAGGAAGAGGTATGTCCGAACGGGCGGGTATTTGATTTGGTTCTGCCGGTGGCCGTGCTCATTGTTTCTGCTGTCGGAGCTATGATTTATACAGGCTTTCTGGGCGGGGCGACCGATATTATCACCGCCTTTGCCGGATGCGATGCGGAGACCAGCCTGATTTTTGCAACAATGATTACGGTATTCTTTATGCTGCTGCTCTATCTTCCGAGGAAGGTGGTTACATTTAAGGGCTTTATGGACAGCTTTGTCGAGGGCTTTAAATTGATGATTCCGGCTGTGGCAATTTTGATTTTTGCCTGGTCTTTAAAAGGCGTTGGAGACGCCCTTGGTATTGCTGCATTTGTTGAGGGACTTGTGGGAAGCAATACTTCCGCAAGTATATTCATTCCGGCAATTATGTTTATGATTGCCATATTCCTTGCTTTTTCAACAGGGACAAGCTGGGGAACATTCGCAATCCTTGTTCCAATCGTCATTGCCATGTTCCCGGGAGCAGACCGTTTGGAAATGATGATCATTGCTGTTTCGGCCGTTCTTGCCGGAGCTGTCTGCGGTGACCATGTATCGCCGATTTCCGATACAACGGTTATGTCTTCGGCGGGAGCCCAGAGCAATCATATCAATCATGTGTCGACTCAGATGCAGTATGCGACGGTGGTTGCTGTTGTCTGCATCGTTGGATATCTCATCGCCGGTTTTGTGAAAATATGGTGGGTGACTTTGGGAATGAGTATCGCCATTTTATTCATTGTGTTGACTTTTATGAGAAAATATTCCGATGGGAAAAGCGGGAGGGCTGCAGCAAGTGATCCGGATTGATGCACCTTATATCAGCCAGAAAGGCAAATATCCGACCGGGTGTGAGAGCGTGTCAACTGTGATGCTCCTGAGATTTTTAGGATTTGAATTGTCCGTGGATAAGTTTATTCAGGATTATTTGGATTGCCGGGGCTTCGAAATGCGGGATGGTCAGCTTTATGGGCCGGACCCGAGGGAATGTTTTTGCGGCAGTCCCTACAGCGAGGATGATTTTGGCTGCTATGCGCCGGTCATATGCAAAGCGCTGAAAAAGTTTTTTTCGGAGGCCGGGAGCATCTCTGTGGATGGCAGGATTCGGGAGAATACCGAAATTCAGGAGAATGTCGGAAAAACAGTCTGGGAACCGGTGGATGAAACAGGGACTCCGATGAATGTGTTGCTGAAACGCTATATTGATGATGGCATGCCGGTCATTTTTTGGGCTTGTATTGATATGCGGGAGCCGATCATTGGGCCGGAATGGAAGCTGTTGGATACGGGGGAGATATTCACCTGGATATCTAATGAGCATTGCATGCTTCTTGTCGGTTATGACGACGAGGGGTATTATTTTAATGACCCTTATGAGGGCCATGGCTGCGTGTACTATCCAAAGCAATTGGTCGAAGCGCGGCATAGAGCCCAGTATGGGATGGCGGTCGGCCTTCGAAGAATTTGAAGTGGTTGATGGAAATGAGGAGAAATTTATGAAAAAGTTCAAAAGATCAATGTTTCTTTTGTTGTGTATGTGTTTTGCGGCCTTTAGCCTGTCCGCATGTAAAAAGACAGCGGAAACAACGGCTGATGAGACAAAGGAAACAACGGTAAATGAAGCGGAAGAAAGTGAAACGCGGGGAGGAGAAACGGCGAATCCCGGAAAAGAAACGGTATCGGAAACGGAGGCGGCAGAAGCGTCGTCAATTCAGTCGCCTTCCGTATGCGGCAGCCTTTCCGTTAAAGGAACACAGCTTGTGGATGAGAAGGGTGAGGCTGTTCAGTTAAGAGGATTAAGTACCCATGGAATTGCAAGCTTTCCCCAGTATGTCAATGAGGAACTTTTTGGGGAGTTTCGCCGGGAGTGGAAGGCTAATGTTATCCGTCTTGCCATGTATACGGCAGAATCCGGGGGCTATTGCACGGATGGGGACAGAGAGTATTTGAAAGATCTGGTTCGAAGCGGTGTGGAGTACGCCACCGGCCAGGATATGTATGTCATTGTTGACTGGCATATTTTGTCGGATAACAATCCAAATATGCATAAAGATGAAGCTATAGATTTTTTTGAACAGATGTCAAAAGAATTTTCCGGGCATAACAATGTCATCTACGAAATCTGTAATGAGCCAAACGGCGGCACATCCTGGGAAGAAATAAAGACCTATGCCCAGGAGGTCATACCGGTGATTCGCGCCAATGCGCCGGATGCGGTAATTTTAGTGGGGACTCCGAACTGGTCCCAATATGTCAATGAGGCGGCGGCAAACCCGATTACCGGATATGAAAATATTATGTATACGCTGCATTTTTATGCGGCTACGCATACCGATGATCTGCGCAGCACTATGACGGCGGCCATTGATGCGGGGCTTCCGATATTTGTATCAGAGTACGGAATCTGTGATGCCAGCGGCAACGGAAATATTGATGAGGCGCAGGCAAATGCCTGGGTACAGGTGTTGGATCAATATAATGTCAGCTATGTGGCGTGGAATATTTCCAATAAAAATGAAACCTCGGCAATTATTAAAAGTACAGTGGAAAAGACTAACGGACTTTCCTGGGAGGATTTAAGTGATTCCGGCCAATGGCTTTATCAGGTTTTGACAAATGAAAAAGGCAGTGATCTGGAGGCAGAGCCAGTCTCCGCTCAGAGCGGCAGCCTGGATACGGTCACAAAAAGCGGCGACATGGAGGTCGCGGGGACTCAGGTTAAACATTGGGAGTCCAATGGTCAGCAGTTTTATCAGTATGATCTGACTGTAAAAAATATTTCGGGACAGCCGTGCCGGAGCTGGACGGTGGATGTGAAGTTCAACAGTGATATTTCTTTGTCCGACAGTTGGAACGGACAGTATTCTGCCGATGGGGATACGCTGCACATATCCTCAGTGGATTATAACGGAAATCTCTCTGCAGGCGGCAGCACGGGCGATGTGGGATTTATTGTCAGCGGCGCCGCAGGATTGGAGATTTTAGCCGAAGAATAACAATGGATCAGTATCGGGGAAAATACAGGTCCGGGGAGTGAGGTCATGGCGTACAGCGAGCTTGTAAAAAATTTCAACCGCATTCGTGAGTATATGCGTGAGTTTTATGTTTATGGTTTTAAAAGCCGGAATGAGTATACGGGGAAAAGCGCCCGCTCTTATGATGACGAGCGGCGCCGTTTGGAGAGCTGGCTTGGAGATTATATGCGGTTTCGGCAGACGTCGGACGGCAAAAATGTATTCATTTCCATAGACAGCCGTGTTTCACGGCATAATCCGCTATATAAAGCGTGGAAAGCGAAAAGTTTTACCGATGGGGATATTACGCTGCATTTTATTCTGATGGACATTTTAGCTGTGTCGGATGTGCCGATAACTCTTGGGGATATTACGGGGCGGGTTGACGCTTATCTTTCTGCTTTTGAGGCGCCGAGACTGTTCGATGAATCGACGGTGCGGAAGAAGTTGAAAGAATATGTTTCAGAGGGAATTGTTATCGCCAAAAAGCGGGGAAAAACGATGTATTACAGCCGCGCACAGATGTCGGAAATTTATGGCGCGGATGTATTAGACTTTTTTTCAGAAGTGGCACCGTGCGGAGTGATCGGTTCTTTTTTGCTGGATAAGGGGGACAGGGCCGAGACCCGTTTCGCTTATAAGCATCATTATATGACCGGGGCTTTGGACAGTGAAATTCTCGGTCTGCTTTTTATGGCCATGCGGGAGAAACGGATGGTCACCCTTGAGACAATTAATCGGAATAAAGCGAGGGTTACGGAGAAAAAGGTGATTCCCCTGCGTATGATGTTCAGTGTTCAGAGCGGCCGCCAGTATCTCATGGCCTACACGCCGCGGTTTCGGAGGATCACACCCTATCGAACGGATAATATTATTTCCGTAAAGGCTGATGCGGTCACCCCGCGTTTTGATGAGCTGCGTGAGAAACTTGATGCAATGAAGTCACATATGTGGGGCGTAAGTACGCAGAGTAAATCGGGGCAGCGCATGGAGCACGTGGAATTTACCCTTTGTTATGGGGATGATGAGCAGCATATTCATCAAAGGCTGGAACGGGAGAAACGGTGCGGAACCGTTGAGAAAATCGATGATCACACAAGCCGGTTTTCTGCGGATATTTATGATGCGAGTGAAATTGTTCCGTGGATCCGTACGTTTATCTGCCGGATTACCGATATTCATTTTTCGGATAAAAATCTTGAAATCCAGTTTAAGAATGATATCCGGCAAATGTACAGGCTTTATGGCATAGAGGGCGGTGAAACGGCATGATTTTCAGTGAACTCTACAGTGTTTATTATAATACGGTCGCAGAAATTCTGAAGGCTGCGATAGATCATCCTCTGGGAAAAAATGAATTGAGGCGGATCGTGGAGGAACGGGCCTTTGGCGAGAGTATATTGAATATTGAGCCGTCATTGACGGAAGGCAGATGGCAGTTATTGAAGCGGGACGGAACTACTCCTATTCAAAGTGTGCCTTCGATGCCGCTGACGATGATACAAAAGCGTTGGCTGAAAGCAATTTCCCTGGATTCAAGAATTCGATTATTTCAGGATGAACTTATAGAGTTCCCGGATGTGGAGCCGCTTTTTACGGAAGAAGATATTTGCATTTTTGATAAATATGCGGATGGTGATAATTACAGGGATGGGGCATACATAAAAAATTTCCGGCAGATTCTGGATGCCATCAGAAACCGATATCCTCTGAGCATTGATGTCCTGAATCGCAGGGGTCATAGGACGTGCATCGTGTTAATGCCGGAATATCTGGAGTATTCTGAAAAGGACGATAAATTCCGGCTGATTGGTTCGGGGTGCCGATTGGGCAGGACAGTAAATCTGGGAAGGATTATCCGCTGCGAGCGGTATACGGGGCAAAATGTCATCCGTTCCAATGAACGGAAGCGTCAGAGGCCGCGAAGTGTCCAATTTGAACTTGTAGATCAGCGGAATGCTCTGGAGCGGGTTCTCATGCATTTTGCCCATTTTGAGAAGCAGGCGGAGCAGATCGGAGATCAGCGCTACAAGATAACAATTTATTATGATAAAGATGATGAGACGGAAATGGTTATTCGGATTCTTTCATTTGGGCCGATGGTGAAGGTCACGGCCCCGGTTCATTTCATAAACTTAATAAGAGAGCGGTTGATCCAACAAAAAAGTTGCGGACTTTAAATGGTTCGCAACTTTTTTTCCGTGATAAGACAGCTGCCATTATATAAAATGGTCATAGAAATTAAGGAAGGAGGAAACAGGATGTTTGAAATAAAGGGGAAAGTAAACTCGGCTGTCTGCTATGCCAAAGTTATTGAGGACGGCGCCATCGAACAGATTCGAAGGATGTGTGACTATAGACTCACGGAGGGAAGCAGGGTACGGATAATGCCGGACGTACATGCCGGAAAAGGTTGTACGATTGGCACGACAATGACAGTTGCCGGTAAAGTCTGTCCGAATATTGTCGGGGTGGATATCGGCTGCGGCATGTATACGCTGAAATTGACGACTCGGGAGCTGGATTTTGAGAAGATTGATGCGGCCTGCCATTATATTCCTTCAGGGAAGAATGTGTGGGAAGGCCGGATGGAGCGGTTTGCGCTGACGGATCTGCGCTGTTACCGTTCGCTGAGAGATGCGAAAAGATTGGAGCGTTCCCTTGGAACACTCGGCGGCGGCAATCATTTTATTGAGATTGATCAGGCGGCGGACGGTACTTTTTATTTGATCATTCATTCGGGAAGCCGTAATCTCGGTAAACAGGTGGCAGAAATTTATCAGCAGCTTGCGATTGATCTTCATATGGGAAAGGAGGATTATTTCAGGCAAAAAGATGAGATTATCCGCACCTATAAAGAAACCGGAAGACGCAGTGAAATACAGAAGGCATTGAAGGAACTTAAAAATAACTATGAGACGCAGGAACTTCTTATTCCGGAGGACCTTTGTTGGCTTGAGGGGACTTTCCTTGAAGATTATCTGCATGATGTGGAAATCTGTCAGAATTTTGCCCGGAGAAGCCGGGAAAGAATGGCGGAGATTATTCTGGAGAGAACCGGCATGGGAGCCGTGGAAGGGTTTCATACGATACATAATTATATCGATACCCGGGAAATGATTTTGAGAAAAGGTGCCATTGCCGCCCATGCGGGGGAAAGGGTGCTCATTCCGCTGAATATGCGTGACGGTTCCGTTATTGCCATAGGAAAGGGAAATCCTGAGTGGAATTATTCGGCGCCTCATGGCGCGGGGCGGGTAATGTCCAGGGCCAGAGCGAAAGAAACCCTGGATATGGAGACTTATAAAGCCTCCATGCAGGGCATTTATACGACGTCGATTAATGAAAAAACAATTGATGAGGCGCCGATGGCATACAAGTCCCTGGATGATATTATTGATGTTATTCGGGAATCAGTGGATGTCATCGATATTATGAAGCCGGTGTATAACTTTAAGGCCTCGGAGGATGATGTGCCGTGGAAAAAGAAAAAGGAGAAAAAAGATGAAGAAAATGATTGTCAGCAGGCTTCGGGAGATTGAGGAAAAAGAGAAGGTTCACATTCTGCTTGCGGTGGAATCCGGCAGCCGTGCCTGGGGTTTTGCCTCTCCGGACAGCGATTATGATGTGAGATTTATTTATATTCGTCCAAAAGAGGATTATCTGCGGCTGGAATCCACGAGAGACGTCATCGAATTGCCAATCAATGATGTGCTCGATATCAATGGATGGGATCTGCAGAAGACTTTACGGTTATTATATAAATCGAATCCAACACTGTTTGAATGGTTTTCTTCCCCAATCGTTTATATGGAGACCGAATTTGCCCGGAAATTCCGAAGGATTATGAATGAATACTTTTCGGAAAAACGAAGTTTGTATCATTATATCAGCATGGCGGAGGGAAACTTCCGGGAATATCTGAGACGGGATATGGTAAGGACTAAAAAATATTTTTATGTGCTGCGTCCGATATTGGCCTGCCGCTGGATCCTGGATAAAGGCACACCACCGCCGATGCTTTTCCGGGAGTTGATGAGGTATGAGCTGCCGGAGGCGCTGCAGGGAGATGTGGAAAACCTTCTTGAACTCAAGATGAATTCTCCGGAAATCAGGGAAATACCGCGTATTGAGAAACTTAATGCTTATCTGGATGCATCAATTGAGGATATTAAATGTATTTTGAAATCCATGGAGGAATCCAAAGCTTCGAGTTGGAAAGAGCTGGATGAATTATTTCTTCAAGAACTTAGCGGTATTGGCTGCTCTTCACTATAGACTGATCTCTGTAGATGGTTCCGGCGTTATATCCAGGATGTCATCAAAATTAATTTTATACCTTATCGCGCGTGCCCATGCGGAGCATTTGACATCAGGGATGCCCGAATGGGTATAATCGTCGATTTCCAGAATCCTGGTGATGGAGTCAATTCTTCGAATGATGCCGGAGAGGGTAAGATACATCCCTTCGGCAGTTCCGCCGGAACCGTCCGGGCCGGGGTCAGAAATAAAAAAGGTTACGGAAACATGCTGATCTTTTTCCAGAAGAAGCAGCTTTTTATTGAGAACAGCAGCCATCTCCTCGGATAAATCGATGCGATTTACCCGGGGAGTTTCTTTTTCATGGATAGCCTCGATATGCCCCTTGAGAGCCGCAAAGGGGGAAAATATCTTTGCCCGGTCGCTATTGGACATATGGGGATGTTTGGATTCCGGCCGGGGCAGATGGATAATATCATCATATTTATTGGAAATCTTTAAAGCCATAGATACACCTTCTTTGAATCTTTTGAATTTTGGAAGTTGAAAGGCTGATATCAGGCTTTGTGGCCGCCGATTTGCCGGTTGCGCTCAATGGCGGTGGCGCCATCCACGAAATTCATACCCTTCAATATAGCATTTTTCCCATATTTTTTCTGAATATCCAGTATGGCCTTCTGAATTTTTTTATCTCGTTGGATTGTTTTTTCTTTCAGATCAATTGCTTCCGGCGCCGTAAATAAATCATATTGAACATAGTTCTCTGCCGTGGACTCATCAATCACATTGTTGAAGGTGACGCTCAGCCGATGAATCGACAGTTTTGAATCGACGATACGGTCGTAAAGGGAAAGGGCAGCCGTCGACAACTCTGTGGCGGAAGACGTGTGAAAATTCAGATTCACACTTCCATGGGCCGGTTTTGGCACGGCCTGTCCGAAATGGTTTATATGGAGCGGACCGGAATAATTTTCCGAGTTTTTATCATATCCGATATGAAGAACGATCTGATTTGCAGCCAGTCCTTTATCGAACAGATCCAGCGCCAGACTATCGGTCATCTCATGAACAACCAGCCGCGCTTTATCTTTGGAGTAGGGACATGAAAGAACCTGTCCCGAGCCCATGGAATTGTTGTTTGGCTTATAGTTTTTGATGTCCTGCATGGTGACCGGCTCCACGCCCCAGGCATGGTCGATGAGCAGTTCGGCATCGACACCAAAAAGGCGGAACAGAAAGTCCTCATTATAAAGGGACATCACAGCCACATCTCCCATAGTGTACATGGCATTGTCCCTCAGCCGTTTGGCGATACCATTTCCGATGCGCCAGAAAGAGGTGAGAGGCTGGTGCTCCCAAAGCAACTTTCGATAATTCATTTCATCCAATTCAGCAATTCGAACGCCGTCCTTATCGGCATCCACATGCTTGGCTACGATATCCATGGCAATTTTGGCAAGATACATGTTGGGGCCAATCCCTGCCGTGGCCGTAATCCCGGTTTCGGACAGAACATCCAGAATCATGGTTTTTGCCAGATCATGAGGCGACATGGGAGTGCCGTCTGAGCTGCAGTAAACAGATTGATACGGGGTAATATCCATGAATACTTCATCGATAGAATAAACATGGATATCGGAGGCACTCACATATCTCAGATAAATATTATAGATGCTGGCGGATACATCGATATATTTCTGCATTTGCGGTGTGGCAATGATTAGATCAATGGTTTTGCCGGTGGAGGCCTTAATCTCCTTCAATTTTTCCTTGACCTCAAATAATCTTGGGCGGCCGGGAATACCAAACGCTTTAAGTGAAGGAGAAACAGCCAGGCAGATCGTTTTATCCGTGCGGCTTTCATCAGCTACCACCAAATAGGAGGTCAGGGGGTTGAGGCCCCGTTCCACACATTCGACGGAGGCATAAAAGCTTTTTAAATCAATGGCAATATAAACGTTGGACATGATGCTCTCCTTTCACAAACTAAAACAAACAAATGTTCTGTATGGAAATAATTTTAGAACAAAAGTTCGGATAAGTCAAGGGGAGAATTTATGGAAATATTGGCACTTAAGTAGGGCTTATATTGTTTTTATGTTGAATTACATTTAAGTCTCATGCCGCAATATCCTTTTTGGTATATTTCGCGAAGGCGGCCGCGATGCCAATGACGGTATAGAGGATTCCAAGGGCCAGCAGCTTCATGTCGATGGCGCTGTCGGCAATGATATCTGCGGCTTCGGCATAGGCAAAAGGTGTGATGTATTTTAAAAATGCGGCTTGTCTGCTGATGTTTTTAAAGATGTTAAAAAAGTAAAGCAGGGCGGCCAGTCCGAGGCCTGCGCCGACGCCGCTGTGACGCAGAAAGGCGGAAATGCCAAAGCAGATACCGGCAATTTCAAGCTGCAAAATGGTGTAAGCGGCATGGAGCAGCAGAAATTCTCTGACAGCCGGTTCTTCGCCGATGAGGGCGAAGGATGCGGCGGAAATGGCCATAACAAGCAGGTTCATAATGATTAATTGGAAGATTACAGCCAGAAGTTTTTGGAAAATGACGGTTCGCCGCTGGATAGGGTGAGTCAGCAAAAATTCGGCTGTTTTTTCTTTTTCTTCTTTGGCTAGGGCGTTGATGCCGAGCAAAGCGGCAAAAAAACCGCCGCCGATGCTTAAAATATTGCCGCATTCGATGGCATAGAATCCCATGACATCTCCGAAATTTAGGCGGTCCATGCCGAAAGCGCGGGTAAAGCTGCCCATGTTGGAGAACATATCGGTAAGGCCCTCCATATCTGTGTTCATTTCGGGGAACATGATCATACAGATAAGAAGCATAAAGGCAATGGCTGCCGTCCATACACATAAGGCGATTCGGTTTTGCCTGAGTTCGTGAAAAAAGAGTGTCATTGCTTTTTATCCTCCTTTGCATAATAGTGAAGAAAAATTTCCTCTAAATCCGGCTCAGTGATTGTTATATCGGTGAGGGTCAGTCGGCTCAGTTCGCTGATCAGACAGTTGATATCGCCGTCGTATAAAAAACTGACAGAGTTTTCTGTCCGGGAGATATTTTTTATGGATGAAAGCTGAGGCGGAACGGAAATACCGTGCAAAGTGATCTGGCGTGTTTTTGTATCCGACAGGTTTTCCACCGAGTCGCAGGCGATCAGACGCCCTTCCCGGATAATTGCCGCATGATCGCAATGGTGCTGTATTTCCGAGAGAACATGGGAAGACAAAAAAATTGTGGCTCCTTCGGCATTTCTCTCATGGATCAATTCAAAAAAAGATTTTTGCATCAGAGGGTCAAGCCCGCTGGTCGGCTCATCCAGAATATATAATTCGGGCTTGTGCATAAATGCGCAGACAATGGATACTTTTTTTCGATTGCCAAGAGACAGCTCATCGACCTTCTTTTTTGTATCCAGTTTAAATCGTTCACACAGATGGCGGGCTTCATCCCGGCAGCTTTTTCCATGGAGGGCGGCTGACATGTTCAGAATCTCTTCCACACGCATGCCGTGATAAAACATGGATTCGGAGGGCATATAACCGATTTTGGAAAGTATTTGAACTTTGTCAGAATGAATATCCATGCCAAAAATGCGGGCATTGCCGGCAGTCGGCGCAATGAGGCCGAGCAGTGTCCGGATGGTTGTACTTTTTCCGGCGCCGTTGGGGCCGATAAAACCGAATCTGTCTCCGGATTCAACAGAAAGATTCATATCGATAATTCCACGGGCCTTTCCGTAGGATTTTGTCAGATTTTGCGTTTCTATCACTTTCATTGTTCATTTCCTTTCTCCGGGGTTTCGCGGCCGTAGGCAATCTGCCAGAGGTCCAGGATTTCCAGAAAATCCTTTTCAAGCCGGTCAAAATCAAAGGTATCCTGCTGCAGAGCTTTCCAGAGATAACCTTCCGTTGTCCAATACATGGTTTTGATGAGCATCTCCAGGTTCAGGCCGGGACGAAAATCTTCCGGGTGAATTTTTGGCATGAAGATGGCGGCACTGTCCCGGATAATTCCCATATAGCTTTTTTGAATTTCTGCGGAAATTTCCGGGTCTTTTTCATAGAAGGCTTTCAGTGTAAATGCTGTCAGCTCCGGGTATTTTCGCATCACAGACAGTTTGGCGTACATTCCGCGGCGCATCATTTCAAATAAATTCTCCGGTTCATAGCATGCATAGTCATTGATCGTCTGAATGGTCATTTCTGCCGCTTTATCCCATAGAAAGAAGTAGAGTTCCTTTTTGTTATGAAAATAGTGAAAAAGTAAGGATTTGCTGATTCCGGCCGTTTGAGCAATTTCGCCGACCGGGCTTTTTTTGTAGCTGTTCCGGCTGAATACGTGATATCCGGCGTTGATGATCCGTTGTTGTTTTTCCTCCGGCAGAGCAAAAAATTTATTATTCATAAGCGTACCTCCGTTAACCGTTGTGGTTAACTCAAGTATGACATGATTGACCGTTTTTGAGAAGACCCATAAAATAAGCTTATTCATGATTGACAGTTTGTCCGCATACATTAATGTAAAATAGAAGAAATATGGAGGCAGTGCATGGAAAAAAGTGATAAAGGTCTGCGGATTGTTCAGGTTGAGATGATGCTTTTGATATTTTTAATTTTGTTCGGCGTTTTAAGATGTCTGTCTTCGAAGACATCTGTTTTTGCGGCGTCCGACGGCGGAGCTCAGGAAACGGGGCAGGATGGAGCGGAAAATGATTATATTCAGTGGGTTGATTTTAATGTGAGCGATGAGGCACTGAGTCGGGCTTATGACTACGATATTGAAACTTACCTGTCAGATAGCCATGTGAATTGGATCGAGCTGCTGGCTTATCTTGCGGTTCAGTATGGCGGAGATTTCAGTCAGTACAGAGTTCAGGATATGGCGGAGGCTGTGGAAAAAATTCAAAGTCAGGGAATTGAAGCGCTGACGGCAAACCTGAAATACTATGATTATTACCGGGAAGCCTATGAGGCGGTACTCGGCGGCATGGTTGGTGTTTATGAAACGGAAGAGGCGGGGACAGCTTCCGGCGGAGACGGAAGCTCCGCGGAAAACCGTGTTTGGAAACAGGTCTATGGCCTGAAAGCCTTCAGTCCGATCGCGAAGGGATTTCCCTATTCGGAATATGACGATTTTGGGGCGTCCCGAAGTTACGGTTATCAGAGAAATCATTTAGGCCATGATATTCTGGGGCAGGTGGGAACGCCGATCATCGCCATTGAGAGTGGAACCGTGCGGGCTCTCGGATGGAATCAGTTTGGCGGCTGGCGCATTGGCATTGACAGCTTTGACGGAAAACGCTATTACTACTATGCCCATCTCAGGCAGGACAGGCCCTATGCGGAAGGACTGGAAGAGGGAGATATTGTTCAGGCCGGGGATGTGATCGGATATATGGGGCGGACCGGCTACAGCACAGAGGAAAATACAAACAATATTGACGTATATCATCTGCATTTGGGGCTGCAGTTGATTTTTGATGAATCTCAGCGGGAAGGGCCCAATGAGATCTGGATTGACGTTTATCCGCTGACACGTTTTCTGGCCCGGCATGCCTCGGAAACGGTTCGAAATGATGCGACGAAGGAGTGGAGCCGGCGTTATCAGATCCGTGATCCGGAGATGCCGACGGCCTCTGAGAATGAATAGGATGCGAAGGACTTTGGAAGAAAAAGAAAAACACAGCGTCGGAGAATACCGGTGCAAGTTTAGCAGAATATTTGATATTTTTTAAAAGAATCTCTGCAAAAAAATGTCGACTCAGGTCATTCGGTGTCAAATAGGGTCATCCGGGGTCGAAGATTGCGATTGGTTAGTCTTGCGATAATCCTTTTTCAGAGAATATAATACAAATAGTTTCAAAGTCAGAAGGAGGAGAACAAGGTGAACAAAATTAATGTGGCGATCGTGGATGATAATGAGCGGATGTTGGGGCTCTTAGAAAATATTTTAAGTGAGGACAAGAGTATTACTGTTGTTGGAAAGGGTGGAGACGGTGTTCAGGCGCTGGAATTAATTCGGGAGAAGGAACCGGATGTGGTGCTTCTTGATCTGATCATGCCGAAACTTGACGGCCTTGAAGTTATGCAGAAAGTCAACCGGGAACCGACACTTAAAAAGAAGCCGGCTTTTATTGTCATTTCTGCCATTGGACAGGAGAATATTACGGAAGATGCTTTCGGCCTGGGGGCCAGTTACTATATTATGAAACCATTTGACAATGATGTTGTTTTAAATAAAATAAAGCAGATACAGATGGATAAGACGGCAAAGCTTGTTCATACTAAGCATAGCATGGTATCTGAGGGTGTCAGCGAGTATTCGGCTGTTAATCTGGAGTCGGATGTCACGAATATCATTCATGAGATCGGTGTTCCGGCCCATATCAAAGGATACCAGTATTTGAGAGATGCCATTATTATGTCGGTGGAAAATCGGGAGGTTATTAATTCAATCACAAAAGTGTTGTATCCGACGATAGCCAAGATGAATCGGACAACGCCGAGCCGGGTAGAGCGGGCAATACGGCATGCGATTGAAGTGGCGTGGAGCCGGGGGAAAATGGATACGATCAATGAGTTGTTCGGATATACCATCAATACCGGGAAGGGAAAGCCGACAAATTCGGAATTTATTGCTCTGATTTCCGACAAAATGCGTTTGGAATATAAAACTAAGGGGTAAAATAAATAAATATCTTTTAATGTTCTCTCAAATATTGTATAATATATACAATAAATGTATTTGAGGGAGGAAGCGGATTTATATGAAAAAGATATTATTTGTATCGTCGGAAGCTGTACCTTTTATAAAAACAGGGGGATTAGCGGACGTAGCCGGCACATTGCCAAAATCATTCAATAAAGATGAATTCGATGTCCGTGTTGTTATCCCGAAATATCGGGCGATTCCCGAGCATTACCGAAATCAGATGAAGTACCGCACACATTTTTACATGGATTTTGCGGGAGAGAATCGGTATGTTGGTGTGATGGAGCTTGAATGGGGCGGAACTACGTTTTATTTTATAGATAATGAATATTATTTTTATGGGGATAAGCCTTATGAAGACGGTGTTTGGGATTTGGAAAAGTTTGCCTATTTCAGCAAAGCGGCTCTTTCAATCTTGCCGCTTATTGATTTTCAGCCGGATGTGATTCACTGCCATGACTGGCAGACAGGGCTTGTCCCGGTATACTTAAAGACGGACTTCTGCAGAGGAGATTTCTTCTCCCGGATGAAAGCGGTTATGACGATTCACAATCTGAAGTTTCAGGGCACATGGAATCCGAAGGATATTATGAATATTACCGGGCTGCCGGGGTATCTGTTTACGCCGGATAAACTGGAGGCCTATAAGGATGCCAACTATTTGAAGGGCGGACTTGTCTATGCGGACTGGATCACAACCGTCAGTCCGACCTATTCGGAAGAGATCAAGATGCCGTTTTACGGCGAGGGATTAAATGGCCTGCTCTGTGCCCGTTCCGGGCAGCTCAGCGGTATTTTGAACGGAATCGATTATGAGGAATATAATCCGGAAACGGATTCGGCTCTTGCTTATAAGTACAATGCCATTAATTTCCGCAAATTGAAAGTGAAAAATAAACTGGCTCTCCAGGCCGAATTGGGGTTGGAGCAGAATGAGAAAAAATTCATGATTGGCCTTGTGTCCCGGCTGACGGATCAGAAGGGGTTGGATCTGGTGGCCTATATGATGGATCAGATCTGTACGGAGGATACGCAGCTTGTAGTTCTTGGAACCGGCGACAGTAAGTATGAGAATATGTTCCGGCATTTCGCCTGGAAATATCCGGAGAGAGTTTCGGCAAATATTTTTTATTCCGATGAACGTTCTCATAAGATTTACGGTTCCTGCGATGCATTTCTTATGCCGTCACTGTTTGAACCTTGCGGTCTCAGCCAGTTGATGAGTTTACGTTATGGCACAGTTCCGATCGTCCGCGAGACGGGCGGCTTAAAAGATACGGTTCAGCCGTATAATGAATTCGAATCGACAGGCACAGGCTTTAGTTTTGCAAATTATAATGCTCATGAAATGATGGATACGATCAATTATGCGAAACATATCTATTATGATAAGAAACGGGAATGGAATAAGATTATAGATCGGGCGATGGCCGCAGATTTCTCATGGAATATGTCTGCGCGCAGATATGAGGAATTGTATCGGACGTTATGAGTGAATATTTGAGAAAAACCTGGGTGGTGTTTTTACTTGCATCAGTGAGCTGCTTCCTCTGGGGAAGCGCTTTTCCGGGTGTTAAGATCGGTTATGAATGGTTTCACATTGCGTCCGGGGAGACGGCAGCCCAGATATTATTTGCGGGGTGCCGTTTTTTCCTTGCCGGTATTCTGGTGATCCTTTTCGGCAGTCTGACATCGGGAAAGCTTTTGCGGCCCTCCGGCGCAGAGTGGAAACATGTGGCATTGATCAGTTTGTTTCAGACAATTTTGCAGTACATATTATTTTATATTGGTCTGGCCCATACGGCGGGAACAAAGGCGTCCATTATTATCGGTTCCAATGTATTTATCGCTATTTTGACGGCAAGCCTGATTTTTCGGCAGGAAAAGCTGACAGGGAAAAAAGTCCTGGGATGTCTGATCGGCTTTGTCGGCGTTGTTCTTATCAATCTGGCGCCGGGGAAAATGTCTCTGGCGGTGAGCTTTGTCGGTGAGGGACTTGTCCTGCTTTCAACGGTGGCCTATGCCTTTTCTTCTGTTATTATGAAGAAATACGCGAAAAAGGATAATCCGGTCATGCTGAGCGGTTATCAGTTTTTTATCGGCGGTGTTATCATGATGGCGGCCGGATATTTGATGGGCGGCCGGATATCCGAAGTTTCCGGAAAGGCCATGCTTATTCTCTTATATCTGTCCTTTGCTTCGGCGGCGGCTTATACGATATGGAGTCAGCTCCTTAAGTATAACCCGGTATCAAAAGTGGCGGTCTTTGGGTTTATGAATCCCGTGTTTGGAGTGGCTCTCTCGGCAATTTTGCTGCATGAGAGCAGCCAGATACCTTTCTGGCAGGGCGGCGCGGCGTTGGTCTGCATTACGATCGGAATTGTGATCAGTCAAAGAGGAGGGGCGGAAGTTTCATAAAATTCGCCCCACAGAGATATTTTTTCAAACGTATTTTTACATCCGACGGTAAGACTTTTTCGTTGACAGTTTTTGACATATAAGTTAGAATAAAAAAGAAGCGGCCACGAAGGCCGGCATATGGTTAGGTTGAATGAAACCACGAAGGTTTCGCTGTTTTTTGTGCGAATCTTTGTGGTTTTTTCGTTATTCACGTATATTATAAAGCTGCCGGAGACCGCCAAAGATGAGGCGGTGAAGGCCGAAGGATGGAGAGAAATATGAAAAAGAGGATATTTTGTATGTTATTGACGGCTGCTATGTGTGTGTCCATGCTGGCGGCCTGCGGTTCAGAAACAAAGGAAACAGCTGCCGGAGAGACGTTAGCCGACAGCCATAGTACATCCGGGGACAGTGCGGGAAATCCGGAGGAGGAGAAAGTGCTGCGAATCGCCTTTCCTGATGCGCTGACAACGGTGGATGTGGCGAATGTGACCTCGGCAACCATGTTAAAAGAGGTGGCCGGCGTATGTGAGACGTTGGTCCATGCGGATGAAGATTTTACTCTGCAGCCAAATCTGGCAACGGAGTGGCGTATGACCGGGGATAATACCTGGGAATTTAAGCTGCGGGATGATGTGACCTTTCATGATGGAACGCCGATGAACGCTGAGGCGGTGAAATGGTCCATCGAGTGGGAACTGGCAAATAATTCGGCTTTTGCCGGATCCACATTCATTGAATCGGCAGAGGTTCTGGATGAACATACGATTCAGTTTCATACGTCGCAAAAGACGACGGATTTACCGGCGGCCCTGTCTTATGTGGGGACTGTCGTTGTGGCGCCGTCTTCTGTGGATGCCGATGGAAACTTTGTTAAGGCTGTGGGAACCGGATATTTTAAGCAGGATGCCTTTGATGAAACCTCCGGAGTTTTCGAGTGTTCCGTGTATGACGGATACTGGAAGCCGGTGGAAACCAACGTAACACGGCGTATCGTGCGGAGTATTACCGATGCCGGCGCCCGGAGTCTTGCGGTACAAAATGGAGAGATTGACATTGCATCGGATGTGCCTTTCAGTGATCTGGAAACTCTTGCCAATTCGGAAAATGTCAAAGTATCAAAATTTAATACGGCGAGAACCTATTTTTATAATTATAATATGAAAAAAGATATTTTTCAGGATGAGCGGGTGCGTAAGGCTTTGATTTATGCGATCAATAAAGAAGAGCTGGTCAACGATGTTCTTCTCGGCGTCGGCGGCGTACCGAAGGGAATGTTGATGGATGATATGCCGTGGGCAAATCTTGAAGTGGATACTTATGATTATGATGTGGATAAGGCATTAACTCTGCTTGAGGAGGCCGGATATACGGACAGCGATAATGACGGATATCTGGATAAGGATGGGGAAAAACTCACTTTGAAGCTGATCACCTTTACAAAACGGCCGGGATGCGCTTTGATCGTTCAGGCAACCCAGGGATATTATGCCAATATCGGCATTGATACAACGGTGGAAGTGTTGGAGTGGTCGGCCATGAATGAACTGATTCAAAACGGTGATTTCGACATGGCCCTGAATTCGGCGGCGTCCGCCTATATACCGACACCGGCCTATTATATGGAGACCTATTATAAAAATAATGATATCGGGTATGAAAATGAAGCTGTGAATGCATTGCTGGACGAATGTAAAGCGACAGCGGACATGGAAGAAAAGTATGTCTGCAGCAAGGAAGCCCAGGCGCTGGCCCAGGAGGATGCGGCCATTTTTACACCGGCATTGTACGGCGCTGTTTTTGCCTTGTCAAAGGATGTGACGGGATTTCAGTATAACGCGGCGGCCCATGATTTTATTGTACCTTATGAGACATCTTTAAACTAAACTGTTTTTGGAGAGATACCTATGGTTAAATATATTGTGAAACGCATCATCACTGTTTTTATCGTCCTATGGATGGTGGCAACGCTGACTTATTTTACAATTCATGTGACGCCCGGGGATACGGCAACGGCCATTTTGTATTCTATTGGCGGGGAAAGCGCCGTCAGCAGTGAAAACCTTGAGCATGTGCGGAACAAATATGATCTGGACCGGCCGGTGTTGGAACAATATGTTGAATGGGTGACGCATGCTTTTCGGGGAGAATTGGGGACTTCCTATAAATATAATAAACCGGTGGCTTATATGCTGAAACTCCGGGTGCCGAACACGATTTGCCTGGGGTTTGCGGCGGTGGCCTTATCGGTGGTTATCGCTATTCCCTTTGGCATTGTCAGCGCCCTGCACCACAATCGTCTGCTGGACCATGTGGGGCGCATATTTACCCTGCTTATATCTTCCTTTCCCTCTTTTTGGGTGGCCATTGTGCTGATTATCGTCTGCGCCCTGAAACTGAAATTGCTCCCGGTGGGAGGCATGGATGGACCGCAGAGTATTATTCTCCCGGCGGTCACTCTGGCCATGGGTATGACGGCGGCGACGACTCGTATGATGCGCAGCAGTATGCTGGATGTGATGGGTCAGGATTACATATGGGTATCGCGGGCAAAGGGTCTTCCCCGGAATAAGATTTTGACGCGGCACATGCTTCGGAATGCGCTGCCTCCGATCATTACAGTCATCGGGCTTCAGATTGGCCATGTCCTCGGCGGGGCCGTTATCATTGAAAATATTTTTTCATGGCCGGGGGTTGGCGGTCTCCTGATTGACGCCATCAACGCAAAGGATACGCCGATAATCGAGGGCTGCGTTTTGCTGATCGCTTTCGGGTATGCGATGATCAATCTGATCGTGGATATTCTGTATGCGTGTTTGAATCCGAAACTTAAATTGACCGGGGAGGATGGCTGATGCATAGACAAAAGAAAAAAATAGTCAACAGGAAAAATTATATTCTGTATGTCGGGGCTGTTTTGTCCTTTTTCGTTTTGCTGGTTACCTTGTTCGGGCCGTTTTTTGAACCCTATAATCCGACAAAAATGGAATTATCTCAGAAATTTATTGCGCCGTGCCGGGAGTTTATTTTTGGAACGGATCACCTCGGAAGAGATATTTTCAGCCGGGTGATCGAGGGAGCGCGGGTGTCGCTCGTTATTGCGGGCTGCGTTGTTCTTTTCAGCGCGGTACTCGGCGTGGTGCTGGGGATGATCTCAGGCTATATGGGAGGCGCCGTGGACATGCTGATCATGCGGGTAGTGGATGCGCTCCTGGCGTTTCCGACGATTATTTTTGCTCTGGCCCTGTCAACCATGATGGGGACCGGTCAGACGAACCTGATCATTGCCATTACATGCATCCAGTGGACACGGTATGCCCGAATCGCGCGGGGTGAAACGCTGATGCTGAAAAATGCCGAATATGTGGAGGCTGCCCGGAGTATCGGCAATAATACGGCCCAGATTCTGGCAAAATATATTTTCCCGAATGTGGTGTCGAAAATCATCATTCTCGCATCCCTGGATATCGGAACGATTATTTTATACTGTGCGTCTCTGAGCTTTCTGGGGTTGGGCGCTCAGCCGCCGTCCCCCGACTGGGGCGTTATGATCAGCGAGGGTAAGGATTATATACAGTATGCGCCGTGGCTGACCCTGTTTCCGGGACTGGCCATTGCCCTTTCGGCTCTGGCCTTTAATATGCTCGGCGACGGCCTGAGGGATTTGCTCGATCCGCGAATGAAGGAAGTAGTGAGGACGGATTAACATGAAAAAATTGTTGGAAATAAAAAATCTGGATGTGGGATTTCTGTCAGCCAATGCCTATGTGCAGGTGTTGGATCAGATTTCTCTGGATATTTATGAAAATGAGGTCCTTGCGGTTGTCGGAGAAACGGGATGCGGCAAATCAGTGACCGGAAGCACCGTGCTTCATCTTCTTCCTGAAAATGCCGTGGCTGAAGGAGAAATTTATTATGAGGGACAGGAAATTCTCGGGTTGACGGAAGGAGAATTTCGAAAATTCCGCGGCCGGGAAATTGCGGCCATACCGCAAAGTCCTTCCACCTCCCTGGACCCGATGATGGAGGTCGGGGAGCAGGTGGCCGAATGTGTGACGGGCGGCCGCCGACAGAAGAGATCGGATCGGAAAACTATTCAATCAAGGGTTTGGGACATTTTTTCACGGCTGAAGCTTCCGGGAGAACGAAAAATCTGTCATGCCTATCCATGCCAGCTCAGCGGCGGTATGAACCAGAGAGTACTCATTTCCATGGGCGTGATCATGGAGCCAAGGCTGCTTATTGTGGATGAGCCGACCAAGGCGGTGGACTGGATTTTGAGAAAAGAAGTTGTCCATGTGCTGCGGCAGATGAAGGACGATCTGAAATGCTCAATGATGCTTATCACCCATGATTTTGGGGCGGCCTCCCAGATCGCGGACCGGATTGCCGTGATGTACTGCGGGCAGATCGTGGAAACGGGAAAAGCGGATGAAATTCTAAATGACCCGGGGCATCCTTATACCAAAGGTTTGATTCAGGCATTGCCTTCCCGGGGATTTCATGTGATGGAGGGATTTATGCCGTCCTTCTCCGAACTCCCGGAGGGCTGTCGTTTTGCGCCGAGATGCCCTCAGTGTCTGGAGCGGTGCCGCCGTCAGACTCCGGAAATATACAGGGATGAAACGGGGCGTCAGATTCGCTGTTTTTTATTTGAGGAGAGTAAAGGAACCTATCAGAGTCCGTGTCTGGAGGAGGCGGTGTTTCATGCTTGAAGTTTCGCATTTGAGTAAAACCTATACTTCCGGTTTTTTCGGAAATAAAAAAGTAGATGCGGTGAAAGATGTCTCCTTTAAAATAAATGAAGGAGAAATTTTTGGACTGATCGGGGAGAGCGGAAGCGGTAAAACGACCCTCACCCGCATGATCGGCGGTTTTTTGAAGCCGTCCTCAGGGGAGATCACCTTTGAGGGAAAAGATCTGATAAAGGCGAGGGCGGGAGAATGGCATGAACTGCGCCGTGAGATACAGTTTGTATTTCAGCATCCCCAGATGACCTTTCATCCCCGGAGAGATATTTATTTTGCCTGTGCCGAGCCAATCCGGCTGTACCATTTGGACAGGCATATCACGGAGAAGGAAATGGTTCGGCATATGCTGCGGCGGGTGGGAATCCCGGAGGACCAGTGGCACAAATATCCCCATGAGATCAGCGGCGGTCAGGCTCAGAGAATCGCTATCGCCAGAGCTTTATCCCTGAATCCAAAACTTTTAATCTGTGATGAGCCGACTTCGATGCTGGACGTTTCTGTTCAGGCCCAGATTTTACGGCTCCTTTTGCGGGCCAATGAGAAATATCATGTGGCGATGCTCTTTATCTCCCATGATCTGGATGTCATTCGGGCGGTCTGCCGGCGGGTGGCTGTTCTGCATCAGGGGGAGATCGTTGAGATGGGAACGGTGGAGGAAGTTTTTGGAAATCCCAGTCATGATTATACAAAAAAACTGCTTTCGGCCCATATGCAGGTATAAAGAAAACTTGTATATTTTTTGAAAAGTGGTAAAATAAACTTGATGTGATGCAAGGTCTTTTGACGGTTTGCGAGGGGCAGATTATCGAAAGGCTTTGTTTTTTATGATATAATTGAGCGACTGTGTGGCAGCGTCTCTCTTTAAATAGATAAGGAAATGAGTACAAAGGATGTTAAATGAAAAAATACTGAAAGAAGAACTTCTTGTTGGCGTGGATGTGGGGTCAACAACAACAAAAATTGTTGCTATTGATGAAAGAAATAAGAATATTGTGTTTTCAGATTATCGGAGACATAATGCGGCTCAGGTTCAAAGCGTTTACTATGCGGTAAATCAATTGATTGAACGTTTTCCGGAGGCACGGGTGCGGCTGGCCCTGACCGGTTCCGGGGCAAAACTGATTGCGGAAAGTCTGGATGTACCTTATATTCAGGAGGTTGTGGCAAACTCAATTGCATTAAGGGAACGTTATGATGATATCCGTACAGCCATAGAACTTGGCGGTCAGGATGCAAAAATGATATTTTTCAGCCGGGATAAGGCGGATAATTCCTTAAATGTGGCCGATATGCGTATGAACGGCAGCTGTGCCGGCGGCACGGGGGCCTTTATTGATGAGGTTGCATCTATTTTGAAGGTACCGATTGAAGAATTCAACGGGCTGGCGGCCCAGGGGACCTGTGTTTATGATATTTCCGGGCGGTGCGGCGTTTATGCGAAAACGGATATTCAGCCCCTGTTAAATCAGGGGGTGTCGAAACAGGATTTGGCGCTGTCCGCGTTTCATGCCATTGCGAAGCAGACCATCGGCGGTCTGGCTCAGGGCTTGGATATTGAGAAGCCGGTCGTTTTTGAGGGCGGGCCTCTCACTTTTAATCCGACACTGATCCGGGTATTTATCGAACGGCTGAATCTGGCGCCGGAAGAGGCGATCATCCCGGAGCATCCGGAGATTATGATCGCCTATGGGGCGGCCCTGTCGCTGGATACAATGTTTTCCGGTGACAACAGAGAAATTTCTATACCGAATATATTAAAGCTTTTGAAAGAAAATCCTATTGCGGAATCCAGTCAGGCGATGAATCAGGCTGAGCCGTTTTTCGCGTCGGCGGAAGAAGAGCAGGCCTTTTTGGAGCGGCACCGGCTGCCGGAATGTGGTTTCAAAAAACCGGCTGCCGGGCAGACGGTCCGCGCCTATCTGGGCATTGACTCGGGAAGCACGACAACAAAGTTTGTGTTGATGGATGAAGATGAAAATATTCTCGATTCCTTCTATGCCCCAAATGAGGGAAATCCTCTGGATGTGGCAAAAAGGGCGCTGATCGCCCTCAGGGACAGCTATCGGGAGGCCGGAGTCGGGCTGGATATTTTGGCTGTGGGAACGACGGGTTACGGCGAACTTCTTTTCGCGGAAGCCCTTTGTGCAGAGTGCCATGTGGTGGAGACGGTGGCCCATGCCCGGGCGGCTGAGAAATATGTGGAAGATGCCACCTTTATTTTGGATATCGGCGGACAGGATATGAAGGCCATCTGGCTGGACAGCGGTATTATTACCAATATTGTTGTCAACGAGGCATGTTCCTCAGGCTGCGGTTCCTTCCTCGAAAACTTTGCGGCGTCCCTACATATTCCGGTGGAAGAAATTGCCGGAACTGCCTTTTCCTCCAAAAATCCGGCGGCCCTCGGCAGCCGCTGTACCGTGTTTATGAACAGCAGTATTGTGACGGAGCAGCGCAACGGTAAATTATCGGCGGATATTATGGCCGGACTTTGCCGTTCAATTATAGAAAATGTATTTACGAAGGTCATTCGTATTTCAAACCTGGACTCCCTGGGGGATAAAATAGTCGTTCAGGGCGGCACCTTCCAAAATGATGCGGTGCTGAGAGCCATGGAGCAATATATTGGAAAAGAAGTGATCCGGGCGCCTTATCCGGGAATTATGGGAGCCATCGGCGTGGCATTGCTCACAAAGGAGAGGTTTGGCGCCGGGACACTGGAAAAATCCTTTATCGGCCTGGATGCCATGGATGATTTTTCCTATACTCAGGAGTCGAATTTTCCGTGTCCGTTTTGCACGAATCACTGTAAGCGGACGATCGTCACCTTCTCCAATGGTAAATCCTGGGTGACAAATAATCGGTGCGAGCGGGGTGAGATCCTCGGCGATCCGCGGGAAGAGAATGTCAGGAAACAGCTTCAGGAAAAAATGCATGCGGCGGAGGAAATTCCGAATCTTTTTAGAACCCGGGAAGAACTTTTATTTAAAGATTATCCGGCCCCGGAAATCATATCGGATCAGTCGATAACGATTGGTATACCGCGAGTGTTGTCTTTCTGGGAGACAATGCCTTTCTGGACAACCTTCTGGAAAGCCCTTGGATTTAAAGTGAAATTGTCGGATCAGAGTACCCGCCGGATGTACGAAAACGGCTTGTCGGCGGTTACTTCGGATACGGTATGTTTTCCGGCAAAACTGGTACACGGGCATATACGAAATCTGGTGGAAAAAAAGGTCGACAGGATTTTTATGCCGTCCATCACCACGGTCACTTCCGAGAATACGGAGAAGACAAGCGAATCCATGTGTGCGGTTGTGAAGGGCTATCCATATGTGATCCGGAATTCGGATAATCCGCAGAAACGATGGGGCGTGCCTTTCGATACACCGCTCTTTCACTGGTATGGGGCGGTTGACCGGGACAGACAGTTGATTGAATATATGAAAGAAACTTTCCATATCCTGCCGGCGCAGACAGCGGCGGCGATCAAATCGGCTGATGAGGCCCAGGAAGCATTTCACCGGGAGTTGAAGGAAGCGGGACAGGCTGTTTTGGAAGAGGCGGAGCGCCGCGGGACTTACGCGGTTGTCCTCGCATCCAGGCCGTATCAAAATGATGCCTTGGTTAATCATGATCTGCCGGCCATGTTTACCCGTTTGGGTATTCCGGTGCTGACGGCGGATTCTCTGCCGGGACTGGAAAAGGTGGATTTGAGCAAAAGCCGCCTGGATGTGGTGAATAATTATCATGCCCGGATGCTCGGCTCGGCGATCATGGCGGCTCAGAGTCCTCATTTGGAGTATGTTCAGATTGTCAGCTTCGGCTGCGGTCATGACGCCTATCTGTCTGATGAGATCATACGGATGATGAAGGCTGTTTCGGGGAAAATTCCGCTCATCTTAAAGCTGGATGAGAGTGATATTCAGGGGCCGCTGCGGATCCGTGTTCGCTCCTTCGTGGAGACTGTCTCCATGCGGCGCGGCAAAAATGAGGAAATGCAGATCGAAGCCCTGGAAGACCCTTATCCGGTGAAGCTGACGAAAGAAAATATCAAAGAAAAGGTTGTTCTTGTCCCGAATACATCCCATGCCTTCTGCCGGATCATGTCTGCGGCTCTCTGCGGCCAGCATGTAAAGGCCGTGCCGTTGGATATCGGGCGGGAAGAGGCCATCCGGCTCGGCAAGCAATATGTTCACAATGATATTTGTTTCCCGGCCCAGATTGTGATCGGGGAAGCGCTGGCAGCCCTTCGAAGCGGGAAATATGATGCCGATGAGGCGGCAATCGGTATGGGCAAATATATCGGCGACTGCCGTTTGACCCATTACAGCGCTTTGTTGCGGAAGGCGCTGGATGATGCCGGATATGCCAATGTGCCGATTTTGACCAATGATGATGAAGATTATCATAATCTGCACCCGGGATTTCGAATGAACCTTCTCTCATCGCTGCGCATTGCCATAGCGCTGCCGATGATCGATGCGATGGAGGAATTGCTGCGGAAGATCCGGCCCTATGAATTGGAGCCGGGAAGCGCCGACGCCGCCTTTGAAAAGGGAATGGACGCGCTTGTTGACGGCTTGCAGAAGCATGGCATCCGCGGTGCGAAGCGGGGCTTTGCCAAAGCGATTGATATCTTGAAAGAGGTGCGGTATGACCGCAGTCACCGCAGGCCGGAGGTTTTGATCGTGGGCGAGTATCTTTTGAATTTCCATCCGGGGGCGAATCACGATATCGAGGATTATCTGGAGCGGAACGGCTTTGAGATTATCGAAGCCCGGATGACCGATGTTATCCGAAAGATTTACTTCGTTTTGGATTCCCAGATTCGGGAATACCATTTAAAACGCCCTCTTGGGAAGAAGATTTGGTTCCATACGGCCAATGAATTTTTTGACTTTGCCCATAATGTCACCGATTCCATTGCCAAAAAGCATCCGTTATATACGCCGGCCTGCCGTCTGCCGGATTTAGTGAAGGACAGTGATCCGATCATGCATCACACCTTTGATGCGGGCGAAGGCGTATTGATTCCGGGAGAAATCCTTCATCATGCCAAATACGGCTGCCGGAATTTCGTTATTTTACAGCCTTTCGGCTGTCTGCCGAACCATGTTTTCGGCCGGGGTGTGGCAAAACGGCTGAAAGAAATTTACCCGGATGCTCAGATTTTACCGTTGGATTATGACCCGGATGTGAGCTTTGCCAATCTGGAAAATCGTCTGCAGATGCTTATTATGAACGCAAAAACAGCAGAGGAATAGCGGAGGGAAAAACAATGTATGAATTAGTACAGGTATCGGAAAACAGCTATTATATAGAAAGTCCTGCCAAAATAGGACTTGTGAAACTGGGCGGCGATGAGGTTTGCCTGATCGACAGTGGAAATGATAAGGACGCCGGGCGAAAAATCCGAAAGATCCTCGATGCCAACGGTTGGAAGCTGACGGCCATCTATAATACCCATTCCAATGCGGACCATATCGGCGGCAACAAATATCTTCAGGGGCAGACCGGCTGCAAAATTTATGCGCCGGGGATGGAGTGTGATTTTACCAATCATACGGTGCTGGAACCGTCATTTTTATATGGCGGTTATCCGTGCAAAGACCTTCGGCATAAATTTCTGATGGCCCAGGGGAGCAATGCTGAATATCTGATAAAGGATGTTTTGCCGAAGGGGTTTGAGATGATCGATCTGCCGGGGCATTTCCTGGATATGGTGGGATTTCGGACGCCGGAGGATGTGGTTTATCTGGCGGACTGTCTGTCGAGCCGGGAAACCCTGGATAAATATCAGATTGGTTTTATCTATGATGTGGGCGCTTATATAAAGACCCTTGAGATGGTAAAAACATTAAAGGCGAAAATATTCATTCCGGCCCACGCGGCGGCCGCGGAGGATATTTCCGAGCTGGCCCAATACAATATAGATAAGGTTTATGAGATCGGAGAAAAAATCATCGAACTCTGCAAAGAACCCCTTTCCTTTGAAGTGATTTTACAGAAGTTGTTCACCGAATACGGGCTTGAAATGAACTTTGAACAGTATGTGCTTGTCGGAAGTACGGTGCGTTCTTATCTTTCATGGTTAAAGGATACGGGAAAATTGAATAGCGAATTTGTCCATAATATGCTGCTTTGGGAACAGGCTTAAAGCAGGAGGATCATCATGGGGCGACAGTCAATGAGGCTGCCGTCCTTTTTTTGTGTATATTTGGAAAAAATACGCACATACTAGTTCTAAATAAGAGGAAGGCAGGAAAAGAATATGAAGGACAGGGCTTATTTTGAAATCCGCCTGGAAAGTCTCGGCGGCCTGGGGGCAAACCTGTGCGGAAAGATGCTTGGCGAACTGGGGGTGAAATACCTCGGCCTGAACGGGGCGGCATTTTCCAGTTACGGCTCGGAAAAACGGGGGTCGCCCGTCAGTTCATTTATACGATGGTGCGAGGGTGATAAAGAAATACTGATCAACAGCCCGGTGCGGGAGCCGGACATTCTCGGCATCTTTCAGGAAAACATTTTGTTGAAATACCCATGGCCGGATATTTTGGAGATGCCCCGAAAAATCGTCGTCAACACCCGGAAGGATGCGGACGCGCTGGCAGAAAGTTATCCGTGGCTTTCCGGCCATATTTACTATCTGGACGGCATCGCCATTGCCATGCAGACAAAAAGCCGTATGAATATGATCATGCTTGGCGCCATGATGAAAGCGCTGGAGGATGAAGATATCATAAGCGGACAAGGCCAGGGGAGCGGGCAGGATCAGGAAAGCGTGACGAGTCAGGAGGGGGAACCTAATCGGATGGTTAAGGATTTTCTGGCCTGCGGAAGGCAGCTGATTGAAGAAACCGTCGGGAAAAAGTATCCCGACCTTCTGGAAATCAATTTGAACGGATTTATGGCCGGACATGCCATGGTTCAGCATTTTCACAGAAGGACAGAGGAAAAAACAATTTCGGAGCCCCGGCAGGAAAAGCTTGTCTGGGGTTATGAAAATGCACCCATCGGCGGTGTAAATCCACTGGCCGGAAGTATGGCGTCCAATGATTTATCCGCGTCCCGGAGCGGTTATCTGCCCCTGTTTGACGCATCCAAATGTATTCACTGCGGCCTGTGCGATTCGACGTGTCCCGACATGGTGTTCCAGTTTAAACGGGGAATTTATAAGGGAAAAGAACAGATGATGAATCAGGGGCTGGATTATCACTATTGCAAAGGCTGTCTCCGGTGTGTTGCCGTCTGCCCGGTAAATGCCCTTGTCGCCGGTGTGGAAGCAGAGCATCCGGCGCCTCAGTGGTTTGTGCCGGACAAGGATTTGACAGCTTCGAACATTCATTGGAATCAGAAGGCTTCGGATGGATGGATCACCGGGGAAAGTTATATGAGTGAACGCCGGAATGACGGAGGTGTCAGATAATGGAAAAGAGAGAAATTCAGGCTCAAAAGGTACTTTTTGACAGCGGAAATGAGCTGGCGGCCTATGCGGCAAAGCAGATTAATTATCATGTGATGGGGTATTATCCGATCACGCCTTCCACCCAGATTGCGGAAAATCTGGATGCGATGAAGGCGGAAGGGCTTCATGATATATCGCTGGTGGCTGCGGAAGGTGAACACAGTGCGGCGGGTATCTGCTATGGCGCTTCGGCCTGCGGCGGCCGGGTGTTCAATGCGACCAGTGCAAACGGGCTTTTATATGCGCTGGAGCAGCTGCCTGTCCAGTCGGGAACCCGTTTTCCGATGGTGATGAATGTGGCCTGCCGGACCGTCTCCGGCCCCCTGTCGATTAAGGGGGACCACAGTGATATCATGTATGCCTTAAATACGGGGTGGATCATTCTTTTTGCCGATACGCCCCAGGCTGTTTACGATATGAATATATGCGGGCTGAAACTGGCGGAAAAAGTGAATCTTCCGGTGATCGTGGCCTTTGACGGCTTTTTTACAAGCCATCAGAAACGGCGGTGCATGGTTTTTGAGTCGGACGAGGTTGTCCGGAAATTTGTCGGCAGGCGGGAACCGGAGGTGGATCTGCTGGATATGAGCCATCCGGTTACCATCGGCTCCTATATGAATGAACCGGATATCATCAATAATAAATACCAGCTTCATCAGGCCATGAAATCGGCAGAAAAATGGCTGCCGACGATTTATGAAGAGTATGGAGAGATTTCCGGGCGGAATTATGGAATGGCACAGGCATATCAGATGGAGGATGCGGAAATTGCTGTTTTTATTCTGGGCTCTGCCTATCATACGATGCGTTCCGCGGTTCAGAAACTCCGCTCCGAGGGCAAGAAGGTGGGTGTGTTCACCGCCGGTGTTCTTCGGCCGTTTCCGGCGGAAGCTCTTTACAACATCTGTAAAAATGTAAAAACAGTGATTGTTGCCGACAGGCAAGACAGCTACGGCGCCGACGGCGGAAATATGACGCTGGAGATCAAGGCGATGCTTCAGAGCTTTGGCAGAGGCGGTAACGATATTCGGGTACTCAGCCGGATTTACGGCCTCGGCGGTAAAGATTTTTATGCTGAGGACGGTGAAATGCTTTTTCGGGAGGGTGAGGACCCGAAGGCGAAAGCCTTTGATTATATCGGCGTGACGAAGGGTATCGGCGGCCGGGAGGAAATACAATATTATGAGCCGATCACGAAGGAGGCGGCTTCGCCGGGAATTATCCGCCGGAGCATAAACCCGGAAAACGGCCATGTTCAGATTGAAAATGCCCGGATCAATGAATTGACTGCCATGCCGAAGCGTCTCAGCCCGGGCCACGGGGCTTGTCCGGGATGCGGAATTCCGGTAAACGTAAACCTGTTGCTCAAAGGTATTGAAGGCCATGTGGTTATATTGTTTCAGACAGGCTGCGGCATGGTGGTGACTACCGGTTATCCGAAAACTTCTTTTAAAATACCTTATATTCATAACCTGTTTCAGAATGGGGCGGCAACCTTGTCCGGAGTCGTCGAAATGTTTAAACAGCGGCAGAAGCGGGGCGAATATCCGGAAGGCGATGTTACTTTTGTGATGGTCAGCGGCGACGGCGGTATGGATATCGGTTTGGGTTCGGCGATCGGCGCGGCCCTCCGGGGAAGCCATTTGATCTTGCTGGAGTATGATAACGGCGGATATATGAATACGGGATATCAGTTGTCCTACTCCACACCGATGGGGGCAAAAAGTTCTACTTCCCATGTGGGACCGAAGCAATACGGAAAAACCTTCTTTCATAAAGATACGGTAGCCATCATGGCGGCCACCGGAATGCCTTATGTGGCAACGGCTGCCGAATCCAATCCGGCGGATTTGGTAAAGAAAGCGGCGAAGGCCCAGGTCTACGCCAAATCCGAGGGAATGGCTTATATCCGTGCATTATCGGCCTGTCCGCTGAACTGGTCCGATAAACCGGAGGAAGAGCGGACCATTATAGGAAAAGCCGTGGACTGCTGTTACTTTCCGCTTTACGAAGTAGAAAAGGGGCAGACGGCCCTGAGTTACAACCCGGAAAAAACGAATAAAAAAATCCCGGTGCTTGACTGGCTGTCATTGATGGGGCGGACACGGCATTTGGCAAAACCCCAGTATCGGGGCGTTGTTGAGGACATTCAAAAAGAAATCGACAGACGGTGGGAACGGCTGAAAGCTCTTTCCGACCATCCGTTGTTATAAATTTTAAATTCAGGAGGAAGAATGATGGATTTCAGAGAAAGTGAAACAATGAAAAATTTAATGCGGGCTTTTGCAGGCGAAAGTCAGGCAAGAAACAGGTATACCATGGCGGCATCACAGGCAAAAGCCAACGGATTGTATGTGATTGAAACCGTATTTACCTTTACCGCAGATCAGGAAAAAGAGCATGCGAAATTATTTTACAGCCATTTAAAAGATATGGCCGGAGAAACCATTGCCATCGACGGCGGCTACCCGGTAGACATTGCCCCGGAGGTATCCAAACTGCTCCGCATGGCGCAGCACAACGAATTGGAAGAGTATGACGATGTGTACAAACATTTCGGTGATACGGCCAAACAGGAAGGCTTTGCCCAGATTGGAAACCTTTTCCACAACATTGCGGTCATTGAGAAAACCCATGCGGACCGCTTTGAGCATTTCGCTCAGCTTATGGAGCAGGGAAAACTTTTTGTGGCTGACCAGGAAACTGCCTGGATGTGCTTAAACTGCGGTTATATTTATACCGGCAAGGAAGCCCCGAAGGCCTGCCCGGTGTGCCGGCATGATCAGGGATACTTTATCCGCCAGGTGATGGCACCCTTTGATTTTTCACAGGTGAGCTGTCTTTGCGGCTGACAAAACTAGAGACAGATGATAGCGGCAGGCGGTTTGTCTGCCGTTTTTAAATAGCGCCCTGCTATTTACCGTATCGCTATGTCGGCGCTTGTATTCTCGAGGATTTTATTGTAACATAAATGATAGAAATCAGTGTGAGGTGACAAGCAGGATGGGGAAAACAGAAATCTGTCCGGTACATAAAAAATGCGGCGGCTGCCGTTATCAGGGTGTGCCCTATGAGGAACAGTTAAAAATAAAAGAAAAAATGGTTGGAAAACTGATGGGAAAATATTGCAAAATCCATCCCATCGTGGGGATGGAAAATCCAACCCACTATCGGAATAAGGTGCATGCGGTTTTTGACAGGGACAGAAAGGGAAACATTATTTCCGGTGTGTACAGAGAGGGTACCCATCAGGTTATCCCTGTGGAATCCTGCATGATTGAGGACGAATTGGCGGATGAAATCATAGGGACGATTCGTAAACTGGCGAAATCCTTCAAGATAAAGACTTATGATGAGGATACGGGATACGGACTGCTGAGGCATGTGCTTGTCAAACGGGGATTTGCCACGGGGCAGACTATGGTGGTTATCGTTACCGCTTCCCCGGTGTTTCCTTCCCGCAATAACTTTGTCAAAGCGCTTTTAAAAGAGCATCCGCAGATTACAACAATTATACATAATATCAATGATAAGCGGACGAGCATGGTTTTGGGCGAGCGGGAAAAAGTGCTCTACGGCAAGGGTTATATCGAGGATATTCTCTGCGGCAAAAAATTCCGTATCTCGGCAAAATCCTTCTATCAGGTGAATCCGGTTCAGACGGAGGTGCTTTATAAAAAAGCCATCGAGGCGGCAGGCTTTACCGGAAAAGAGTATGTAATTGACGCTTACTGCGGAATTGGCACTATCGGTATGATTGCCAGCGATTACGTGGATGAAGTGATTGGCGTTGAACTTAACCGGGATGCCGTTCGGGACGCCATCGGCAACGCGAAGGCAAACAATATCAAAAATATCCGTTTTGTCTGCGATGATGCGGGGAAATTTATGGTAAAACTGGCTGCAGCGGCTCAGCGGGATAAAAGCGTCCGTTTGCCGGATGTGGTTCTTATGGACCCGCCGAGGAGCGGCAGCGACGAAGCTTTTCTGAGCGCCCTCGTGAAAATGAATCCAAAGACAGTTGTGTATGTCTCCTGTAACCCGGTGACTTTGGAGCGGGATGTGAAGTGGCTTGAAAAAAAGGGGTATAAGGCAAAGGGCGTGTGGCCGGTGGACATGTTCCCGGCGACGGAACATGTTGAGACGGTCGTAATGCTTTCCCACAAAAAACCTGACAGCGTAATCAACGTAAAAGTGGAGTTTGGCGAAGGTGAGGGCAAAGTGCCGCTTGACAATATCGCCAAGAGAGCCGCAGCATACAAGCCGAAAGAGCGAGTTACCTACAAGATGATTAAGGAGTACATAGAAGCGAAATACGGCTTCAAGGTACATACCGCATATATAGCAGAGGTAAAGAGGGATTTAGGATTGCCGATGTATGATGCTCCAAAGGCGGTAGAGGAACTGAAACAGCCGAGGAAACATCCGACGGCGGAGAAAGTGGAAGCGATAAAGGCTGCTTTGAAATATTACAAGGAGATATAGAAAATGAGTGAAGAAAAAGATTATAAATATATACTACCGGGGGAAAATAATAATCCAGTCGAGTATCAAGTTAAATGTCATTCTATGATTATAATAGGAGCAAATGGATCTGGAAAAAGTCAATTAGGTGCTTGGATTGAAAAAAGTAATCCAAATGATACACATAGAATAGGTGCCCAGAGAGCATTGACATTTGGAAATTATATACAGCAGAAAAGTTATGAGCAGGCAACAAATTTAATTATTTATGGGCAAGAAAATCCGACTGGAGAACATAATAATCGTTGGGGATGGGACGGTGAAAAGTATAATTATACATCATCTTTGCTTAATGATTACGAAAATGTACTTTCGGCATTAGTAGCTCTGCAAATTAATCAACAGGAACAGTTTATAAAAGATTGTAAGCAAAGGGAGAAGAATGGAGAAAATCATAATGTGGTTCCTGAAATGGTTATGGACAAGTTACGGCGAATTTGGAAATCTGTATTTCCTCATAGAGATATTATTATCGAAGATGGGAAGGTATTAGCAGGTTTTGAAAAGGGTGGGCAATACTTTGAATACAAAGGAAGAGATATGAGTGATGGTGAAAGAGTTGGATTGTATCTAATGGCACAGTCCTTGTGTGTTCCTTCAGATAAAACGATTATAATTGATGAACCTGAAATTCATTTACATCGGTCAATAATGAATAGGCTGTGGGAAGCAATTGAAGCTGAACGGGAAGATTGCTTCTTTATTTATATAACACATGATACTCAATTTGCTGCAAGCCATAAGAATTCAAAAAAAATATGGGTCAAGGGATTTGATGGTATCACATGGGAGTGGGAAGAAGTACAGAACAGTGAACTTCCAGAGCAACTTTTGTTGGATATTTTGGGGAATAGAAAACCAGTCCTGTTTGTAGAGGGTACTCATGATAGTTATGATACAAAATTATACTCTGAAATATATAAGGATTATTACGTAGTTCCTTGTGGAAGTTGCAGTTCTGTTATATTACAAACAAAGGCAATGAATAGTAATGCACAATTACATAATTTTAAATGCTTCGGAATTATAGACCGTGATTATAGAACCGATTATGAAATAGAAGCTTATAAAGAAGATAATATTTTTACTTTAGAAGTAGCAGAGGTTGAAAATCTATTTTTAACAGAAGAATTACTTCAAGTAGTTAATAGCATAATGGAATTTCCTGATAATTCAAGAATAGAAAGTGTAAAAAAATATATTATTGAAGAACGTTTCAGGGGGGAGATAAATAAGCAGATATGCGAGGCTGTTGTATCCGAACTAAAATATAGACTTTCTGTAGCAAATATATCAAAAAGAAACGAGGAAAAAGCAAAAGAAACATTAAATAAATTATTTGAAGAGATAGATTATGATGCAATAAAAACGGAACAAATGACGAAGTTTGAATGTATTCTTGAAACAAAAACATATAAAGATGTATTAAGAGTCTTTAATTGTAAATCACTTTCAACGTCGACAGGACATTTTTTCGAATTGGATAATAAGGCTTATAGGGATTTTATAGTAAGGCAAATAAGAGGAAAGAGGGCAAATGATATTATTGATGCAATTGTTTCGTATTTGCCTAATGAGATACCAATTGAATGTAATTAGAGAAAGGATAATTGAAATGAATCAAAATTTTTACGAAGAAATTAAGAACATTTTGATAATAGCAAGAAACAAAGTGTACCAAACTGCAAATTTTGCAATGGTAGAAGCATACTGGAATATAGGAAAATCTATTATTGAAGAATAGGGTGGTAATGAAAAAGCGGAGTATGGTACTGGATTATTAAAAGAATTGTCAAAGCAAATGACAAAGGATTTTGGTAAAGGCTTTACAGTGACAAATTTGAAATATATGAGGCAGTTTTATTTGACGTTTCCAAATGGTCACGCACTGCGTGACGAATTAAGTTGGACGCATTATAGACTTTTAATGAAAGTGGAAAATGATAATGCACGGGAATTTTATATGCAGGAAGCTGTAAAATCACAATGGAGTACCAGACAACTTGAAAGACAGATAAATTCTTTCTTTTACGAAAGATTATTATCCAGTAAAAATAAAGAACACGTTGCAACAGAAATTCAAACATTAGAGCCTGCTAAGAAACCAGAAGACATTATTCGTGACCCATATGTTCTGGAATTCCTCGGATTAAGTTCAAATGACGATTTTTTTGAAAGTGATTTGGAGCAGGCATTGATTACTCATTTGCAAAAATTCTTTTTAGAGCTTGGGAGGGGATTTTCTTTTGTTGCCAGACAGAAGCGGATTACTTTTGATGGGAGGCATTTTAGGATTGATCTTGTATTCTATAATTATATTTTGAAATGTTTTGTTCTGATAGATTTAAAGGTTGGGGATTTAACACATAAGGACTTAGGGCAGATGCAGATGTATGTTCATTATTATGAGCGAGAACTTATGAATGAGGGAGATAATCCGCCGATTGGTATTGTGTTATGTGCGGACAAGAGTGAATCTGTGGTTAGATATACATTGCCGGAAAATGAAACACAAATTTTGGCTTCGAAGTATAAATTATATTTGCCAAGCGAAGAAGAATTATTAAGAGAGTTAAATCAAGAATATCAAGCATTGGAAGCTGGTAAACCAGAAGAGGATGTTGACGGTATGAAAGAAAATTGATGGCATCTATAATTTGTGGGAAAAGGGTTACACGAGCGGTATTAGTACTGTATAAATATTGCCCATATTTCCGTGATTTTGTGGGGATATGTTTTAATTTGGGGTGCATGTGGAGACGGTAGTATTAATGTCACGGGTAGAGAAATGAGGAACTGAAAAGTGTAGAAAATGTAGGTTATAATAAGGATTGTAAAAAATAAAGGTTTATGGACAGTCACGGGCAAGACTTGTAGTAAATGTAATATGAAATTATAGATAGGCACATTTGATATTGAGGACAGGTGTGTTTTTCTATTGATAAAAAATTTGTTGGGAAGCTGTATTTATTTGGAATTATCTGGCTGAAGAATAGGTGCTTAGAGTATTGACCTCGTAGATCAACTTGGAATGATTTCTAAGTTGATTGGGTATATCAATGTATATTGGAGGAATATAAATGGTAAAAGGAAATGCTGCAATAGAAATATTTATGGAACACAAACTTATTTTTCCATATGATTATTTGAATGAAATAAAAAATGAATTAAGTGAAGACAACAAGTATAATATCTACTATGTCTTAAAGGGACATCGCTATATAATTAAATCATTTGACATTTTAAATCTGCATGATTTTATAATTATCATTTGGGATTTAGTTAAAAATTCTAGTGTAATTATACCATTAAATATTGGTACATTTCTACAGTTGCCTGATATGAATTGCGTTGAACTAAAAATAGTAGATAATGGTTCAATGATGCAAGTGGATTTTACAAGTAAAGGGATGAGCTTTTTAAATGCATATGAACCACAATATGTTCAAGATAATCAGGAAATAATTAATAAATATGGACATATGAGGCTGCAGTTTCATGCAAAAATTTTATTTGACTTGTTTATGAAATTTCAAAATAAGGAGACAGAAGATGAATACGAATTATTATATATAGGTCAAACTCAAAAAAGTAATATATATGATAGATTATATGGTCATAATACGATACCTGAAATAATGAGGTATCAAAATAGAGAAGATGGTGGAGAAAAGTATGAACTATATATAATGGTTACAGGTGTTCATATTAAGTTTTTTGAAGAATACAATATAAAACAATACTTAACGAATATTATTACGTCAGACACTCTTCAGGATGACTTTTTAATAAATAGTGGTTTGATTTCTAAAGCAGAGGTTGTTGATATTGCAGAAGCTATGCTAATTTTATATTTTAAGCCTAAATACAATGATAAATTAAAAAACACTAAAAGTCCAGAGATTCTTCGTACATATAGTGTTTTTAATGATTGCTTAATAAATCCCATCGATTATTCACTAGATTTGTATTTTGAAGATAATAGAAAAAAAATTATACTTAAAACTGATACCGTTTCTACGGCGTATAAGCAAAATTTATTAAAGTGCGAATTTGATGAAAATGGGAAAGTAAATGACATTGTTTTGGAACATAATATCATGGATGTATATTTGTAAAAATAGAAGCCATACATAAAATCTTTGTTATGCTATATTAGGAAATGAGAGAGTTTCAATTTGGACTTGTTGACAAATTGAAGATATTCTGCCTTTTGTATGATACAATAAATTGTACGGATAAAGCAATTTATTTCAAAATAGATAGACGAGGTGGAAATTAATGCTGAAGAACAATGTTGAAGCCGATGTAAGGGTAAAGTTCATAAAAGCAGAAACTATGCAGGTGAAACTTGCCGAGAATGTGGGAATCACTCCATCACATGTTAATCGGCGGATAAAGAAGAGCAAGCACATTGCCAATAAGACTTTCATTCAAATGTTGGAGTCCTTGGGATACGATATCGAATTAATTTATGTAAAGCGCGAGGGGGAGTAAGGTAATGGTGAGTTTGAGCAGACTTGAAGAAATAAAGGACTTGCGAAAGGTATGGCCGCATGAAGCTTTGGATTTTACACCGTGGCTGTCACAGGATGATAACATCGCACTTCTTGCGGATGCCGTAGGGTTTGATATAACGGTGGATGAAACAGAGTCCTCTGTGGGTGATTTTAATGTTGATATCTTTGCATCCGAAACAGGGACGGATCGGAAAATCATCATTGAGAATCAGCTGGAGGACACGAACCACGACCACCTTGGCAAGCTGATAACTTATGCGTCAGGTAAATCAGCAGATGTAATTATATGGGTTGTAAAACACGCTCGTGAGGAACACAAAGCCGCAATCGAATGGCTGAACAATCACACCGATGAGAAGATAGGTTTTTTCCTTTGTGAGATAAAACTATATCGCATCGGCGCTTCCGAGCCTGCCGTGAAATTTGACGTCATTGAAAAGCCGAACGACTGGACGAAGGAGGTAAAGAAGAACGAGATTGCAAATGGGACGCAACAGCAACGGTATGATTATTGGGTGGCATTCCAGGAGTATGCATTCCAGAATTCTCAGTTTGCAAAGAACTTCAATCGCAGAAAACCGTCTATGGATCATTGGATGAACTTCAGTGTAGGTTCTTCTGCCTGCCACATTGCCGTGTCGCAGATTCAAAAACGAAATGAATTGGATGTAGAATTGTACATCAGCGAGGACAAGGAGTTGTTCCACGCCCTGCTCCAAAACAAGGATGTTATTGAATCCGATGCGGAACTGAGCTTTGATTGGAGGGAACTGCCGGAACGGAAGGCAAGCCGAATCGTTATCGAGAAAAACGTCAACTTCGGCGATAAGAATCAGTGGAACGTACAGTTTGATTGGCTGATCGATGTCATGATTAAAATGAAGAAAGCGTTCAAGAAATATCTGTAAGATGGTGGCGGGCTGAGTGGGCTAAATCCAGAAACAATCATTGAAGATAGCCTTGAAACAGCATTTAGCTTGAGGGATTACATAGGAATTTTTGATACGATTCAGTAAGACAGTTTTGTGGCAATGACAGAATTCCGAAAGACATTTAATGGCTTTTTATAGGTTTCGTCAGAGGCCTGCCGTTGGTATGATAAATATTGCAGACTTATGGAAGAATGGAAGTCTGCGAGTAGACCATTCAAGGATTTACTTTTGTGTCTTGAACCTGTTAGCGGAACGATAGACGTTTCTTTTATGAGTAAGATGATGGCAGCAGCAGCCCCTGCACTTCCAATATGGGATAAGTATATTTTTCAGGATCTTTTACTTATTAAAAGATGGAAAAAAATTGGTGGTAAAGATAAGATGCTGCGTATCGATGAGGCAGATCACATTTATCAGAAGATCAAAACATGGTATGGAACATTTATCTGTAGTAAGGATGGTAAGAAGTGTATTGTAGAATTTGATGCTGCGATGCCAAATTATAAGGATAAACTGACGGTGGTAAAGAAAATCGATTATCTTCTGTGGAGTAAGAGATAAAGGAGTTATTGACTATGGAGTACACACTGGTTGAACAGTGGGTGCTTGATATGATGAGAAGGACAGATTTCAAAAAACTGTCTAAGAAAGATGTTTTAAGTATTGCTTCCCAACCTGGTGAATTACGACCTGACGTGGCAAAAGAAGTAATAGAATAATTCCCTGAGTTTGCTAAGTTGATTCAGTTATCGATGGAGGAATACAAGGATATCCTAGGGAACATTATAACCAGTGATGACGATAGTCTAAAACAAATGGATGTCATTGAAGATAAGGATATGGAAGTGTCTGCCAACAGCAGAAAACAATTCTATGATTTTACGGGTAAAGTCTGTTCTGACCTAAGTAGATGCCTTGATAAGCCAGATTTAACAGCCGAGGAATGTATGAATATCTTGGCACAGGAAATGGTAATTCTGAAAGCTGTTAGTGATAAGGATACAGAAATTTGTAACCATGAAGCAGAGACTGTCAAAATGATTGATAAAAAGGGTTCTGATAAGCGGCAGTTTAATTTGGGAGTCATTAAGGCGGCAAACACCTTGGGTGGTAATTTTAATCTTAAATTTTTAAAGAAGCAGTAAAGTTATATAGAGCCGATAATTTGTAAGATTGTTTATGAGAAGAAATGCTATATACAGGCAGTGATAAAGTCGAATATCTTACTTCGTAACAGTACATACGGCATTGTTATAAGGGGTGTAAAAATGCATCTGTGCGGGTGAATCGTTAGGGGGAGAAGTTCCGTTATGTTGTATCAATTTAGACACGGTAACAGACTCTATATGTGGTATGGGTGATTTCTTGAATTATACGAATAATTGAGGGAGAGTATTGACCGAACGTGGAAATGCTAATTATAATCGGAGGTGACTGTATTATGGCAGAAAGTCAGAATATAGAATGGAAAGAATCATGGCGTGACGAATACCTGAAATGGATATGCGGTTTTGCCAATGCGCAAGGTGGCAAGATTTATATTGGAAAGAGGGACGACGGCACCATCATCGGTGTTAGCGATGCTAAAAAGTTGATGGAGGATATTCCTAACAAAATCCAAAACAAGCTGGGTATCGTTGCCGATGTAAACCTCTTTACTGAAAACGGACTTTCATACATTGAGATTGTAGTTTCTCCGTGGGCTTTTCCTGTAAATTATGATGGGGAATATCACTATCGTAGCGGAAGCACGAAACAGCAGCTTCGTGGTAATGCTCTAACCAACTTCTTGATTTCAAAAACGGGAATGAAGTGGGATGCGGCAACCGTTGCGAACATTACCGTTGATGATTTAGACAAGGAGAGTTTTGACATTTTTCGTCGAGAGGCGCTTCGCAGTGGTCGTATGACTAAGGAAGATTTGGATATATCAAACGTTGAGCTTTTAGACAAGCTCGACCTGATGATTGACGGCAAGCTGAAAAGGGCCGGAGCGCTGTGTTTCTATCGTAATGCGGAGAAGGTCATCAGTGGCTGTTATGTGAAAATCGGAAAATTTGAGGGAAGCGAGCTTTTGTACCAAGATGAAGTGCATGGTTCCTTGCTACTGATGGCAGATAGAGTGATTGACCTGATTTATCTCAAATATCTGAAGGCGGCAATTTCTTATCACAGGGAAACAAGAGTGGAGACCTATCCTTTCGCCCGTGATGCAGTGCGTGAGGCGGTTTATAACGCTCTGATTCACTGTAATTGGGCAGATAATATTCCAATTCAGATACGCATTGAGGATGATGTCATGTACATCAGCAATAGTAGTTTGCTTCCCTTTGGGTGGACGGTTGAGACTTTGCTGGAGGCACATTCGTCAAAGCCATTTAATCCGGACATCGCAAGAGTGTTCTACCGTGCGGGTTATATTGAGAGCTGGGGTCGTGGAATTCAAAAGATCTGTGATGCCTGCAGGAGTCTCGGTACGGATGAGCCAGAGTATATCGTTCATGGCGAAGACATCATGGTGAAGTTTAATGCTCTTCAAAGTGCCAAAGTATCAAATTCTAAAGCTTCAAAGCATCAAAATGAGGCTTTGGCTGAAGCTTTGGAAAAGAAACTGATGAGAGTTCTAAAGGATAATCCACATATAACGCAGGGCGATATTGTTAAAATGCTAGATACTTCCAGAGCAACTGTTCAAAGAATGACGAAGACTTTGGTAGAACAAGGAAAAATTGAACGTATCGGTGGCAAACGTTACGGCTATTGGGAAATTCACGAATAAAACCCGTCGAATTCGACGGGTTTAGATGGAGTTGAGACGGCAGTATTTATGTCAAGGGTTAGATTGTGACTATTGAATTGTTATAGAATCTGGCATTAGAACATAAGAGAATAATGTTTAAGGAGTAATGCTCATGTTTTTGGGGAAGAAGAGAGAAAAAGCTAATCCTATAATACAGGATAGGATAAAATATGAGGAAGTGAATTTGATTGTACTGGAAAATGGAAGAGTTCACTTAGAGTCGAACACAAAACACGAATTTTGAAGTATAAAAATGTAATCTCACCCAAGGATGAGGGATTGCATTTCACTAAGGGATATTTTGACGAAGGAATGGTCACGATAACTTCAAACAGCATGAATTATATAGCTTGTATTTTTGATAGATTTTTTCAGGGGAGGTATCCTGAAAGGAATTTAGATGTTCTCCACGCGGGACAACTCCAGATGCGTATGTAAGAATTCAGTCAAAAGGAAGTACTCTTTATTATACAAACACGCATGTAAGTGAAAGTAGTTTTGAAGTTGAATCGGAACCAGTCGCAGAAGAATATGTTATTTTATTACAGTTTCTGAAACAGTATTGCAATCTCCCTCAATTTATGCCTGTTAGCAGGCCTATGAAGTATTTTCCTGAAGTGTTTGAACATATAAGTGATAATGTTATTTCTAATGAAAGTAGTAAAATTATTGGTTATCGCTATGATGCAACTGGAGTTTTTGGTTATGTTTTTTTGTGTAATAAAAAGTATAGAATTACAATATTTGAATTTAAATACTAAGCATAGTATAATGGCAGAAAGGGTTAAGGTGAGATTATGAAAGGGAATAAGATGTTATCACAAAGTGTTGCGGATAATATTCTATCCATGATAACAATAGAAAAAAGATTTTCTGTCGGCGATAAATTACCAAATGAACTGGATTTATCAGAAGAATTGAATGTAAGCCGTACTACGCTGCGAGAAGCAATCCGAATTTTGGTTGCTTTGGATATACTGGAAATTCAAAGAGGAAAAGGAACGTATGTAAAAGAGAATGCGTTTAAGAAGCAACAAGATATAGAACAGCTATCAAATATAAAAGTCAATGCGAGAGATTTATATGAAATGCGTTTGATATTTGAACCGGAGGCTTCATATTATGCTGCTTTAAGGGCAACGGATTCCGAAATAAAGAGGATATTGGAATTTGGCAAAAAGGTAGAAAAAGAAATCAGTAATCATCAAGACAGGACAGATGATGAACATTCTTTTCATAAAGCGATTGCCCAGGCTACCCATAATGAATTTATGAATAAACTCATGCCGATTTTATATCAGGCGATTTCAAAGGGAGTATACTTATCTTTACAGAGTGATAAAGCCATTGAAGATACAATAAATGATCACAGGATGATTATGGAATTTTTGGAGCAGCGTAATGCAGAGGGCGCCAAAAATGCTATGAAAATTCATATCATGCACGCAATGAAAGAATTAGGACTTGATTAACATTCCAGGTTCTTGCTCAGAAGGCAGGAGCCTATATTTTTGAATACAGACATCATACAACTAATTGACATCATACAAATAGGAGGATATAATTAGTAGAGTGAGCGTAGGATTCTCAATATAACGATTTTACGAGGTATGATGAAATGAAGAAAATCGATTTGTCTGTATGGGAACGAAGTTTACACTATCAAGTATTCCGTGATAGTGTACAACCACAGTATTGTGTAAGTTTTGACCTTGATATCACGAACTTTTTGTCACAAATCAGATTGAAAGGTTTTTCCTTTACGTTTTCTTTTGTATTTGCTGTTTCAAAGTGTGCAAATGAGATTAAGGAGTTCCGATATCGATTTGTAGATGGTGAACCTGTTGAGTTTGAAAGAATTAATACAGCATTTACTTATCTGAATAAAGAAACGGAATTATTTAAAGTTGTAAATGTGGAAATGCAAGATACACTGGAAGAATATGTGGCGGTAGCAGCTCAAACTGAAAAAGAACAGAAAGACTATTTTACTGCGCCATTAGGAAATGATGTATTTCAGTTTTCAGCTTTCCCCTGGGTGAGTTTTACTCATATTTCCCATACGGATTCGGGCAAAAAAGATAATGCAACGCCGCTATTTGATTGGGGTAAATATTACGAAAAGGACGGTAAAATCTTATTGCCATTTTCAGTACAGGTGCATCATTCTTTTGTAGATGGTGTGCATATCGGGAAATTAGCGGAGAAATTGCAGTACTATTTGGATACTTATAAATAATGTGTTAGGAGGATAGGTGTGAGTAATCGTAAGGCAGTTTTTTCGGCGGAAAGCTATACCCTTTCGGGCACCCCGCAAGTCAGATGCTTCGCATGGGTATAAAAGAGTGTGAAAAACATTTGAGTAGATACAATACAGAATATTTTCCAATAACAATACAAGAACAAATTAAGATTCTAAGAGATTGTGGCTTTATGAGTGTAGAAATTTTTTGGTGTTCATATATGCAGGTTGGAATTTTAGCAATGTGACGAATATGGAAGTGTGCAAGATATGGATGCTGTAAATTCAGGTATGCAAGAATGAAAAAATAGAGTAAAATAAAGTAAAGTGTGCAGAGAGACGATAGATTTGAATATGGAATTGCGACTGGCAGATAATTCTGCTATTGTGTCAGAAATATACTATGGAGAAAAGAGCCGGGAAGGAAGCTGTTTGTATAGAAAAGGGCCTGTAAAGGGGTGCGGTATGGTTAGAAAACACGGAAAAGAGCCATATAATATTGTGGTTCTGCATGGCGGGCCGGGAGCAGCAGGCTCGGCCTTTGGACTTGCAAGACTGATCTCAAAAGAGTTTGGGGTTCTCGAACCGATGCAGTCAAAATATACGATTGGAGAACTGGAAGAAGAGTTAATGGAGCAAATTGAAGAGAATTGCTCCGGAGAAGTTATTTTGGCGGGACATTCCTGGGGCGCGTGGCTGGCCGGATTATTTGCGGAAAGATTTCCGGATAAAGTGGAAAAAGTAATTTTGATTAAAAACTCAAAATTCCTAAAACCATTGATTTTGCAAGGCATTTCGCCTGCTCAATGCTCGGTTTTCATGTATTTTCCCTTGTTTTTGCCCTTACGAGCCGAAACAAGGGAAAGTTT
>NZ_DBGCTU010000021.1:0-100531 GCF_048388605.1 Frisingicoccus sp. | reverse complement strand
GATCTGATGTGTTGATTTATCCATGAGATAATCCTCCTCTAAAAAACTTAGTTTTTTCAGAGTTGATTATCTCAGAAACTAGAAAAACTGGCACGGTACCTATGATTTACCGTATACGCGATAACCGATACAATTGACGTCTCTTTAATAAGCAAGATAAACTCATTACATAAGGACGGCAATACGTTTTTAATTGCCTGCGGGATAATGATATACCAGTTTGCCTGCATTTTTGACATTCCGATACACCGTGCCGCCTCCATCTGACCTTTATTTACCGCCTGCATACCTGCCCGCGTATGTTCGGCAATATAAACCGAACTGTTAACTGTCAGAGAAACAACCGCTGCCCAAAACTGAGGCAGAGACGTTGCTATACCATAATAAACAATGAATATCTGTACCATAACCGGTACGCCTCGGATAAAGTTGATCCAACCGTCAATAATCGAGCTGATAATCTTATAATTCTGCACACGTATCATTCCCAGTGCCACACCGACAACCGTTGCAAGAATCAATGTCCAGAATGCTAATTCCAGCGTTACTTTCAAACCATCAGCATAATAAAACCAATACTTACTTAAAAAACTAAAATTAAGACCAAAAATCATTTACTTTCCCCCTCACCCCGGAACGGCCTTTATCTATGCAGGAATTTCTTATTCGCCAATTACTTCAATAAAATATTTACGAATCTGCAGACCGTCCAGCTCAACAAAATAAATATTCTGTTCACTGCCGGTCATCATTTTTCCATCAATCACCGGAAACAGGCAATGATTTCCCGCCAACATGGCTTTTAAATGTCCCGGTGCATTGCCTGAACAGGTTCCATAGGTTGGGAGCATGTGGGTATGCACATACGGATAATCATTCGGAACCAGTCGATCCAGCTGCATTTCAATATCTTTTTCCACGCATGGAAGCGCTTCATTTACCATAATGCCGGTTGTGGTGTGTTTTGTAATAACAGCAACCAAACCGTTTTTAATGCCGCTCTCTTCCACGGCTTTTTTTACCTCATCCGTAATTTTGATCATCTCAAACTCTTTATGAGAAATAACCTGATTTTCTACAAGCTTAACCATATTAATCCTCCATTCCTAAGAAACGCACTGCATTTCCACCTAAAATCGCATCCATAACGTCTTCCCGAAGCGGAAGATTTTTAATGCCGGCCAAACTTCTCACATGGCGGAATCTCGGAGTATTCGAGCCGAACATCACCTTATCCTGGAAGCAATTCTGCAGCCAGTTCAAATTCATATTGACAGAGAACAAATGCTCATAATAATTTTTCGGTGAATCCATATAAACCATCGATGTATCCGCATAAACATTTGGATATTTCATCAGCATCATAATGGTTTCCTGCCACCATGGCCATCCCATATGGGCCAGGCAAAAACGCAGATCCGGATATTCTACAGCCACATCCTCAAAACGGATCGGCTCCGAAAACTTTGCCGGGGTGTTTGGCTCCCAACTGTATCCGGCGTGGAACATGATCGGTTTATTTTTATCCTGACAAATCTTATAAAGCGGTGCCAGACAGTCGTTATCCGGATACATATGCAGCCGCGAAAGATTCAATTTTAAACCGGCCAGCTTCAGTTCGTCAAAGGCCCGGATCAACTCTTCCTCTGCATCCTCCCGTCTCGGATCGACGCCTGCAAATCCAATAAAATGCTCCGGACTTTTTGCAACGATCTGCGCCATCTCATCATTGCTCACGATTGGCCGTCCGATTTCTGTCGAATAATCCTCCGGCAGAAATACAACCTTGTCAATCTTTGCATCTTTCAGCAATGTCAATTCGAAATCTAATGGCGTAATACCTGATTTAAATACGCCGAATTCTTTTCTGCGAAATTCAAAATCTTCCATATTACCATTAATTTCGTCAAGCAATACCGGATGTGAATGAATATCAATTACCATACTTATCTACTCCTTTACATTTTATTTTGTTAAATAAGGGTCAAAAACCGAAATCACCTGAGCAGCTCTCTCTGCGCCGCTGTGCATGCAGTCCAAAATCGGTTTTTCGTCAATCAGCGCCGCAATAAATCCGGCAAAATAGGAATCTCCAGCGCCCACTGTATTGACAACATTTTCCACCGGGACAATGTCCCCTTTATAAAATCTGGAACCATCATAGGCAATGGAACCGTTTTTTCCAAAAGTAGCGATCATCAGCTTTGTTCCAAGAGAACAGGCATATTTCAAAAACTCTTTGCCCTCTTCCAGATTATCTTCAAAGGATACCAGTCCGCAATCGATATTACTCAAAACATACTTCGTATCCGGATGATCTACTCCGTTGCTCAAATCAAAAAATACTTTAACGCCCCGTTTTCGTATTTCCTCCAGCCGCGGTATCAGCCGCCCGGTAAAATCGGTGTGCATCATATCATGCTGGCAAATGAAATCAATGCTCTCATCTGAAAATTCGTAATTGGCCATAATGCCCCGAACCGGTTCGCCATGAGTGCGGTCATTATTGATCAAATGTAATGGTACCCGAGGTGTCTGTCCTCCCGGAATGATCTCCAGGTGAGAGCAGTCAATTTCCCGTTCTTTAAAAGCTTTCAGAGACATCTTACCATAATCATCATCCGAAACCGCCGAAACAATTGAGGATGCCACATCATTCCGCATATCGAGGAGATTGAAAAGAACATCAACGCCGTTACCTGTTACATAGCATCTATTGTCGAAATCAGGATAATAATCAATGCAGACATAACCTGCCGCAGTAAACTTTACCATGTAATCTCTCCTTTAACATTTGTTTTCTGTACAATATGTATTATAACGTTATATATCTTTATATAACATGATATAACATTCTTGATACTTTGTCAATTAAAAGTGATTTATTTTTTGTTAAATTATTATAACGAATTTTTGTCAGATTGTAACAAAGATAGAGAAATTAACAAAAATTGGAAGAAAAAACGCCACTTTATAAAACAAGTGACGATTTTCTTCCTGAATTGTATTGTTATATAAATGCCGGTGACCGGCCTACTCAAATTCACCTTTAACACGTTTTTTCCCATGGAGGATTTTATCATTTTTATTCACAAAGGATTTTGTTCTGGCTTTGAGCAGCAGTCCCCGTCCCTCAGGATTTCTTGTATAAACGGCCTCATAAGGGCCGATGGCCTTCCGCATACAGGCTGCAAAACAGAGCGCATCTTCTTTTTTCTTCCCAAAAATATCCGGAATCGCATAGGACTCGCTCATCTTCCACCGCCCTTTCTTCAAAACCAGTAAATACCTCGGATTATCAATAACGCCCCAAAATTCCTCCAGACATTCCGCAAATAATGTTTTATCCCTTGTATTTCCGCCCTTCAAACAGGTAAAAACAGCCGCCTCGGCCTCCTCAGTCATCACCCGGCAATGCAGTGGTTCTTCCAGTTTCCCGGTTTGCATCAGGGCATCCAGTATGCCGCAGGCCGCTTTTTTCATCCTTTTTTGCGGCGTACACAAACTTCCTATCCGATAGCCATATTTGCATATTCCGAAAAAAGACGCCGCCATTGCGATATAGATTATAATCCCCGGCAAAAAAAGATTTTCTGCCGATGCACTCCCAAAAGCGCGGATCAGAATTGAAAAAATAAATAAAATAACAGAAATAATCTCAATAACGACTGCATTCAGGAACAGATAGCCGGGTTCCAATATTTTTTTATCAACTTCCTCGACCTCTTCCACCCGCATATCATCATAGATAACCTTTAAATCATTTTTCCAGGTTTCCCGAAGTCCTTTTCTGTCACCGGCAATTTTCATTGTCCTTTGGTTACATCTCTCGATATCCTTTCGGGAATCCAGATTTTTCTCCAGGCCGAGCCGTTCAATGCCGCTTTCGATCACCCCATCCAAGGCAGATACTCCCAGAAATGCTTCAAACCGCCGTTTTAAAGTTTCATAATCCCCTGAAAGTTCTCCGCTGCTTTCGAGCCCGGTCGGGAACACACAGGCCAGATGCCAGATATTGCTTGTCTTATCCGGCTGGTCTTTAAAAACACGAATAGCCCTTCCCCGCATCTGATTGCTGAGCATAAAGGAACCGACATAGGTCGCCAGGATCAGAGAATTGATGCACGGTGAATCCCATCCCTCACCCAACAGAGATTTTGTCCCCACCAGCACATTGATCTGCCCGCAGGTGAACAATTCCGTGATCATGGAAACGATATGATGACCGCTGCCTTTGACCGACACCCTGCTGTAGCCCGTATCACCAAGCGGTGTCAGACTGCCTTCGCACCCATATTTTCCAAACAAAGGATTTAATGCCTCATAAGCATCCGAAGGCACGATAACCACACTGCCGCTCAAAACGCCAAGGCGTACGCCCCGCAGTTCCCTTCTTCGGATATATTCAAATATGGGAACAGCTCCAAGTTCTCCCGGCGTTTTATCCGCATTGCCGACCATCGACAGCATTTCTTTTTTTATAAAATCACATAGAATTAAAAGGCGCAGCTCGCTGCCAAGGCTCTCATATTCGGCCTCGACAATATCATTGATGCTGTCCAGCTTTCCCTTGCTGGAAACAAGAAGCTTTGCGACTTTATCATTATTGGTGAGCTGTACTTTATTTCTATGAATACACCCTGCGGATTTCAGATGCCCGATCAATTCTTCCCGGTAAACCTTATCGCAGGGATAAGCCTCCGTATCCTCATATAAAAAGCCCTGCAAAAGCGTTTCCATCCAGCCGTTATCTAATTTCGGGAAATTTCCCTTTGTACCGGTTAGTTCTATAAGATATCCGGAAAAAGGCACTCCGGCCGCATGCAGGAATATTAAGATCGATGAAAAATATTTCGGCCGATCTAAGAAAAATTCGCTGTATTCTTCCGGATCAAGAATTCCTCTGTGATTGGCAACCATACGGATAAATTCTCTGTCATGGGACAACTCTTCAACGACAATCTTTGTCCGCTCCGTATACTCCTTAACGATGCGAATTTCATCATCCTTCGGCCAGTTAAAATATACATAATCCTGATGAGGGCATAAACTGCCTTCCTTCACCAGTTCGGGGGTAAAGATTTCTTCATCAATAGGACCGCACAAATCCGTGTACCGCTTCCACTGGGCCGGCGTGCTGTCATAGGGCGGTGTCGCTGTCAGCGATATCACAGCCATATCCGGCATTTCTTTGATAAAACTTTCCAGCGCTTTCCACCATTCGCTGCGCAAATGATGAGCTTCATCCAGACAGATCGTCCGAATCCCCGCTGCCTTTACTGCCTCAAAAATATCAAAATTCTGATAATCAACCACTTCTCCCCGGTCTTCTTCACCGCTTTCCGTTTCTTCTTTTAAAACGCCCGCATAATGCTTCATCGCACTGTGAAGCGCCTGATAGGTGATCACCGTCACGGGGCGGATGTTTCTCAGATCATTTGAAAACCATTCTTCCACGGCATAACCTTCCTGCAAAAAGCCTTCTGCCATTCTCTCAAGCCATTGCTGCCGGATGGTAATACTCGGCGATAAAATAAGACACGGCGCGCCAAGCCTTCGAATCAACTCAATTCCCAACGTTGTCTTCCCCGACCCCGGTGCGGCAACAATATGTATTTTTCCATCCGCAAGGTATTTTTCACCATTGTCCAATACCCGCTTCTGATAAGTTCTCCATGTACCTTGAAATTGTAAAACACCATCAAATATATTCATTTTATATCTCCAAATTTGAAGTTATTTCTGCATTTCTTTTAAAATTTCTTCATCGCTGAATTCTGGAAATGTATGGACCAAATTTACTATCTGTTCAATAGTTCCAATATTTTCTTCAAGAATATCCGCAATAGCTTCAACAGACAAATTCTTAGCCAATTTCTTTCGAACAAGAGCAATATTATTTAAAAGTCTTCCTTCCGCTCGTCCCAGTTCCTGGTTTTCCTGGTCCCTCATAAATAATGTCATATATTCTCGCCTCCATTCCAAATTTTCCCTGGCCTTTTTAATCTCATTATCTAACAATGTGATAAATGTATTTTCGGATAATGTGCCATTATTTATGTATGATAAGAATGCTCTAAGAGTTGCATTTAAACCAGATAAATCGCCTTTGGAATTCAAAAAAATTTTTAGTGTACCGTCTTCGAGTGGAATATCCGGCTCCTCAATGCAGCGATTCTCAAATGTGTATTTACATCGATTGCGTCCAAATAAATCAAAACAACAAATGAAAATAACATAACTTTGATTAAGATTTTTGTACGAATCACCTTTTTCAATAAGATTTAAGTCAATCATCCCCTGATAATATCTGCTTCGTTTCGGCAGATTATCTCTTTTTACCGGCTGCATCTCTATGTTGTAAATAACATCCTTCGTATCTTTAACATAGACATCCAGTCGCACACTCTTGGAATCAGCAGTCATATCAATAACTTTTTGCTCTTCCGGATATTCGATACGTTCAATTTTGATATCCAAAATAGCCTCAATCATTTGTTTGCAGATTTCCGGATTCCGCATTACCTTTCCAAAAAGGAAATCATCGGTAATATCCAGGTTCTCCCATGTTTTAAGGTACATAATATTTTCTCCTTTTCTCACATTTACATTTTCCTGCTTTTGTATATTAGGGAGATTACCTGACGTATATTTATATTTTCTTCATTTGTATATTCACATTATATTTGAAACCAAAAAAGAAGTAAACCATTTTTCTGCACTAACAAATTACGGAAATGACACTGAAAAGATAAACCCTCAGCGCCATTTTGGGTGAAAAAAGGAAGGGCATCCTTCCATATGGGAATTAAAAACTCATATTTGTGGGACGCCCTCTTTTTTCAATGTCTTATTTTTCAATAAATGCTTTGATTGCTGCAGCCGCCTTGTCCGGCACCTCAACCGGAAGCATATGTGTAACGCCAGGGAAAGGAATCACTTCGACATCCGCGCTGGAATGTTCCTTCAGGAAATCCGGCGATGCCTGTGGGTAAAGACCTAATTCCGGTATCATATAAAGCAGAGGAACCGTAATGTCTTTCACAATCGGACGGTAATCCATAACAAACATGGAATGCCACAAACAGGTCAGAACATGTTCACTGTTAACACCTAAAAGTCCCGGTGCGACAAGATCCTTCAACGCTTCTGGCAACGCCGCCATAGCCGGTAAAACGATGCGGTAAAACCGCCACATGAAATCGGCAATATTCTGTTCGAGCAATTCCATATCACTCTCTAAATCAGCATAGACATATTGTCCCTGGGCACAGCCGCCCTTCCATTCATCGTCACTCAAAAGCTTCGGACTCATATCAATAACAACGGCCTTTTTGATTCGATCACAGCCGAACTGCTGCACATAACTGTAAATGGTCGCACCGCCCATGGAGTGGCCGACCAAAATAACATCATGCAAATCCAAATACTCGATCAGCTCCCGCAGGTCACGACCCAACTGCGGAAGGGTCAGACCCTTTGTCGGCCTGGACGACGCGCCATGGCCCCTCTGATCATAACAAATACACTGATAATCCTTTTTCAAAATATCGATGATCGGTTTCAAATGCTGTGTCGATCCGGACCACCCGTGCATAAATATAATCGGCTGCCCCTCTCCATGAATCTCATAATACATTTTTGCATAGTCCTGCATTGCTAAATATGGCATTATTACCACTCCTTTTTTGTTTTTTCTATTCGTTCATTAATATTATGCTATCACTCTTTGATATTTTTGTCAATAATACTGCATTTACATGTATGCTTTTTGTGAAAATTTAACAATAGATTCTGCATTATACGTTTTCAGTAATCCCGTGTATCGCATTTTCATACAAAAAATCTTTCAGTTCATCCTTTTTACCCGTGTTATAATACTCCAATAAAAGAATATTAAACTGTTCTATATACTTATCTGTAATTGTCAATATCCCTGCTCCCGCCATTATCAAAATCTTGTTTGCAAGCATAAGACTTGTCCGTTTATTTCCATCCCAGAAGAACTGTCCTCTTGTTCCCCATGTAAATGCGTTTAGCGCCTTCTCTGTAGCAGTTGTATCATCCCGCAAGATAGCCTGCAGTTCTTGTTCCGTATCCTGCTTTTTGGGAATTGGGGGGAGGTACTCTGTCCCTGATATGCCAATATTTCCTGTGCGCAGCTTTCCCCATTCAAGGGCTTCATTTCTGGCAATAAACTCATTGAGTTTGCACCAATATTCAAACGTCAGCGGTTCCTTTATTGTATTTAAAAGATACTTCCATGCATCCCTCATATTCAAAATCGCCTGGATATCATCAAGCTGTATGCCTGGCACGTTCACCCCGTCCAATATCGTCCTGGTCTGCGGAAATGTTACTGCCCGGTTCTCCATTCTCATGCCACATTATAACACCTGTTTTAATAATAAGCCAGAAAAACTATTGATGTTAAGTTTTCCCGTCTTGCAATATGAATAAAAATAAGACCTCATACAATGGTAAACCACTTGTACAAGGTCTTTATTTCATATTTTAGGGCAAGTTTTTTTGGCTAAACTGTGCTGCCCTTTAACATTATTCCATTATCCTATTTATCTGCGATTGCTGCCTGTGCTGCGGCCAGTCTTGCGATCGGCACACGGAATGGTGAACAGGAAACATAGTCCAAACCAATCTTATGGCAGAATTCTACGGAAGATGGGTCTCCGCCGTGTTCGCCGCAGATACCGATATGAAGATTTGGATTTACCGGTTTTCCTAACTGGATAGCCATATCCATTAACTTGCCGACACCCTTCTGGTCGAGCTTAGCAAACGGATCGCTCTCAAGGATCTTAGCTTCATAATAAGCATCAAGGAACTTGCCGGCATCATCACGGGAGAAACCGAAGCACATCTGAGTCAGATCGTTTGTACCGAAGCAGAAGAAATCAGCTTCTGTAGCAATCTCATCGGCGGTCAGACAAGCTCTTGGAATCTCAATCATCGTACCAACTTCATATTTCAGGTCGATACCGGATGCAGCAATTTCAGCATCGGCTGTCTCAACAACAAATTTCTTTACATATTTTAATTCTTTAATTTCGCCAACCAGCGGAATCATGATCTCCGGAACAATTGTCCAATCCGGATGAGCCTTCTGAACATTGATCGCTGCACGGATAACTGCTCTTGTCTGCATTACGGCAATTTCAGGATATGTTACAGGCAGACGGCATCCACGATGTCCCATCATAGGGTTGAATTCATGGAGACCCTGAATGATACCTTTAATTGTCTCAACGCTCTTGCCCTGAGCAGCAGCCAGTTTCTCAATGTCTTCTTCCTCTGTAGGAACGAATTCATGAAGCGGCGGATCCAGGAAACGGATAGTAACCGGAGTTCCCTCAAGAGCTTCGTATAATTTTTCAAAATCGCCCTGCTGATACGGGAGAATCTTTGCAAGAGCTGCTTCTCTTTCCTCAACGGTTTCAGAGCAGATCATTTCACGGAAAGCATCAATTCTGCCTTCGCCGAAGAACATATGCTCTGTACGGCAGAGGCCGATACCTTCTGCGCCAAGCTCGCGGGCCTTTTTAGCGTCAGCCGGTGTATCTGCATTTGTACGAACTTTCAGTACTCTGTATTTATCGGCCCATCCCATGATACGACCGAATTCTCCGGCGATCGTAGCATCCACTGTAGGGATGATACCGGCATAAATATTACCTGTTGTACCGTCAATGGAGATTTCATCGCCTTCATGGTATTCTTTTCCGGCCAGTGTGAATCTCTTATTCGCTTCATCCATAACGATATCGCCGCATCCGGATACGCAGCATGTACCCATACCACGGGCAACAACCGCTGCATGGGATGTCATACCGCCGCGGACTGTCAGAATACCCTGAGCAGCTTTCATACCTTCGATATCTTCCGGTGATGTCTCAAGACGGACAAGAACAACCTTTTCGCCTCTTGCAGCCCATTCTTTGGCATCATCCGCGGAGAAAACAATCTTACCGCAGGCAGCTCCCGGAGAAGCGCCGAGGGCTTTTCCTACAGGAACAGCCGCTTTCAATGCAGCCTGATCAAACTGAGGATGCAAAAGTGTATCCAGGTTACGAGGGTCGATCATTGCTACCGCTTTTTCTTCTGTGATCATGCCCTCATCAACAAGGTCACACGCAATCTTTAAAGCAGCCTGAGCTGTTCTCTTGCCATTACGTGTCTGCAGCATATAGAGATGTCTGTCTTCAATGGTAAATTCCATATCCTGCATATCTCTGTAATGATCTTCCAGAGTATGGCAGATGCCTACGAACTGTTCGTAAACTTCCGGCATAACTTCCTTTAACTGATCGATCTTCTGCGGTGTACGAACGCCGGCAACAACGTCTTCGCCCTGAGCGTTCATAAGGAATTCACCCATCAGATGTTTTTCACCGGTCGCAGGATCACGGGTAAACGCAACACCGGTACCGGATGTCTCACCCATGTTACCAAAAGCCATCATCTGTACATTAACGGCTGTACCCCAGGAATAAGGGATATCATTATCACGACGATATACGTTTGCACGCGGGTTATCCCAGGAACGGAATACGGCTTTGATCGCGCCCATCAACTGCTCCTTCGGATCTGTTGGGAAATCAACGCCGATTTTTTCTTTATATTCTGCTTTAAACTGATTTGCAAGTTCATGGAGATCGTCCGCATTCAGTTCAACGTCCTGCGTTACGCCTTTTTCTTCTTTCATCTTATCAATCAGTTCTTCAAAATATTTTTTACCTACTTCCATAACTACATCAGAGTACATCTGGATGAATCTTCTGTAGCAGTCCCATGCCCAACGTGGGTTTCCGGATTTTGCGGATAAAACTTCAACAACTTCTTCATTTAAACCAAGATTCAGAATCGTATCCATCATACCCGGCATAGATGCTCTTGCGCCGGAACGAACAGAAACAAGCAATGGATTTTCTTTATCGCCAAATTTCTTGCCCGTGATGGCTTCCATCTTAGTGATGGCTTCCATAATCTGTCCCATGATCTCATCATTAATAGCCTGTCCATCCTCATAATACTGTGTACAAGCTTCTGTTGTAATTGTGAAACCCTGCGGAACCGGAAGTCCAAGGTTTGTCATTTCAGCAAGGTTTGCGCCTTTACCGCCAAGGAGTTCGCGCATGTTGGCATTACCCTCGGTAAACATATAGACCCATTTGTTCATCGGTCATTCCTCCTAAATGATTATTTTATTTTGTATTTTGTATTTTATTAAATACAATTTATATGTTAATCTTATAACATAACCCCGTTTTAGTCAAGGATTAGAACTGCATCTTTTCTTCAAAATATGCTGTCAGCTCCTCAATCTTAATACGCTCCTGCGCCATGCTGTCCCTGTCTCTGACAGTCACGCAGCCGTCCTCCTCGGACTCGAAATCATAGGTCACACAATATGGCGTACCGATCTCATCCTGACGGCGATAACGCTTGCCGATATTCCCTCTGTCATCATACTCACAGTTATATTTTTTGCTGAGCATTTCAAATACTTTCTCAGCGCCCGCATTTAATTTTTTGGATAACGGCAGGACGCCAACCTTCACCGGTGCCAGCGCCGGATGGAAATGAAGAACTGTACGCATATCGCCGCCCTCAAGTTCTTCTTCATCATAAGCGCCGCAAAGGAAAGCCAGAACAACACGGTCCGCTCCCAATGACGGTTCGATCACATATGGAATATATTTTTCTTTTTTCTGATCATCAAAATAAGTCAGATCCACATTGGATACATTCTGATGCTGTGTCAGATCATAATCTGTTCTGTCCGCAATACCCCAAAGCTCGCCCCATCCAAACGGGAAGAGGAACTCGATATCGGAAGTCGCCTTGCTGTAGAAGGATAATTCTTCTTTATCATGATCCCGAACACGCATCTCTTCTTCTTTCATGCCGAGAGATTTGAGCCAGTTGATACAGAAATCTTTCCAGTATGCGAACCATTCCAGATCCGTATCCGGTTCACAGAAGAATTCCAGTTCCATCTGCTCAAATTCGCGGGTACGGAACGTAAAGTTGCCCGGTGTGATTTCATTTCTGAAGGATTTACCGATCTGCCCGATACCGAAAGGAATTTTCTTACGGGATGTTCTCTGTACATTTTTAAAGTTTACAAAAATCCCCTGGGCTGTCTCAGGTCTCAGATAAACTGTATTTTTTGCATCTTCCGTAACACCCTGGAAGGTCTTAAACATCAGATTGAACTGACGGATCTCAGTAAAATTATGGGCGCCGCAGGTCGGACATGGAATCTTATGTTCTGCAATAAAATTCTGCATTTCCTCATTGGACCATCCATCCACGGAGGTTGTCAGCTCGATCCCATTCTCAGCGCTGAAATCTTCGATGATCTTATCGGCACGGAAACGTTCGTGGCACTCTTTACAGTCCATCAGCGGATCTGAGAATCCGCCAAGATGGCCGGAAGCTACCCATGTCTGAGGATTCATAAGAATCGCACAGTCAACGCCGACATTATATGGATTCTCCTGAATAAATTTCTGCCACCATGCACGTTTTACATTATTTTTTAACTCCACGCCGAGATTGCCGTAATCCCATGTATTGGCAAGACCGCCGTAAATCTCAGAGCCCGGATATACAAATCCTCTTGCCTTTGCCAAAGCAACAATTTTTTCCATTGTCTTTTCCATAATGTTTATACCTCACTCAATTCTTTTCGCTTGTTTTATTGTATCCTTTATCCATTCTTTTTTCAAGATTTTTTATGGGAACAAGCTGCCCAAAATTGATTTCCTTCAAAATCCCCCGACATTTTCCATAATATTCAAAATTTCCAGGGATTTAAATATTTTGTCAATATGCTCCCTTATGTAATGCTCCATCATTTTTTGAAGCTGATGCAGAACCTCCGATGAAACATTAAACGTATACAGCTTTTCAATCGGCGCTGTAATAATATACTGGGCCGCATAGAGGGCCGATGGATTTAAGGGCAGCACCTGCCCGGCCTCCGGGAGACATTTATCGCAGACAACGCCGTTCCTTCCCGGGCTGAAATGTTCCAGTCCCTTCTCCGTCCCGCAGCATATACAGTGAAAGCACTCGGGATATTCCCCATTAACAACAAAGATCCTCAGCTCGTAAATGACCCGGATCAACGCCGGAGGCACCGAATCTCTGCACAAGATCCGCAGTGTCTGATAGAGAAGCTTTAACAGCTCGACTTCATTGTTGTTTTCCCGCGCATAATATCCGGCCATTTCCAGAAAATAGGACGCATAACAGGCCCTCAGCGGTTCTCTGGGAATGGCCTCAAAATAATTTGAAATTTCCGCGGACACAAGGGTATAGGCATTTCTGCCTTCAATCACCCGAAAAGTGCCGAAGGCAAAAAGCTGTGTTCCGGCCAGCATGGCGCTGTACTGGCGTCTGGCCCCGCGGGCAAAGGCTGTAATCTTTCCCCGCTCCTTCGTCAGCAACACTACCCGCCTGTCATATTCATTTACCGGAGAAGTCCCGATCACCATCCCGGTGACCGCCGTCGATTCTATCATCCTATCACCTAATACTCATTTTTATCATAACCGAAATTTTTTATCAAAAAATCACTGTCCCGCCAGTCCTTCTTCACCTTCACCCAAAGCTGCAGATTGACCTTTGTGTCCAGCAGGTTTTCAATCTCAAACCGGGCGTTCTGCCCGATCTGCTGAAGCATCCGCCCCTGCTTTCCGATGATCATGCCCTTGTGAGAATCCTTCTCGCAGACAATCGTCGCATGAATATCCATAATATGTCCGTGGCGCCGCATCTTCATGGATTCTATGGAAACGGCAATGCCGTGGGGTACTTCCGCATCCATCAGCCGCAGTACCTTCTCACGGATCAGTTCGGCCACGATCTGCCGCTCCGGCTGATCCGTCACCACATCATCATCATAAAACTTCGGCCCTTCCGGCAGATATTTCATAATTGAAGCAATAACGTCCTTACAATTTTCACCGGTAAAGGCGCAGCATGGAATAATTTCCGCAAAGTCCATCAAACCGCCGTATACCTTCATCACTTCAAACAATTCTTCTTTTTTTACCATATCCATTTTATTGATGATCAAAAGAATCGGTGTTTTTGTTTTTTTAAGCTGTTCAATAATATGCTGCTCTCCGGCCCCCACGAAGGTGGACGGCTCCACAAGCCATAATACCACGTCCACTTCATTCAGCGTCCGTTCAGCCACCGTCACCATATATTCGCCTAATTTATTTTTCGCCTTATGGATTCCGGGCGTATCAAGAAAGACAATCTGTCCCTCCTCACTTGTGTAGACGGTTTGAATCCGGTTTCTCGTTGTCTGAGGCTTATTGGATGTAATGGCTATCTTCTGTCCGATCAGCTGATTCATCAGCGTGGATTTGCCCACATTCGGGCGCCCGATCAGCGTGACAAAGCCGGATTTAAAATGCTTTTTTTCTATCATTGCGTACTCTCCTTATCAGGCTCCAGCCAAAGGTTCTATTTTCTGGAACATGTCTTTATTTTCCTGTATTTTTGACCCATTTCCCACAACGCACCGAAGATTTGCGCGAACCACGGCGTCCACGATCCCATGAAGGCTGCGGATCGTCTCCACATCCGCATGAAGCAGTTCATAGCGATGCTTTTCCAGCTTTTCATAGGAAGTATGGGAAAGCCATGCGCCCAGAGAACGCGCCCCCTTATCCGAAGCGCCCAATGGAATATCGATTCCGCTGACCGCGCCGATGATAAATTTCCGCATTGTCCGTTCATCCGCTTCAAAGTTTTTCACATAATCCGCAGCGCCCTCATAAACCTCATAGGTTTCCCGCAGATTCGGGTCCCTATAGGATGTAAAATAACCGGTACCGTTCGGCGAAAAACCGCACATACAGCCATAGGCTCCGCCCTGAACTCTCAGCCGGATCCAGAGATAATCATAATTCATCATCACTTTTAAGACATTTAAAGCGCCGTGGTAGGCATAACCCGCTTTGGAAAAATCTCCGGCGCAGGCGTCATACTGCACCATACCCGCGGTTGTATAGGCTTCCGCTTGAATTCCCTCCATCGACCGGCGCAATGCGGATTTTACCTCCGCCGATATGCCGTCCTCTTTTTTCAGATCGTTATTATCCGCGCCGGACACCCGATCGTTCACTGCAGACTTCTGTCCGTCTGACTCAGACATTCGTCCGCTCATTTCATCTAAAATCGGATGGAGAAGCGCCGCCATCTCCCCGGCCAGAGCTTCAAAGGAAACCCCGGAGCAGGTAATATCCATCAAAAGATTTTCTTTTCGGAAAATGAGCATCGCCGTCTCTTTCAGAGCCCCGACAATTCCTTCTTTTCGCTCATCAAAATGCTTATCCAGTTCCTCTATAAACCGGTAATAAGCCAGTCCTTCTTCATATTCCCTGTACATTCCCGCCAGAGATATAAAGCCGGTTGCCCGGTTCACGGCCACCATATGGCCGTTGCCGTTCATCATCATTTCAAGCCGGGATCTCAGCTGGCCGATAATTTCCTTCAGCCGCTTCGTATCCGACAGCCTGCTCTCCGACATAATCTCCGCCATCAATTCTATACCGTCCGAAAACTCAGGGACAAGCGCCTTCATAACGACTTCCATTTTCGGATATAAAATATCGGTGCTACCCTGCTCGGTGTAAATATTCGTATTTACCCGTATTCCGCCGGTATGAATGTTGATCTCATCGGCCAGCTCCGTATAATTGTGCTTTTCCGTATCCACATTGCCGAAAACCGAAGATAAAAGGCCGATATACGGTATCTTTTCAAAAGGCACACAGCCTGTATCAAATACCCATTTGACATAGGCGATCCCGCGGCTCTCCACATCATGGCAGAGCACCGGGAAGCCCTGAATTTCTTTATACTGATTATAAAACGGCTGCGGCTTCGGCTCAATATCCTTAATCTCAAGAATCGGTATCTTTGCCAGATCCTCTGCCGGAGAAGGTTCCTCCTGATATCGTTTTAAATCCTTCGTCTGCCGCACCATAGCTTCCAGCTCAGCTTCCGATAAACCGGCTTTATATGCAGCCAGCTTTTCTTCCGTCTCCGCCTCTGTTTTTTCAGTAAGTCCCTTTTCCGGCGCCAGAATAAGCAGAGAACTGTGATCATTATCCAGAAGATATGTTTGGATCAACTGTTCAAAATAGCCCTTATCCACATTTTCCTTTAATTTTTCAAAGGTATCGCCGGCCTGAATATGGATAAACGGCTTTGTTTCATCATAAAGCCAGCTGTCCATCATCTGAAGGCCGTACATAAGTCCGGCCGGATACCGCCCGAAGTCGCCCTCCCGATACTTAAACTCATAATAATTAATCGCCGCCATCAGAGATTTCCGGTTAATGCCTTTTTCAACAAGGCCCGTCAATGTCTCCCGGATGATCTTAAGAAAAGCCTCTTTCTGCTCTGCCTCCGCATTTTTTACAATAATGCACATATACGGCTGCAAAACGCCGTTGTCCAGTTCCCCAAAAACATCCTTGCCGATGCCGCTCTCCAAAAGGGCTTTTTTCAGCACCGCCCCCGGCGAGGACATGAGCACATACTCCAGTACCTGCATAGCCAGATACAATTCTCTGTCCAAACTTGTGCCGACAACCACATTGTAACTTAAATAGGTATTTTCTCTCAGCTCCCCATCATCGCTGACGGCAAAGGAAGCCCGTACTTCCCGCATCTTCTCAAAAGGCTGCTGCATCCTTATGGCCGAATCCACGGTAATATTGTCATAATGACTCAAATAGTGCTCATCAATAAAACGCAATTTTTCTTCCACATCCATATCGCCGTAAAGATAGAACCAGGCATTGGACGGATGATAATATTGTCTGTGGAAATCCAGAAACTGTTCATAACTCAAATCCGGAATATTGACCGGGTCGCCGCCGGATTCCACGCCGTAGGTCGTATCCGGATAAAGCGTCTGACTGATCTTGCGGAAAAGCACCTGCTCCGGCGAGGAAAATGCGCCTTTCATTTCATTGTATACAACGCCGTTATATTTTAAAGGACTGTCCACACTTTCCAGCTCATAATGCCAGCCCTCCTGAAGAAAAATCTCTTTATGCTGATAAATATTCGGACGGAATACCGCATCCAGATAAACATGCATCAGATTCTGAAAATCCGTATCATTGCAGCTTGCCACCGGGTAAACCGTCTTATCCGAATAAGTCATGGCATTTAAAAAGGTATTTAAAGAGCCCTTCACCAGTTCCACAAAAGGGTCCTTCACCGGAAACTCCTCCGAACCGCAAAGTACCGAATGTTCTAAAATATGAGCCACGCCTGTACTGTCCTTTGGCGGCGTGCGGAAAGCCACATGGAATACCTTATTGATATCCTCGTTGGACAATACAGCCACGCGGGCCCCGCTCTTTTTGTGTTTCAAAAGCCATGCTTCGGACTTTAGTTCCTCAATATATGTCCTTTCCAGAATCGAATATGTTTCTGGTATTTTCACTGTCTGATTCATACATCAACCTCCATTTATTATATAAACTGTACCATATTCCCATGATTTATACAACCGGATCACTGACGGCTTTTCTCAGTTCGGATCCACACCTTCACATCGTCAATAAAAGTGTCCCAGGCTTCCTCATGCTCCACATAATATTTCGGACAGATCTTTCCCGTCACATCATAATGCCGGATAACATTTTTCGGCGAAACATCCAGATACATGCAGAGCCACCCTGTCAGATTGACCAGCGTACTATATGTATGATCATTAAATTTACCGTCCGCTGTTTCGTGGCAGACTTCTATGGAAACCGTATCTGAATTGCGTTCGTTTGAGCAATAGGCAATTTCATTCGTAGGAATACACTGGATGACCTCGCCCTCAAGTCCGACAATAAAATTACTGCTGGCATAGGTTTCCCCGCTGTCTTTTAATCCCTCAAAATAATCCCTGTTCGACTGAGCGCTGCTTCCCGGATTACCCACATAGTGAATGACAATGCCCCGCACACCATCGGATGGTATACACGGCCTTGAATACTCATTCGGAGTCAAAAGCTGCACATCAATATACGGCCGCCCGTCATCATAGGCCGGATCCGGCGTTCCATAAGGGCTTACCCGGTCATCCCGATGACATGCCCTGAAGATCAATCCGAATATAATGAGGATAATCAGTAACAGACATCCTAAAATCGCAAACAAACGCAGTTTTTCCTCATTTACACGCTTTATCTTTCTTATTTTTTTCTTTTTATTCCTGATGTCATCCACCCTCTCTCCTTCAGCGACAAAATTCTACATCCCATTTTATACCATATAATTTGACTTTTCAATAAATCTTCTCCGTAAGAAAAATAAGGTGCTGCCGATTGACAACACCTTAAATTCATTCTTATTTTATACTATGCAGCAGCGTCAATTAATCCACACTGTAGTTCGGAGCTTCTTTTGTGATCTGAATGTCATGCGGATGACTTTCTTTCAGGGATGCCGCGCTGATCTTAATGAAACGGCCATTATTTTTCAGTTCCTCAATATTCTTTGTACCGCAGTAGCCCATACCTGCCCGCAGACCGCCGATCAACTGGAATACGGTATCTTCAACAAGGCCCTTATAAGCCACACGGCCCTCAACGCCCTCCGGTACTAACTTCTTGGCATCCGCCTGGAAATAGCGGTCTTTGCTGCCGTTTTCCATGGCGGCAATGGAACCCATGCCGCGGTATACTTTATATTTTCTTCCCTGATAAAGTTCGAAATCTCCAGGGCTCTCATCACAGCCCGCAAACATGCTGCCCATCATGCAGACATCAGCTCCGGCTGCAATCGCTTTCGTCACATCGCCGGAATATTTGATACCGCCGTCAGCGATCAGCGGAATACCATATTCTTTAGCCACAGAATAGCAATCCATAACCGCGGAAATCTGAGGCACACCGATACCGGATACTACACGGGTCGTACAAATAGAACCCGGTCCGATACCAACCTTTACAGCGTCAACACCGGCTTCGATCAAAGCCCGGGTCGCATCTGCCGTTGCCACATTACCGGCGATCACCTGCAGATCAGGAAAAGCCTCCTTCAGCATACGAACGCAGTTGAGCACATTGGCGGAATGTCCGTGGGCGGAGTCGATAACGACCACATCCACTTTGGCTTTCACTAAAGCTTCCGCCCGCTCCAGAATATTCTGGGTAACGCCCAAAGCGGCGCCGCAGAGCAGACGGCCCTGAGAATCCTTCGCGGATAACGGATATTTAATCTGCTTTTCAATATCTTTAATTGTAATTAAACCTTTTAAATTGAAATTATCATCCACAATAGGGAGTTTTTCGACACGGGCCTTTGCCAGGATCGCCTTCGCTTCCTCAAGCGTTACGCCTTCCTTCGCCGTGATCAGATTTTTTGAAGTCATGCACTCGGAAATCTTTTTGGAAAAATCTGTTTCAAACTTCAGATCACGATTTGTGATAATGCCGACCAGCTTGCCATTGTCCGTGATTGGAACACCGGAAATACGGAATTTGGCCATCAGCATGTCCGCGTCTCCCAATGTATGTTCGGAAGATAATGAAAATGGGTCGGAAATAACACCGTTCTCTGAACGTTTTACCTTATCAACCTCTTCTGCCTGTGCCGCAATAGACATATTTTTATGAATAATACCGATACCGCCCTGTCTGGCCATCGCGATCGCCATACGATGTTCTGTTACAGTATCCATACCTGCACTCATTAATGGCACATTCAGAACAATCTTCTTAGTTAAATGTGTCTGAATGTTTACCTGATTTGGAATTACTTCCGAATACGCCGGAACAAGAAGCACGTCGTCAAAGGTAATGCCTTCACCGATAATTGTACCCATTCTTATCATCCTCTCTTTCTCACTATTTTATAGGTTTCTAAAGTATATCAACTCTTCCGACAAAAGTCAACATAAGGTTATCATAATAATTACTAAACTCTTTCTTAAGTTCTGCTAATAGGGATCTGAAAAAGGGAGACGCTCCGGCCGTCCCAATGGATGTTTAGAGTGTCTCCCCGATTTTATTTTTTTATGCTTACACAAATGGTCGATGGATTTACATCATTCCCATGCCGCCCTGTGGCATTGCCGGCATCGGATTATCGGATTTGATCTCTGCGACAACGGATTCTGTTGTGAGTAATGTGGAAGCAACGCTTGTAGCATTCTGAAGCGCGCTTCGTGTTACTTTTGCAGGGTCGATAATGCCCGCATCGATCATATTTACATATTCTTCTTTCAGTGCGTCGAAACCGATACCCGGTTCACTCTCGCGAACTTTATTGATGATCACAGCGCCTTCAAGGCCGGCATTTGCCGCGATATGGAACAATGGCGCTTCAAGCGCTTTAAGAACCACATTAGCGCCTGTCTTTTCATCTCCGCTGAGTTTGGCAGCCAGTTCGGCAACCTTCTTGGAAGCGTGAATATATGCGGAACCGCCGCCGCAGATAATACCCTCTTCAACGGCTGCACGGGTAGCTGCCAGGGCATCTTCCATACGAAGTTTCTTTTCTTTCATTTCTGTTTCCGTTGCAGCGCCGACTTTGATCACGCCTACGCCGCCGGAAAGTTTTGCAAGTCTTTCAAGCAATTTTTCTTTATCAAATTCAGATGTTGTCTCGCTGGCCTGAGTCTGAATCTGGCTGCATCTGGATTTAATAGCTTCCGGATCACCCATTCCGTCAACGATGATCGTGTTTTCTTTTTCAACTTTAACGGATTTTGCACGTCCGAGCATATCCATTGTGGCATCCTTTAATTCATAGCCGAGTTCCTCAGAGATCACTGTACCGCCTGTGAGGATAGCGATATCCTGAAGCATAGCTTTTCTTCTGTCGCCAAAGCCAGGTGCTTTCACGGCAACCACAGAGAATACACCTTTTAATTTATTCACAACAAGTGTTGCCAGAGCTTCGCCCTCAACATCTTCAGCGATGATCACAAGTTTGGAGCCTGTCTGTACGATCTGCTCCAGAACAGGAAGGATCTCCTGAATATTGGAGATTTTCTTATCTGTAATAAGAATATATGGATTATCCAGTTCGGCAACCATCTTATCCATATCGGTCGCCATATATGCGGACAGATATCCACGGTCAAACTGCATACCTTCAACTAATTCCAGTTCGGTCTGCATTGTCTTGGACTCTTCAATCGTAATAACACCATTGGTAGATACCTTTTCCATAGCTTCGGCAACCATTTCGCCCACATGTTCGTCACTTGCGGAAATTGCTGCAACTTTGGCAATCTGATTTTTGCCGTCGATAGTGGAACTCATATCTTTAATGGCCTCTACCGCACACTCAGTTGCTTTCTGCATACCTTTTCTGAGAATGATCGGGTTTGCGCCGGCAGCCAGGTTCTTCATACCTTCGTTGATCATCGCCTGTGCAAGAACTGTCGCTGTTGTTGTACCGTCACCGGCAACATCATTTGTTTTTGTTGCAACTTCTTTGACAATCTGAGCGCCCATATTTTCAAATGCGTCATCCAGCTCAATATCTTTTGCAATCGTTACACCATCATTTGTGATCAACGGAGTTCCAAAGGATTTATCCAAAACAACGTTTCTTCCTTTTGGTCCCAATGTTACACGAACTGTATCTGCCAACTGATTTACACCGGCTTCCAGAGCTTTTCTTGCCTCTGCGCCATATTTAATTTCTTTTGCCATATCTGTCTACCTCCAATATAATCCAATATAAAATAAAATTATTCTACAACAGCTAAAATATCTGACTGTCTGACAATAATAAATTCTTCACCTTCAAGTTTTACTTCTGTTCCGGCATATTTGGAATAAATAACTTTCTGTCCGACAGAAACTTCCATCTTTACTTCTTTGCCGTCAACAACTCCGCCCGGACCCACAGCGATAACTTCTGCTTCCTGCGGTTTTTCTTTAGCCTGACCGGTTAAAACGATACCGGATTTTGTTGTCTCTTCTGCTACAAGCTGTTTTAATACGACTCTGTCGCCCAATGGTACTAATTTCATATCTAAATTCCTCCTGACAATGCGTTTTTGCTTTATTAGCACTCACTTTCTTCGAGTGCTAACCACTGGATATATAATATTTTATTATGCGCCAATATGCAACCTGTAAAAGTCCCATATTTTTAAGTATATTCTCGTATATCTTTAATTATCTCTTCTTTTCTCTTGAAATCTCTCTTTTTTAATTTATTTTATCTGTGTCGGCCCTTTCCATCAAAAAAAGGATGTCAGCTCCCCGCTTCACATCCCTTTTCTGTCGTATATTTACTCTCCGTTATCTACTCTCTGCCCGTATGCCTATTTTCCGGGTTTATAAGAACTCTTTAACGAAACAATTCGGTTAAATACCAATGCTTCCGGAGTGCTGTCTTTTTCATCCACACAGAAATAACCATTGCGGACAAACTGGAAGCTTTCGCCGCTTTCTGCCTTGCCCAATGACGGCTCCAAATAACAGTTTTCCAAAACCTTTAATGAATTCGGATTCAAATTCAGAGAACCATCCTCATTATAAACGCCCTTTTCCTCATCAACAAGGTTTTCATAAAGCCGTACCGTCGCCTTCACCGCCGTCGGCGCAGCCACCCAGTGAATGGTGCCTTTGACCTTACGGCCCGTAAAGCCGCTGCCGCTGCGGGTTTCCGGATCATAGGTGCAATGAATCTCTGTGACATTTCCATTTTCATCCTTTTTGTAATCCACGCATTTGACAAAATAGCCATTCATCAGGCGCACTTCATTGCCGGGATAAAGACGGAAATACTTCTTCGGCGGCTCCTCCATGAAATCGTCTCTTTCAATATAAAGTTCACGGCAAAACGGCACCTGCCGCGTCCCCATAGCTTCATTTTCCTGATTGTTCATCACATCCATGTATTCGATCTGATCTTCCGGATAATTATCGATAATTAATTTGACCGGGTCGAGAACGGCCATCACCCGAGGACGTTTCATCTTCAGATCTTCCCGGATACAATATTCCAGCATCGCATAATCCACCGAACTGTTGCCCTTGGATACGCCCACCAGCTCCATAAAATTCCGAATGGATTCCGGCGTAAATCCACGGCGCCGCAGCGCGGCGATCGTTACAAGGCGCGGATCATCCCAACCGTCCACAATACCTTCTTCCACTAATCGCTTGATATAACGTTTGCCTGTAACCACATTTGTCAGATACATCTTGGCAAACTCGATCTGCTTTGGCGGTTCTTCATATTCAAGTTCACGGACAACCCAGTCATAAAGCGGACGATGATCCTCAAATTCCAACGTGCAGATGGAATGGGTGATGCCCTCGATCGCATCTTCAATCGGATGGGCGAAATCATACATCGGATAAATGCACCAGGCATCTCCCGTGTTGTGATGGCTCATCCGGGCCACACGATAGAGCACCGGGTCTCTCATATTCATATTCGGCGAAGCCATGTCGATTTTTGCCCGGAGAACTTTTGAGCCATCCGGGAACTCGCCGTTTTTCATTCCCTCAAAAAGGGCAAGATTTTCTTCAATAGTACGGTTTCGGTATGGGCTTTCTTTTCCGGGTTCTTTTAAAGTTCCTCGATATTCCCGAATCTGCTCGGCGCTCAGATCACATACATAAGCCTTTCCCTTTTTAATGAGCTTAATCGCCGCTTCATACATTTCCTGAAAATAATTCGATGCGAAACGCACCTCGCCGTCATACTTTGCGCCTAGCCACTCGACATCCTTGATGATCGATTCCACAAATTCCGTTTTCTCCTTTGTCGGATTCGTATCATCAAAACGGAGATTGAAATGTCCATGGTATTTCTGTGCCAATCCATAATTTAATAAAATGGATTTTGCATGTCCGATATGCAGATAACCGTTCGGCTCCGGCGGAAAACGGGTCGCCACAACACGCGTATGGCCTTCCGCCAAATCCTTATCGATGATCTGCTCTATAAAGTTTTTAGATACCACTTCTTTTTCTTCCATAACATCTGCCTCCTGTTAATTCCTAACTATTGATTTTATCATATCACGGCCCGTTTGTCTGCCGGTTATTTCAATATTTCAATCATTTTGCGCCATTCATCGTCTCATGCTCTTCCCGGATCTCCTTATAAAGCTGCCATGAATTCCAACGGCAGTTTGTCGGCGTCAGAATTGCCTTCAGATCCACCCGTTCAATGCCTTCCCGGCGCATTCCCTTTAAAAACATGTCCAGCCGCTTATCCGAGAATCCCCGAAGAATCATCATTTCATCCTCAAAATCCTCCACCGGCGCATTTTCATCCTCCAGAGTCACATCCTTCATTCCCGCCAGAAGACCGATGGGTTTTCCGTAATCTTCTTTCTCAACAACCCGTATCCTCATCCCCATGCGCACCAGAAGAAAACGAATCTTCCGGCCCTTTTCATTATTCAGATTATATAAAAGCACGGTCTCGCCGCCCATTTTAATCATATAAAATATCTCCCCTACCAATATCACTTCTCGACAGCCCGCGAAGAAGAATCCCCACATTATCTCCGGCGACTGCTGTATCCATCATTTTCCGAAACTGTTCAATGCCAATAATAACAACCCTCCGGCTGCTTCCGTCAACCCTCTGAAGTGTTACCTCATCTCCAACCGCAATTTTTCCCGACTCCACCTTGCCGGTGATAACTGTCCCCCGGCCGGTAATCGTAAACACATCTTCTACCGTAATCCGAAAACCGGAATATGGACCAGCAGTCCCATTCACATCTTCCCGTTTTGCTCTCTCTTCATAATACTGCTCCACATCCGTTTTCTCTTTTTTAAAAAAATTAAATAATCCCATAAGATAACACCTCCGAATGACCATCTGCCTAAACAGCATTATCATTCTACTATATTATTTTGCTATTTTCAACCAGAAATCCCACACCCCCGTTGAATAAGAAAGAGAGTTCTCCCGATTCTTTTCCAGTTTTGGAGATACTCTCTTTTTCACATCCAATATTCTTCTGCTAATACTGCATCAGTTCTCTCTTATCATTTGTATATTCTTCTGCCGTCTGCCGGGTGATATAGCCCTGCTGCATCAGTCTTGCCAGATCCATGTTCAGGGTGTGCATGACACCGCCGCTGTGCATAACATTGCCGAGCTGATGGGTCTTGCCTTCCCGCATGAGGTTGAGGGCCGCATCTGTTCCAAGGAGCAGCTCCGTCGCCACGATTCTGGAACGCCCGTCGGAACGCGGCAACAGGCACTGAGTCACAATGCCTTTAAGGACGCCCGCCAACTGGATGCGAACCTGATTTTGTACCTCCGCCGGGCAGGCGTCAATGATACGGTCTATGGTTTGAGCCGCACCGGTCGTATGCAGCGTTGAAAGGACAAGATGGCCGGTTTCTGCCGCGGTCAGAGCTGCGGAAATGGTTTCATAATCCCGCATCTCTCCCACCAGTATAATATCCGGATCTTCACGCAGGGCACTCCGCAGCGCCGCCGCAAAGCTTACCACGTCACTGCCCGTCTCCCGCTGATGAATCAGGGCCTTCTTTCCTTCATAGACATATTCAATCGGATCCTCAATGGTTATAATATGGGCGCTCCGCGTCCGATTGATATATTCCACCATAGCAGCCAGAGTCGTGGATTTGCCGCTGCCCGTAGGGCCGGTCACCAGCACAAGGCCCCTCGGCTGTGCCGCCAGATCGTACAGCTTATCGGGAAGCATCAGTTCTTCCAGCGTTGGAATATGGTCATTCAAAAGCCGGATTGTTCCCGCCACTTTTCCTTTCTGGCGGAAGATATTCACTCTCTGCCGTCCTCCGTCGGAAGTCTGAAGGGCAAAATCCTTATCATAACCTTCCAGCAGTGAATTCTTCTGGGCCTCACTGAGCAGGCCGTACAAAATCTCCGCCGTCTCACCGGCCTCCGGCTGGATAGGCGCCGGGGTCAGCACTCCGTGAATCCGGAACAAAAGAGGCATGCCCTCGGATATATGGATATCCGAAGCCTGAGCTTTTCTCGCAAGTAAAATAATATCTTCCATCGTATACATAGCCTGCATCTCCCTCTGCGTCTGCTATTCATAAGTTATCTTCAACATTTCCTCCGGCGTCGTCACACCGGCCTTCACCAGCTCCAGCGTACTCTGCCGGATAGTCCGCATCCCCTGATGCTCCACCGCATATTGGGTAATCTCTTCCACTGTCGCATGATTGCTGATCATCCGGCGGATATTTGCATCTATGGTAAGAATCTCATGGACGGCCGTTCTTCCTTTATAACCGGTATGATTGCACTGATGGCAGCCCATGCCCCGCCATACCGTATGCACATCTTCGCCCAAAATCTTTCGTTCTTCCTCGGTCGTCTCCATCTTTCCCGCACAGTTCGGGCAGACCTTCCGCACAAGCCGCTGCGCCACCAGGGCTGTCAGCGAATTGGCGATCAAATAGGTCTCCACACCCATATCCGCCAGACGCACGATGCTGGAAACCGCATCATTTGTATGAAGCGTGGACAAAACCATATGACCTGTGATGGCCGCACGCACGGAAGTTCCCGCTGTTTCGCCGTCACGGGTCTCTCCGACCATGATAATATCCGGATCCTGCCGGAGCAGCGCCCGAAGACCCACATCAAAAGTAAGCCCCGCCACATTATTCACCTGGGTCTGATTAACTCCCGGTACATTTTTCTCCACCGGATCCTCAATCGTCGACACATTGACCATCCGTGAGGACAGATACTCCAAAATCATATAAAGGGTCGTGGACTTGCCGCTGCCCGTAGGGCCGGTAATATAAATGATCCCGTTGGAACTGCTCAGTACCGGAAGGAACTGGCGGTAGCTGTAATCATCCATTCCAAACTGGCCCGCATAATCCAACGGCACCGAAGATGCCAGCACACGAAGCACAGCCTTCTCTCCGTACACCGTCGGCATAAGCGACACACGGATATTCACATAGCCCTCTTCCGTCCGCACACGGAAATGACCGTCCTGGGGAATCCGTTTCTCCGCAATGTCCAGATTCGCCATAATCTTAATGCGGGCGATCAGCGACTGATGGACGTTTCTCTGCAAGGTCACATACTCAAGAATCACCCCGTCAATCCTCATTCGAACCTTTGTCTCCCGCTCAAAAGGCTCAATATGAATATCACTGGCATTACTCTTAATCGCCCGTTCCACCAAACTGTTAAGAAGGTGGATGATCGGCACTTCCTCATCGTCGCCCAGCTCGGTCAGATCGATATCTTCCAATTCCTCCGCGCCGAAACCGGCATTGGCCTGTTTGGCCGCCTCTCTGGCGCCGGCCTCCGCAAAATAATAGGAAACAGCCTGACGCAGCGGTTTTTCTTCACTCAGCATGATCTTCAGATAACATCCTGTCTGCTGACGTACTTCCTCAAGGGCAAAATAGTTGATAGGATCGTTGGTCACCAGCTGCAGGACGCCGCTCTTCACCTGGACAGGAAGAAGCAGATTCTTCTCCGCCAGATCCTTGCTGATCATGGCAACCGCCGCCAGATCAATCTCCAGCGCCGATACATCGACAATCTCCAGCTCAAGCCTGGATGCCATGGCTTCCAGCACCTGATACTCCGTGACAAATCCAAGCTCCACCAAAATCTGTCCGACACGTTTATCCCGGTGCTCCCGCTGATAGGCCAGCGCCTCTCTCATTTGTTCCTCAGTTACATAACCGAGCTCCGTTAATATCTCTCCGATTCTGAGATTCTTTTTCAAAACGTTCTGCCTCCTGTTATTCCACCGGTCTGCTGTACATATAAATTTCAAGCACGACATTCATCTGTGTCTCTGTGATCGGCCGAAGCTCTGTACTCATATACAGGCTCTCAGACATTTCAAATGACTTCACATGAACCGCCGGATAATTTTTCTCTATATCATTCAAAAAAGCCTTCATGTTGCTTTCGCTTCCATTCATGGAAATCGATGCCTCAACCTTCCGCACGGCGCCCTCAGCCATGCCTATAGCCGCCTCTGCACCTACGCCTTCTGTCTGACCGTTTTCTGTCTCCATATTATCCGTACCGTTGCCTTCTGTCTCTCCCTCGGAAAGGGCTGCCGTTGCCTCCGCTGCGGTCAGCGCACCATCATCGGCCGCCGCATCCGATACCGTCTGGCCGTCGGCGCTGTAAAGATAGGCCGGAGCCACCGCCACCGTCTGCTCCGAAATGGACAAATAAGACGGGAAAAGGGAATGATCCAGGGCCGCCCCTGTCACCAGCTCATCAATCTGCCGGTTCTCCATCATTTCATAACAATCATCCGACATTTCATCCAGTCTGCCCAATCCTTCAGTAATTTTAGCTTCATTGGACGGTTTCGCATCGAGAATCCGTTGTATCTCCTCCGCCTGAGCGTTTTTTTCTTCATATTCAATCTTCCCGGCCTCATAGGCATCCATCGCCGGAAAAATCGCCAGCCGGAACATAAGCACCACGATCAGCGCAGAAAGGGCAACGACCAGTAATTTCATATCTTTCGAACTTATCTTCATCTTCATTCTGCCCCTCCCGTCTGCGGACTGTCCATGGTGCAGACCAGCGACAGCGTATAAACGCCGTCCTGATACGTGTAACCCGTATAATCTACTTTATAAAAAAGATTCGTCCGCTCCAGATTCATAATATATCCCGGAATATCTATAACATCCGAACTGTTGGCGTCGAAATTCAACTCTCCGCTCTCTGCATCATAAGATCGTATCTTCAGATCAAGGCCGCTGCCCGCGCCCTCAATTTCGGCCAGGGTTTCCGCATCAAATTTCGGATAGGTCGCCAGATTTTCCTGAAGCTGTTCAATCTCCCGGATCGTCTGCGCGATCTGCCATACCTGCCGTTCAGAAGCCAGCGCTTCCCGATACTCTTCGGAAACCGACATTTCCGCGATCCAGTTTTCCTTCTCCTGAAGCTTATTTTCCAGAGAGATTTTTCGAACCTGCACCACGCCAAAGATGACAGCGCAGAGAATAAATACGACTGCCACCGGAAGAAGCTGCCGTAATATACTTTTTCCGCCTTCCGTATCGCCGGCGTCTTCATTTTGATAAAATGCCGCCAGATTCATGCTGCGGCGGCCCCGCACTCCGTTCATCATTGCCCCGATACAGAGCAGCCAATCCGAAGTCCTATGTCCTACAGGCATATGCACGCCGTCAATCTCTCCAAAGGCATGTACCGTCAGATTTAATGTGTGAAGATCCTCAATGCTGACCTCAAAATCCGCTTCCTCACATCCCGCATAATAGAGATCCGTCACCACCGCTTCACTTTTCGACGCCGTCTGAAACTGAAGGATTCCTGATACGTTCCTCATGATCTCTGTGCCGAAATCCAGAGTCCCCGGCTCCGCAAAAAGACGGCTCCGACCGGAATATTTATATTGTCCATTTTCCATAAGGATGCTGGTCAGCCCCTCTTCCTCAAAGAAAAGGTAAATGGCCGTGCGCCCGCTGCCCGCCTTCTGCTCTGAAAGAATTCGCTGAATAGCCTCCATCGGCGCCGCCGCGCCGATAACCTCAATCTGAAGGTCCCGGCACATATCCATAAACTGTTTCAGCACATCCTTCTCCACACTGGCGCCCACCAGAGATACGCCCTGCCCCGGACTACTCTGAATAATGGAATAATCAAAAATCTCGCTGCGGAAACTCTCCTGCATTTCCCGCTTTACCATAGCATCCAGTTCCTTCCCCTTCGCATAAGGAAGCCGCATGGATTTTACCTGGCACATGCTGGAAGGCAGCACCAACCGGACTTTTTTTAGGTCCTTCGCTTTCGCCTTCAACTGTTCCAATCCATTTCGCCATCTTGCAAAAGGGTCGCCATACCCGCTGAGTTCTATCTTATATGTACGCTGGATCTGGGGTTTTAATCCTTCTTTGCCATCGACCGCCAGGATACTCTCATCCTGAAATATAATCACTGTCTGACTCATCGAACCCCATCCTCCTTTCTCTATCTTGCATTTTCAATCGCTCCATAGGATTCATAGATCGGCAGCATGACCGCAACCACCACAAATCCAACAAGCAAGGCCATCACACAGATCATCAATGGCTCCAAAAGGGTCACCATCCGTTTGGTTGCCTCCTGGGCCTCCATTTCCATCGACTGGGCAATGGAATCCAACATGGTATCCAGCCGTCCGCTCTCCTCGCCGACCAATATCGTCGAAGCAAGCTTCTTCATCAGCCCATCCACATCCTGCAGCGCCTCCGACAGAGGCACGCCGCTCCGCACCTTCACCGATACCTGGGCAAACTGTTCCTCCACATATTGATTGCCGATGGTCTCCGCCGCCAGCTTCAGCGAATTGACGACCGACATTCCGCTGGAATAAAGGCTGCTGAGCGTCCGGGCAAACCGGGCCGTATAAATGACCTTGTTCAGCCTCCCGAATATCGGCGCATGTACCTTGATATAGTCCATTCCTCTTTTTATCCTCGGAAAACCGAGAATAACCCGGCTCACCGCAATAATGATGAGCACCGCCACAAGCACCACGTACCATCGCTCCACAAGCAAATGGGAAAAGGCCATGACCATCTCCGTCGGCAGCGGAAGACTCTCCATCTGGGAGAATAATTCTTCAAACTGGGGCAGTACAAAGGTGACGATGATCAACACGATTACAACACACATCACCAGCAGTACCATCGGATACATCATCGCCGAGCGCACCTGCTGATTCAAAATCGCTTCTTTTTCATAATGAACGGCCAACCGCGCCGTAACCTCATCCAGATTACCGCTGCCCTCGCCGGAGCGGATCATTCCCCGCATAAGACCCGGAAAACAATTCCGATTTTCCATCGCATCCGACAGGCTGATACCCTTTTTAATATCGGAAAGCATTTCCCCGTAAACTTCCTTCGCAAAGGCCGGTACGCCCTCCTCTTCCGAAATGATATCCAGGGCCCGTACCAGGCTGACGCCCGCCGTCAGAAGGCTGGAAAGCTCCCGGTTAAATTCCGCCAGCTGTCTGGAGGTGAACTTTTTACGTCCTCTTAAGCCCCCTGCTTTCTTCGCTGAAATGAGATAGAAGCCCTGCTCTTTAAGGTCCTGCTGCAATGCCTTCTCGCTCACGGCCTCCATCACCCCGCGGCGCATTTTGCCTTCCATATTTTTCGCTTTATATCGAAATTGCGCCATCTATGTCTACACTCCTTCCCTATAAAAGAGATAAATACAAATTTCCTATCCATTCACCGCAAAAAGCGGCTATTGCCAGGCCGATCGCCAGAAAGGGACCGAAGGCGAAATGGTCCTTCCGCCCTAACTTCTTTTTTGCCAGCATGACGCCGCAGTAAAGCCCGGCCGTCAGAAGCCCGGCAAACATGGCGAATACATTGGCTTTCCAGCCAAGCAGCCATCCGCAGACTGCCATCAGCTTGATATCTCCGCCGCCGAAAGCGCCGGGAATCGCCATGGCCAGCACCAGCATCGGCACAGAGATGATCAGCAAGCCGATCAACCGGCTGATCAATGAAATCTCCGGGAACAGCCATATTGCTGCCGCCCCAAGTATGCCTATCACTAAATGAAACCTGTCATAAATGATGCGGGTATCCCAGTCAATAACTGCCACCGCCATCAAAACCGCCAAAAACAGAAAAACAACCAATCCCCGAAGAGAGATGATTCCCGTCTTTCCTATACCATAAAAAGCAGCGCACAGCACAAATGCCGCGCCGCCTGTACATTCTACCATAAAATCTCGGATTGGAATATGCACGCCGCATTGACGGCATCTTCCTTTCAGTCCAATATAACTCACCAGTGGGATTAATTCTACCGCAGCCAGCTCATGCCCACATTCCATACAGTGGCTGCGCCCCTTTACCACACTCTCGCCGCGGGGCAGACGGCAGATCACTACATTGATAAAACTAAAAACACAGGCGCCCATAAAAAAACGGAACACCCATAAAATAAATTCCAGACATGCAATCATTTGCTATTCCTCATTTGACCTTGTATCAATATAAGTCTCGGCGCGCAGAACTTCATAGGACACCGGGTCTGCCTGGCATATAACGATATAATCGCCCTCCCGGTAAATAAAACGAAGCACCTCATATCCGCTTTCATCCACCTGCGTCACCCAAAAATCCCCAGGTATTTTGCTTGTCAGAAGCACATTTTGATAAGCCTCCTCAGTAATCCCGCTTTTTGAAGCGGGATTACTGAGAGGACGGTTGTCCGCATAAGCTTCCAACCCGGTCATATCGAGCGCTGTACGCACCAGCCTCGCATTTCCCAGAGCTACCTGAGCATCCGCACGGTACATAATGTGCAGCACTCCGGGTATGACCGCAATCACGGCGAGCAGCACGATCACCAGCACTTCCAGCACGCGGACGGTAAAAACATATTTAGTTGTCTTATGTATCGTCCCCTCGGACCGGTTGTCTGGCATCAGTGCGCTCTCCTTTTTTATGTTTTGTTAGAAATAGTTACGGGGTGGTATTAGAAACATTATATTCTACTGTAGCGCCGTTGGTATATGCACATTTCTTATCCGCTTTCGTATAGGTCAAAGCAGTTATCTTTCCTCCCGCAATGGTTACACCAGTAATCTCACCTTTCACTTCACCAAGCGTCTTAACCTCACACTCATATACTGTACCTGCTGTTTTAGGATCAGGAAGTGTGACTGCAGTATCATTAAATGTTATAGTACTACTTCCCTTTGCATACTCTTCATCTGCCAATGTCTGTGCCGCCATAACCGCCTGCCGTGTTTCAGCGATAATCTGTTTTTCTTTTTCCTTATCGATATAGCCTGTCAGAGCAGGGATCAACAATGCGGCCAGAATTGCAAGAATGATCAGCACAACAATCAGCTCTACAAGGGTAAAACCTTTTTTGTCATTTTTCTTGTTCCATAATTTTTTTAACATGTTTTTATCTCCTCTCTTTTATGATTTCATTTATCTATAAATGAGACAGTGCGTTGCCTCATTCATATTCTTTTATTCTTCGGTAGCCGTCACATCATCGATGCGTGTAGCCTTATACCGAAGATCCGCAACGAAATCCTCCGATGCCAGAAGGTCTCCTTCATCCCGGTACAGCTCCGCATGTACATTGATATACCTCACTTCATCCTTCTCGCCCACACTATTCGGGAAAGAAAATGTCAGCTTCAGATAGCTTTTCATATAGTATTTATCGGCAAAAACCTGCTGAACTGCCCGGGCCACAGGCTTACTGCCCTCGATATAATTATATTTATAAGCGGTTGTCTCGGAACCGGCCACCTTCTGCCAGTAATAACGCAGGAGCAGCCGTCCTGCCGCCGCCGACTCTGTCCCGGTGGCCTGTCCGCCCCGCATCAGAGTCGTTTCTTCGCAGCCACCCGCCGACATCAGCACCACATAACTGTCCGTGTTCACATATTCGAGCACAGCGCCGCTGGCTGAACCCGGTACACTCACCGGGTTTTCATCATCGGATATATTATAAATCTTAATATTGCCCGCCGCATCCTGGAGCTGGGATTTGATCTCATCCTCCACATTATCCAGCACAAGCTGGGCAAACTGGAGCTGCTGCATCCGGGCAAAGGTTTTGGCCGCCGGGCTTACCACCCCCACAACCATCACCATCAGGATACTCAAAAGCGCCAGAGATACAATGAGTTCCACCAGCGTCATGCCTTCTCTTCTGCGTCTTATTTTTTTCATGGCGCCGTCCCCCCATACATATAAAAGATGGTTGACGACGTTTCCCCGGCAGCGCCATAAGATACGGTTTTCTTCTGCTTCGGTGCAGAAATTGAAAATACATTATCACCGATGACACTCTCATCCGCCGATGTGGCATAAAAATCAAAGTTTGCGGAACCGTTACCCTCAGCGGTGGCCAACTGCAATTTCTCACAAATTTCCGCCGTATCCTGCCGAATCTGTTGACTCTTTTTCTGGGCAGAATTGCAAAACATGATTGCCCCCTGCAGAACCGCCATGAGCATCAAAAATATAAGAACGCTGACCATCACTTCCACAATAGTTTCGCCGGAACGACTGTTTATTCGCCGTCTTCTCATGAGGAAGCACCTCCTTCCTTATGCACCGGAAGGAATCGGGTGCTTTGAGGATGCTCTGTATCATAAGTATAGGTAATCTCCGCATCCGGATCGGCATCAAAGTTACAAGGTACACCGGACGTATTATTACCGATTTCCCATTGATTGTCACTTTTATCCCATGTTATAGTCTCATTATTATAACGGAATGTAATAGGATACTGGTCTTCCCTGAAATACTCGGTGACATAATTATAGGTCAGCCCTTCATAGGCGGCAACCACTTCCACCGTAAAAATATACCGCTGAAATTTTATTTGCTCCAGTTCTTTAATTCTCTTCGTATAATTTGTCCCACTGCCAGGTTCCGGAGGCTCGATGGTACTCGCCAGAGACTTCGAATCATTATCATTGATCTCTTTGCGGAGCCGAAGAGATATTTCTCCATAATCGGCATCTTCCCCGGACTTCAATATATAATGGTAAACCGTTTCCGGGTAATCCGGATTGTAGACATTATAGGAAGAACTATTCAGAAATTTATCTGCAAATTGGCGGAAACTGCTCTCACTTGCCGGTTTCTGCAATTCCTGCCCAACGACCCCGGCAAAACTTTTCGCCAACTGATAGCAGCGTTCTTCGGCCAGTTTGTGATTTGCATTGGAAAGCATCACCCCCGCCGTATAAACCAACGCCAGAGCAAAGGCAAGAAGAAATGCGCCGGCACATGCCACAAAAGGGAGAGAAAGGCCTTGCTTCTTATTCTCTTTCAGCTTTTCAAATCCATGCCTCAGCACATTCTCTCCCTCCTTTCTCATTCCGAATTTAATTCAATTCAACCGAATTTTCATCCGAGCCCACATAGGCCGGGCTCTTATTTGCGTCCTCTGCCTCATTGGCGAGAACGTCCATCCGAAATGCAACCTTGCTGCTGTATTTCCATTCACTTCCCGGCAAAATATAACCGGCCACATCTTCCTTCGCGGAAGCCTTTACTGAGGTTGTATCCGGCAATACCAGTGTATAGCGGAAACTGCCGTCCGCCTGCAGATTCGCCTGAATATAAGCGTAAGTCGTCAACTCATAATGAGATGACACATCATTAAAGGTATAATAACCATCCACCGTTTTCTGATAGCCTCCGGCCATCTTCCGGGTGCCGTCCGGATTGGTTCCCGGCTGCGCATATCCGGTCAGCGGATAAATATACTGTCCGGCCTGAATACTCTGTCCGGCTACTCCATTCCACTGAATATTCCCATTGCCGTCATCGCCCCACTCGGATACGGTCACCATCGGGCTTCCATCATCCGCCTGGATTTCATATATCCGATACTGATGCAAAATGCCTGTACCATCGGTTGTTTTTTCCGTAATATCCACATAGCATACATCCGCATAGTCCTGACTCTTCCAGTAAAATGCCGTCTGCTCAGCGCTCCATGGAACCTCACTCGGCGGAATATTCGGATTCTCGCTGACCTTCGCCGTAAGCGAATTCCATATCCGCTCAGACTGTATCTGCGCCGTATCCAGTTTGACATATGGAAGCTGTTTCGGCGTCTCGGCAGTCACCCAATGAGAGCTGACATTACCGCTGCCCGAAGAGATTCTTGCCTGGAATACAACCCATTTTCCCGCATAGGCCGCGGCCAGTCCCTGCATCGTATGCCGGTAATCCATATCCGATTCGGCTTTTTCCATTTCTACCGGTGAAATAACATCCTCTACCGCCGGATAACCGGTCATATAACCGGTCAGCTCTGAGTTGCCGCCGGATGCCGCCTGAATCGCCGCTTTTGCCGCATCCTCCGTCTCATAAATATAAGCCCGCATCAGATAAGCGCTGCCGCCCGGCGGAATACTTGCGCTATCCTGTGCCTTCAATTTTACCGTCAAACCATTCTGGGTATCCCCCGATTCAAAATTATGAATAGTCAACGGTTGATTTCTGTCATAAGTCCATGAAGTCGTCCAATCAACTTTCGGCGCTGCGATACGTTCCGGCACAGTTAAATCAGTGGTGATGCCCGCCGCGCTGTCCACATAATCCGTGGAATCCGCTGCTGCCTGAGCCACCACATAGAAACGCATCTGCTCTCCCGCATAAACTTCAAGGTTCACCGGTTGTTTCGTATATTCTGATCCGCCATTCACAGCGACTGCATCTCCCAGTTTGAACGGCGTATCATAGCTGTGTTTTGTTTCATTATAAATCTGCCCATAGAGCTGGTAGGAACCGCAGCCCGTTTCCGGCGTAATGGCCGGCCATGTGACCGTGTAATCCAATTCATCCACACTGATGATGCGGATGACCGGCTGCTCCGGTTCCGGCAGACGCTGACGCACCTTATAAGAGGCTTCCGAGGAAAGTCCGATTTCCTGTTTTGCCGCATCGCCCACCCGGGTAACCACCAATTTGACTTCCCTAAAGTTCCAATCTTCCGCCGGAACAGTAAGGGCCCATGCATTTTCACCCTCATAGCTTCCTTTCACCGGCTGGCAGGCCGACGTATCAATCAAGACTGAGTGGCCCTTTTCATCGATGCCCATAAGAGCGATTTCATATTTGGCATCCTCACCAAAAGCCCTATCCGCATCCCAATAGAAGGTGTACTGCAGATTACCATCGCCGTCATATTCCGGCGCAAGCTCACCGCCATCGCCATCCGTCACGCCGCAAAGCTCCGGCGCCGGAAGCCAGGTGAGGATTGCGTCCGCAGAAAGATAACGATAATCTTTAAAATAATCATTCTTTTCCTTTTCAAGAATTTCCGAATATACATACTCATAAACCGGCTTATCGCTTTTATCCAACCCTGTCATCTGAACAACATTTGCATCGGCTTCAGTATCCACTTTATGCCAGCCGTAAACCGGCCCGAGGCCCGTTTCCGCAAACCAGATACGCACCCGCAGATCGGATACATATTTCATATACTCCGGAAGATTCGTAAAACTTACAGAGGCTGTTCCTTTTGAAGCCACCAGGATATCCTGACTGGCAAAAACAACATTTTCTTTTTCCTCCGTCGTGCCCTTCTTCCATGTACCCAGCAGATCCGCCCGGTAAATCGGCGGTGTGGTCAATGCCCGTCCGGAATGCGTCAAGGAAACTGTAACATTCAAGTTATCCAGAGTAGTTCCCTCCACTCTGACAGACGGCGTAGCCTCCGGCTCATTAGGATCTGATGCATCCCAACTTTTCAGCGGCGTATCCGGCTTATAACTTGCCGGCATAAATGCCGCTACTGACACCTTGGCCGATGCAATGTACTCTGTCGTCCCACGCGGCACCGCCTGGGCAGTAATCTGCTGCTGATTTGCATCTCCTGTTACCTGCACTGTCGTTTTATCTTTTGACAATTCAATTTTCTTGCCGGACACTTCAGCAGTTACAATCCAATTGTCCCCGGCCCGCGTATGATAGTCCTCCAGATTATTCAGCGATATCTCATACCGATAATCATTCAGGGATTGATTCCAAACAATCTCCGCACGAATATCCGGTGTCGGCAGTAAGGTTTTTTCATCAATATTTCCCGCTGCCGTATAATCGGATGGGTCTACATCCCCAAACATGCTCACCGCCCGAACCTGAACAAAAACTGCGCCTCCGGAGCTTGCCGGTATCGGGACACTTCCTGTTTCCGTATAAAGATATTCGGTGCCGACAAGATTTCCACCGACATAAATGGCCACCTCATATTTAAACGGGTCACATTTGCTGCCCGCTTCTGCCCAACTATCCGGATTTGTATCCGGGGTTATTTCAAGCGCAATCTTGCCGTTAACAATCTCCGCTTTAACCCCTTGCGGCGCTGTCAGCTTCTTTCCGCCGTTTCCATCATCGGCCGCACCCTCCAATGTGCGCCAGCCTTCGCGGACATAGGTGTAAAATAGATCGCCGGAAGTAACCAACTCATTTGTTTTTGTATATTTCGCCGCACCCGCTGGAAGTTCAAATAAGATTTTGGCAATTTTCTCATTGGTGTTCGAATTATAAATGCCTCCGTCCTTCGGGTCAATATAGCAGTCCTTGCCTTCAATATCTTTGCCGGTTTTGCCTGCCTTCATCAGATAAGCCACAAAATATCTGCCGCTTTTCTGATTACGCATAATATAGACCCGGTCACCGCCTGCACGCCACAAATCTGCATTTCCATTGGTATATGCCCACCGCGAAATATTACCGCTGCTCTGCACTGCGTTTTCTTTTCCTTCTGCCAGAGAAAATGATATCTGATAACTGCTTGCACCATCCAAATCATCAAAGAAATAGTTATTCCGACTGTCCGTGAGATTTGGGAAGCTTATACCACTTCTTGTAAGTGATACAATCGGAAAATTCGATCTTTCCGCATCATTTACCGAATAGCAATCATATATCGTTGTACTGCGGCCTCCAGCTTGTCCATACCGATCACCAAATATACCCGCCGCATACCGCAGCGCATACAATCCGGAGGCAAAATTCCGACACCGCTCAATCCGAAGCTGAACATTCCCTGTGGAATTCGTGACACCAGATTCATCCGGATTATCTGTAGAGAAAAACCCCACTATGCCCGACGCCATAGAAGCGGAATAGATTTTTACTCCCGGCCCGTTGACACAATCCAATACCTGAATCGTAAAATTCTGCGCCTGTTCGGCAGCCCTTCGATAAGTTGTTACATTTCCGAGAATTCCCGCGCTGTCATTTGCCGCCGCAACATTATTATCCAAATCTGTGTAAGAGTATCCTTGTTTCCCATAAATACTTCCAAAATTCCCGCAGCCGATAATATTATAGGTATTTCCATCATAGGCATGATAAAGCTGTGCCACGATGCCCGCCGAAGCGCCAACCCAGGCAGTCGCATAGGTTGTCTGCAGCCCGCCGTAATTCCGGCACTCTTCAATATTGCCGCCGGTGCCGGTCCACTGGCCGATAATGCCGCCGCAATAATGGGAATTATATCCATAAACCATTCCATAATTCACACAATGGGACAATATCCAACCTTCCGTGGTGGAATTGCTCTGATTGCCGATAATGCCGCCGGCAAACCGGTTCGTATCCGCTTTTTGAAGCTGCCGCCCCACGAACGCCCGATTCACCAGATACTTCATATCCTCCTCAGATTCATTCATTCCGATCACGCCGCCGGTACCCACGCCGATATCCCCCGACTTATTGTTTAAAAACCAGTCGCCAGTGGCACAGTACTCCAGTTTTCCCGTCGGCCCGTTATAGGCAGTGATACCGCCCAGACTGCCTTTTGTGGAAAGAATCAGGCTTGTTCTTTTTCCTGAAACAGAATCCATGTTACTATATGTAAGGTCTTCTATATTTTTATTATCCCCCCAGCTGACATAGCCGCCATGGGCTGTGATATTCATACCTGCACATAAAGCATCGACACTTCCACTGCCTGTATAACCGCTCATCTTATTCACGGTATCCTCATCGCCGCAGCGGATGATGGTTCCCTTATTATAGCCTGCCACGCCGCCGGCCATACCGTTTGCCACCGTGATTTTGCCGCCAGTCGGATTCACAGAACAATTCCTGACAATGGCATCCGTCTCATTTTTGCCGACAATACCGCCCGTATGGGAAGCCAAAACTTCCTTTTCTTCTGCCGTGCTTGTCGGCGTGGCCCTATAAGCGCCCTGAATATTCATCGTGAGATTTTCTGTCTTGCAAGCTGAAACCTCTCCGGCATTAATTCCGGCGATCCCGCCGTAGCAATTGCCCGCGGAAGCCCCCGAACTTTCCGTCATCGCGCCGGCATAGCTGCTATTGATAATTTCAGCGCCAACTCTGTTTTCTCCCGCAATACCGCCCACATAGCGATAATTACTGAATTTTTCAAAATTTCCCTTTCCCGTAATATTCTCAATATAATTCTGATTAACTCCGGCTGCGCCGCCAACGGAGAGCCCAGTCGCGCCGTTAGCTTCAATGTCCGGCATAACCGTAAGAGTTATCGTTTTCACAGTTCCCTCATTCAGGCCAGTTATGCCGCCATAAACCTTTCCGTCGCCATCAAGCGTTACATTAGCTTCTGAAACCAGAGAACTGTTGTCAATCACGGCCTCCGCATGATTCACTGCACACACAGCTCCGGCCTCGGTCGTACCCCGGCTTCGGACAGTAATCCTCTGAGCCGCTGTTCCCACAGAACATCCCTGAATGGTTCCCCAGTTTTCCGCCGCAATACCTCCGGCATAACCGAGATTACTGTTTACATTTCCTTCATTGACGCAGGATACAATTTTTCCACCGGCCGGATTGGAAGCTACAATGCCGCCCGCCAGGCCGTTATCCGCTGTCACCTGCCCGGAAGCATTTTTAGCATTTAGAATATCATTTGAGGAAATTCCCGCAATACCGCCCGCATTTCCCTGCAGTGCATGAACGTCCGCCGCTTTACATATAAGGATTCCTTCATCCGTTCCAAAACTTCCGTTATTCTCGCCGATCAAACCGCCCACATTCATTCCGCCGATAACCGTCACGCCGCTGCCTACCGCGGTGACGTCGCCTTTTCCGGATACCTGAATACTGCCGGATGCCTCATTGCAGCCCACAAGGCCGCCGATACCCTGGCCGTTCCGACCGGAAATTGTACGTTTTTCCGTATGATTATCCTCTGCGACAAGCACTGCTCCGTTATTACGCCCGGCAATGCCTCCGGCATAATTTCCACGGGCTGTTATATTGCCAATGCAGAAGCTGTCCTGAATCACGCCGCCGGAAAGGTTATAAGCCGCAATACCGCCCACCGTATTCCGCCCGGTGACCGTTACGCCGCTATTGACCCGGCAGGCCCCAATCGTCCCCGGAACATAACTGTTCCATTCTTTTTCTTTCACATCTTTATAATTCAGCGGAATCGAGGATGTTTTAATATTCAGTCCCGCAATACCACCCACATAATCCTGACTGGCACTGCCGAAGTTTCCGGCCAGCTCACAGTTGAAAACGCCGCCGCCATTAAAACCGACCACACCGCCCAGACAGGTGAAACCGGTAAGACTTTCCGAATTCGCACAGTGGTCAATCACCTGATTTGTAAGGTTTGCCCCGATAATGCCGCCGGCCATATCTGTTTTGATATCCGAATCGACATTCGATACCGCCGAACCGCTGTATTCCAGATACTGGGCAACACCCACGCCATCCGCGCCTTTCCCAAACTCTGCATCGGAAACTTTAGAAATCGCTCCGCCATTTTTACAATTCACTATTGTCAATTTACTGCTGCTCTCACAATAGCCCAATACGCCGCCCACATACATCCGGGCAGAAATAGACAAATTGTTAAGGACTGAGGACAGAGAATTCTCATTATTGTTCTTATCCGTCAAAATCAATCGATATGTATTCTCTGACGCCACAACTGCCGTCGGCAGATTTTTTTCGTCCAGCCGAGGCAAAATATTCCCCCGGTTCTGCTGCATATAGGCAAGCATACTTCCCCCATTTGAAAGCTGTTCGGCCGTATAAGTCCTCTGATAACCGATGACACCGCCGGCAAATGCCTTTGCCGTCAAACTTCCAAGTCTATTGTTTGTATGGAAACCGCCCATCGTGGCATCCTCTTTTAATTCGACCACATTGGCGCCGATGCAGCCGCCCACACAGTATCTGCCGCGCACACTGGTAGGCTTGATTTCAATATCATCCGTTAATATTTTTGTTGATGCGTTTAAACCGATATAACCGCCCACACAGTCACCATAGGCATAAATGCGTCCGCCGATCAACGTGTAATTCACATCCAGATAACCATTTGTATCATTAAAACCGACAACGCCGCCCACATAATCCTGGCCGACAACGATGCCGGACACGGATTTTACAGTGATCTGACCATTTGTGCCTTTAAATTCTACCGTTCCGTTATTATAGCCGGCAATGCCGCCCGCATAACTTCCGGTGGCCTCCCATGTATTGACGATCTGATCAAAAATCCCGCCGCTGTGATCAGAGATATAGCTGACACAGTTGCTGATCGTCGCCTTTTCACCATTATAGCCGACAATGCCGCCGATATAGGACGTGTAGCCCGCCGCCACACCGTTATTGACGCAGTTTTCCACCTTGTTGCTGCCGTCGTTTTTTCCGATAATGCCGCCCACATAATTATAACCGATCACATAACCGGCATTGGTCGTAACGCTGATACCGCCGCCGATTCGGCTGAAGCTGTTCGCATGCCGTGTCAATCCGCCCACGATGCCGCCCACATAATCTGAGCCGAGAATGTAGCCCTTACTCTCCGTGCTGCATTCAAGCAGCAGGCAGTCCGAGCCAAACCCAAGAATACCGCCCACGTACTGGCCCTTGAGCAGATTTTGATACTCATTTTTTGAATATTCAAAGCCTGACGCACGCCCTGAAGCGCTGGAGGCCTCATAAATCAAAACTTTATTGGCATAACCGATAATACCGCCAAAATACCGGCCCTCAATCCGATTCTCATTATCCCCATGGCCGATGGTGCATAAAATAAGGCCATAATTTCTGCAATTTATAAGATTGGACATGAGGTCAGGATGATTATAATCATATTTTGACGCAAGAAAAGAACCGTACACGTGGCCTGCAATACCGCCCGCAAAAAGATTTGACGACACATCCGCATGGTTTTCGCACTGCCGGATTTTTGCGCCGCTTGTCAGATCCGCATAGCCGAATAATCCGCCGACGCCGTATTTATAATTCTCTGCCTCATCTTCCGTCTTCTTCCCTGCCAAAGGAGTTCCCGGATCCGGCAGCTTTGCTGTAATCTTTCCGGATACGGATAAATTGTTGATCTGCACATTCGCATCTGAACACACAAGTACACCGGCAATGCCTCCGATGCCTGCTGTTTTATCGCTGTCATTCCGATTCGGCAGAGAAACCGCCAGCACCTGTCTGTCGGAAGAATTTGTTGTAATTGCAATATTCTCAAAATTCCCGGCGCCTTTGCCGGCCACAATGCCTGCGCCTTTAATATTTCCAAAGTCTGAAACATCCGCAACTGTACTGCCCGAAACATCCGCCATCACCATCGAAGGATTATGGAAAATGATATTTGAAATGTCACCATCCGCCTCGCAGAATAATCCGACATACTCGGTTTTATCAATTCCATACTGAGTTGTTGTTGTATCATCCGCCGCGGAAGTCTTTCCCAACCGAAGGTTACTGATCTTTCTATTGGAAGAACCGCCGTTCAGAGAATGATTCGACGAAAGCCGCGGAATGGCCGGAAATTCCAGCTTGCCGTCATTTTCCGTCCATTTCAGTTTATTGAAATTCCCGCTGGCCGCATAACCGTAAAGACCGGTTCCCACTGAATTCCAGTCCATTTCATTGTTCTTTAATGTGAATTTCGCACTTTTTGACGCATCATAATAACGAATATTCGAGAGATGACGGAAAGTCGAAATTCCGGCATCAAGCATATGATTGCTTTCATTCGTTCCATCTGCATACATTGTATTAGCCGAATTGGAGTTGACCTCAGAACTCTGCCTGTATTCACTCATATCCCCATCGGTATTTTTATATGTCGATACAGCCTTTACGGTGGCATAAATATTCTGCGGGCTTCTAAAGTCAACGCCGCTCTTTTCCGCAATCTTCGAAATCTGTGCCAGCCGGGTGATGCTCACATCCGAACTCTGATGAAGCTTTGTCTGCTTAGCCGCTGACAATCCCGTCTGCTCCAGCGCTGCCAGGGCATCCGCTGACATCATTCCATCCAGCACAAGAGAGAAAGAACCATCCTGATAAAGCAACGGAAAACTCCAGCCATCAATCTCTTGCCCGTCCACAATCACAGGCAGCTGCGTCATTGAACTCGCATCCGAAGCAGACCCGCTCCAACCCATTTCTTTCGCCTTTGCCATATCCACAGTCAGCTGGAAAAGCTCTTTTTTGCTGTTCTTCTCATGAAATGTAATATGAAACTCCAGATCCATGTTGTCATGGCGAGAGTTGCTTGACCATTTCAAATACAGAGTTTCACTGTTTACTAAACTGATACTGGATATCTTCAATCTTACCGGTGACAGATCAACCACATTGGTAATATCATCGGCAGAATAATAGCCGAGGAATCTGTCTCTTCGACTTTCATAGCTTCGATCATCCATATCCAGAATACCGCCGGCATCTCCTCTACCATAACCCAGTCCAACGCAATGAGTTCCATAAAAAGCGGAATAGACATGGCCCGACTCCACATCAATCTCAATAGCCACAGCGCCCTGAGAAAGCATATCCTTAGAATAGATCAGATCATCCATCAGGTCAAGCACAGGGCTTTTATCGCCCTTCGCCGTTCCATAGTCTCCCGGAGCCAGAGTTACCGCATAAATCCGATCCTTCATTTCCCCGGTAAATTTGGTATTCTTGATTCCCTGACCAAGAACCTCTTCCCGAAATTCCTCCCACTGGCCCGAAGAGCGATACCACGTAAGAACAGATTCCGATGCCAGATAGATTGTCTTTGCATTTTCTTCATTTTTACGAAATTCTGCACGCCGAATATAATTAATTGCTGTCGGAATCCCAATTGCCAGAATAATGGCCAGCACAATCAATGTCACAACCAATTCCGGCAGCGTAAATCCTTTTTTATTGTTTTTTACCTTCATATGTATATTTACCCTCATATAATGTAAGATTATATAATTCATATAACTTATCTGTCTATTTTAGTATAACATATCCTTCTGTTTGCACAAGATTTTTTTCACACCAAATTACAACAATTCCCTGTTTTATACGCTTTAAAGGCCGCCAACACAATTGCTGACAGCCCCTTGTTCCTAATTCATACTTTTATACAATTGATTAAATATTACTAATTCCATTCTTCCACAGTAATACAGTTAATTTCCTTAAAGCGTTTTAACTGCTTATCATTTGTCAAAAACAAATCACAATTTTGTACACATGCACTTGCCAATTGTAATGCATCCATTGTCTTAAAATCTTTATATTCCGCTCTGATTTTGGCCGCTTTTTTTGCAACCTCTATATTAACCGGATATAATGGAATAGTACAATCAAACACAAACTCAAAAAAGGCATTAATCTTCTCTGAATTATTGGTTTTATATGGAAAAGTTAAGTATTCTGTACAAGTAATGGTTGACGTTACCATTTGTTTCTCATTTTCCAAAATTTCCTCAAAAATATATCTAGTCTTATTCCCAAAATTCACATCAAAGTCCAAGAAATAAATAATAGGAGTTGTATCTAAAAACACCTTGTTATATCCGTTCATCATCCCGCATCTCCCTTATATATTCCTGTGCATCAGATTGAAACAGTTTTTCCCCTCTCCCAACATATTTTTTCAAATCGACTTTTTTCTTCACTTTTTTATATGGATAGTCGAGAATAGTAACAATAACATCTTTTCCTTCGTAACTTCTTATATCTTCATCTTCTATTACAACCGTATTTCCCTGTATAACTCCTTTTAATGCCAACATAATGCTTCCCTCCTATTTATTTTATTCTCTTTTTTATTATAGCAGAAGTTTCTTCATTTTAAAACAAATTTTAAGCCTTGAAGTATCTAACAAAAAAGCGGTTCAAAGACGCTTTTGAAAAGCTGATGACGGGAATTGAACCCGTGACCCCTTCCTTACCAAGGAAGTGCTCTACCTCTGAGCCACATCAGCTGATATCAAATCTTTGAACCGCTTAATTAATATAATATATAAACGCTTTCTTGTCAACTGTTTTTTCTATTTTCCCCACCGATCAATGGGCCTAAGCCTGATTCATTCCTTCCAGAATCTCCTGAAGTTTTCCTTTAATCCGGCGCAAGGCATTATCGATGGATTTTTCCTTTTTTTTCAGCCGTTCCGCCATCTGGGCATAGCTGTACCCTTCCAGGAATAATTTTAAAACGGACAACTCCAACGGGCTGAGACTTGCACCGAGTTTCTCACGAATGATTTCCATCCTCTCCCGGTTGATCAATGTTTCCTCCGGGCTGACAGCGCAAGCCGATGAAGGACTCCACTGCTCTTCCCAATCGGTTTCCCCGGAATCACTCAATGAAACATAACCGTTTAACGGGCTGTGCTTTTTTCTTCCCGCGCTGGTCACCGCCGAATATATCTGGCGATCGATACACAGTTTAGAAAATCGATAAAAGGAAGTTTCTCTGCCCGGTTCAAAATCCTGCACCGCCTTAAAAAGTCCGATCATCCCCTCCTGAATCAAATCTTCGGTCTCCCCGCCGATCAGAAACATGGAACGGGCTTTTTTTATTACCAGCGGTTTGTATTTTTCCATGATATGCTCCAGCGCCGCCCGGTCTCCCCGGCGGCACCGGCAGATCAATATTTCATCCTTTTCACGGTCATCTGACATTTAATTCATCCTCTGCCGAACGATCTCATAAGCCAGGATACCGGCGGCCACCGATGCATTTAAAGAATCGATGTCGCCTTTCATTGGTATAGAGGCGATATAGTCGCATTTTTCCCGAACAAGCCGGCTCACGCCTTCCCCTTCATTTCCGACAACAAGGCCGATCGGCCCCTTTAAATTCAGGCGGTACATCACATCGCCGCCCATATGTCCGCAGACAAACCACAGTCCTTCCTTTTTCAGCTGATCAATGGTCTGCCCCAGATTGGCGACCTTCGCCACCGGCGTATAATTCAATGCCCCGGCCGATGTTTTTGCCACGACGCCGGTCAGACCCACCGCCCGGTGTTTCGGTATAATAACGCCATGGGCTCCGGCCAGGTTGGCCGTTCGGATGATCGCCCCGAGATTATGCGGATCCTCAATACCATCCAGGAGAAAGATAAAAGGCTCCTCATTTTTTTTCCGGGCAATCGCCAGAATATCTTCCACCGTGCTGTAACTGTAGGCGGCAGCCACGGCAATGACGCCCTGATGCTGATGGGTTTCAGACAACTGATCTAAACGTTCTTTTTTTACAAACCGGATATATGTATCCTGTTTTTTCGCGGCACGGATGATAGATTTCACCGGCCCGTCTTCACAGCCGTCCAGCACAAACAATTTATCGATCGTCCTTCCGGCCCGGAAAGCCTCCATCACCGGATGCCTTCCCTCTATTTTAAACTCTTCATATCCCATAATTTATTCTCCTAATTTATCGCCGATTCCCAGAGACACAAGGGTCACCATCCGCTCATAATCCTGCTTCAGATGCAGATACCCCATGACCGCCTCGAAGCCTGTGGCCATCCGATAATCGGTCATCTCCGCATTTTTCGCCATCGTGTGGGAACGGGCATTTCTTCCCCGTTTATAAACCGCCAGCTCTTCTTCCGTAAAAACATCCATGAGTTTTACCGCCGCTTCAGCCTGAGCTTTCGCCCTGACAAGCCGGCTGGAACGTTTATGCAGTTTATTTACCGGGGCATTTCCCTGTTCCACAATAATCGAACGGATCACCAGTTCATAGGCGGCATCCCCGATATAAGCCAGCGTCAACGGAGAATAGTTGCGCAGATCCAAAGAGCCGATGCCAAAGGTTTCCCGAAACCTCTGCTGAAGGACACTTACGCTCTCTTCCATTTTACACCTTCCCTTGTATCCTCTAATAAAATCCCCTGAGAAGCCAACTGGTCGCGGATCTCATCTGCCCGGGCGAAATTCTTTGCCTTCCGGGCCGCCTGACGCTCCTCAATCAATTTTTCGATATCCGCATCCAGAAGCTCTTCTTCCCTCTCGGTGATAATACCGAGCACATCGCAAAGCTTTTTGATGGTGGAGCGGACAGCCTCTGCCAGTTCTGCCGAAGATTCCGCAGTCACATGGACATTGGCCAGTTTCACCAGCTCAAAAATGGCGGAAATGGCGTCCGCCGTATTAAAATCATCCTCCATGGAATCTTCAAACTTTTTAACAAGGGCTTCCACCTGGCTCATTACGGCCTTTTCTTCATCACTCATGGCTCCATCCGTGCCCCGGATACCTTCCAGCCGCTCTACCGCTGTCAGAATACGCTCCAACCCATTTTTTGAAGCCGCCATTAAATCCGCGCTGAAATTCAGCGGGCTGCGGTAATGGGCGCTCAGCATAAAGAAGCGAAGCACCTGAAGGTCATATTTTTCACTTATCTCCCGCACCGTAAAGAAATTTCCGAGGGATTTGGACATCTTTACATTGTCAATATTTAAAAAGCCATTGTGCAGCCAGTATTTTGCAAAAGGTTTGCCGTTGGCCGCCTCACTCTGGGCGATTTCATTTTCATGATGCGGGAAGATCAGATCCTCGCCGCCGGCATGAATATCAATCTCTTCGCCGAGATATTTTTTGGACATTACGGAGCACTCGATATGCCAGCCCGGACGACCGTCTCCCCAAGGCGACGGCCAGGATGGTTCGCCCTCTTTTTTCGGTTTCCAGAGTACGAAATCCATCGGGTCCTCCTTTTCATCGCTGACGGCAATCCGAATACCCGCGGACAAATCATCCAGATTCTTTTTGGACAGCTTGCCGTAGTCCTTAAACTTCCGTGTCCGATAATAGACCGTGCCATTCACCTCATAGGCATAGCCCTTGTCGATCAATGTCTGAATCATCTCGATCATGCCGTCGATCTCTTCCGTCGCCTTCGGATGGGTCGTTGCCTCTTTGACATTCAGCCCCGCCATATCTGTCTGTGCTTCTTTAATATAACGCTCAGAGATCACGGAAGCCGGAACGCCCTCCTCATTGGCCTTCTTAATGATCTTATCATCCACATCGGTAAAATTGGACACATAATTCACATCATAGCCCTTATACTCAAAATAGCGGCGCACCGTGTCAAAAACAATCATCGGACGGGCATTGCCGATATGAATATAGTTATATACGGTCGGGCCGCACACATACATGCGGACTTTTCCCTCCTCAACCGGGACAAATTCTTCTTTTTTTCGTGATAATGTATTATAAAGCTTCATAATCACTGTACCTCCTCATCAATATAGCGGGTCGCTACTGTTTTTTCATTATATTGGGTGGAAATGATGCCGCCGTCCGACATCCGGGAATAGACTCCCTGAAACTTTCCATTATAAGTATATAATCCGGTTAAGTTGCTGTAAAGCTGAAATTCATAAGGTTTTTTACCAAAATTAATATTTTCGGTTTTATAAGGCCGACAGTATTCCTGTACAATGTATTTCTGCCCCAGACAACTCTCCCCGATTCTGCGCCATTCTTTATGGCTGTAATCAATTCCGGCATAAACGCCCTTCGCCGCATAGGAATCCACCGGCTTGATGATCCAGGCATCCTTATCTTTCCAGATCTCTTCCAGATCATTTTCATTCAACTTATCCAGCTCCATGGTTTTTGGCAAATGCTCTGCGATAAAACGATTTTCTTCCGCCGTCAAAACAGCCTGTGTCATCGGATGAACAAGCACCTGACAGATGGCTTTATGATGAACGATCTGAGTCTTAAAAGCGCCGATCAGGCATACACATCCGTCTTTTACCGCCTGAATAAAATCCTGAATTTCATCATAATAGTTCATCACATCCGCCGTCACAGCCCGCCGGTAGATCACATCTGCCGCATGCCCCGTCGGCGTATAAAGTTTTCCGTCCCAATAAGTCATATGACGGATATCGCAGACTTCCGCCTCAATTCCCTTACTCCGAAAATGCCGCTCAAACACGTAAAATTCTCTGAGATAGGCTTTATCCAGAAAATCCACGATCGCTACATAAGGATTTTCTTTGGCATTTTTGCCGGAATGATAGGTCTCCATAAAGGCATCAACCCATGAATCCACAAGTTCGAATCGTTTGGCCGGAACTTTCTTTTCAAAGTGCATCCAGGCATTATTCATATATAAAATATCATCCAGCACCTTATTTTCATTCATAGCGCTGGTGCCATCCGTGTTAAATTCGCAAAACTTAAACTGTCCGTTTTCTTCATTATAAAAAATATCGATACGGCAGACGGGAACAGCCGTCGGATAATCCACCGGAAGAAGTATGAGTTCCTCCAATGCTTTCGAAAAAGGAAACAGCTTTCGATATTCGGGATCATCCAGATATTTTTGAATCACTTTTTCAAAAATACCATAGGTGACATCAACAATCTCCGAAAATGTTTCTATCGTTTTCCTGTCATATATTTTGGGAATCTGCAGTGTGCGGGTATAATTATTGCCGCCCGCATTCAAATCCGAATGTTTAATGTATTCCTCCATCCGCATCGCTGATTTTTCACTTTCCGGCATATGCTCCCGGATATAAATGCCGATACTCTCACTCAGCTCTTCCGCCTTCATTTTTCTGTCACTCCCTGCATGTTTGTTTCGTTTTCAATCAACGAATCCCAAAGTTTCAGCGCTTCCCGTTCTTCGCCCTCCAGATTCGCCGTCGCTTCATTTAAAAGCCAGTATAGCATAAGACGCACGTCCTGGCCATAGACGGTTCCCCGATACCCGTCCGCTCTCAGGCTTTCCTTTGCCGCTTTAATCGCCTCTGCCTCCTGCGGCAGCAGGGAAAGCATATTAACAACGGTTTCTCCGCTGCCAAACAGGCCCTTTATAAGAGCGCAGTAGGCCTTCACATAATTTTCCGGCATACTGTCGGCAGAGCGGATCTCTATAAACTGTTTCAGCCGGATATCCGGAAAAGCCATGGACAGATAATGCTTGATCAGAGCTTCATCCCCGCCATAGGCTTCAAAACACTGTCCGATCGTTTTCTCCGGCTCATAGCGATAGGTATCGCCATCATTAACAACGATCACCGGAATATTCATCAGCCACCGGGCATAGGATTCAAAACCGAAATCTTCCTCAAAAATATCCGGACACACTTCAACTCTCTTCAGATCGACTCCCTGCCAGATCTTATCCCGCAGAAGATGTCCCGAAAAAGGCTCGTTTTCAAAACGGGATACATTTTCCGTAAGCAGCGCAAACACCGGATTCAAAAGCCAGGCCAGCCGGTATTTATTCACAAAATCCTCTTCATCAAAATAGTCAATGGATATATGACAGGCGGCTGTGGCCCGCATCATATTTTTCCCATATTTCCCTGTTCCGGCAAAATATCTGTCCATACATCGATAGCGCTCTTTGCCGATCAACGGAATCTCCGCCGCTTTTCCGCAGGGCAGATAACCCTCGGTCACCAAATCGTATCCCCAGGCATCCAGCACCGTTTCCACCTCTCTGCGGGCCTGATGATAGGCTTTCATCACCTTTCCCACCGAAGCAAAAGGCGCCGTACTGATCTCAAGCTGGCATCCCGGCTCCAGCGTGATCAAAATATCATCGCTTTCCAGGGAGATTACCGCACCGTCTTCCATATGTTTTTCAGGATATCCGGCGGAAAGCTGCTCCATCAGCGCCCCGACACCCTGCTCGCCGTCGAACACCATCGTCTCATGGGTTTTCCGGTTTAAAATAAAATGTTCCACTTCCAGGCCGATATTAAATTCCTGGTTTTCCTTACTTCCCTTTTCAAAATACTCTGTTAATTGTTCAATCCCTTTACTCATAATTCCTTTTTTCAACCAGACAGATGGCATTGGACGCAATTCCAAGTCCTTCCCCGGTAAATCCAAGTCCTTCCTCTGTCGTCGCCTTTACATTAATCTGTTGAATATCTATATTTAAAGCCTTTGCAATATTCTCTCTCATATTCATAATATAAGGGGCTAATTTGGGCCGCTGCGCGATCACCGTGGCGTCAATATTTCCAATCTCCATCCCCTCTTTTTCAAGAAGCCGCCCCACATGCTCCAGCAGCAAAATGCTCGAAATGCCCTTATAAGCCGGGTCGCTATCCGGGAAATGTTTTCCGATATCTCCCAGGGCCGCGGCGCCGAGAAGGGCGTCCATAATGGCGTGAAGCAGTACATCCGCATCCGAATGTCCCAACAGCCCTTTTTCATAGGGGATTTCCACACCCCCAAGAATCAATTTTCTGTTTTCCGTTAAGCGATGAACATCATAGCCCATACCTATTCTCATATTATTCACTCCTGACCTCGTCACACCATTGTTTATATTCATCCAGTCTCTGAATAAAGCCGCTGAATTCCGGCACAGTAAAATCCAATTCCTTATATCGGATCGGATAAATAATCCCTTTACTAATTAATTGCGCCCGTGTTGTTGAAATTGAATTTACACTCTTATGAAGATTTTTCGCAACATTGGAAATCGTACACGGCAATTCTCCACATCGGACCATAGCAAAAATGAATTTCTTATCACTTTCCGCGCAGCGCTCATACCGTACTTTAAAAAATCCGTTGTCAAGCGTCTCAAAAAAGGCAGGAATGACTTTTTCCACATCAGAACGCTGTACTACTTTTCCATCCGTTCTCTGATATATAATTTGACATAGCTGCTGAATAAAAAAAGGATATCCTTTGGTAATATTTATAATTTTACAGATTGCCTCCTCCGTATAAGATACGCCAAATCTTTTTACCGGCTCTTCCACAGCTTTTCTGGACTGTTCCTCTGTCAATGAATCAACTTCCTTATATAAAAATAATCTTTCGGAGTACGATTTTTCATCAGATAACATTTTATAAATTTTAGGAAGTCCCGCACCGATAACCATTACGGGATACCCCAATTGATTCGTGCGATGCAAAGCAGCAATCAAAGCCCCCAACTCTTTTGCCTTCATATATTGAATTTCATCAATAAAAAAGCATATAGGCGTTTCTGATTTACTGGCGGTTTCCCCAATAGTTGTAAACACTTCGGTTAAACTCTGCGTGAGATTGGTGGATTTATACAACTCCCTTTCCTGTAAAGACAGGGAAAATGTATGATCATTTGGGTCAAATGAAACAACCAACGCTTTTATTGCATCCAGGGGTTTCTGAATCAAATTTTTAAATTTCTCCTTTGTGCTCACTTTTCTTAAAAATGCCTGTGAACAGGAAGCAATCTGGGAAATAAAATCATTACGTTCTTCCACTTCGATATGTTTGCAGAATATATCTTTATCTTCTGCTATTTTTTGAAGTTTATTTATAAGAACTGTTTTCCCTACACCTCTCAGCCCACTGAAAATAATAGACTGTGTTGGAATATTCATTGTCAGCGCGTCAAACATCTGCTCAACATTTTGTATATCTTCATCCCGGCCAGCCAAATAGGTCGGCATCAATCCTGCTCCTGGTCTATACGGGTTTATCTTAAACACTTTGCTCACCTCCATCCGCACATATTATCTCATATGTATCCGTAATCGTCAACGCTTCGCCGCTCCTTTCCGCAAAAAAAAGCCTATAAGTTTACCGTTGATTTGATAGCCTTTTGATCACGCAAAAAAAACAAAAGCCCGGAAACCATTGATTTTACAAGGATTTCTGGACTTTAATGTGTAGCGAGGAAGGGATTTGAACCCCCGACACTGCGGGTATGAACCGCATGCTCTAGCCAACTGAGCTACCTCGCCATATGAAATTAATTAAGTCTTTCGACTTCGTGGGACCTACAGGGCTCGAACCTGTGACCCTCTGCTTGTAAGGCAGATGCTCTCCCAGCTGAGCTAAGATCCCAGATAAAACAACTATGACTTATTAAAACTCATAGCAACGACCCAGAAGGGACTCGAACCCTCGACCTCCGCCGTGACAGGGCGGCGCTCTAACCAACTGAGCCACTAGGCCATTTGAGTGAACAGCTTCCGTTGTTCGACTGCATAAATGATTCTATCGTAGTAACAGCTATTTGTCAACCCTTTTTTACATATTTTTCTTATTTTTTCTTTTATCTGTTTTTCATGTATTTTTCTACAACATGTGCAACTCCATCATCATCATTGGTGTCCGTGATGATGTCCGCCACGGCCTTGACATCGTTCTGCGCGTTTTCCATGGCGACGCCTAAACCGGCAAATTGAATCATGGAAATATCGTTAAATCCGTCACCGCAGCAGATCAGTTCTTCTCTCTGAATCCCTGTATGCTCCAGAAGCCTCGCCAGTCCAAAGGCCTTGTCAACGCCTAACGGTGTAATTTCCATAAAATAAGGCTCTGAACGGAATATATTTAAAATCTTTCCAAACTCTTTGCGCATCTCAGGAAGTATCTGTTCCAGATACCAGCCATCGCCCACCATCAGGCATTTGGTTACCGGAAAATGAACCTCTTCCGAGAAATCATTTAATTCCCGGATCTCCATTTTGTTAATTCCCGCTTCCAGCCGGACGTACTTATCCGTTGTATCCTCCGTCAAAATATAATCCCCCTGATAAGTGACGATCGGAACCTGAAAACGCCTGCTGGCCGCACCAAGTCTCGGAATATATTCGGCTGGGATTTTCTGCTGATAAATAATTTCGTTTGTTCTGCAATTCTGAATAATACCGCCGTTAAAGGAAAGAATATATCCCCCGTAAACATCCAGTTCTAACTCCCGGCTGATAGCCAATGCGCCGTTGATCGGACGCCCGGTGGCCAGAACAACGACAGCGCCCTTTCGCTGTATATCGATCAATACATCCCTCGTATGGGCCGAAATCTCTTTTTTGGAATTTGTTAATGTGCCGTCCAAATCCAGCGCGATCATTTTATATTTCATATTATCCCCCGTAAACGTTTTCGTTTTTCCTTATTATATAGGATTTCAACGATTTTAACAACCGGTAAAATGCCTAAAATAGCCCGTAAAACCGGGTTTTTGCTTGCAATGCTTCCAAAAATATGCTAGTCTATGAGAAGTGATATTTAGGAGGAATGAAGATGTCAAGTGTATATGATACACTCGTGGAACGTGGTTTTATCGAACAATGTACCCACGAAAAGGAATTACGCGAATTACTTGAAAAGGAAAAAGTAACTTTTTATATTGGCTTCGATGCAACAGCCGACAGCTTAACTGCCGGACATTTTCTTACAATTATGGCTATGATGCACATGCAGAGAGCCGGACACCGTCCGATCGCCCTCCTCGGCGGCGGTACGACGATGATCGGCGACCCTTCCATGCGTTCCGATATGCGGCAGATGATGACGATTGAACAGATTCAGCACAATGCAGAATGTTTCAAAGAACAGCTCTCCCATTTTATTTCTTTTGATGAGGACAAAGCAATTCTTGCCAACAATGCGGACTGGCTGCTTAACTTAAATTATGTTTCATTTTTAAGAGATGTGGGCGTTCATTTTTCTGTAAATAAAATGCTTACGGCTGAATGTTATAAATCCCGTATGGAACAGGGATTAACATTCTTTGAATTTAATTATATGCTCATGCAGTCCTATGACTTTCTGGAATTAAACCGCCGTTACGGCTGCTGCCTCCAGATGGGCGGTAACGACCAGTGGAGCAATATCCTCGGCGGCGTGGATCTGATTCGCCGCAAAGAGCAGAAACCGGCTTACGGCCTGACTTTCAAGCTGCTCACCACCAGTGATGGCAAGAAGATGGGAAAAACTCAGAAGGGCGCCGTGTGGCTGGATCCGAATCGGACATCCCCTTATGAATTTTACCAGTACTGGCGAAATATTGAGGATGTCAAGGTTGAAGAATGTCTCGGTCTTTTAACCTTCCTTCCTATGGAAGAGGTTCACCGTCTCGGTTCTCTGGAGGGCGCTGAGATCAATAAGGCGAAAGAAGTTCTCGCCTATGAGATTACGAAAATTGTTCACGGCGAGGAAGAAGCGAAAAAAGCTCAGGCTGCCGCTAAAGCCCTCTTCGTTTCCGGCGGTGTGGCCGGTTCCGTGCCGACTTACACTTATCTGAAGGAAACATTGGACGCCGGTGTGGATATTGTCTCCATTCTTGTGGATACAAAGCTTGCGCCAACCCGTTCCGAAGCCCGTAGACTTGTAAAACAGGGCGGGGTTACAGTAAACGATGTGAAGGTTCCTTCCTTCGACTCGGTTTACGGCTCCAAAGATTTTAATGATTCCGAAGCCTTCATGGTTAAAAAAGGCAAAAAGGGATTCTATCAGATTAAGGCTGAATAAATAACAAACCGGCGTGGCAATGAGTCACGTCGGTTTTTCTATTATATAGGATACAAAAAATACAGCAGATTAATTTGCGCTGTGATTGATAATATCAATATAAACTTCATTCGGAAGCAATGGTTTTTCCAGAACAGCCCGTGTCACATCCGAAATTTTTCCGGTTTCAACATACTCTCTTCCTGCTGCTATAAACCGGTTGAGCAACTGCTCTCTGAGAGGCGCCAGTTCCGGCGCAGGAATATTCATCAATGAAGATTCATAAACGCAAACCATGGTCGGCTCACCAAAAACATTTTTCATATGTAATTTCAAAGGCGCATAGTTATCCTCAAAATAAGGGAAACCACAGCCAGTAAGAATAATGTTCTTTTTTGCCTTCAGATCTACCAGTGTTTCATGCTCCACAATGTTTCCGCTCGTATACATATTATATTTCATAAAAGGCATTGTCCGCTCCAACAGGGTTTTAAGAACAGCCGGCATTCCATAATAATATAACGGAAAACTCCAGATAAGGATATCACTGGCTGCCATTTCATCCAGAATCTCATTCATATCATCCTGCATTATGCAATGTCCATCCTGTCGGAACCAGCAGGAAAGGTCGCCCTGGCAAAATCTGATATTTTTATCAATAACAGATATGGTCTTAACCTCATACGAACCTTTTTCTGTAAGCCCTTTCAAAAAAGCATTTGTCATTGTCATTGTATCGCTAACCTTTTTCGGGCTTCCATTTAAAACTAATACTTTCATCATCCAATCCTCCTGTTTTTCTTGTTTCATGAAACATTTTGTACTATAATAATATCATTCAAATTTATATCAAAAAAGTTGAAATATTAAATAACAGAATTCGATATTATTAATATATTTATCAGGAGGCTTTCATGGATACAAAATATCTTCTCACACTGAAAACTATATTGGAAACCGGCAGCTTTCAAAAAGCTGCAAAAAAGCTGAATTACACCCAATCCACCGTAACATTTCATATTCAACAACTGGAACTGGAATTTTCTGTCAAACTCTTTGAAAAAATTGGCCGAAAAATGTGTCTGACAGAAGCCGGACGTGAAATACTCCCTCACATTAATTTAATTTTACAGGAAACAGAGTGGATTCAAAATTATGGAAATGATATTTCAGAATTTAACGGCACATTAAAAATTGGAATGCCTGACTTTCTGCTTTGTTACGCAATGACACCTCTGATAGCTATTTTTCAAAAAAAAGCTCCGAACACACAGCTTATCATTAATTCTCTTGACTGTCATTCCATTCGGGACAGTGTCATTAACGGTGGAATCGATCTGGGAATTCACTGTGATATCGGCGGATATCCGCATGCATTCATTGAAGAGCCCTTGTCTTTCTATAATTCCATCCTTGTCGCATCCCCGTCTATCGACAGGCAAACATTGGACTTTATCACACCGCATCAACGAAAAAATCTCAACTTAATCAGCAGCGACCCTCACAGCCTTCACCAAAAACGTTTAAACCAATATTTAGATGAAAGGGATATTCTATTAAATAAAAACATAAAAATGCTCAACATTGAAGCAACAAAAATCAGCGTTATGAATAATCTGGGAATTGCCTATCTCCCGGACTTCACAGTGGAAAAAGAGCTCTCCGAAGGCGCCCTCATCCAAATTGAAACCGAACTTGATAATATTCCTGTCCCTGTGGTTTGCACATATCATAAAAATAAATGGATCAGCCCTGCCATGGAACTGTTTAAAAATCTTTTACACGAAAATCTAAGGCCGTGGCTATCGGCTTAAAATTCAGGAGAGGTTGTGAACCGTATCAATCACAACCTCTCCTGCTTGATTTCTTTTATCTTACAATGAAAGATTAACATAACTCGCTCGAAAAACCTGTCGAAGCGTGATGTAGAAAACGGTTTTTTTATCGACAAAATTTTCTTCAGGGGTTCCCATCAATACCCTTCCGGAAATATTTCCAATGAAAGTTTTTTAAGCCTTCGGGCCGCTTCTTCCACATCCGGCTGAGCAAATATGCCGGACACCACGGCGGCCCCCTGGGCGCCGGAGCCCTTCAGCTCGCCTATATTTTCCGCGTCAATGCCCCCGATCAGCACGATTGGGATAGAGACGGCCTGGCGGATCTCTTTAAATTGTTCCAATGTCATCGGCCGGGCCTCAGTCTTTGTGGTTGATCCGAACATAGCCCCACTGCCAAGATAATCTGCTCCCTGCCGTACGGCCTCCCTGGCCTGAGCCACGGTTTTGGCCGTCACGCCGATGATCTTATCCGGCCCCAGCAGGGCGCGGGCCTTCTCAGCGCACAAGTCTTCCTGTCCGACATGCACGCCCGCCGCACCGCAGGCCTGACACACCTTCAGATTATCATTAATAATAAGCGGAATACCATAAGCATCCGTTACCTTTTTTATCTCTATTGCCTCGCGAATAAATTCCTCATCATCCATGGATTTTTCACGAAGCTGTATAAGGGTTGCGCCGCCGCGAACAGCCGCTTCCACAACATCCGCAAGGCGCTCTCCTTCTTTCAGCCACTGCCTGTCGGTGACTGCATATAATTGTAATAAATTTTTATCCATTGTTTTTCCTCTCGCTGATTTATTTAAAATGCTACGTTTTCGCGCACAAAGTAAACGTCATACCACATCAGGAACATATAAACGACCCATATTTTCTTGCTGTTATCCAGCTTGCCGCTCTTATGCTGATCGAGCAGCTTTACAAGTTCATCCGTATTGAAAAATGTCTTCGCCGCGGGGCTTGTAAAAGCCTCTTTCACCCGATCATAATATTTATCCTCTCTCAGCCACAGTGTGATCGGAACCGGAAAACCAAGTTTTTTCTTCATCGCCGTCGCTTCCGGGATGTGCCGTTCTGCTGCCTTCCGAAGAGCATATTTGGTCGTTCCTCCGGCCAGCTTATGCTTTGTCGGAATTGTTTTGGACAGCTTATAAACCTCTTTATCCAGGAAAGGCACACGGGTTTCCAGCGAATGACGCATGCTCATTTTATCCGCCTTCAAAAGGATATCGCCCACAAGCCAGAAGTTCATATCAATATACTGCATTTTCGTCGTATCATCCACATGCTTCACCTTATCGTAGAAAGGCTTTGTCAGTTTCCACGGCGATCTGGCCGGCGTTGCATTTTTAAGAATACGTTTCCGCTCCTTCACAGAAAAGCGTTTTGCATTTCCGATAAAACGGTGCTCCACATCGAGGGCTCCACGCATCAGAAAGCTTCTTCCCCGCATCCCCTCCGGCAATACGGTTTCGGCAAATTTGCCCGCCAGACGGCGAAGAAATTTCGGCAGCCGCTGATATCCTCTTAAGGATACCGGTTCATGATAAATATTATATCCGCCGAAAAATTCGTCCGCCCCCTCGCCGGAAAGAACAACCTTTACATGCTCCGCCGCCGTCTGATCTACAAAATAGAGAGCCACGCAGGAAGCATCCGCCAACGGTTCATCCATATAATACTGAATTTCCGGCAGCACGCTCCAATATTCCTCCTCGGAAATAAGCTTGCTGAAATTCTGTGTGCCTATCTTCTCGGACAGATCCTTTGCATAGGATATTTCATTAAATTTATCATAATCAAAACCTACCGTAAATGTCTTGTCCGCTTTGGAGATCGTCGCAATATAGCTGGAATCGATTCCACTGGAAAGCAGGGAACCGACCTCCACATCACTGATCATATGGGTTTCAACAGACTCCGCCATCCGCTCATCAATCTTATCGACCAGCTCATCAAAATCCGCATTTTCATCAATATCATAATCCGGCTCCCAATACCGCTGAATATCAACCTTTCCGTCCTTAAACAAAATGCTGTGGGCCGGAGGCAGCTTGAAAATGCCCTTAAAAAATGTCTCAGGGAGAACGGAATACTGGAAAGTCAGATACTCTTCCAGCGCCTCGGTATTTACCTTTTTCTCGTATCCCGGATATTCGAGAATAGATTTGATCTCTGAACCGAAAACCAAATTGCCGTTGACCACACTGTAGTAGAAAGGCTTAATTCCAAAATAATCCCGGGCGCCAAAGGCAATATCCTTATTCATATCATAAATCATAAATGCGAACATTCCCCGGCAGTGTTTCGGCAGATCCGTTCCATATTCTTCATAGCCGTGAACAAGCACCTCCGTATCCGAATTGTTTCGAAAAACATGGCCCTTCGCGATCAAATCCTCTCTGAGAATTTTATAGTTATAAATTTCTCCGTTAAAAACAATAACAATGCTGTTGTCTTCATTGAACATCGGCTGGGAACCATTATCCAGATCGATAATGCTCAAACGCCGAAATCCCCAGGCAGCCTTATCCGTGATAAATTGCCCCGCACTGTCCGGCCCTCTATGTTTAATACGGTCCATCATCCGCGTCAATACTTCTTTGCTATCCGGTAATTTCCCTGTAAAACCGCATATACCACACATGTGTATCGCCTCCAATTTTTTTATTTTCTAATGTAAAGTTGAATTAAATCTTCCGGTTTTTCTGCCAGCGCATGGGCATGATTCGCCAACAATTCCTTTTCATCCCGAAAGCCCCAAAGAACTCCGACGGTAAACATTCCCGCCCGGTTTCCCGTCATCATATCGACATTTGTATCGCCGACATACATACATTCTTCCGGTTTGACGCCAAAAGTTTCCGCAATCTTCAAAGCCCCTGACGGATCCGGCTTCTTTTCAATGCCGTCCTGCTGCCCCTGCACCCAGTCAAATAAATCATCGCCAAAGAGACTGTAAATCACCTTTTTTGTCTGAACATGAGGTTTATTTGAAAGAACCGCCAATTTAACGCCCATGGCTTTAAATTTTCTCAGCGTTTCCGTCATCCCGTCATATACGACCACTTTATAAGTACAATCTTTATCAAAAATCTCCCTGTAAGCCTGATAAGCCTCCTCAAGGTGCAGCAAATCTTTATCTCCCGCATCCCGGAGCACTCTCTCAACCAAAGTTTTCGCCCCGTCTCCGGCATAATATCTGAAATTTTCTGTCGGAAGCGGCACATATCCCATAGGTTCAATGATCCGATTGGCACAGGCTGCCATGGATTCCAGCGTATTTGCCAGCGTTCCATCCAAATCAAAAATACAAGCTTTCATTTTATCTGTCTCCTAATTTTAATCTCTTTCGTTTACTCCTAGCATTATAACGCTGCCCCCTGCAAAAGGGCAAGGATTATCTTGTCGGATTCATCAAAAAGTGATAGGATAAAAATGTATTTTTATCACTTATTAACGGAGGAAAAATGTTATGTTAAAAGAAAAATTACGCTCGCAAATCCTCGGCGGCAGCCTTCAGGATTTCAAAACCCATCTATCCGGCCTGTACAAAGGCTTTTATATCACAATGGATGCTGCCCAGGCCCAATATATCATAAAGATCAGCGTCAATCCAGCCGATGCCGCCGATATGGCTGCTCTCAACAGTTTCCTGAGCAATCACCAATTAAATGAGAAAAAGCTTTTAACCGCAGTCACCGGATCCCACAGCATTATACTCACTATTAAAGTGCCTTCTCTGGCAAAAAATATTCCCAACACTGTAAACAGCATCGTGGAGCCGATCATCGATTATCTGATCAGCCACACCTTCTCATCCGGCTGTTCCGAATGCGGCACGGATATGGAGCAGATCAACTGCTATGAGATCAACGGCAGTCACTACTTTCTCTGCGATGGCTGTAAAAATAAAATTCAATCCTCTTTGCAGGCCAATCAGCAGGAAATTCAATCAAAAAAGAGCAGCCTGGTTGCCGGACTGGTCGGCGCCTTTCTCGGTTCCCTGATCGGATGTATCCTCTGGGTCCTCATTTACCATCTCGGCTATATCGCCGGTATCGCCGGCGCTGTTACCGCCATCTGCGCGATGAAGGGATATGCGATCCTCGGCGGTCATTTGGATAAAAAGGGTGTCATCGGATCCGTCATCATTATGCTGATCATGATTTTCTTTGCCAATAAAATCTCCTGGTCGTGGGATGCCTACAGCGCCCTGGAGGAATACGGCTGGACCTTCACTGAAGTTTATCAGGATCTGGGATATATTCTCGAAGAAACGGATCTTGTTGCCAGCTATTATGGCGAATTAGCCATCGGCTACATTTTAACCCTTGTCTGCAGCGCAAGGTCCATCATCAATGCCTTCCGCGAAAGCACGGGCAGCTACAGCATCAAAAAAGTGAATTAATTCTAAAAAAAGCGCGCCGAAGCCTTGGTTAAGCTCCGGCGCTTATTTTTCTTTTATTTTATTTATCCTTGATCTCCGCATGCAGCGCCTGAAGAGATTTCACTTCGCTGTGTCCGAACTTCTTAATGGATTTAATACCATTGACTGTCGCCCGGCCCGCTGCCATTGTTGTAAAATATGCAACCTTTTTCTTGATAGCCGCTTTCCGCAGATAGCTGTCATCGATCTTTCTCTCCTGGCCCACCGGCGTGTTGATGATCAGATCCACTTTGCCGTTGGTGATCAGATCCAGCATATTCGGACGACCTTCGCTCCGCTTATTGACAACTTCCGCCTCGATTCCCGCTTCCCGGATCAGCTTGCACGTATTCTTGGAAGCAATGATCTTAAAACCGACCTCCGCAAACTCTCTGGCGAGGTCAACCACCTCCGGCTTATCCTTATCGCTGACCGAGATCAGTACAGTTCCTTCCAGCGGGATCCGTGTCTGAGTTGCCTCCTGAGCCTTATAAAAAGCCTCGCCCCAGGATGTGGAAAGCCCGAGGACCTCACCTGTGGAACGCATTTCCGGCCCGAGTACCGGGTCTACTTCCTGGAACATATTGAACGGGAATACCGCCTCTTTGACACCATAGTAAGGAATATGCTGTTCCTTTAATCCCGGAACCGGCGACGGTCTTCCGGTTAATTCGGATGTCACAATATCAATGGCCAAAGGCACCATGCGAATGTTGCACACCTTTGAAACAAGCGGCACAGTCCTGGATGCTCTCGGATTGGCCTCCAAAACATATACCTTGCCGTTTTCAATCGCATACTGCATATTCATAAGCCCTTTAACATGCATCTCCTCGGCAATTTTCCGTGTATATTCTTTGATCGTCTTTACATTTTCCTCGGAAAGATGTTTCGACGGAATAATACATGCCGAATCTCCGGAATGAACGCCGGCCAGCTCGATATGTTCCATCACCGCCGGTACAAAAGCATGAGTGCCGTCGCTGATCGCATCGGCCTCACATTCCGTTGCATGATTAAGGAAACGGTCGATCAGGATTGGACGATCCGGCGTCACACCGACTGCCGCCTTCATATAGCCGACCATGCTGTCCGCATCATAAACGACTTCCATTCCACGGCCGCCGAGAACATAGGATGGACGCACCATTACCGGATAACCGATCTTATCCGCAATTTCCAACGCATCTTCCACGGTGACAGCCATGCCGGATTCCGGCATCGGGATTTCCAGTTTATCCATCATCGCACGGAACAAATCTCTGTCCTCAGCCAGATCAATGACTGACGGCGCTGTTCCGAGAATCTTTACGCCGTTCTTTTCCAGGGCGTTGGCCAGATTCAACGGTGTCTGTCCGCCAAACTGGGCGATAACGCCGACCGGTTTTTCTTTCTTATAAATGCTGAGAACATCTTCCAAGGTCAGCGGCTCAAAATAAAGCTTATCGGATGTATCATAATCCGTTGAAACGGTCTCCGGATTGCAGTTGACAATGATCGTCTCAAATCCGAGCTTCTTCAATGCGAGGGATGCATGAACACAACAATAGTCAAACTCAATACCCTGTCCGATTCGGTTCGGCCCGCCGCCGAGAATCATGATCTTAGGTTTATCATTATTTACCGGATTCTTATCCTCCGCATTGTATGTGGAATAATAGTAAGCGCTGTCCGGCGTACCGCTGACATGCACGCCTTCCCATGCCTCCTCGACACCGAGGGCGATACGGCGTTCACGCACCTCATCTTCTGAAATATCAAGTATCTGACTCAGATATTTATCGGAAAAGCCATCCTTCTTTGCCGCAATAAGCGCTTCATCCGACGGCAGATGCCCCTTGCATGCCGCCAGAGCTTCTTCCTCTTCCACCAGCTCCTTCATCTGTTCAATAAAGTAATGTTTCACTTTGGTGATATCAAAAATCTCTTCAACCGTCGCCCCTTTTCTGAGCGCTTCATACATAATAAAATGGCGCTCGCTGGACGGCGTAATGAGCATATGCAAGAGTTCTTCTTTGGACTTTGTATCAAAATCTTTGGCATGTCCGAGGCCATAGCGGCCTGTCTCAAGGCTTCGGATCGCCTTCTGGAATGCTTCTTTATAGGTTTTTCCGATACTCATAACCTCGCCGACGGCGCGCATCTGAGTACCCAGTTTATCCTCCACGCCTTTGAACTTTTCAAAGGCCCAGCGGGCAAATTTGATAACGACATAATCGCCATCCGGTTTATATTTATCCAATGTACCGTACTTGCCGCACGGAATATCTTCCAAAGTCAGTCCTGCCGCCAGCTTTGCGGAAACAAGAGCAATAGGAAAACCGGTGGCCTTGGAAGCCAGAGCGGAAGAACGGGATGTTCTCGGATTAATTTCGATAATAATATCTCTGTCAGTCACCGGGTCATGGGCCCACTGCACATTTGTTCCGCCGATGACCTGAATCGCTTCAACAATCTTATAGGATTTTTCCTGAAGGCGCTGCTGCACTTCCTCCGAAATCGTCAGCATCGGCGCAGAACAGAAGGAATCTCCCGTGTGAACGCCCAGAGGGTCAATATTTTCAATAAAACAAACGGTGATCATATTGTTTTTCGCATCCCGGACAACCTCAAGTTCCAGCTCTTCCCATCCGAGAATGGATTCCTCAACAAGCACCTCGCCGACAAGGCTGGCCTGAAGTCCGCGGGCACAAACCGTTTTCAGCTCATCCACATTATAGACAAGTCCGCCGCCGGCGCCGCCCATCGTATAAGCCGGACGCAAAACGACCGGATAGCCGAGTCTGTCCGCGATCTCAAGCGCTTCCTCCACAGAATAGGCGACTTCACTGCGGGCCATCTCAATTCCGAGGCTCTCCATTGTTTTCTTGAATTCAATACGGTCCTCACCGCGCTCAATCGCATCCACCTGAACACCGATAACTTCCACATGATACTTATCAAGGATTCCTGCTTTAGAAAGTTCTGAGCATAAATTAAGACCCGACTGTCCACCAAGATTTGGTAATAAAGCATCCGGTCTTTCTTTTGCAATAATCTGCTCAATTCTCTCAACATTTAACGGTTCGATATAAGTAACGTCAGCAATCTCCGGATCCGTCATAATCGTCGCCGGATTGGAGTTTACCAATACGATTTCATAACCCAGGTTTTTAAGGGCTTTACATGCCTGTGTTCCTGAATAGTCGAATTCACATGCCTGTCCGATAATAATAGGACCAGAACCGATAATCAGCACTTTATGGATATCTTTTCTCTGAGACATCGTTATTCCTCCCGTTTGTTTAATCTTCTAAATTTTACCAACAAATATTATACATGAAAACGTTTTGAGTATCAATGCCGAATTCATTTTTCTTCAAAAAATTTATTCCATCCAATACATACGTTCCTCCGAAATCGTAAGCCCCAATTTCCGCTGAAGACGCATGGAATTACTGTTATCCGTTTCAATCTGGCAAAAAGGACGCTGTCCCTTCTCCAGCATATGGCAGATCATAAAACTTTCCAGTTCCATCCCATAGCCTTTTCCCCGATATCCCGGCAGGATTTCCAACAGGCCCATACTTCCTTCCAGATGTTCTCCGATAAAGCCAACCGGTTTCCCATCATGGGATCCGATAAAAAGCTGGCCCCGGCGGATGATTTTTGTTAATTCCTCCGCGCTCACCATCCCATAATGGGATGAAACAAAAGAAAAATCCCCAATATCAGCAGGCCGGATGGTTAAATTTCCCCGGCGCGCAGGCAATTTCTCTTTTATATATACCGCCTGAAAACATTCCATCATCGGCGACAACCGGCAATACGCCCCTGCAAAACGAACAAGTTCCTTCTGAAACAGAAGAAGCAATGGATACCTCCGGTTTCCATGGGCCTTTAACCATTGTTCTCCGAGCCGGATATTATCCGCCGCCAGCATAAAACAATCGCTGACTGTATCTCTCAGGAATACCCCATCTTCACTCGCTTCCAATATTTCTGCTGTTTCCCGCTGAATAACCTGTAAAAGTCCCGCATACAATATTGAATTTTTGTTCAAATAGCTTTCAGCGCCTTTATGCATATCTGCCACTGTCCCCAACCTCATTTATTTATGATAAGGCTCACCCTGTATGATTCGATAGCTCCGATAAACCTGTTCCAGAAGGATCACCCGCATCAGTTGATGGGGAAATGTCATTTTTGAGAAGCTCAAAAGCATATCCGCTTCTTTTAAAACCTTTTCCGAAAGTCCGAGGGAACCGCCGATGATAAACTGGATATGGCTCTCCCCTTTGACCCCCAATTGACTGATTTTGTCCGCCAATTGTTCCGAGGAGAGCATTTTTCCTTCAATCGCCAATGCAATGACGGTGCCGTCCTTTCGGATGTTTTTCAAAATCCTCTCGCCTTCTTTATCTTTGATCAGCTCCGCTTCATGGGCGCTGGCATTATCCGGCGTTTTTTCATCGGCCACTTCAATAATCTCCGGTTTACAGTATCTTCCCAATCGTTTAATATATTCGTCAATCGCCATCCGATAAAATTTCTCTTTGACTTTTCCGACACAAATCACCGTAATCTTCATATTTCGCTCATCCTACCGTCCATCCCGCCTTTGGGAGAAAATCCATAAAACGACCGCGATGACAATAATCGCCGGCAGCATCCAGATGATCAATCGTGTCACTAAAGCAAGGACCAAAACCACCACTGCAATAATGATCGCGATCGTTCCATACATTTTCACCTTTGCTTTCCATGTCAGATCGGCCTCATTCCCCTCATCGCCGGTGGTATAAGTCACCGTTGTCCGACGGTATGCGTTACCTTCTTCTTCGATTCCATCGATAATATTATGGGCGATGATCCGGGCGTCTCCAAGCTCCTCCAAAACCTCCGATTCCGAACGGCCTGAAGCTATCTGCTCCTCAATATACTGTCTGTAATAATTTATCTGTTCATTAACCTGAATGTCATTTAATTCCTCTGAAAGCGCCGTCTCCAACGCATATAAAAATTCCTGTTTCGTCATACTGCCTCCTTAATCCAAATGTATATTTCCCACAATAGCGGCGCCGCACTGCTCTCTGCGTAAATATTTTTCAAAAAACCGGCAGACATCCTCCGATGTCACTTGCTGAATCCGGCTCAAATCCTCCTCCAGAGATACGGCTCTGTCCCGAATCAAAAGGGATTTTCCCAATCCGCTCATCCGATTGTAGCTACTCTCATATCCTAAGATCAATTCACCCTCAATCTGCTGAATGGCTATTTTCAATTCATTTTCCGAAACACCTTCACGAATCACACGGGATATCTCATCAAAAATTGCATCCATCACCTGTTTTGTCTGAGCCGGCTGCATGGCCGCATATATTTGGAACAGTCCGGCCTGCTCATAGGAACTGCCATAGGAATAGATGGCATAGGTCAACCCCAATTCATCCCGAATCTTCATAAACAGCCGGGAATTCATATTTCCGCCGAGGAGATTATTGGCGACAGTCATCACATAGCGCTCGTCGCTCAATACGGTACAACAGTCAAAGGCCAGGCACAAATGATTTTGCTCAATATCCTTTTCCCGGGTCCATAGGACCGGTTTGAATTCCGGCGCAAAGCCCGAATCTGAACGGCTGCCCTGCGGTATCTCCCCAAAACAGCGGCAGATCCAGGACATGATGGCTTCCTCATCAAAATGTCCGGCCACGGATATGACAATATTTTCTCCCACATAATACTGTTCAAAAAACTTCATCAGCTTTTCCCGTGTAAACCCGGAAACCACATCCTTTTCCCCGGAGATAAGATAGCCCAGGGGATGTTCATCCCAAACGGCCATCTGAAGATGCTCATGCACCAAATCCTCCGGTGAATCCTCATACATATCAATCTCCTCAAGGATCACGCCGAGTTCTTTCTTCAATTCCTTTTCGTCAAACAGGGAATTACAAATCATATCCCCCAATATATCCAAAGCCTGTTCCGCATAAATATCCAGCGTTTTGGCATAATAGCAGGTGCAGTCTTTACAGGTAAAAGCATCCATATTACCGCCGATGGCCGTCATTTCATTAGCGATATCCGCTGCTGTCCGATGGGATGTTCCTTTAAACATCATATGCTCAATGACATGGGCCATTCCGTTATTCTGCCGGTTCTCATACATCGATCCGACCCGGATCCAAACCCCGATCGACACAGACCGGTAGGACGGCATCTCCTCCATCACAATGCGAATACCATTATTTAATTTCCGCTGATGCGTCATTCTCATCCCTCTTATAAATAAATTTTAACAATAATGAGTATACTATAGTTTTTTCAAAAATAACAGCACAATTTTTTAACTCTGAACTGTAACCTTGTCGCATATTGTGTTATACTGTTGTAAAATATTGTAAAAGTTATTTATACAAGGGGGAAATGTTATGAAAATCGGATTTGACCCGGATAAATATATTGCCGAACAATCAAAATATATTTTAGAACGTGTCAATAATTACGATAAGCTTTACCTGGAATTCGGGGGTAAATTAATTTCGGATCTGCACGCCAAGCGAGTGCTTCCGGGGTTTGATGAAAATGCAAAAATCAAGCTTCTTCAGCAGTTAAAAGACAAATCGGAAATTATCATTTGTGTCTACGCGGGAGATATCGAACGTAATAAAATCCGCGGCGATTTCGGTATTACCTATGATATGGATGTTCTCCGCCTGATTGACGACCTGCGTGAATACGGACTTGAAGTCAACAGCGTCGTTATCACCCGCTACAGCGGCCAGCCGGCAACTACCGTATTTATCAATAAGCTGGAACGGCGGAACATTAAAGTCTATACCCACGAAGCCATCCACGGCTATCCGACGGATGTGGATATGATCGTCAGCAGCGAAGGCTACGGCCGCAATCCATATATTACCACAACAAAACCGATCGTTGTTGTTACCGCGCCGGGACCGGGAAGCGGCAAACTGGCTACTTGCCTGAATCAGCTTTATCATGAACACCGCCTTGGAAAATCTGCAGGATATTCCAAATTCGAAACCTTCCCTGTGTGGAATATTCCGCTGAAGCACCCGCTAAACGTTGCCTATGAAGCCGCGACGGTGGATCTGAAGGACGTCAATATGATCGACTCCTTCCATCTTGATGCCTACGGCGAAATGGCCGTCAACTATAACAGAGATCTTGAGATGTTTCCTGTCATCCGCAGGATTATTGAACGGATCACCAATGAACCTTCTGTCTATAAATCTCCGACAGATATGGGCGTAAATCGGATCGGTTTCGGCATTATCGATGATGATGTTGTTCAGGAAGCCTCCCGGCAGGAAATTATCCGGCGCTATTTTAAAACGAGCTGTGAATATAAAAAGGGATTGATCAATGAAGACGCCATGCAGCGCATGTATCTCATTATGGAAAATATGGGATTAAAACCGGAGGAACGCAGTGTTGTTCTTCCGGCCCGTGAACTGGCTGACAAATATAAAGGTGTTTTGATCAATAATGATATCTGTTCCGTCACCGCCATACAGATGGAGGACGGACAGATCATCACCGGCAAAAAATCCGAACTGATGAGTGCCTGCGGCGCCATGGTTTTAAATGCCATCAAATATCTGGCCGGCATTGCGGATGAGATTCCTCTCATATCCCATAATATTCTGGAACCTATGATTCGCTTGAAGAAGGACCATCTTCACAATAAATATACAGCCCTTAACACCGAAGAAATTTTAATTGCCCTGAGCATCAGCGCTGTCACAAATCCTGTGGCCCAGGTTGCTATGGATAATTTGGTCAAGCTTCATGGCCTCCAGGCTCATTCGACGATCATGCTGACCCGAAATGATGAGCAGACTTTGCGAAAACTGGGAATAGACGTCACCAGCGATCCTTTCTATCCGTCCGACAGTCTGTCCTACAATTAAACAAATATTATGAATATGAGTATTATTTTTCATTGAAAGAAAAATGATGCTCATATTTTTTTGTTCAAAAGTTCATACTAAAATTATCTTTTAATCATTCAGGAGGTAGTTACTATGAAAACACGCCGAACATATTTATTATGTATTCTCTCACTTCTGGCAGCCTTTTTAATGACCGGCTGTTCCAGCGCCGACAAAGCCGGCACCCAGGCCCGAACAGATCTGACCGCAGATCATGTCCGCGGACTCTATTCCGGTATGGCCCGAAAAGATGTGGAAGACTTACTCGGAACAGGGGATAAAAGTCTGGCTGACCATGAAAAAATTGATGTTTACAGTCTTTCTGACGGCAGCACCGCCGTCCTCCGATATCGTGACGACACCTTATTAGGCGCTTATCTTCGCGATAAGGATAATATTGAAACATCTATCTTTGGCCAGGATACGACAAATACAAGCGGCACCAACGGTGTCACCGACACCGGCAGTTCACTGGAAAACTCAGATTTAAACAATGCGGCAGATTCTGCCACCGAAGCCGGAACCGAAAACGGAATGACTTCCGGAGGTGACTCGGGAATCGGAACCGGTACAGGAATTGAATCCGAAAGCGGGAAATAATTTTTCCAATCCTTAAATATCGAAAACGCCGCCTGGAAAACCAGACGGCGTCTCTTTATTTATCCGTTAAACACGGAATACTTCTTCAGATTACTGTTCTGCTAATTTGATATAGCCAGCAAGTCTTTCTTTAGCGTCTTCTTCATTCTTAACGAACATCTGCTCAGCAATTTCTGGGAATGTTCTCTGTAAGGAAGAATAACGAACTTCATTCATGATGAAGTCTCTGAAGCTGCCCTTCGGCTCTTTAGTGGAATCAAGGATAAATGGATTCTTTCCTTCTGCTTTGAGCAGTGGATTGTATCTCCACATATGCCAGTATCCACAGTTAACAGCTTCTTTAATTCTTGTCTGAGCACCGCTCATACCACCCTTGATACCATGGTTGATACATGGAGCATAACCGATGATCAGAGATGGACCCGGATAGCTTTCAGCTTCTTTCAAAGCTTTAACCAACTGACCCTGATTTGCGCCCATAGCAACTTCTGCTACGTATACATAACCATAGGAAACAGCCATCATACCAAGGTCTTTCTTCTTCTGTTTCTTACCGGAAGCAGCGAATTTAGCAACGGCACCTGTCGGTGTGGACTTGGAAGCCTGTCCGCCTGTGTTGGAGTAAACTTCTGTATCATAAACGAATACGTTGATATCTTCACCGGAAGCTAATACATGGTCTAAGCCGCCGTAACCGATATCGTATGCCCATCCATCACCACCGAAGATCCACTGAGATTTCTTAACGAGTAAGTCAGCGTTCTTTTCGATAGCTTCACAAGCTGCTTTCACTTCGCCGTCACACTGGCAATCTTTTACAGCTGCCAACAATGCTGCTGCGGAAGCCTTGGATTCTTCACCTAAATCCATTGTTGCGATCCAGTTTTCCATAGCTTCTTTTACAGTGCCTGTAGCTTTTTCAGCTGCAGCTTTCACTGTATCACGAAGGCCGAGTCTGCGCTGTTTCTGGCCTAAGTACATACCTAAACCAAATTCTGCGTTATCTTCGAACAGGGAGTTACACCAAGCAGGACCCTGTCCTTTTTCATTTGTTGTATATGGCATAGATGGTGTGGAAGCACCCCAGATAGAGGAGCATCCTGTTGCGTTTGCGATCTGCATACGGTCACCAAATAACTGTGTGATCAATTTAGCATAAGGTGTTTCACCACAACCAGCACAAGCGCCGGAGAACTCGAATAATGGCTGTTCAAACTGGCTGCCCTTAACTGTGTATTTATCCAATGGATTCACTTTCTTGGAAACGCTCATTGCATATTCCCAATTCTCAGCTTCTGCTTCCTGAGTATGAGCAGGAACCATAGTAAGAGCTTTTTCCTTAGCAGGACAAACATTAGCACAGCTTCCGCATCCAAGACAGTCAAGCGGAGATACCTGCATCTTGAACATATACTGGTCAACGCCTTTGCCCTTGCCTGCTACTGCACCGAAGCCGGCAGGAGCTGCTGCATTTTCTTCAGCAGTTAAGAGAACCGGACGGATCGTTGCATGAGGACATACATAAGAACACTGGTTACACTGGATACACTTGGAAGCATCCCAAGCCGGAACCATTGTAGCAACACCACGTTTTTCATATGCGGCTGTACCTAATTCAAAGTGGCCGTCTTCTCTGCCAAGATACATGCTGACCGGAAGGTCATCACCTTTACAAGCGTTCATCGGCTGTACGATATTCTTAACGAATTCAGGTACTTCTTTAACATTTGTAACTTCCGGATCAACAGCGTTCGCCCATTCAGCCGGTACAGCAACTTCAACAGCGCCGTCAACACCGGCATCTACTGCTGCGTAGTTCATGTTAACGATTGCTTCACCCTTCTTGCCGTAGGATTTCTGAATAGCTTCTTTCATGTATTTCACTGCGTCTTCAATCGGAATAATGTTTGCCAGTTTGAAGAATGCAGCCTGGAGTACAGAGTTTGTACGGTTGCCAAGACCGATCTCTCTTGCAATCTTAGTAGCATTGATCGTATAGAATTTAACGTGTTTCTGAGCAAGTGCTCTCTTAACATTTGCCGGAAGCTTTTCTTCTAATTCTTCCGGTGTCCATTCTGTATTGAACAGGAATGTACCGCCGTCTTTCACATCGCCTAACATATCATACAGGTTAATGTATGCTTCGTTATGACATGCAACAAAGTCAGCTGTTGTAACAAGATATGTAGAACGGATCGGTTTTTTACCAAAACGTAAGTGGGACTGGGTAACGCCACCGGATTTCTTGGAATCATAGTGGAAGTATGCCTGAGCGTACATATCTGTGTGGTCACCAATGATCTTGATGGAGTTCTTATTAGCACCAACAGTACCGTCAGCACCAAGACCCCAGAACTTACAGCTTGTTGTGCCTTCGCCGGCAACGTCAACCTGTGGAAGAACCGGAAGGGAAAGATTTGTAACATCATCCACGATACCGATTGTGAAGTTGTTCTTCGGAGCATCAAGTTTCAGGTTTTCAAATACAGAAATGATCTGGCTTGGAGTAACGTCTTTAGAACCAAGGCCGTAACGTCCGCCTACGATTGTAGCCTGTTTTCCTGCTCTGTAGTATGCAGCAAGAACATCCAGGTATACCGGTTCGCCGATAGCGCCGTTCTCTTTATCTCTGTCAAGAACTGCAATCTTTGTAGCTGTTTCAGGAATAGCTGCAAGGAAAGCTTCCTCTTTGAATGGTCTATAAAGGTGAATCTGAACTAAACCGACTTTTTCGCCTTTAGCCATCATGTAATCGATAGTTTCTTTAGCGGCGTCACAAACAGAACCCATAGCGATAATTACGCGTTCAGCCTGCGGATCACCATAGTAGTTGAACAATTTGTAATCACGGCCGGTCATAGCGCTGACTTTTTCCATGTATTCTTCAACAACTTCCGGAAGAGCGTCATAGAAACGGTTACGAGCTTCACAGCCCTGCATGAAGATATCCGGGTTCTGAGCTGTACCACGAACAACCGGATGTTCCGGGTTCAATGCGTTCTTTCTGAATTCTGCCAGTGCATCATAATCAACTAACTTAGCTAATTCATCATAATCTGTACATTCAACTTTCTGAATTTCGTGAGATGTACGGAAACCATCAAAGAAGTGAAGGAATGGAACACGTCCTTTGATCGCTGACAAATGAGCTACAGCAGCTAAATCCATAACTTCCTGAACAGAACCGGAACACAGCATAGCGAAACCGGTCTGACGGCAAGCCATAACATCTGTATGGTCACCAAAGATGTTCAGGGCATGTGTTGCGATAGCTCTGGCACTTACATGGAATACTGACGGCAACTGCTCACCGGCAATTTTGTACATATTCGGAATCATCAGAAGAAGACCCTGAGATGCTGTATATGTTGTTGTTAAAGCGCCTGTGGAAAGGGAACCGTGTACAGTACCGGCGGCACCTGCCTCGGACTGCATCTCAACAACTTCTACAGTCTGTCCGAAAATATTTTTTCTGCCGTTTGCAGCCCATTCATCTGTGACTTCGGCCATTGGTGAGGATGGTGTGATTGGGAAAATACCAGCTACTTCTGTAAACGCATAGGAAGTCCATGCAGCAGCGGTATTACCATCCATGGTTTTCATAACTTTTGCCATTTTGAAAAAATCTCCTTTCATTTGTGTAGCATATCATAATGCAAAACGCATTATACTCCAATGATTATTTTAATACATATTGAACAATTACGTCAAGGAATAAACGTATAAAAATTGTTCATATTTCAAAACAACGGAATCCTTCGCCTACATTGTTTTGGTAATTGAGATATAATATGAATTGTCATAGCCTTCATAATAGTTAATATATACCTCATAGCCGTCTGTATCAAAAAAGACATATTCATCCTTTTCCGCGATGCCCCGCTGTTTCTGAAATTCTTCTCTGAAAGACTCCCCATCTCCGGTCAGAGCCTTCATGGTGGATACAAAAAATTCATCCGCCCTCTCGCTGTCATAAACATTATAACTGACTTCATGAAGTCTTTTGCTGAAAGTATCCCAGGCCACACTGTAATAATAACCGATATCCGTGTCCATATCATACATGCGTTCCTGGACAAAATAGGAATAAAAATCATCGTCACCATAATCATAGGAATAATTATTGGACGAATCTGAAAAAGATTTCGTATCCATTCCCAGCTTCGATAACTCAGGCTCCAAAACAGCCATGAACTCTTCCACCGTTATATCCATATGTTCAAACCCTGTACATTCGCTGCCGAGAGCGGCCACCTCTTCATCCGAATACTCAACACGGCCGGCGTCCTCATCGGAAGCCGCCCAGTCGTCGCCTTCATCCTCCGCGAAATAATCCTCCGTTGCACGGATGGGATCATCCGAGAATATCCCTGAAATATCCGCCGTCATCTTTTTTTCAAGAGTGCTGATAACTTCTGCCGCCGCAGAGATAATCGAAAACACCACCACAATGATAATGATCAGCTTTGCTTTTCCCGAAGCGCCCCTCCGTTCCGGGACCGTTCCATCCGAATAGGTCTTCCCGGATATTTTATAAGTCTTCTTATATTTTTTATATGTATCTGCGGTTGTTGAATTATCTGCCGTCCATTCACTGCTTTCAGCTGCCCGTGCTTTCCTCTTCTTTCGGGAAGGCATCATAGTCACTGAGCCGTCATCACGATATTTATAGTCATGCGCCTGCGAATCATAGGAACAGTCATCTCCATGCACCGTGTCCGTATTATAATGGATATCCACATACTCCGGTTTCCATATAAAAGAATTGCAGGAATCACACCGATGGGCCTTCTTCATCGGCTGGTCACATAAAGGGCATATACGTACTTTCATTTCATTGTTCTCTCTTTCTCTTCCAGATACTTATATTTTACAGTAAATATGTCTAAGAAACAAGAGGATTTCTCTGGATATTTTCGACATTTCCACCTATTTTGGTATATTAAATTTTTTAATTTCCTTATGTCTCTATTTTCTCTCATTATACCATATACATTGCAAATTGCATATATATTTTTGATAAGTTTCTGACAATTTCTTTTAAAAAACAGGCCTCCGGACACGTCATTTTATCTGACAGCCGAAGACCTGCGCTGTTTAGGATTTATTTAAAGTATTCCACACCGGATTCGAAGATATGCTGATCCTGATTTCCGGTGATGTTCATGGCCACATGGTCTCCGATACGCTCGGAATGGGCCATTTTGCCAAGGACACGGCCATCCGGGCTGGTGATGCCTTCAATCGCATAATAGGAACCATTCGGATTAAAGTCTTCATCCATTGTCGGATCACCATTGACATCCACATACTGGGTTGCCACACAGCCGGTCTCAAAAAGTTTCTTGATCCATGCTTCACCGGCAACAAAACGTCCTTCGCCGTGGGAAGCCGGAATAGCAAAGATGTCGCCCGGCGTCACCTTCTGAAGCCATGGGGATTTATTCGTCACAACCTTTGTATAAACCATTTTTGAAATATGACGGCCAATATGATTGGTTGTCAATGTCGGCGAGTCATCCTTCTGCGGAGTTATTTCACCGTAAGGGACAAGTCCGAGTTTGATGAGAGCCTGGAAACCGTTGCAAATTCCAAGGGCCAGACCGTCTCTCTGATTCAAAAGCTGATCGACCGCTTCTTTGATCCGCTCATTGCGGAATACGGAAGCAATGAATTTGGCGGAGCCATCCGGTTCATCACCGGCGCTGAAACCGCCCGGGAACATCAGAATCTGAGATTCATTGATGGCTTTGACATATTCCTCCACCGATTCCCGGATCATAGATTCATTCAGATTGCGGAATACGCCCGTCTTCACATCGGCTCCGGCTTTCTCAAAGGCTTTCATTGTATCATATTCACAGTTTGTACCCGGGAATACCGGGATAAATACCTTCGGTCTTGCCACTTTATGTTTGCAGATATGGATATCCTTCGCGACATATAAACCGGTATCGATTTTCTTTTCTTCCACACCGGATTTTGTCGGAAATACCGATTCCAGCGGTTTTGTCCAGGCATCGATGGCTTCGCCCATCGTTACCTTCATATCTTTATAAACAAATTCCGGTGCTTCGGTAACTGTACCGCATACCGTATATTCCGCCGTCAGCTTGTCCATATCTTCTGCTGCAACCTCCGCAACAATATCACCGTAGTACGGCTTGAAGATTTCGGCTGCGGACAGGCCGTCCTCAAGTTTCACACCCAGTTTATTGCCGAAAGCCATCTTGCTCACAGCCTCGGCAAGGCCACCAAAGCCAACCGTATAGGTCGCCTTTAAGGGGCCGTCATTTACCATTTTCGTAATCTTCCCATAAATATCTTTGAGCTGTTCATAAACCGGCAGGTCATATTCATTTCTCTCAATCTTAAATACGACCAGTTTATCTCCCGGATTCTTCAACTCGGAGGTAACGATATCCTGCTGTTTTGCCACATCCACCGCAAAGGAAACCAGTGTCGGCGGTACATTCAGTTCATTAAAGGAACCGGACATGGAATCCTTTCCTCCGATGGCAGGAAGTTCAAATCCAATCTGGGCCTCATAGGCACCGAGAAGTGCGGATAAAGGCTCGCCCCAGGTTTTCGGATCCTCAGTCATTCTGCGGAAATACTCCTGGAAGGTGAAATGAATTTTTGTCAGATCACCGCCGGCCGCAACAATCTTTGCCACCGAATGGACAACTGCGTAAACCGCGCCGTGATATGGGCTCCATGCCGACAGATAAGGGTCAAAGCCATAACTCATCATAGTGACCACATCGGTCTTTCCCTTTAAGACAGGCAGCTTCGCGATCATGGACTGGGCCGGCGTCAGCTGATATTTTCCGCCGTAAGGCATATATACGGAAGATGCGCCGATGGAACTGTCGAACATTTCCACAAGTCCCTTCTGTGAGCATACATTCAGATCGGACAGATTTGAAAGCCATGCCTGCTTCATATCGGAAACATCTTTTTCTTTCTTAAAATAATTCTCTTCCGGATCCGGAACAGAAACACAGGCGTCATTTTCCTGATGAGCGCCGTTTGTATCAAGGAAGGCACGGGAAATATCCACGATCACCTTATCCCGCCAGTACATTACAAGGCGCGGTTCCTCAGTAACCTCAGCCACACAGGTAGCTTCCAGGTTTTCTTCCGCCGCATATTTCATAAATGTATCCACATCCTTCGGATCGATAACAACAGCCATACGTTCCTGGGACTCTGAGATTGCCAGTTCGGTTCCATCCAGGCCGGCATATTTCTTAGGCACTTTATCCAGTTGGATATGAAGACCGACCGCCAGTTCGCCGATGGCAACGGACACGCCGCCGGCGCCGAAATCATTGCATTTTTTAATCAGGCGGCTGACTTCCGGATTGCGGAAAAGGCGCTGCAGCTTTCTCTCCGTCGGCGCATTTCCCTTCTGCACTTCCGCGCCGCAGGTATCAATGGATTCCACCGTATGGGCTTTGGAAGAACCTGTGGCGCCGCCGCAGCCGTCACGGCCGGTACGTCCGCCGAGAAGAATGATAATATCTCCCGGATCCGACGCGGCACGAGTGACATTGCTTCTCGGAGCTGCTGCCATCACCGCACCGATCTCCATACGTTTTGCCGCATAATTCGGATGATAAATTTCATTGACAAGGCCGGTCGCCAGGCCAATCTGGTTGCCATAGGAGCTGTAGCCGTGAGCCGCCTCTGTGACAAGCTTTCTCTGAGGGAGTTTCCCCTTCATCGTCTCTTTCACCGAAATTCTCGGATCCGCGGCGCCGGTCACACGCATGGCCTGATAGACATAAGTACGGCCGGACAGCGGATCGCGGATCGCACCTCCGAGACAGGTCGCCGCACCACCAAACGGTTCAATCTCTGTCGGATGATTGTGGGTCTCATTTTTAAAGTTGACGAGCCACTCTTCCGTTTCACCGTCAATCTCCACCGGCACAATAATACTGCAGGCATTAATCTCATCCGTATCCTCCTGATCATTCAGCTTGCCGTCTTTTTTAAGCTTGCGCATCGCCATCAGCGCCACATCCATCAGACATACGAATTTATCTTTGCGCCCGGCAAATACCTCCGCCCGATGTTCCATATACATGTCATAGGTATCTTTCATCGGCTTCTGATAATAGCCTTCTTCAAAATCAATATTTTTCAACTCTGTCTGGAATGTTGTGTGACGGCAATGGTCAGACCAATAAGTATCCAGCACACGAATCTCTGTCACTGTCGGATTACGTTTTTCCTCAGCGGAATAATATTCCTGAATAAATTTAAAATCATTAAACGTCATCGCCAGGCCGAGAGAATCATACAAACTGCGAAGCTCTGCTTCCGGCATGGTCATAAAATGATCAAACACCGCCACATCCGCCGGCTCCTCAAACTTCGTTATCAGAGTGTCCGGTTTCTCTTCCCCGGTTTCCCTGGAATCCACCGGGTTAATACAGAAAGCTTTAATACGCTCCATCTCATCCTCCGTCACCGCACCCTTTAACAAATAGGTGGTTGCGGAACGGATGACCGGCTCTTCAGTTTCATTCAAAAGCTTTACACATTGTTCCGCGGAATCTGCCCGCTGGTCAAACTGGCCCGGAAGATATTCCACTGAAAAAACACTTTCATCCTCCGCCTTTGGAAACTCTTCCTCATATAATACATCTACCGGCGGCTCCGAAAAGACAATAACTTTTGCGCTGTCATAGGTTTTATCTGTAATATTTTCAATGTCATAACGAATCAACACCCGGGCGCCGGTAACCGACTGGATATTCAGATAACTGTGAATATTATCCAGCAGCTCCTGGGCAGCTACAGCATATTCCGGTTTCTTTTCAACATAAATACGTTTTACCTGGGTCATCATGTACCTCCATTTTTAATCACTTCATTTTACACTCGCTAACTGTTCACAGTATGCCTGGCAACTAAGCTCGTGAAACACCTCGCCAAGGTGCCAGGTATGCGTTCTCAGTAAGCTCGAAAACACCTCGCTAACTGTTCACAGTATATCATGTCCGCACCCATAATTAAAGTTAATAAAATTAATTAGATTTATTAGATTATCTTATCACCAGTTCTTCGCCATCTGGTATTATTATTTTTTTTCAAACTGACCGTTTTCACATAGCCACATCTACTGTATAATACGTTCAAACCAAAAAATCAAAGACATAGGAGTGTACATTATGGAAAAAACTATCTCGAAAACAAAATCCATGGTCTTTGCCGCCCTTTTCGCCGCACTGGCCTGCGTTGCTACCATGAGTCTTCATATCCCGACACCGGGGACCGGCGGTTATATCCATCCGGGAGACGCCATCGTCGTTTTATCCGGCATCCTTCTCGGCCCTGTTTACGGCGGTCTGGCCGCGGGCCTCGGCTCCGCTCTGGCTGACCTTTTAGGCGGATATATGATCTATGTGCCGATCACCTTTGTGGTCAAGGCTGTGATCGCTGTTGTATGTTATTTTGTTTATCATAAACTTCTCGGCAAGCTGAATCAGGTGATCCTCAAAGGCATCATCACCGGCTGTTTTTCGACAGTCATTGTGGCCGGCGGATATTGCTTTTTTGAATACTTTATGTACGGCAGCGGCGCCTTTGCCAGCGTTCCGGCCAATCTCATCCAGGGACTTTCCGGCCTGATCATTTCGACCATCCTTCTGCCCCTGCTCAAACAGGTGCCGGACTTCCGTTCCATTATTTAAATACCTTTCAACATCGAATAATTACGGAAAATCCCTGTTTCATAAAAAGCGTTTCAAGCTTTTCAGAAACAGGGATTTTCTCTAATTATACATCTTCTTGATGATTTTGAATACCACGGTGTTTTCCATCACCAGCGGTTCGTTATGGGCAAAGAAGATCACGCCGTCCGTCGGCGAGATGATCTGCATTTTTACATAGCCCTCATAAGGATCAATGATCTCCGCAACAACTTCACCAAACTGCACGTCGTCGCCTTCATGTTTCAGCCGGCGGAATATTCCTGCTTCCTTTGTCTTCACCGGCATTAAATCTTTTTCATAAATAACGCTTGCAATGTATCCGCTGTGCCCGTGATATTTGATAATACCCATTCGGCTTAAGAAACGCATGACCGAGACCACCGCCTGTCCGGCTGACGTTTCATCAATTCTGTCTGTCGCCGAGGTATACACGGAAAAGGCGCTTGTCTCCCAAATCTGCCAGTTATAGTTTAATGTGGTCGTATCATAGGGTTTCGGCGTCCGGATCACCACATAGGGCAGCCCGAAAAGATTTGCCAGACTCGGATTCTGATAACCTGTATCCATCATTCGGACATGGGGGATAAAATCGCCCTGCATATAAAAGCTGGCAAACTGAATACCATAAGCATATCCTTTAATGTTTTCAAAAAGTCCGGCGGCAATGCGCTGCGTCGTCTCGCCCAGACTGTATCCCGGAAACATCCGGTTAATATCTGTTTTATCCAGCGCCCAGAAACGGCTGCCGATATTTAAAGACGCACTGTTGACCGATGGAACTACGAGAATCTCCTTATTCCGGACAATATTCCCCCGTCTTTCTAATTCGGCTAAAGTTTTTACGATCTGAGAGCAGACATAAAGCTGCTGCACCTCATTTCCCCGAAGAGATCCCACGATGCAGGCGGCTTTTTCTCCTTTTCCAAAGCGATACCCCTGAATCCGCAGATCATCTCTGTAAGGGGATTTTAAATGAAATAATGTCTCTTTCCGCATCAGTCCACACCTCCGAGAATTCGTGCCAATAAGGAGCCCTCATAGACGATCGGATATTCCCGCAAGGTAAATACCAGCCCATCCACCGGGGAATCAACGCTGTGAATAATCTCACCGGTCACCGGGCTGATAATATCTCCGATATGCTCCCCGGCTTTGACTTTATTTGAATGATTGACGCATGGAACAAACACGCCCGAAGCCTCCGCATTTAAAAAAGAAACTTTTCCATCGGTGGAAATGATCGGCTGACGCACCTCGCCCACCGGCCCCGTCCACACTCCAAGATGTTTCATGACACTGAAAATGCCATCCGTCAATTGATATCCATACTCCTTTGTGATCCGCATTCCCACGCCCATCTCGGCAACCAGGGTCGGAACGCCGGCCGTATTCAGGCTGTAGGCCAGGGTGGATTCCAGTACCGTCGCGGCGGCATGAATCCATATATAATCCACATTCATTTTCAGGGCAAGGGGAACAAGCCGTTCTGCCGTCTCTTCATTAATGCGGATCTGAGGAATCTCTCTTAGAAAAATGTTGCTGGAATGAATATCCACACACAAATCCGCTCCTTTGATATCCTCGATCACCTGATGAGCCGTGTATTCGGCCAGACTTCCGTCCAGATTCCCGGGGAAAATCCGGTTCATATCCAGATCAAACTTAGGAATACCGCGGGTAATGGTATCGATCCCCAGCGGATTTAAGGCCGGAAACACGTCCACGATACCGTTTAAATATTCTTTATGCTCATTGATCCGCCGGATAACCTCATAGCAGCAAAACTGCCCTTCCAGCTCATCGCCGTGAGTCCCGGTCACAATAACGATCCGCTTTGGATGTTCCACCGGGTGATCCGGCTCCAGCCGGTTTTTTTCAATCCGCATCATTTCATCGACAGGCAATGCGGACGCAACCACTGTTTCTATCATTTTATTTCCTCCACATGTACAAAAATATCCTGACTCTGGCTGACATTTCCCTTAAATCCGCCCCGGAGAACGCTGCAGTCCATCGCATTTCGCCCGTGGGCCAGTTTAATATAAGTCTCATCGGCCATCAGGTTGTTTGTCGGGTCCAGGCCATAAAAGCTGCCTTCCGAAAATATTTCCACCCAGGCGTGGGTATGACCTTCCCCCAGCATAAAACCGGCGACATAGCGGGCCGGAATTCCGGCATAAATGCACATTGCCGTCAGCATATGGGCGTAATCCTGACAAACGCCCTGCCCCAGAGCAAAGGCTTCGGCAGCCTTAGTCGTTGCCCGGGTCACATTTTGCCGATATTCAAACACGGCATACAATCCATTCATCAGGCAAAGCGCCTTTGAAAGCGCGTTTTTTCCGTTTTTACTTTCATCCCCGGCGAGCAGCTTTTCCGTGAAAGCCTCCATGGCCGGACTGGTTTGAGTATATTCTGTCGGGTATGAAAATATCGGATGCCACAGCTTTCTCGGCCTGCTCAGATCCACCGTTATCTCGCCGCTGACCTTAAATCCGAAACAGTTATGGGGAGGCAGGATAACTCCCCGAAGGGTTGTATTTCCCCAGTAATCTCTCTCTATTCGGATATCCGTTTCCGGATTCACAGCCAGCTCATAAGCTTCCAGATGCTGACGCGCCTCTTCTCTCGGAATACAGCGCAGCAAAAAAGCATGGTCGATCACGCTGCCGTCAAATGTCACCTCTGTCCGATATTCAAATTTTAATCGCTTCACCGCCGGCTCAAAATCCTTCAAAAAATTTATTGACGCACTCCAGAGCCTGCCCCCGACTTGCCCGCTCCGGGTCTCCGGCCATGATGATCGAATGAAGACGGCCCGAGCTGTGATGATCATAACTGATGTGAACCCGGCTGAGACGCCCCATCAGTTTGTCAAATTCCCGTTCAATGGCATCATAAGGAAAATCCAAACGCAGATATAAATCCAGACGTTCGATATAACGGCCCGCCTTGATCAGATTCCGGCACTCATCATCCAGAACATAATCATCCAGGCAGCCCCAAAAGGCCAGCATATAATCCGTCACCTTCTGAATCTCAAAAAGGGCCGTATTGCTGTTTCGAATCCGCTTCAGCTTATTCAACGCCAGTTCCAGATAAGATAAAGTCGTGGAACTGATCTCATTTCTGAGCATGATCGCATTGTCCACCGCCCGGGTCAGATTGGAAACGATGGAATTCGAATCTTTTTCATCGAAAAGGTAGCGGTCAAAAAAGTCCTCCACACTGGTGTAAATGGACGGAATGGACAGTTTTTCACAATATTCCTCATACCCGGTCATATTGTGGTCGATCATATCATCATAATACCGGCTGAACACCTGCAGCGTTGTATAAACCCTCTCGCTGTAACGTCCAAGCCACAAAAGATTACTTGCTTTAACTACCGAGATAATACCCATGTGTCTTTAAAACCTCCTCCCTGAGACGAATTCACAACAAAGGAATCCGGATTTCTGGAAAAACGGGTCAGGCCGCTCTTCCAAACCTTAACTTCTTTACCATAGAGAACAAAGGCTCTCAGATCCGCTTTTCTCTCCACGGTACCTCCGCCCTCGACGATCTCCAGATCTTTAAAATCAATCACCTCCTGGGCGATAAAACGGCGGGACTCCCGCGATATCAGCCGCCGCATTTCCTCAAGCTTTTCTCCGTTTAAATCTTTTCCGAAAATAACGCCGTAACCGCCCGCTTCCGCCACATCTTTAACGACAAGCCTTTCCAGATTTTCCAGAACATATTTCCGGTCCTCCTCAAAATATGGCAGATAAGTCGGCGCATTTTTCAATAAAGGCGTCTCATGAAGATAATATTCAATCATCTTCGGAACAAAATAATAAATACCTTTATCATCGCCGATACCATTTCCCGGCGCATTGACCAGGGCAACATTTCCGGCTTTATAAACGGACATAATTCCCGGCACGCCAATGACGGATTCCGGATTAAAGGTCAGCGGATCCATGTATTCATCGGATATACGGTGATATACCGCTCCGACCCGTTTCGGCCGTTCCGAATAATCTTTATAATATAAAACATCATTTTCCACATAGAGGTCGCTCGGCATCGCCAATATGGAATAGGTTTTTTCGGCGAGATACGAATGTTCAAAAAATGCCGCATTATAACGCCCCGGAGTTAATATCACATTAATACCGCCCGTATTCACATAATCCATCATCTCTTTCAGCATTTTTGCGTAATCCCGATTATCCTCAATCGCATTATTGGAAAAAGTTGACGGACTGGCTCGCCGGCATATATTTCTCGCGATCAGCGGATAGGACGCGCCGGAAGGAATTCGGAGATTATCTTCCAGAATATACCATTCTCCATCCTTTCCTTCCACCAGGTCAATGCCGGCGATATGGCAGTGGATGCCGTGAACCGGATGAACGCCGTCACATTCCGGCAGAAAACCGCTGGAAGAAAAAACAAAGGATTCGGGGATCACGCCGTCTGCGATGATCCTTTTTTCTGAATAAACATCCTCCAAAAAACAATTCAGCGCCTTCACTCTCTGAATCAATCCCCTCTCCAGCCGGTCAAATTCGGCCTTTTGGATAATTCTTGGAATCGGGTCAAAGGGAAATAACTGTTCTTTAAACTCACCATTTTTATACAGTCCAAACCGGACACCGTATCGGGCCAGCAAATCATTCACACATTCAATGTGCTCTCTTAATTCTTTCATAACTCCCATCTCCTCGTACATCACAGCATAAAAAAAGGGCGCTCCTAAATCTAAGAGCGCCTTCGCTTGATTTAAGGATACGCCTTTCAATCCTTTTTGTCAATGGCTGCCATAATTTTACATTTACTATTTTATTCAGATATGCTATTATTTATATTAATATAACTTCTGTTTTTTATTAAAGTCGTTAATAATTGAGGTGGCCCATGGACATTAATTATGAATTATACAAGGTATTTTATTATGTTGCAAAAACGCTGAGTTTTTCGGAAGCATCCAAAAAACTGTTTATTTCCCAATCCGCCGTCAGCCAGTCGATCAAAGCGCTGGAAAAAAAGCTGGATCAAACCCTCTTTATCCGGAGCACCAAGCGGGTGAAACTAACCCCGGAAGGTGAAATTCTTTTTAAGCATATCGAACCGGCCATCAACCTGATCATCCGCGGTGAAAATCAGATTATGGATGCCAAGGCCTTAAACGGCGGCCAACTGCGCATCGGCGCCAGCGATACGATCTGCCGCTATTATCTTGTCCCTTATCTGAAAGAATTCCATGAGCATTTTCCGAATGTACATATTAAAGTAACCAATGCCACTTCGGCCCGCTGCGTCGACCTTCTTGAAAATGAACTGGTCGATCTAATTGTGACCAATTCGCCAAATCCCCGAATGAACGCTATTCACAACGTCCGCAAAGTCCGGGAATTTCACGATGTATTTATCGCCAACAAAAATTTTAACCATCTGAAAAACAAGCGGCTGGAGCTGGAAGAGCTTCTCAGTTATCCGATCCTTATGCTGGATAAGGCCAGCCTGACCAGTGAATTTCTTCACAGCCTGTTCCAGCAGCATCAACTGGATCTAGTGCCTGAAATTGAGCTGAGCAGCAATGATCTGCTCATTGATCTGGCCCGCATCGGCCTCGGCATCGCCTTCATCCCCGACTTTTGTCTGCCGGAAAATGAAACGGATCTGTTTATTATCCGTACCCGTGAGATACTTCCGTCCCGCCAGATCGTAGTCGGCTATAATGACAAGGCGCCGATCTCCGAAGCCGCCCAATATTTTATTGATATACTTGCATAAACAGAGCTTCAACAAAAAAAGATGGTTCCGCAGCGCCTTTGCCTCACGGAATCATCTTTTTAAATATCGCTCATTCTTCCCTATTCACCGTCAAATAATTCATCGAATTCTTCACTGTCCAACAATTCGTCAAAAGCATCCGATACCATTTCCCATTCTTCATCGGTTTCGATATCTTCAAGCTGAACATCTTCTGCATTCTCGGCAGCAATAAAACGGTAAATATAAACCTCATCCTCATCCACGCCCTGGTCTTCAAAAGGAAGTAAGGCAATGTAATTTCTTTCGCCCACCGGAAATACGGCGATCACCGCACATTCGATCTCAGCGCCGTCATCAAAGCTTAATGTCATCGTGTCGTCATCCTCTGGAATAAATGTTCCCATTCTTCTACCTCAACTTTCTTTTCGAGTATTTTCGCTCACTTTCACTCTAACAGATTATTCTCTAAAAAGCAAGGAATTCTCCAACAAAAGGCGACATTTCCGAAGTCTTTCCGTACCTTTCCCTGGTAAAATAAATTCTCAGATCATTTTTTGCCCGGGTCATTGCCACATAAAACATGCGCCGCTCTTCCTCCTTATCCGATTCGGTCGCCGCTTTTTTATGGGGAATCAACCCCGCATTGGCATCGGGAATGTAGACCACATCGTATTCCAGCCCTTTGGCCCCGTGCATGGTGAGGAGACGTATTCCCTCCGCCGCCGGGGACCGCTGTCTGGAACGGATTTTTAAGGTTTCCGAATATTGCTCTATGGCCTGAAACCATTCCTCCCAGGTTTTATAGGCGTGACTTTTATCCATCAGTTCATCAAGAGTTTCCAGCAGATCCTCCCCTTTGATGCCCCGGCCCATGGCATACTCTTTCAGATAATCGTCATAGCCGACGGAATGGCGGATATACTGAATCGCCGGATAAGGCGCCATGGACGCCAGCATATACAGATCATATTCCAGCTGCTCAATGCGCTCCAGCATCCATTCCCGGTTTTCCAGATAGTCTTTCACATGGGAGAGATCCACAGTCTCTTCATCCAGATAAGACCTCGAGATATACCTGTTCGGCCGATTGATGATCCGCAGATAATCCGCCCGGGCATTGCTGCCGAAAGCAATGTTCATATAAGCAAAAATGTCTTTGGCAATCCAGTGTTCATAGATATTTGGCACCGAATCCTTCATCACAAAGGGCACATTGTAAACCATCAGCTGCTCCACAAGGCCGCTCATCTGAATATTCGTGCGGAAGATCACCGCGATCTGCTCCCACGGGACAGCCTGCTGCTCGTGCATGTCCACGATCTCACGGATCATTTTCACATACTGGTCCGCCGGCTTCTGAAAGGCCTTCACCAATATCTCATTTCCCTGTTCCCTGAAAGCTGTCATATGTTTGGCATAACGGTGTTCGTTATGGCAGATGACCCGCTCCGCCCGGGCCACGACAGCCCCTGTCGAGCGGTAATTTATGTTCAGCACCGCCATATCCGCCCCCGGATAATCCTTCGTAAAACCGAGAAGGATCTCCGGTTTGGCGCCGCGGAAACGGTAAATAGACTGGTCGTCATCCCCCACGACAAAGAGATTATCCTCCGGTTTGGCCATCATCCGGATTATTTCATACTGGATTCGATTAATATCCTGAAATTCATCGATTAATATATATTTATATTTTTTCTGCCATGCCAGCAATATGTCCGGCCGCTCCTTAAAAAGCCGCCAGGTCTGCACAAGCATGTCATCATAATCCAAACGGCGCATCCGGCGAAGTTTTTGCTCGTAGCCCGTATAAATCTCTTCAAAGACATCCTTTGAACAGTTGGCGGAATAATAATGCTCCAACGGCATCATATCCCCCTTAACCCGGCTGATCTCTCCGGCGATATTCATCAGAAAATCTTTTTCATCGTCCATTTCCACATCAATCTGATGAACGATCTCCCTGAGAATACCGTACTTTTCATCCTCAGATAAAATATTTTCTACCCGATAGTTATAGGCATATTTTAAAATTGTAAAAAAAACCGCATGGAAAGTTCCGAAACTCACCGGAAGATGGCGGCCGCCCATCAACCGGTCAAACCGGCTCCGCATTTCTCCTGCCGCCGCCCGGGTAAAGGTCACCACAAGAATATTACCCGGAGACACGCCGGCCTTCTCAATAAGCCACTGTGTCCTCCGGGTAATCACAAGGGTTTTGCCCGAACCGGGGCCCGCCAGAACAAGCATCGGTCCCCGGTTATGTTCAATTGCTTTTTTCTGGGCGCTGTCTACTTGCATGCTTCCAGCTTTTCAATGGCGCTGCGGATCCTTGCCAGAGATTCCTCTTTGCCGATGACTTCCATAATTTCTGTTGCTCCGGCCGGAGTCATCTGCTTGCCGGAAACCGCGGTACGGATCGGCCACATCACGTACCCGTTTTTATAGCCTTTTTCCTTTACAAGTTCCATAAGCCGTCCAAAAAGCGCATCATTGCTGTAATCCTCCTGGGCCTCCAGCACCGGAAGAACCTCCTTCAAAACGACAAGGGATGTTTCGGCATTTGTTTTCATCTTTTTATGAGTGTACATCGCCGTATCATATTCCGGAACGGCCTCAAAGAAATCGATCAATGCCGGAATATCCGGGAAAATCTCAATTCGTGTCTTTACCATCGCGGCAATCTTTTTATAATCCACATCTCTGTGAATCGTCTCTTTAATAAACGGAAGGGCCTTTTCATAAAAAGTGTCAAAATCCATCGCTTTAATATATTCGCCGTTCATCCATTTCAATTTTGTCATATCAAATACGGCCGGAGACTTGCTCATATGACGGTAATCAAAGGCTTTCACCAGTTCCTCCAGGCTGTAGATCTCCCGGTTATCCTCCGGGCTCCATCCGAGAAGGGCCACATAATTGACAATAGCCTCCGTCACAAAGCCCTGTTCCAGCAAATCCTCAAAGGAAGAATGGCCGCTTCGTTTACTCAGTTTTTTATGCTCTTCATCCGTGATCAGCGGACAATGGACATAGGTCGGCACTTCCCATCCAAAGGCTTCATATAAACGGTTATATTTCGGCGAAGAAGATAAATATTCATTTCCGCGGACAACATGGGTGATTCCCATCAAATGGTCATCCACCACATTGGCAAAGTTGTAGGTCGGATACCCATCGGATTTAATGAGGACCATATCATCCAGCTCTGCGTTATCCACCGTAATATCGCCATAAATATCATCATGAAAAGTTGTTGTTCCCTCGGTAGGATTATTCTGGCGGATAACATACGGGATGCCCGACGCCAGCTTCGCCTCAACCTCTTCTTTGGATAAATGCAGACAATGCTTGTCATACATCATAATCTCCTTGCCCGCCACTTCCTGTTTCAGGCTTTCCAGCCGTTCTTTATCACAGAAACAATAGTAGGCCTCACCTTTATCGATTAATTTCTTTGCATATTCCAAATATATTCCGGCCGCCTGACGTTCACTCTGAACATAAGGGCCACAGCCGCCGTCCTTATCCGGGCCTTCATCATGGATCAAACCGGTTTTTTCAAGGGTGCGGTTAATAATATCCACGGCGCCCTCCACAAACCTTTCCTGATCCGTGTCCTCGATCCGCAAAAGGAAATCGCCGCCTTCATGTTTGGCGATCAGATAGGCATACAACGCCGTTCTTAAATTTCCTACGTGCATCCGCCCCGTTGGGCTCGGAGCAAATCGTGTTCTGACTTTCTTATCCATCTTCAATCGACTCCTCATTTTATATCTTTCAAAACATTCACCCTGTATCATACCATATTCTGACACAGGGTGAAAGCTTTTTTTATTTTAACACATATTTGATCCTCGGGACAACCTGAGCTGACACAATGCCGATCAACATTCCTGTGATCGTTCCGGCAATGAGCAGGGGCGGCAGATAAGAAATCAGATGAATATTCTCCACCACCGCCATGGCCACAGCCAGCTGACCGATATTGTGAAGAATACCTCCGGCCACACTCACTCCAATCATAGAAAAATTCGGTATTTTTTTCAGCAGCATCATGCCGCAAAAGCTCAATATGCCCCCTGCCAGACTGTAGAGCATGGCAGCCAGGCTTCCGAAAGTCACTGAGACAAGCATAATACGGATCATGGACACCGCAAATGCCATCGGCGCTCCCATTGTATAAAGAGCCGTCACAACCACCAGATTGGCAAGCCCCAGTTTCATTCCCGGAATGCCCAGATTAATCGGTATAAGAACCTCCACATAACTGAATATCATTGCCAGAGCTGTAAACATTCCGGCCATCGCAACTTTTTTTGACATCATTTATCCCTTACGCATCAATATCTTTTTCTTTTTCCCCTTCAGTGATCTCCAAAACCACCTTATGAGGCAGACAGACAATCGTTTCATTAACTTTATCAATCGGAGCATGTTCAACGCAGTACTGATCCGGGCAGTCCGCTTCCATCATGGAAACAACGCCGCCTTTTATCTGAAACCGGTTATGCCAGCCGTCAATATCCAATGAAACCTCCTGATCTTCCGCCAGATCATAGGTCTCATAAATTTCACCTCCGACTGTCACCGTCAGAGTCCCGCCGGATTTCTTACCGCCCAGATTCATATAGATCAGCCCTGCCGCCGCCAGAATAAGAGCGGCGCAAATTAACAGGATATCTCCCTTCTTCATAACAGCTCCTACTTCTTCTCAATCTGATTCATCATCACAAAGGTGTCATCCGAATCCACATAGTTTATAGTTACCCGGTCCTCCGGTTTAAGCACAGCCAGCACATCATCCAACTGTATGGAGGCCATAAAGACTTTATCCGAACCGGAAATCTGAATATAAAAATAGGTATTCCCGTCTTTTACCGCCGAATCCACCTGAAGGATGCGGCCCGTAACCTCCGATAAATCTCCCGTATCAATGATCTGCCCCGAAGCCAGCTGCTTCACATAAGCCGAGTAAGCGTCATTTAATGTGTCGCCGATCGCCACCTGCTGATATTTTTCCACGTTGACAAAGGCAAACTTTTTCACCAATCCGGCGTTATCCTTCAGGGATACAAGATAGGTCGGCTGACTTCCGATATTCAAAAGTACCGGGAATGTAGCGTTATAGGCAAGATTCTGAACCTGGCCTTCCGCCGATTCCATTGCGGAATATTCGGTAGCCCCGGACACGATATAATAATGGGATTCCTTTGTCCGCATATTCACCAGCACAAGGCCGATATTCGACGCATCATTGCCCACCGAAGTCAGGCCCGTATAAAGCCATACATCGTCATTTAAGGCCAGATAATTGTAACCGCCGGAAGTCATACAGACATCCTTCTGTCCGATCAATGTATTAATATAACCGTTTTTATACTGTCCCCAATAATTGATCTGCTCCACAATGATATCTGCCGAATAAGCCCTGTCCACCCATTCCGGACAGTCTTTAATATCATAATAGGTCGAATCACCGTTGCACGCATCCACAATGACAACACCGGTCACATCCCGGCCGCCAAAAAGTCCGATCGTATATTTAATAACCGGGCATATCCAATACGGATGTCCGTCATCATCCACCTCAAAGGAATAATCCTCAAAAATCTTTGTTGGATATTTGAAGCGCAAGTGTCTGTCCAGATCTCTGAAAAAATATTCCCCCGGCGAGTATTTAATGCCCTGTTCAAGCTGAACAAGCTCCACATCCTGGGTTGCCATATTCACAGAAATATAGCCCGGAATTCCCGCCGAGCGGTTATTGAACCACTTAATAATATTGCCATAGCGCAGAGGCGCTACCCTTGTCGGAACATCCCGATAATTTATCTGAGTGTAGGAATAGCTGTATTCATCCACTTCAAACTGGGAGATCAGGTTGACCAGTTCACCAATCTTCCGGTTTCCGAGCCGGACAGCCGAATCTCTGTCTACAATCGGCACATCATTCATGGAAACCTGGGTAATATCCTCGGAAAACTCCCGATTTTCCACATCCATCAGCTTCTGATAAGCGCCGGCATGAAAAAACTGATGGGATATGACCTGTCCGATTCCCAATACAGCCAGGGATAAAATAACAACGATCAATCCGGCTTTCGCATTATTTTTTAAAAATTTAAAATCTACTGTCCGGTTCCTCAGATCCGAAATAGAAAAAGTTCCTATCAGGGATGCCACCATATAAACCACTGCCACCTCAAGCAGCCAGCTGTAAAAAGCCGGTGAGTGCAGATTCAGCGCCGGAAGAGTAAAGTAAAAAGACACAAGCGCAAAAATCAGAGTGATCCCTACCGTGCGCACTATTTTTTTCATAAGCTTCCTCCATTAAATTTGACTATTCATCAATCACTGCATTGACCGCACACGGGAATGTTCCGTAGCCGCCGCTGGTCATAATGAATGTATGGGTTTCCACATTACCGCTTTTTGTTGTAAAAGCAACCGTTGCCTCATAGCCGTTATCCGTTTCCTCAATCTCCGTAAATTCCATAGATCCGAGATATCCCTCCGAGCTGTAAAGAATATAACAATCCGAATCCACATCAAATTCAATACCACCCATCGTCGAAGGAATCTCCGGGATCGCACTGTTCCCGGCGAACATGGCCTCCGCATACTCAGCCAGAGTCTCCCGCGGCACCATATAACCGCTGCCGTCATCCGACATACTGATGTCCGGATGGATCCAGCTTCCGCCGTTGATCGCCGCATAAATGCCGTCCCAGAAAAATGTGCTGTCCGAGCCGTCATAGGCTCTGCCGCCGCTCATCGTTTTACAGATTCCCAAAAGAATCGGCCGCATCGTATCCACCTCGGCCGGCACGGAAATCGTCACCTCCGCCTTCGTCTCTTCAAAGGGCGGTTTTGTTTCATCGACTTTCTCCGAAGTCTCCGATTCCGACGTACTTTCCTTTGCTTCCTTATCCTGAGTTTCATCAATCACAATATTCCCACTGGTATCTTTTCCGCTGTCCTTTTTTCCACAGGCAGCCAAAGATGCCATAAGCAGACACATCACAGTCACTGTACTTATCATTTTTACGAATTTCTTCATGGTATTTACCTCCCATCTTTATTTGAATTCATATTATACACTATTTTTGCCCGGATTAAAAGAGCGGGGATTCTTTTAATCCCGATAATGTTTCAAAACAAAAATAAAAAAGCGTATCTACAAGATTCATTGCAAAATCTGATAAATACGCTTCATGCAGTTGACGGGACTTGAACCCGTACCCAGTTAACCCGGACTAGATCCTTAGTCTAGCGCGTATGCCAATTCCGCCACAACTGCGCAATATTTTGTATGTCGTTCAACAACAATATGAATGATACCATAGAGGTTTAAAAAAAGCAAGTTTTTTTTTGAAAAAATTTAAAAAAATTTGAATAAACATTTTTTAGTAATAATAATATCATTGTTGACATTCTCTCCAAACCGCTGTATGATAATTACAGATACTCGAACATATGTTTGCTTTATGATGAATGGAGGGATATCACATGTCAAAACAGCTGACATCTCAAAGATATATATATAAAATTCACTCTGCACGTCTGCGCAGAGCCAAATGGAATCTACGCCTTACAATAGATCAGGCCCGAGAAAATAAAGAGCTCATCGGATTAAACGACAGCCAATTACTCCGTTTTATTGACGAGCTGAACGGGGATATCCGGCCCGGGCTTCGAATTTCCAATCTGAAGGCCCAGATCAGACAGTTAAAAGCGGAAGAAAATCTGTCGATCTCGAGGCCGCGCATTAAAAAGCTTTATGCACAGCTGGATGAATATCTATTTCAAAAAGATTATATCTGCGTCGTTATCGACTCGGTAAAGGACTATCGGAAAATGTATAAGGACGGTTTTCGAATCAACGACACGGTCTACCGCCGTCTTCTCGGAACCACCGGCGGCGTAAAGAGCAATACGATCATTTTTGTCAATGAACTTCTTCTTCCGGAGTTGAACCGCAGAATCGATAACGGCCGTAATCTTTCCAAAACTTTCACGCCGGCCAAGCTGGAAGCCTACCGTTCTCTTGTCTGCAGTTCATCAACACCTGTATCCATGCCGCAGGGCATTGTGGTCGTCCATGACTGCATCACCCATTTCAAATCGGATGTGATCGAATTGGACGACAGTCACGGCGGCCAGCCCTGCATGAAATATATCGAGGATAAAGATATCGAATTAAATGACAGTGATGGCTACGGCCTCGCCATGCCTGAGCTGATGGAACGTTGGGGCCGGGATATCGGCGCAGACTATCTTCTCCCCGGCTGTGTCCTGCGAAACGCCTTTTGCAAGGGCGCCATCTTCCCTGTGGACTTCCGAAAATTTGCCCGGGAGCATCAGGTGTCTGAAGTGATCGACGTGTGGGGAAACACCCATAATATCCAAAACATAGAACTTGTGCTGACAGAATCCATGCTTAAGCTCTGGGATTCCTACGATTCAATGGAAGACTATTTGGAAAACTGCCGGAAAAATCATTACAGTTTTGCCATCACCAAAGCTTCGGGGAAAAAACTTGAAAATCTCCGAACAATGAATTACCAGTTTTTGCAGTCTTATCATTTCACGGATGATGAGATTGATGAATTGATCCAGCCCACCGTAGATGAGATCAACGATATTCTCTCTGAGGATTACCGCAAAACGATTCTCTATACAAAGGGAACAGGGCTTAATGAAAAAAATGTCCGCCATTCGGATGGCTCCTTTGCCACCGCCCTGATGATCGAACCGGAGATGATAAATGACAGCTATGTGCGGGACCGGCTTTATCGGATGATCCATAAACGAATCGATCAGGCAAAGGTCGGCGTTTTAAATGTCCCGGCAAACTACTCTCTTGTCTCCGGGGACCCCTATTCTCTGTGCCAGTCCATGTTCCGCCTGGAGATCACCGGATTGTTAAAAGCCGGACAGGTCTATTCCCGATACTGGACAGAGCACGGCGTGGATCAGATTGTCAGCTTCCGGGCGCCGATGACGTCCCACAATAACATCCGTGTTCTTCAAGTCGTCCACTCTGAAGAAATGGACGAATTTTATCAATATATGACCACTCCGACAATCTTCAACAGTTGGGACACCTGCGCCGATGCGATGAACGGCATGGATAAGGACGGGGACTGCGTCATTAACAGCGCTTTTCCGCTCCTCATCAAAGAGGCCCGGCCGCTCCCCGCTGTCCGGTGCGTCCAGCGCAAGGCCCCGAAATGCGTGCCTGCCGAAGATGACTTTATGCTTTCCAATATCAACAGCTTTGGAAACGCCGTCGGAGAAGTGACCAACCGAATTACCGCCATGTTTGAAGTTCAGGCCCGGTTTCCCGAAAATTCCCGGGAATATCGGATATTGGAATACCGTATCAAATGCGGCCAGCTCTATCAGCAAAACAGCATTGATAAAACAAAGGGCATTGAAGCCCGGCCCATGCCCGAAGCATGGTATCATCCGCCCCGCCATATGGCTTCCGCGAAGGATTTTCAAAATTTGAAGCTTGCCGCCGATAAAAAGCCCTATTTTATGCAGTATATATATCCGGCTGAAAAAGCCCGGCTAAAAGCCTACATCAAAAAGAATGAAGAAAAATGTATCATGCGTTTTCGAAAAAACATTGATGAGCTTATGAGCCAGGACGAGCGAACTGAGGAAGAGGAGAATTTTATCCGTTACTTCCATGATAAAATGCCTATGGGTACTGCGCCGTGCACCATGAATAAAATCTGCCGGAAAATTGAAAGCCTTTTTGATGACTATCAAATTTCAAAAGCCCCGCATTTTGATTATTCCATATTAAAAAGTGAAGCTGCCTACTCCACCCGGTTATTCCAAAAAATCAAAAAGATTTATGAACAGTATCAGCGGGAAACGGCCGGTTTCATGCAATATGCCAAAAGTGAACGGCTGAAACCGGAGGAATGTCGGATGCAAAAATACATATTTAAAGAAAACTTTAAACGTCAATGCCTCAGCGAGTGTCCAAATGAAGATATCCTCTGCAATATTGTGCTGGATTTATGCTACTCCAAATCCAGGGCAAGCAAACAGTTTGCCTGGGATATCTGCGGCGATCAATTTATCCGCAACCTCCTAAAACGCAGCCGTTATAAAATTTCCTATCCGGAGGCTGATGAATCCGGCGACATTTTATTTAACGGCGAACGTTTTAAAATGAAAACAATCACACTGGACATGAATCAGGAAAGGAAAGAAGAACATGACACTGATATTAAACGAAGTGAAGGAAGCCAAAAGGCTTCTTGAAACAAGGGATATCGGCAGTAAACCTACTGCCGCCCTTTTTCTTTTAGCCAAATATTACCGGCAGAATGAAAATTTAAGCAAAAAAGAAACTGAAGAAAAACTGAATGGTTATATGACTTCCTGCAATCCGCATTACAATCCGGCTTTATGGGAAGATATCATTGAGAATATCGCCGGGAAAGGGAACAAATATCCGCTCCGCGAAATCGATGCTGTCGGCATTACCGAAAAAGAACTGGAACAGATCAAAACATTCAATTATGTAAAATATGAAAAACTGGCGTTTGTTATGCTCTGTCATGCCAAACTCCACAATATGCTCTCTCCCGACAACAATGGATGGGTGAATACTTCCATTCCCGAAATTTACCGGACAGCCCGTGTCTCTGTCAAATACCGAAAAGATAAATTTCTATATTTAAATGATATGGAATCCACCGGGCTTATCTCATTTTCCACACAGAATGACAATCTCAACCTCCGGGTCAATTTCATTGATATGGACGGACTGCCCGTTTTAAAAATTAATGATTTCAGAGAACTGGGCTACGAATATCTGAACTACTGTAAAAAAGGGAGCTTTGCCCGATGTTCGGAATGTCAGAAACTCTATATCCGAAAAACAAATAATCAGAAATACTGTGAAGTCTGTGCCAAAGCGAAAAAAATGGCTGCCGACCGTGCCCGAATGGCCGCCAAAAGGAAAAAATCGAATTCAGAAAATGCCGGAACCCCTTGATTTTTCAAGGGGTTTCGCCATATCTCCCGTTTTTCTTATTGTGTAAGGAGGTAACACAATGCTTAAAGAACTCGGTAAATATAAAGACAAACTCAGTTCAATTCTAATCGGCGATGAGTACATTCCCCGGCTCCTTCTGGAAGATGCTTCCGGGTTATCGAATGATATGATCGCCGCAAAAGCCCGAAAAAATATCTGTCCACATCTCTATGTGGAACCGGCCGCATCGGAGCCGGACTGCTATATTTTTTTGGAAACTGACGTTGCAAAAACAACGCCCTCAACAAAAACAATAAAAATTGTTATCCAGCCTGTCTGCCACAAAGACATCCTCACCGTTCAGAATGGCCCTGCCGTCTATTACGGCACACGATATGATATGTTAGCTGAACGAATTGACGAACTGCTCTGCCCGGCAGACAAGCTTCCGGCAAGGCAACGTCAGAAAGAATTTGGTATCGGTCTCCCTGAGCTTCAAAGCGTGGAAACCTTCACCAGCGGTTTATGGATCGGCCGGAAAATGACTTATCTTGTTCCCGATTTCAGGAGAAAAAAAGGATGAAACCGGATTATTCGGATTTAATCTCACCCTTTCCCTTCTATGCCGAACACATCGGACATGTTAAGTCTCCGACCCTGAAGGATATCTGGAATCCCAAAACCACCTGGCAGGGATATCAGATATATCTGGGGCTTCTTTTATTGACGCCCCAGGATTACGGATGTGAGGAAAACATTTCCATGTTTGACCTCATTTGTTCCGATCTCCGTCTTCAAAAATCCTATACCGCAATGTTTGACTTTTTCCTGGAGGAAACAGTTCTCTGGGACAAAAGTAATCATTTATTCTTTACCTATGCAAAGGCAGAAGAAAACAATCCGATGATTCCTGTCGGCATGATCGACGGCGAAAATTTTTCCGGGCTTTGTGACATCATTTTACAACGCTGCGGTGTTGAGCGCAGAGATTATGATGTGGACGCGTCTAAAATCAAAAATAAACGAGCCATGGAAATACTCAACAAAATTCGCCGCGGCCGACAGGCAGCTTCCGGGAAATCCAGTCACAACAAAGGTATGGAACTTCCCAATCTGGTCACTGCAGTGGCCGTTCAAAGCAACTCGATCAACTTTACAAATATATGGGATTTAACCATATATCAATTCTATGAACAGTTCAAAAAAACAGAAACCCATAAAGGAGGAATTTAAAATGGGAAACACATTTACAAACAGAGAGGTATGCGACCTCATTTTTGAAGATTACGCAACAAAAACACCGTTCCTGAACATGGATTACGCCAATGTCAGTACAACGGAAATCACAGGCGAAACCGTATTTGCCTACGGCGGAAAAGGCCATCCGAAACGCGTGGCATTTTCCGGTGAAAGAGGCGGTACGCTTACCATCGAAACACAGATGCAGAGCTTCAAGCTGTATCAGCTTCTGACTGGCGGCGATATGTCCAAATCCGCAAAATTCATGGTGAGAGAAGAACTGACTACCGCCGAGGGCGGCGTTGTCACATTGGCAGAGACACCGGCTTCCGGCGCAGCCGTAAACGTATTTGCAGCCGATGACGACTGCGGTACAGCGAAAACCGCAACCGTTTCCGGCAAAACCGCAACGATCACAGGCGCTTCCGCCGGAGAAAAGGTTATCGTTTACTACATCAAAGATATTACGGAGAAAGTTCAGAAGATTTCCGTCAAAGGCAGCTCCTTCCCGAAGGCTTTTACTGTCTACGGCGATACTGTCATGAAAACAGAAAACGACGAACTCCTTCCATATAAGTTCATCGCTTATAAAGTCACACCACAGTCCAATATGAGTATCAGCATGTCCAACAGCGGAGACCCGGCAACGATCACGATCACATGCGACCTGATGGTTAATGACGACAATGAAATGTTAGACCTTATTCTCGAAGAAGAATAAATTTCCTCCGGGAGGGCGTTCAAACCGTCCTCCCGCTTTTTTTGAAAGGATGGACACATAATGAACAAAATATCCGTTGGAACCATTTCCCGAACAGTTGTCCTGTTCGCAGCTCTGCTCAACCAATTTCTGACAATCAGCGGCAAAAACCCTCTGCCTTTCAGCGAGGATGACATATATAACGGCATCACCATGTGCCTCACCACCGCCGCGGCCCTGTGGGCCTGGTGGAAAAATAACAGTTTTACAAAGGCGGCCATCGCCGGAGATGCCTGTAAAGAAAACTATCGATTGCAAAATACACATAAGGAGGATGCTTCATGAAAGGATTTTATACATACAATGGAATCGAATACGAATTTGAATACAAAACCGTTCTGACCGCCATGCAGCGGTTAATGACAATTATGAATATCGAACAGATACTGCTCCAGGACGGCCATTACTATTCACTATTAAAAGACGTTGCAGCCAAATACTACATACTGAAAGCCTACGCGCCGGATTTCGAATATCCTACAGCCATCACCGATACCCACGGCGATCTTGACTGGGATGAACTTGAAATCTTTTTCGCCAACACGGACGTCTATGCCATTATCGCAGGAAATGTTGACGCCGCCCAGTTCCGCGAGATGCTCGAAAATCTTGACAACGATCTGGCCTATCAGACCGGAATCGACAAAGCCAGTCTCGCCAATGAAATCATACAACTGATTCACTCCTACAAAGAAAACTTAATCAAAATGCTGGCATAAATTCTCTTTTTTCCTTAGGTGTCATTTTTTTGGGACACCTCTTCATGTATAATGGAAGATATCCAAATGATTACAAAGGAGGAATCATCCATGAACAATTTGGCAGAAATCAATTTTATCCCCTACATGATACTTCTCGCCGTTCAAATCAACACCTTTGAGGCGGAAATTATCGATGAAATTCATTGTGCGCCACATGAGGAATTTCGAAAAAAAGCTTTCGAAAAGCGATACTCAGGATATAATAATGTCGTCATTATAGAAATTCCTGCCTAAAGTCAAAAGGACATCCATCTTCCTATTAAAAACAAGAATGGATGTCCTTCCTACTTTTATGTCGTTTCATGTTCTCCGCTTCCTTTCGCTTGAAACAGCAACACTAAAATGTAGTGGCGGGATAAAGATACTAATGCCCGGGAGGCGCAGAGAGAGCACCCTTCCTCGGAGTATATGCAGGCCATAATTGCATGTACTTTTAATGAATGTTCCAGGGTAAACAAACAATGGTAG
>NZ_DBGCTU010000020.1:0-2344 GCF_048388605.1 Frisingicoccus sp. | reverse complement strand
CATACGGATTTGAAAACCACCCAGATATATGCCCGGATAACCAACCAGAAGATCAGCAGCGACATGGAAATCCTGTCCCATAAGCTGGAAAAGATGGAGAAGGAAATATGCGATGCCATCTGAGGAAATGGTATTTATGAAACGGATGATTTTCCCCTTCCTCATCAAAGTTCGTCCGTCCCTGCGGGACTCCGCGTTTTCCCTTCGGTTTCCGGCAGAAAATTTCCGTACGGCGAAATTTTCTGCCGGAAAAACGCTCCGAAAGCGCAGGGACGGACGTAAGAGGGATTCAGAAGGCGAAAACTGCGACCGACGTAGTGCATGTGCGACAAGGAAAAGAACTGTCCGGGAGCCCCTTTTCATGCCGTACCCCGGCATGAAACCACTTTTCTCTCCGGCTGTGGTGAAGGCTCTCCTGCTCCCTCTGCATTGCATATGCGGGTTGTTTTGCCCATATCCACGTCCGCCGGTATTGCCTGCCCTTTCCTTGAGAAAAACGGCTTACCGCAACGGGTGGCGTGACACAGACTTTTCCGGATATGGAGGAACATTCCGGAAAAAAGAGTGGAAGACGGGCTATTATTTGGCTGTATAACAACAAAGTTGTATTTTTGCAAAAAATAATATTATGGCTATAACTATCAAGAACATTCCGGTTTTGGAGGGCGTTACGGCGGAAGATTTCGTACGCAGTGCAGACAAGAACGCCGCAAAGGTAACACCCCGGTTATCAGTGGAGGCAAAGAAACGGTTGCGAAAAGTATTGGAGAAATCCCGTTCATTCCGGTTCAATTAACAGCAATGGACGGTATTTCTTTATATGATGATTGTGTCATGCTTGCCTATAACAAGGAAGTACGGAGGAATTGCCTTCCTTTCACTTGTGGCGAGAATGACCTTGATGATTTTTTTCTCAATGATGCCGATCTGTATGCGGATGAACTCCTTGGGAAAACATATTGTTGGGTGACGACTGAAATCCCGCATCGTATTGTGGCCTTGTTTACCTTGTCCAATGACAGTATCAAGACCAGATTAATATCCCCCAATGATAAAAACAGGCTGCAACGCAATATTGTAAATCCTAAACGTGGACGCAGCTATCCGGCCGTGCTGATAGGAAGACTGGGGGTCAACCTGGAATATCAGGGTACATCAAGCCACGTAGGACGGCAACTGATGGCTTTCATAAAAGACTGGTTCCGTCATGAGGACAACAAGACAGGATGCCGTTTTATCGTGGTGGATGCATACAATGAGGAAAAGATTCTCAGGTATTATGAAAGAAACGGTTTCGTTCCACTCTATAAAACAGACGTGATAGAAAAGCAATATTATGATATTCCGCAAGATGAACCTTTGAAAACCCGTTTGCTGTATTTTGATTTGAAAAAGGACTGACATAATAATATATCAGTAAAATCCTTTAGGGTGACAACGGGTTTCAAAGACAGGCTGTCGCTACGATTACCTGCCATATGGCACCGGCCGTTTTCTTGATGGCGGGCGGTGGATTTCATGGGAAGCCAATCCGGAATGACAAGTAATGCCGCACCTGTGGCATAATAGAGCATTATTTTGAAGGCGGAGACTTTGTCCGGTTCTTCTTTTTCCAAGGTTTTCCGTCGGATGTCTTCAAGTTTTCCACACTTGTTTTAGAATAGTTCGCATTATCAGCAGATTGCGAGTTTCAGTCTGCCGTTCCGATTCTCTTTATTGCATCGTAGCATGTCGTTGATATATTCCAAATACTTATCCATGAATAGGCGACTTATAATTTTGTCTCAGGCAAATATCGAGACACACTCCCGAATGAGGTCTTCCATGATTTTAAAAGACTCCGTATTTCGGAAGGAACAACGTACACATACAATTTCTCCGGAACGGCCGACCTTCCTGTCACTTCCCTGTAATCCTCCCCAAAATCAACACCGCCGTATAAACTGCATGAAAGCCCGGGCACGCTTCCTGTTTCCAATCCCATATCTGCTCCTTCCGCAACATCACGTATTGCCGTTCTCATTTCATATCCTTGAATATTTCTCCAAACATACCAAAGACAGAAAAGCTGCATGGAATCTAAATTCTCACCGGACAGACAATAGATAGAAGGAAGGAATCCATCATCCTCATTTCTTGCGGCAAAAATAGTTGTTTTTCAGGCCGGTCCCGCAAGGCGGCCCTTCGGGCTGGTTGCACGTGAAAAAATCTTCCTCACGCTTCGCGTGAGCGTATTTTTTCACGGCAAGCCTTGCCGGAGACCGCCGAAAAACAAACTGGAGGAAGCACAAGAAATAAGAATGCCTACCCGTGTAGGCCATGTATAACTCAAAAAAATATAAGG
>NZ_DBGCTU010000019.1:0-57819 GCF_048388605.1 Frisingicoccus sp. | reverse complement strand
TGGTTGTCGTTAGCCATCTTTTTCTCTTTTTATAGAAAAATTTCAGGGAGGTATGTGACTCGGACGAGGCACATACCTCCCTGTTTAGAACTGTCTATTAACCGACAGCCCCTTTTTGTCTATAAATGACAAAAAAATGGAAATATTCACTTTATTTATATGCAAAAATATGATAAGATAGCATCATATCATTAAGGAGGAACAAAGATATGAGAAAGAAACTTGCATGGCTGTTAGTCAGCGTGATGATTTTGTCCGCTGTGGTACTGGGCGGTTGCGGCAAAAAAGAAGTAACAGCAGAAAGCCTTGTGAAGCAGGCAAACGAAAACATGGAAAAGGTAAAATCCTTTGCCGGAGATTTGGATATGCAGATGTCCATGAATATATCATCCGAGGGCGTTGCCATGGATATGAATATGGGGATGACAGGCACGATCGAATGTACATCCGACCCGGACATCTTCCATATGGATGGCACCTTGAGTATGGATCTTTTAAATATGTCTATGGACATGGATATGTATACTCAGGTTGACGGGGATAAGAGCATTACGTACATTAATATGATGGATGAATGGATGAAATCGGAAGAGACTGTCGAAGAAGGCGGCATGGAAGACATGTATACGGTAGCCGGTGACGGAAAAGATATGACATTGGCTGAAGAAACCGAAAAGATCGGCGACAAAGAAGTTTATGTACTTACATCCACCATTTCCGGAGAAGAGTTCCAGGAGATCATGGGTTCCATGGAAGAGATGACGGAAAGCTTGGGAGAGGTAGATTTCTCGACAATGGAGGCAGAAGTTACATTGAAGATTTATAAAGATATCGTTCTTCCGGCATCTGTGAGCATCGTAATGAGTGACAGCGGCGAAGGCATTGAGTCTGAGGGTGTTCTTGTTAAGTTTAATAACATCTCCGTAGTTCTGAATTATAATGAATTTGACAGCATTGACAGCATTACAATTCCTGAAGAAGCATTGTCTGCTCCGTCCGGCGACGAGGGAAGTATTTTAGGTGAAGAAGAATCTCTTCTTGAATCTGAAATTGCCGAAACAGAAGCAGCTCAGTAAAATATTGAATTAAAAATGATCTGAAATGGGGACAGTGAAAGCTGTCCCTGTTTTATTTTTTTGCATGTTGTGATAAAATAATGGGGAAATGTAAAAAAGTAGGGAGTGCAGTACATATGTCATCCGGACAGGTGGATTTCAGCGGCGAAAATGTGCGCCGCAATGTGTTGGCTGTCGCGGCGCCGATGCTGGTGGCCCAGATCGTCAATTTACTTTATAATATCGTAGACAGAATTTATATAGGAAAGATTCCCGGGGAGGGCATGATCGCGTTGGCCGGACTGGGGCTTTGTTTTCCGGTGATCACGATGGTCACAGCCTTTGCAAATCTGTTTGGCTTGGGCGGTGCGCCGTTATGCTCCATTGCACGGGGAAAGAAGGATACGGAAGGCGCCCGGAAAGTCATGAACAATGCTTTTTTTATGTTGATTTTGACCGGAATCTGCATCACTGTTTTTGGAATTGTTTTCCATAAGCCGATTTTGTATTTGTTTGGCGCCAGTGATGCAACTTATCCTTATGCGGCCGGTTATATGATCATCTATCTTTTGGGAACCGTTTTTGTTATGATTTCCCTGGGGATGAATCCTTATATCAACAGCCAGGGTTTTGCGAAAATCGGTATGCAGACAGTCACTTTGGGCGCTGTGAGCAATCTGATTCTCGACCCGGTATTTATTTTTGTATTTCATCTCGGCGTTCAGGGGGCAGCCATTGCAACGATCATTTCCCAGTTTTTTTCCGCTGTGTGGGTTTTAAGATTCTTGACAGGCAAAAAGGCGGAACTGACGCTGAATCTTAAAGGCTTTCGCCCGGACTGGGCCTGCATTTTTGAGATTGCCAAGCTGGGAACATCGACTTTTGTTATGTCCTTTACCAACGGCCTTGTCCAGGTTGTCTGCAACGCGATGCTCTCCGTCTACGGCGGCGATCTGTATATCAGTGTTATGACGGTCATCAATTCGATCCGGGAGATTGCCCAGACACCGGTGATGGCGGTGGCTGACGGGTCCTCTCCGATCATCAGTTATAATTACGGCGCTCAGAAATATGATTTAATGAAGAAAGCTATTCGGTTTATGACACAGATTTGTTTTGCCTATTCCTTTATTATATGGGTTTTGATCTGCGCCTTCCCGGAACTGTTCATTCGAATCTTCAATCAGGATGCCGAATTGATCACGGCGGCGGTTCCATCCCTGCATATCTATTTCTTTGGATTTTTTATGATGGCTTTTCAATTTACCGGGCAGTGTGTTTTTAAAGCGCTGAATAAGGCGCCCCAGGCGGTGTTTTTTTCCATATTGCGAAAAGCTGTTATTGTGGCGCCGTTGACGATAATATTGCCGCGGATTGGCGGCCTTGGTGTGGCCGGTGTCTTTATGGCTGAGCCGATCTCGAATTTTATCGGCGGCCTGGCCTGCTATATTACCATGCAGTGCACTGTGCTGCGAAAGCTGTAAAAAATGTTTCCGGCATATAGCCCGGCCCCTCGACAGCCGTCCCAATTATCCGGCAGCCGTCTCAACCTTTCAGCTGCGTTTGACTCAGAGTGCTGTTGTGATATTCGGTTGAAAAAGTGACATCCCGGCCGAAATATTCCGGCGGCCGGAAATTTTCGGCTTCCTCGATGGTTGGAAATTCCACCTCGGCCAGAATAAGTCCCTCGAATTTTCCGTGAAACATATCGATCTCTATTGTCAAATGGTCCCCGAGAGGAATTTTATACCGTGTTTTTGTCAGCACATTTCCATCGGCTTTTTGAAGCAGATGGGCGTAGGACTCGGCATTTAACGGCAGATTATATTCCTCCCGGGCCATAAGACCTTTTGATTTATAGGTCAGATAATATTCCTCGTCTTCTTTGCGGATGCGGATCACAGGCGCCGTATTCAAATAAGCCTGTTCAATCTCATGGCTCGGATATGCGGCGACATCAAAGGGCAGACGGTCAATTAAATACTTTCTTTCAATTTCCATACAATTCTCTCCTACTACAATATATTTATGGTTGATACCCCTTACAGCCAGTAAGGAATTATCCATCTTGTTGCTTAAGCTGTTAGAATGAATAAGGCAATAGGTCTGGCCTTCCACTCCTAGGACTTTACGTCCGTAGAATAGTCAGCCAACCAGCCCTCATTCGCAGCATTCGTTTTACGCAGGTTGAACCTTCCGTTCGTGTGATATACCCAGTAGATTGAATAGGCAATGAGTAAAACTGGTATTGACCATTGCTAATTCATTTCAAAGGAGTACCCACTATGAACGCTATTCTAAAATGGGAAATTCCTTTATAATATTTTCCCTGGTTATACATCCGTGTAAATCTCAATCGCACAAAACATTTACAGCTTTTGGAATTGCCGAGGCGCTTTTTATAAAATCCTATAAGCCAAACGCTGCAAGAACTCAACCGAAACGCCAGTCAGATGATTAAAAACCGTTTAAAATGTTCGAAAAAAATCTGCCTGTTCATTTTTGATTATCCGCGGGCACTTTGCTGGTGTTTGAATGAAATGAGTTCCAGAAAGTGTCCGCAAATCAGATTTCTAAAATGAACAGGCTTGATTTTTGCTGAATATTTTACAGGTTTGTTGTCGCTGACTGGCACTTCGGTTTCAGACACTTGCATCGTGTCGGCATATTATTATGAAAAACGGCTTCAGGCAAATCTTCAAAAGCTGAAAACCCATTTTGCATGATTGAGATTTGCACCGATGTATGACTGCGGAAAATATTGCAAAATACATTTTCCATTTTAGTATATCCGGATTATCTATAAATTTCCATCATAAAATTTTGGAGTCGGCAGATAATAGTATCAGAATAAGTCAGAGATACTTATTCAAAATCATTTGGAGGTGAAAGATATGTCTAATTCAACAGGAACAGGTTCTAACGGAAGTCGTATGGAAGTGCCACAGGCAAAGGATGCTATGGATAAATTCAAAATGGAAGTGGCCGGCGAACTCGGTGTAAATCTGAAAAGCGGTTACAACGGTGATTTAACATCTGCAGAAGCAGGTTCCATCGGCGGCGAAATGGTTCGCCAGATGATCCGCAGACAGGAAGAACAGATGTCCGGTCAGAAATAATTTTCCGGGTAAAATCTGGGGTTAGGTAATGAAACAGTCTCTGAGAGCATGACGTGAAAATGCCGGTTTTCAGGGACTGTTTTTTCGTTAAATTTTTTCAAATTCGCCTATTTACATATGACTTTCCATATTATATACTATAGATTAGAGTGCGTAAAAATGCTCTCACGCATTTTGGCCAATTAAGGAGGAATAGAAATATAATGAGTGTACAGGTAGAAAAGTTAGAAAACAATATGGCGAAATTGACCATTGAAGTCGCTGCCGAGGAATTTGTTGCTGCAACGAAAAAGGCTTATAATAAAAATAAAAATCAGATTTCCGTACAGGGCTTCAGAAAAGGTAAAGCACCTCAGGCTCTTATTGAAAAGCTTTACGGAGCAAGCATTTTTTATGAAGATGCGGCCAATGATATTATCCCGGGGGCTTATGAAGCAGCAGCAAAAGAATCCGGATTAGATATCACATCTTATCCGAACATCGATGTTGTGCAGGTGGAAAAGGGAAAACCGTTTATCTTTACTGCAGAAGTTGCTTTGAGACCGGATGTGGAACTCGGTGAATATAAAGGTGTTGAAATTGAAAAAGTAAGCGCAGAAGTTACAGAGGAAGATATTGAAGCTGAGATCAAAAAAGTTCAGGAGCAGAATGCAAGAGAATTAACTGTTGATCGTCCGGCTGAAAACGGTGATACAGTGATGATCGATTATGAAGGTTCTGTGGACGGGGAATTATTCGAAGGCGGCTCCGCGGAGGGTTATGGCCTTGTTCTCGGTTCAGGCTCCTTTATTCCGGGCTTTGAAGACCAGTTGGTTGGCGTTTCCGCCGGTGCGGATGTGGATGTTCATGTGACATTCCCGGAAGCTTATCATGCAGCGGAATTGGCCGGAAAGGAAGCTTTGTTCAAAGTAAAAGTACATGAAGTTAAAGCAAAAGATTATCCTGTTGTCGATGATGAATTTGCTCAGGATGTTTCTGACTTTGATACTTTAGAAGAATATAAAGAAGATTTAAAGAAAAATCTGGCAGAGAAAAAGGCGCAGGAAGCGAAAGCTGAGAAGCAGCAGAAAGTTATGGATGTTGTTGTCGGCAATGCGAAGATGGATATTCCGGAAGCTATGGTTCGCAAGAGCACAGATGATATGATGAATCAGTATGCTCAGGAATTGAGCGCTCAGGGTCTCAGCATGGATGTTTACTTCAAATATACAGGCATGACACCACAGCAGCTTGCCGAACAGTTAAAACCTCAGGCACTGGCGAATATCAAGAATCGCCTTGTCCTTGACGCTATTGTTGCTGCTGAAAATATTGAGATCACAGATGAGGAAATTGAGGCTGAAATTCAGAGACTTGCTGAATCCTGGAGTATGGAAGCAGATAAAGTCAGAGAATACATGGACACAGATTTAATGAGAAATGATATGTCCGCACAGAAAGCGCTCGAAATGATAACGGACGCAGCAGTAGAAAAATAATCGGCCTGATTTTTAACAGGAGGAATGAAATTGAGTTTAGTACCTTATGTCATTGAACAGACAAGCAGAGGAGAACGGTCTTACGATATTTTTTCAAGGCTTTTGAAAGAACGCATTATTTTCCTCGGGGAGGAAGTTACCGATGTTTCTGCCAATCTGATCGTATCCCAGTTACTGTTTTTGGAATCTGAAGACCCTGGAAAGGACATCAGTCTTTATATTAACAGTCCGGGCGGTTCAGTTACTGCAGGAATGGCGATTTATGATACGATGAATTATATTAAATGTGATGTATCCACGATTTGTATGGGTATGGCCGCCAGTATGGGAGCTTTTCTTCTTGCGGGAGGAACAAAGGGTAAACGTATGGCTCTGCCAAATTCCACAATTATGATTCATCAGCCGTCCGGCGGCGCTCAGGGACAGGCCACGGAGATTAATATTGTTGCGGAACAGATTTTAAAGACGCGTCAGCGTTTGAATGAAATTCTGGCAGCAAACACCGGAAAGCCTTTGGAGATTATTGCACAGGATACGGAACGGGATAATTATATGACGGCCGAGGAAGCCAGAGAATATGGATTAGTTGACAAAGTCATTATCAGCAGATAACATTTTAGAACATACGAAATCCCTATTATATATAGAAAGGCCGGAGGTATCATATGGCAGGACGTATGGAAGACAAGAAGATTCCAAGATGTTCTTTTTGCAATAAGACCCAGGAGCAGGTCAGAAAATTGATTGCAGGCCCAAATGCGTTTATCTGCGATGAATGTATTGGGATATGTGCAGAGATTATTACCGAAGAGTTTGAAGAGGAAGAGGATATTTCCGCAGGTATTCGCCTGATGAAGCCGATGGAGATCAAGGCCTTCCTCGATGAGTATATCATTGGACAGGATGATGCAAAGAAGGCTCTCGCAGTGGCGGTTTATAATCATTATAAACGAATTATCGCAGACAGCGATTCGGATGTGGAGCTTCAGAAAAGCAATGTCCTTTTGATCGGGCCGACAGGTTCAGGAAAGACATTGCTGGCTCAGACATTGGCGAAAATGCTGAATGTTCCTTTTGCCATTGCAGATGCGACGGCTTTGACGGAAGCCGGTTATGTCGGCGAAGATGTGGAGAATATTCTTCTCAAGCTTCTTCAGGCAGCAGACTTTGATGTGGAGCGGGCCGAGTACGGCATCATTTATGTAGATGAAATTGATAAGATTACGCGGAAGTCGGAAAATGTTTCTATTACAAGAGATGTATCCGGCGAAGGCGTTCAGCAGGCATTATTGAAAATTCTTGAAGGTACGGTGGCTTCTGTACCGCCTCAGGGCGGACGGAAACATCCGCATCAGGAATTTATTCAGATTGATACAACGAATATTCTCTTTATCTGCGGCGGCGCTTTTGATGGACTGGAGAAGATCATTCAGTCGCGAATCGGCCAGAAGGGTATCGGATTTAATTCGGTTATCCGCCAGAGTAAGGAAGAAACGAATATCGGAGATCTGTTCCGTCAGACACTGCCGGAGGATCTGATTAAATTCGGATTGATTCCGGAATTTGTCGGGCGTGTCCCGGTGTGTGTTGCGCTGGATCTGCTGGATGAAGATGCCCTTGTCCGGATTTTGACTGAGCCGAAGAGTGCCCTGGTGCGCCAGTATCAGCGGTTATTTGAGATGGATGGTGTACGCCTGGAATTTGAGCCGGAGGCTGTGCGGGAAGTTGCTCACCGTTCTTTTGAACAGAAGACCGGCGCCAGAGGATTGCGGGCGATTATTGAAGAGACGATGATGGATATCATGTATCGGATTCCATCGGAGGAATTGGTGGATTCCTGTACCATCACAAAGGATGTTGTGGATGGCAAGGGAGAACCGATACTCACTTATGGTGAGAAAACACCTGTAAAGCGGGTGACAGGCAGTAAAAAAGTTCCGCAGAAAACAAGCGGAGAGATTGCCTGAATGAGACGACTGTAGATTGGGGGCTGTACCAAAAAAGGTACAGCCCTATTAGTTCATTACGGGAGTGTGATACAAAAGATGAATGATATATGTTTAGAATTGCCGGTGATTGCTTTGCGGGGCATGACGATTTTGCCGAATATGATTGTCCATTTTGAAGTCAGCCGAAACAAATCAAGAATGGCCATTGAAGCGGCCATGCTGGGCGACCAGAATATATTTCTTCTGACTCAGAGGGATGTGGAAGTGGAGGATCCCGGAAAGGAGGACCTCTATGAATTTGGAACGATAGCCAAGATCAAGCAGATCGTAAAACTGTCCAACGATTCACTCCGGGTGATGGTTGAGGGAACCTACAGAGGTCATCTTGATAATTTGATGATGACTGAGCCGATGCTCAAAGCGGAGGTTACGGTTTTTGATAAAACGATCTGTGAGATGGATGATGTGCAGATGGCAGGCTGTGTGCGCTATCTCCATGAGCTTTTGGAAAATTATTCGATGCAGAATCCGAATTTCAGCGGTGAATTGGTGCGGCAGCTTTTGGAAGAAGAAAATCTGTTGAAGCTGGTGGACCAGTTGTGCACGAATCTTCCAATGGAATATAAGCAGCGCCAGAAATGTCTGGAAACCGTAGATCTGCAGATGCGGTTTGAGGTGTTGGCTCAATTTATGACCAAAGAAATAGAAATGATACAGATTACCCGGGAGATTCAGGCAAAGGTGAAGGAGCGGGTGGATAAAAATCAGCGGGAATATATTCTCCGGGAGCAGATGAAGGTCATTCGGGAGGAACTCGGGGAGGATAATACCCAGAGTGACGCGGAGCAGTTTGAAGCCCAGCTTAAAGAGCTTGAAGCCAGCGATGAAGTAAAAGAAAAAATTCAGAAAGAGATTGACCGGTTCCGTTCCTCAGCCAATATGGCTTCTGAAAACGGCGTTATCCGGGGCTATGTGGAGACACTTTTATCCATGCCGTGGGATAAGCGGAATGAAGAAAAGGTGAGCCTGAAACAGGCGGAAAAGATTTTGCAGGAAGACCATTATGGGTTGGAAAAGGTGAAAGAACGTATTCTTGAATATTTATCGGTGCGGTTGTTGACCGGCAAAGGCGAAAGTCCGATTTTATGCCTTGTGGGTCCTCCGGGAACCGGAAAAAGTTCTATTGCCAAATCGGTGGCCCGGGCATTGGATAAGAAATATGTTCGGATCAGCCTGGGCGGCGTCCGGGATGAAGCGGAAATCCGCGGGCATCGTAAAACCTATGTGGGAGCCATGCCGGGCCGTATTGCATCCGCATTGAAAAATGCGGGCGTAAAAAATCCGGTGATGCTTCTGGATGAGGTCGATAAGGCCAGCAATGATTATAAGGGCGATGTATTTTCCGCCTTGCTGGAAGTTCTTGATTCGGAGCAGAATTCCAAATTCCGGGATAACTATATTGAACTTCCTGTTGATTTGTCGGAAGTGCTTTTTATCGCCACGGCCAACACCTTGTCGACCATTCCGCGGCCGCTGCTGGACCGTATGGAGGTTATCGAAGTCAACAGCTATACAGAAAATGAGAAAATGCATATTGCCAAAGAGCATCTTATTCCAAAGCAGATCAAGATTCACGGCCTGAAGAAGAGTCAGGTTTCAATCACGGATAAGGCGCTGGAAAAAATTATTGTCCATTATACCCGTGAGGCCGGCGTTCGTAATCTGGAACGGCGGATTGGAGATATTTGTCGGAAATCGGCGAGAGAGATTGTCGAGGAAAATAAAAAGAATGTGAAAGTCGGCGTAAAGACTCTGAGTAAATATCTTGGAAAAGAACGATTCAGCTTTGATGAGGCAAACAGCAGAGATGAGATCGGCATTGTCCGGGGACTGGCATGGACCAGTGTCGGCGGGGATACCCTTTCTGTGGAGGTCAATGTTCTGCCCGGAAGCGGTAAATTTGAATTGACAGGGCAATTGGGCGATGTCATGAAGGAATCGGCCCGGGCCGGAATCAGTTTTATCCGTTCGATGAGTGATGCCTTTTTTATTCCAAAGGATTTCTTTGAGAAAAATGACATCCACATTCATATACCGGAAGGCGCTGTGCCGAAGGATGGTCCGTCCGCCGGTGTGACCATGGCAACAGCCATGATCTCGGCCATCACGGAAATTCCGGTAAAGGCCAGCGTTGCGATGACCGGGGAAATAACCCTTCGCGGACGGGTGCTCCCGATCGGCGGTCTGAAAGAAAAACTTTTGGCAGCCAAGGTCGCTAAAATAAAAACTGTTGTCGTGCCGGTGAAGAACCGGAAGGACGTGGAAGAGATGGAAAGTGAAATCTATGAGGGTATGGAGATTGTCTATGCGGAGGGCATGGATGAAGTGCTGAAAACCGCCCTTGTTCATATGCCGGAAAAGCCGAAGGCCGGAACAGAGGCCCCATCGGAAGCCGCAGCGAGTGAAGAACCGGAAGCCGGAGCAGAAGAAAGAAGCAGAAAGTAAAAGGAGATTTTATGCACGTAATTAAAAATGTCAATTTGGAGACGGTTTGCGGCATTACGAGTAAACTGCCGGAAAATACATTGCCGGAGGTGGCCTTTGCGGGCAAATCCAATGTGGGGAAATCCTCTTTGATTAACGGTCTGATGAATCGGAAGTCCTATGCCCGGACATCGCAGCAGCCCGGAAAAACGCAGACAATTAATTTCTATAATATCAATGAGGAGATTTATTTTGTCGATCTGCCGGGCTACGGTTATGCCAAAGTTTCTGAAGCGGTCAAGGCAAAATGGGGAACGATGATTGAGCGTTACCTTCACACTTCGAAGCAGCTTCGGCTGGTGTTTTTGCTGATTGATATTCGCCATGAGCCGTCGGCCAATGATAAACATATGTATCATTGGATCGTCAGCCAGGGGTTTAATCCGGTCATCATTGCGACAAAGCTGGATAAGCTGAAGCGCAGCCAGGTTCCAAAGCATATAAAACAGATCCGTGAGGGACTTGATGTGACGGAGGGAACACCGATCGTTCCATTTTCGGCCGTGAGCAAGCAGGGACGGGATGAAATCTGGGATTTGATTGAACAATATGCACTAAATTTTGAAATTTAATAAAAAATTTATAGTAATTATCCCTCATTTCGTATATGATAATAATATATGAAATGAGGGATTTTTATGCGTTTAACATTTTCTGGAGCCGCCCATGAGGTGACAGGAAGCTGTCATTATCTGGAAGCATGCGGACACAAAATATTTATTGATTATGGGATGGAACAGGGGGAAGATTTTTTTGAAAACCAGCCGGTGGCTGCCGCTGCGGCGGAAATAGACTATGTATTTCTCACCCATGCCCATATTGACCATTCGGGTTTACTGCCTCTGTTATATGCCGAGGGATTCCGGGGAACGGTTTTTGCAACCAATGCGACAAAGCAGCTTTGCGGAATTATGCTTCGTGACAGTGCTCATATTCAGGAGTTCGAAGCAGAATGGAAAAACCGTAAAGGGCGCCGTGCCGGAAGAGCGGAGGTTGTGCCGACTTACACCATGGAGGATGCGGAAGGCGTGCTGGAGCATTTCGCCGGCTGTGATTATAATAAAATGATTGATATATGTCCGGGGATACGCATCCGCTTTACGGATGTGGGTCATTTGCTCGGCTCTTCCTGTATAGAAATATGGATCAGCGAAAACGGCCTGCAGAAGAAGATCGTCTTTTCCGGCGATGTGGGAAATACAAATCAGCCGTTGATCAAAGATCCGTCGACGGTGGATGAGGCGGATTATGTGGTCATTGAGTCGACCTATGGGGATCGCTCTCATGGGCAGACACGTCCGGACTATGTGGAGGAATTGAGCCGGATCATTCAGTCGACCTTCGATCGGGGCGGCAACGTGGTCATTCCGTCCTTTGCGGTAGGGCGTACCCAGGAGATGCTTTACTTTATCCGTCAGATCAAGGCTGAAAATCGGATTAAAGGGCATGATAATTTCGAGGTTTATGTGGACAGTCCGCTGGCGATCGAGGCCACGACAATATTTAATCAGAATATCTATGAATGTTTTGATGAGGAAGCAATGGAGTTGGTAAAACAGGGGATTAATCCGATTACTTTCCCCGGCCTGAAAACTTCTGTTTCCAGCGAAGAATCTAAGGCGATTAATTTTGATGATCGTCCAAAGGTTATTCTTTCGGCTTCCGGCATGTGCGAAGCCGGCCGGATCCGCCATCATTTAAAACATAATCTGTGGCGGCCGGAATGTACCATATTATTTGTCGGCTATCAGGCCAACGGTACTCTGGGCCGGGCGCTGGTGGAAGGAACCCAGGAAGTGAAGCTCTTTGGAGAGACGATAGAAGTCTGTGCGCACATTGAGCAGCTGGCCGGAATCAGCGGACATGCGGATAAGCAGGGCCTGATTCAATGGCTGCAGGGCTTTAAGCAGAAGCCGGAGCGGGTATTTGTTGTTCATGGCGAAGATTCAGTATGTGACGCCTTCACCGAGTGTCTCAAAAATGAATATGGCTATGATGCAGTGGCGCCGTACAGCGGAACAAGTTATGATCTGGCAGATAACAGTTGTGTGGTTGAGGCTGTACCGGTTCGCAAGTCGAAGAAAGCAGCGGCGAGAAAGGCCAGCTCCGTATTTGAACGGCTTGTTGCCGCCGGAAGACGACTGCTTATCGTTATTCAGCATAATGAAGGCGGTGCCAATAAGGATCTGGCTAAATTTGCGGATCAGATTAATACTCTCTGTGATAAATGGGACAGATAATATAGTAAATGAAACGTGATGAAAATAAAAAAGAATATTGTGCTTATGTATATCATTGCCTTTTTACAGGGAATGGTGTTTTACGGCGCTGTGGCGACATTGTACCGTCAGGCGGCGGGACTGAATATGTTTCAGATTACCCTGATTGAAAGCATTTCCCTTGCAATTTCTGTCGCGATGGAACTTCCGTGGGGGATTCTGGCGGACAAAATCGGCTATCGGAATACAATGATTGTCTGTAATATCCTGTATCTGTTTTCGAAAATTGTTTTTTGGCGGGCGGATGGCTTTGACATGTTTTTGATCGAGCGGATACTTCTTGGAATCACCATTGCGGGGCTTTCCGGCGTTGATTCGAGCATTTTGTATCTTTCCGCCGGGAAGGCGGATGCACAAAAGGTATTTGGAATCTATGACAGTCTGGGAACGGCTGGGTTGATGAGCGCCGCGGGAATTTACAGTTTATTTCTGTACGGCAATTATAGAAAGGCTGCGTTTTTTACGCTAGTAACTTATGCTTTTGCCGCGGGAATTTCTCTTTTTCTGAAGGAAGTCAAAGAAGAAATGCCGTCACAGCGAGATTCGCCGGTGCAGGAATTTGGGGCGATAGTGAAGGATATGATGCATAGAAAGGAGCTGCTCCTTTTTGTTGTGGGAATTGCTCTGTTTAGTGAGTGCCATCAGACGATTACAGTGTTTTTAAGCCAGCTTCAATATGTAAAGTGTGGGATGACAGACAGCAGTATCGGCTGGGTATATATCCTCATGACCGGAGCAGGATTGCTCGGCAGCAGGTCGGCCTCCTTCTGCAGCAGATATGGCAGAAGAAAAAGCGGGGTGATCCTGCTTATGTCAGGCATAGCTTCATGTTTGATACTTGCGGTTACAGAAAATCCATTTTTTTCCGTATTGGCAATAGTGTCTCTGCGTATTTCCTGCAGTTTGTTTATGCCGTTGAGTAAGGTGATGGAGAATCAGTTTATAACCTATTCGAACCGGGCCACCGCATTGAGTATCAATGCGGTACTCATGGATGGGGTTGCGATCGGGACAAATCTGGTTTTCGGGAGATCGGCAGATAAAAGTCTTTCTCTGGCATTTATTATTGCAGCGGTATTTTGTATTGCGGCACTGGGATTATTCTGCTATACAGCAGCCAAAAAGAAAATATCATAAATCCCGGCATCGGACAGCCATAGGTAGAATTTAAGGAAAACGGTTATTCTTATATCCGATAATTCCTTGATATTCTACCTATCTTTTTTTGCCAGTAATGTTGTCATAAGATAATCATAGATTTCACTGCTCTGTTTATGCCAGTGATCGCAGATAAGTTCGGCCTGAAGCTCCGTCGGCACGGTAAGCTCCAGTCTGAGCAGTGATTCCTTTCCGTCCCTGAGCAAAAGTTCTACTTCGAATTCCTGATTTTTTTTCGGAAGATAGCCGGCGGTCACTTCATTTGTCCGGCGTAGAGCGTAGCGCTTATCTTCCAGATAGGCACAGATATCCTTTTTTATGCCGTCGGAAATAGATGAGGAAAAGGCATCCAGAGTTTCTTTGCCGGAGGCTGTCAACTGATAATAAGAACTGTTGTTTTTCTGCTCCACAGAAATAAACTGGGCTTCGATCAAATCGGATATCGCCGCCTGAGTTGTAAAGTAGGTGGTATATCCTTTGTCCAAAAGGAATTCGCATACCTGAGAATTTGTCAGAGGGAATTCCGAGGCGTTTAATATATATAGAATCATTAATTTATACAAAGTGGCTGGTTCGGCAATCATAAATATTCCTTTCCTACCTGTCTGCCTGGGTTAAAGAGGCGTATACATTCGTCCCTGCCAGGTGCCGCAGGTTTTAAAAGAGTGATGGATGGTGTTGAGAACCTGTTTTTTATGGCCGCTCCACAGCGGAGCTGTCAGGAGCTGTTTCGGACCGTCGCCGGTGATACGGTGAATGACCATTTCCGGCGGAAGTACTTCAATGCAGCGGATAATTAAATCCGAATATTCTTCTAAAGTCAGTATGTGAAAAGGACGAACGCGGTAAAGAGTATCTAAATCAGTTCCTCGCAGAACATGAAGTAATTGCAGCTTGATTCCCTGAATCGGCTGCTGCGCAAGAAAACGATGCGTTTCTAAAATATCATCCTTCGATTCTCCCGGAAGTCCGAGAATAGTGTGAACAATTGTTTCAATGCCGGCTTCCTGAAGACGATGAAGTGCATCGATGAAAACCTCCAGCGTATAACCGCGGCGGATAAAGCGGGACGTATCTTCATGAATTGTTTGCAGCCCGAGTTCAATCCAGACAGGTTTTATCTGATTTAAACGTTTTAAAAGGTCGATGATCTCCGTTGAAAGGCAGTCGGGACGGGTGGCAATGGAGAGAACCGCTGTTTCCGGATGGGCAATGACCGGCATATACAGTTTTTCCAGATAGTCCGCCGACGCATAAGTGTTTGTAAATGCCTGGAAATAGGCAATAAAACGATGCCCGGTATACTTTTTGGATATGAGCTGTTTTCCGGCTTCCAGTTGGGAACGGATATTCGCCGAAATATCCGGAGACAGGGAAACATCATTGGAAAGTCTGGCCCCGGAAAATTCTCCGGAGCCTCCGGAGCTGCAAAAGATACAGCCCCGGTTTCCGAGAGTGCCATCCCTGTTTGGACAGGTAAACCCGCCGTCCAGGGCAATTTTATATATTTTTTCACCAAAATGTTCCTGCAAATACTGATTTAAAGAATAATAAGGCTTTCCATTCCAGCGCTGCAAAGCTTCTGAGTAACTTGAAATCATTTTATGCTGTAATGTGGTCTTTAACCGCTTTGGAAACGACGTCCACGATTCGAGGGTCAAACGGGTCCGGCATAATAAAGTCTTCGGATAATTCTTCATCGGAAACAAGTCCGGCCAGGGCCGCGGCAGCAGCCAGTTTCATTTCTTCCGTAATCTGGCGCGCACGGCCTTCCAGCGCACCTTTGAAGATACCCGGGAAAGCAGTGACATTGTTGATCTGATTTGGAAAATCCGAACGGCCTGTGCCGACAACTCGTGCTCCGGCAGCTCTTGCGATATCCGGCATGATTTCAGGCACCGGATTCGCCATAGCGAACATGATCGCATCCTTATTCATAGAAGCAACCATTTCCGCGGTAACGATGCCAGGTGCGGAAACGCCGACAAAGACATCGGCTCCCTTTAAGGCATCTGCCAGAGTTCCTTCTTTGTTTTCAAGGTTTGTATATTTTGTCATTTTTTCCTGCATCCAGTTCAGATTCGGATAGTTTTTGGAAATGATGCCAAAACGGTCACACATGGTCACATGTTTAAACCCATAGGTGAGGAGAAGACGGGTGATGGCAATACCGGCGGAACCGGCGCCGTTAACGACTACCCGGCAGTCCTCTTTTTTCTTTCCTGTCAGACGAAGTCCGTTCATAATACCGGCTAAAACGACGATGGCTGTACCGTGCTGGTCATCATGGAAGACTGGGATGTCCAGTATCTCTTTTAAACGAGTTTCAATCTCAAAACAACGAGGTGCGGAGATATCTTCCAGATTGATGCCGCCGAAGGCCGGGGCAATGCGGATGACTGTCTCAATAATTTCTTCAGTGTCCTGGGTATCCAGACAGATTGGAACCGCGTTGACATTTCCAAATTCTTTGAACAGGGCAGCTTTCCCTTCCATCACCGGTATTGCCGCGTAAGCGCCGATATTTCCGAGTCCGAGGACAGCAGAACCATCGGATACAACAGCCACCGTATTCGCTTTGCTTGTGTAGGTGTATACGGCATCTTTATTTTCTGCAATCACTTTACAGGGTTCAGCAACGCCCGGAGTATAGGCGAGAGCCAGGTCTTCCCGGGTTTTAATAGGGCATTTGGAAACGGTTTCAATTTTACCCTGCCATTCTTCATGAAGCTTTAATGCTTTCTCATTATCTGCCATTTTCTATGTTCCTTTCATCATAAGTTTCGTTACATACATGAATAATAATAGCATTTACCATGGGTGAAATCAAGAAGAAATGGATTGACAGCCTTTTCCCGGCGTATTAGAATTGAAGGAGCAGGATAACAAAAGGAGAAAGATCATGGAAAAGTCAAAAGTTTATTTTGCAAATTTCCGCGCAACCGTGCAGGAAAATATACAGCAGAAGCTGGTGCGTCTGATGAAGACGGCGGGAATGGATACGATTGATTTTGATAAGAAGTATGTAGCGATTAAGATTCATTTTGGAGAACCGGGAAATCTGGCGTATCTTCGGCCGAACTATGCAAAGACCGTTGTTGACTTTGTGAAGAGTCTGGGCGGAAAGCCATTTTTGACGGATTGTAATACACTTTATGTCGGCGGAAGGAAAAACGCCCTCGATCATTTGGACAGTGCCTATGTGAATGGTTTTTCGCCATTTTCAACCGGATGTCATGTGATTATTGCAGACGGTTTGAAGGGAACGGATGAAGTGCTTGTGCCGGTGGAAGGCGGCACCTATGTGAAGGAAGCAAAAATTGGCCGGGCCGTGATGGATGCGGATGTGGTGATCTCGCTGAATCATTTTAAAGGCCATGAAGCGGCCGGCTTTGGCGGCGCCATTAAGAATATCGGTATGGGCTGCGGCTCCAGGGCCGGCAAGATGGAGATGCACAGCGCGGGAAAACCGCGGGTATCTTTGCGGAAATGTATCGGCTGCGGACAGTGTACAAAGGTTTGCGCCCATGATGCGATTACAATTACGGATAAGAAGGCGTCCATTGACCATAATAAATGTGTCGGCTGCGGGCGCTGTATCGGAGTCTGTCCGATGGATGCGGTGAAAGCAGCGGAGGATGAGTCCAACGATATTTTGAATTGCAAGATGGCAGAATATACAAAGGCAGTTATTGAAGGACGTCCGAACTTCCATATTAGCCTTGTTATGGATGTGTCGCCGTATTGCGACTGCCATGGAGAGAATGATGCACCAATCGTTCCGGATGTGGGAATGTTCGCTTCCTTCGACCCGGTGGCTTTGGATAAGGCCTGTGCGGATGCTGTCAACAGACAGCCGATATGCAGGGGTAGTGTTCTGGATGAGGTGGAGCATGTTCATCATGATCATTTTACCGATATATTCCCGGACACAAACTGGTCCAGCTGTCTTGAACATGCCAAGAAGCTGGGAATTGGAACAGATGACTATGAGTTGATTCAGATTTGATCAGGAGGAATAAGAAATGAAAGAAGCAACAATTTTATTACAGAGTATTGAAGATGTTAAAGAGTTTAACCGTATTGTGGCGGTATATGACGGTGATGTGGATTTGGTATCAGGACGCTATGTCATCGATGCAAAATCAATCATGGGTATTTTCAGCCTTGATTTAAGCAAACCAATCAATATCCAGGTTCATGGCGATAACCCGGATGCGTTGATTGATTCTTTAAAAGCATTTGTTCAGTAAGGCAATATAATTATTTCAGGGGTGCGGCAGAAAAGGAGAAATTATGGAAAAAGAACAGTTATTAGGAACAACATTTACATGCGAACAGGTGGTGACACCGGATATGACAGCAGCCAGTGCTGTTCCGGGGACGCCGGATGTTTTCGGCACACCGATTCTGGTTGCCTTAGTTGAGAAAACATGCTTTATGTGTATGGCCCAGGCCAGTGGAGAAGGAGAAGCCAGCGTTGGGGTTACACTGGATATCACCCATTCTTCACCGACACCTGTGGGCATGAAAGTATCATGTACAGCCAAGGTTGAAAAGGTCGATAAGAAGATGGTCACATTTTCTTATGAAGCTGTGGACGAGGCCGGTGTGATCGGCACGGGTACTCATGTCAGGGCTTATGTTCAGAAAGATAAGATTGAAGCGAAGGCAGCAGCAAAATTGAAGAAATAAAAAGAATATTTTTTATCGAAAAAGCCCGATGGATTGTTATTGATATTCCATCGGGTTTTGCTTTGTAGATTCATTGAGCAGCCTTCTATATTAATCTTTTATTTTTGAGATAATTCTCTTTCAAGTTCAGCAATACGATTCATAAGACTTTCAACGTTATTGTTTTGTGATTCGATAATCCGGGCCTGAGCTAAGATGGTTTTCTCTTTATTTTTTATTTCTTCCTGCATTTCATCAATCATCAGTTTCACTGTATTACGATCCATTTCCAGAAGTTCTTTTGAAAATATCTGCATAATTTCCTCCATATTCCGGCATAATTCATATATATCTGCATATAATGGTTTAAATTCCGGATATTTCCGGATAAGCTTTAGAATCATTTCCGGTTCATCTCTGCAGAAAAATGTAAGCCATGCCTCAAGTTTATTATGTATACTGTCACCTTCATTTTGCTGTTTTTCACGGAAGATGTCAAGGGTTATGTAGACAAATTTTTGAGGCATATCTATTTCGATGCCGGTGTCTGCTTTTAATATTGCAGATGCTTCGCATGGGTATGCCCGTCAAGTTACATACGATGAGGTACATTTAATGTTTGCCATAAAGTTTTTTCCACCAGAAAACAAAAGAAATCAGTCCAGGAATACCAATCCAAAGGAATATTACAGCAAGGGTAATTGCTTCAAAATTGTTGATCGTACAAGATGCGGCTAAGTAAAGCAATACCAATGGCAGTGAAATAAAGCCAATGACTTTGTGGGCAATATTCCATGTTTCTTCATCCTGCACGGTCCAGGGAAGCCTTAATCCGGTATGCCGGGTGAATGGAAGCTTTGGAGAAATGTAACCGCCAAACAGCATAATAATGCAGGTGACTGCTAAGGCAAGCCCTTGTTCGCCGGACTCGGAGAGTCTGATGAATGAGGCTTCATTGAATATGGCAATCATCACGGCAAATATTAAAACGGCCATATTAAAAAGTGTTGTAACTTTTAATGTGCCGATTTTCATATTTTCAGTAGTTATTTTCGTGAGCAATGAGAGATTTCTATATAAAATAATTAAGGCGGCTAACATGCACCCGCCGGTCAATGCAATAGATAGAATCTCATTTTTTATATTTATTGTAATAAGCATCGCCATAAAAGATAAAAGTAAAATGAGTCCCCTCTTTTTTTCAGCCTGCAGATATAAGGCTTTTTCTCGATTTTTATGGGCCAGTTGTTCATTCAGATGAGCAAGTTCGGCAGCAATATTTTCAACATCATCATTTTGCGGTTTGATATCCAGCAGGTCATTCACAGATACTTCCAATAAGTCGGCTATTTGAATCAGGATATCTGCATCGGGAACAGATAAGCCTTTTTCCCATTTTGAAACAGTCTGTCTGACTACATTTAATTCTATGGCCAATTCCTCCTGGCTGATGCCTTTTTTCTTTCTGGCATTTCGAATATTTTCATTGATCATATTTTGTCTCATCCTTTTGCTTTTCTTGTTATTATAGCTGTATTTGTGCCATAAAAACAAGCAACAGAAATTAACATGGTCATTTTTGCGCGAAAAAGCCCGATGGATTGTTATTGATGTTCTGTTTAAACGGAAAAAAATATGATAAAATAAAGGAGCAATGTGCATGGAAGAAAAGAAAGCATTGAAAGATTTAAACCTTATAGACCGTTTTTTATTTGCCGAGGTTATGGACGCCCCGGAGGCTGTTCAGGATGCACTCAGTATTATTCTGGGGCAGGATATTCGGCTTATTCCACCGTCCCAGACGGAAAAAGAACATCGGGTGTCGCCTTTGTCAAAATCCATACGTATGGATGTTTTTTCCATGTCCGAGGAGGGTATTGTCTATGATATAGAAGCTCAGAATACATATAAGGGAGATTTGAGAAAACGGAGTCGGTATTATCAGTCATTGATGGACAGTTCCTTATTGGAGCCGGGAACGGATGATTACAATATGTTGAAGGATTCCTATATTATTGTTATTACCGATTATGATATTTTCGGTCTTGGAAAGTACTGTTATACTTTCAGCCCGATATGCCATGAAGCTCCGCAACTATCCCTTGAGGACGGCGCCATACGGATATTTTTAAATACCCGTGGGAAAAATGAAGATGAAGTTTCTCCGGAATTGGTAGAGTTTCTGCATTATATGGAAAATACAACGGATAAGGCGGCTGCCCAGGCTGGCAGTGACCGTATTTGGCGGATTCATAAACGGGTGTGTAAGGCGAAGAAGGGTGAGGCGATAGGAATGAGATTTTTGCGGGAACTGGAAGAGCGAAATACAGCCAGAGCAGAAGGAAGGGCAGAGGGGCACCGAGATGACGTCTTGGAATTGTTGTCAAATTTTGGTGAGTTATCAGAAGACTTAAGGAAACAGATTCTGGAGCAGGAGGATGAAGAAATCCTGAAAAAATGGCTGCTGCTGGCTGCAAGAGCAGAATCTGTTGAGGATTTTATGGAGAAAATGTAGGAGATTGGAAGGCATACGTTTAGGACGATGTCGGAAAGGGAAAAATGAATATACGAAAGATAAAAAAGCCATGATACCGGTTCAGGAAGAATAGCTGATTTATCGGAGTCATGGCTTTTATTGTATTATTTTAGAAATTTACTTGCTTTAGAAATCCACTTCATCCGGGTTCCATCCGGAGAATCCGGTCTGTTCCATGGCGGCGATGGCTTTCATATCCTCATCGGAAATCTCAAAGTTATAGACATCAAGATTGGATGCGATACGGGATGGCGTTACAGATTTTGGAAGTGGAATGATACCGTTCTGAGCAGCAAAACGAATACAAATCTGAGCAACGCTCTTACCATATTTTTTGGCAATTGCCGCAAGAAATTCATTGCCAAGAACCTGCCCGTTACCAAGCGGGCTCCAGGCTTCGACAACAATACCGTTGGCCTGACAGTAGTCTACCGTTTCCTGCTGAAGATATCCCGGATGATATTCAATCTGATCAATCATCGGCGGAACTTCTGTCTGCATCAACGGTTCCAGATGATGGGGCAGAAAGTTGGATACACCGATTGCGCGGATGCGTCCGGCCTTATAAAGTTCCGTGATCGCTTTCCATGTATCCAGATTGATTTCTTTCCAGTTATCAAAGCGGTGGGCCGTGGCCGGCCAATGAATCAGGTATAAATCCAGGTAATCCAGCCTCATGGTTTTCAAAGTTGTCTCGAAAGCTGCCATTGTTTTATCATAGCCCCGTTTGGAGTTCCATAATTTGCTTGTAATAAATACATTTTCACGTTTTAGCCCACATTCGGCGATGGCCTGTCCGACGCTGCCTTCATTTTTATATAAGGCTGCGGTGTCGATATGGCGATATCCGGCCTCAAGCGCTGCTTTTACGCTATTGACAGCGGCATCGTCCTTTGCCTGCCATGTTCCAAAGCCAATACCCGGGATTTCAACACCATTGTTTAAAGTGTAAATCTTTTTAACCTCCATGTACATATACCTCCAATTAGTAATTTTGATTATTAACCCTCATTATTATCATACTTGAAACAAAAGCATAAAGCAAGAATTGATGAAGTCATTTTCATAAAAGGTGTTCCTTTTTAGATTGTGATAAGCAATATGGTATGATAAAATGTGAAAAAGACCATTTCATAATTGATATCTATGGAGGAAAAGATGAAAACAGCAGTGCTTTTATATAATACAAGTTGTATTTACGAGATTGTGATATTGAACTATTTTCTTAAGTATACAGGCAAGGAGGTTGTGTTTGTATCATGTGACGGAAATTCCATTATTGCCACGGAAGGGTATTCAATAAATGTATCCGGTCAATTATGGGATATTAACCCTGAGGATGTGGAACTTATGATTATTCCAGGCGGAGATATTACTGAAATAGATAACAGAAAGGTATGGGATTATCTTACCAAAGTTCAGGCAAATCAGGGGTTAATTGCAGGAATATGCGCAGGTGTTGATGTCTTAGAACATGCTGGAATTCTTGAGAAGATTAATTCGACGTATTCCAATGATTTGGATGTTGTCGCTGACGGCAGAGTGATAACCGCCAGAGCAAATGGATATGTTGATTTTGCAATTGAAGTTGCCAAAAAGATGGACTTGTTTGAGGATGAAGCCGATCTGCAGGAAACAATTGAATTTTGGAGAAATCATCAAAGAATGGAATGACTTTTCCAATCATCAAAATATGAATGTTATTTTTAGTCGAAAAAGCCCGATGGATTGTTATTGATATTTCATCGGGCTTTGTTATAAAATAAGATTATCGGGGAGTTTATTTCAGAAGCTCGTATAGAAATTTCTAAATCCTGGTCAGGAGCTAAAATCCACTATTTTGTACAAAAAAGAATTTGACATTTAATACTGAATATAGTACTATTCAAAAGGAGGGACGAAGGAAGTTGCCCGGCATAGAGAAAATAATAAATAAGATGAAAAGGCAGCCAAATGGCATACGCCAGGAAGAAGCCGATAAAGTATTAAAAGCGTATGGATATGAGTTGGTAAGGCAAAAAGGGAGTCATAAACATTATCTAAACAGTGAAACAGGAGAACTTATAACCATTAAACAGGAAAATCCTTTAAAAAAGGCTTATGTAGTGAGTATTTTAAATAGAATAGGGAAGTGAGATTCTACTATATACATAATAGAGGATAGGAGTTGATATAATGGAAGCAAAAGACTATATGAAGCTGCCCTATACGAGACTGGTGCAGGAGATGGATGATGAAAGCGGGCATTATTTTTATGGCAGGGTTCTGGAATTGGATGGCTGTCAGAGTACGGGAGATTCTTTGGATGAACTTTATTCGAATCTCAATGAAGCTATGGAAGGTTATATAGAAGCTAAGCTGGGAAATGGATTGCCTGTACCCGCTCCGGAATCGGTAGGTAATTATAGTGGAAAGTTTGTCGTAAGACTTCCAAAATCTCTGCATCAGAGATTAGTCATTGAGGCAGATAGAGAAGGAGTAAGTCTTAATCAATTAGCATTATATAAATTGACTCTTTAAAAATAAAAAAGCCATGATACAGCTTCAGGAAAGCCCCTGATTTATCCGTATCATGGCTCTTATTATATAAGGGGTAATGAATTAGCAAACACCCTGTGCGAGCATAGCGTCGGCAACTTTCTTGAATCCGGCGATGTTAGCGCCGGCAACGAAGTCGTCTTCTACGCCATAAGCTTTTGCTGCGTCATCAATATTATGGAAGATATTTACCATAATGCCGCGAAGTTTTTCATCAACTTCTTCGAAGCTCCAGCTCAAACGCATGCTGTTCTGGGACATCTCCAGTGCGGAGGTAGCAACACCGCCGGCGTTGGAAGCTTTGCCCGGAACAAAGTAAACTTTGTTTGTCTGCAGGTATTCGGTAGCTTCAAGTGTTGTAGGCATGTTAGCGCCCTCAGCGACAACTTTGCAGCCGTTGGCAACAAGGGCTTTGGCGTCATCCAGATGCAGTTCATTCTGGGTTGCACATGGAAGAGCCACATCGCAAGGAATCGTCCATACGCCTGTACCTTCATGGTAAACAGCTTCCGGATGTTTTTCAACATACTCTTTAATACGTCCGCGACGTACTTCTTTGATATCTTTAACAAGAGCAAGATCGATACCGTTTTCATCATAGATCCATCCGTTGGAATCGCTGAGAGTAACAACTTTAGCGCCAAGCTGAGTTGCCTTTTCAGTAGCGTAAATAGCTACATTGCCGGCGCCGGATACAGCAACGGTTTTGCCTTCTAACGTATCGCCCTTGCATTTTAATAATTCATCTACAAGGTAAACGAGACCGTAACCAGTAGCTTCTGTACGGGCCAGGGAACCGCCGTAGGTAAGTCCTTTACCTGTGAGAACACCTTCAGAGAGGTTGCGGATGCGTTTGTATTGTCCATAAAGGAAGCCAATCTCACGTCCGCCGACACCGATATCACCGGCTGGAACATCTGTATCAGCACCGATATGACGGCACAACTCTGTCATAAAACTCTGGCAGAAAGCCATAACTTCGCGGTCGGATTTACCCTTCGGGTCAAAATCAGAACCGCCTTTGCCGCCGCCGATCGGAAGACCTGTCAGAGAGTTTTTGAAAATCTGTTCAAAACCAAGGAATTTGATAATACTCAGGTTTACAGACGGATGAAAACGAAGTCCGCCCTTGTATGGTCCGATAGCACTGTTAAACTGTACACGATAGCCGCGGTTTACCTGAACTTTGCCATTATCATCTACCCATGGGACACGGAACATGATCACACGCTCTGGCTCTACGATGCGCTCCAGAAGAGATGCATCCTGATACTTTGGTTCATTATCTACCACAAGTTTCAGAGAGTTCATAACTTCTGTAACAGCCTGGATAAATTCCGGTTCATTTGGATTTTTTTTGATGACGCTTTCAATGATGCTGTCAGTATAAGACATAAGATTCTTCCTCCTTGAATAGTTTATGTTAAATTTTAGTGCAATTATAGTATAGATTTTTTGGAAATTCAATACTTTACTGGAATAAAATTGAAAAAAATGTAAAATAAAGTATTAAATAATACATCGTGTATCGATTCGTATTGAAAAGTCGAAAATTGCGAAAAATTTTTCTTTATTTATTGATATTTTAGTGTATAATGAAGGTATCTACGGGCGCTTCTAATGTTATTTTTTCCCAGAGAATAGAAAAAATATGTACATAAATTTAAGGAGGATACTTATGAACGAGAAGTACGCAACTTTGTCGTTAGTTCAATTGAAGGAACTGGCAAAATCACAGGGTGTAAAAAATGTATCCACAATGAGGAAAGCACAACTGGTTCAATTGATGGGTGAACTGGAAGAAAAATATAATAAAGAAAAAAATGAGGCTCGCGGGGAACAGGAAGAACGGGAAAAGAATGTAAACCGTGCGGCCCGGGAAACAAAAGAACGTCATAACAGAAGTGAAGTTCGGGAAGAAAAGAGCCGTCGTGAGAAAAATGATGCGCGGGAAGAAAAACGTAATGATAAGGTGGAAGAAAAGCGCGGCGATAAAGCGGAAGAGCAGGGCACCGAAGATGGTGAGATGCGGATGGACAGTTCTCTGGAGGCGTTGGACAGCGGCCAGATGGCTCATGGCATACTGGAGGTTTTAGCGGACGGTTATGGTTTTATCCGGTGTGAAAATTATCTGCCGGGGCCGAATGACGTTTATGTTTCGCCGGCCCAGATCCGGCGCTTTAATATGAAGACCGGGGATATTATCGCAGGAAATATCCGGGTGAAAACTCAGAATGAGAAGTTCAGCGCATTGCTTTATGTGAAATCGGTCAATGGTTTCCATCCGGGAGAGGCGACCCGGCGCATGAATTTTGAGGATATGACGCCGATTTTCCCGGATGACAGGATTCGGCTTGAGACGGTCCGCTCCAGCGTTCCGATGCGGATTATGGATTTGGTATCGCCGATCGGCAAGGGACAGCGCGGTATGATCGTGGCTCCGCCGAAAACGGGAAAGACGACCCTGTTGAAGCAGATAGCCAAGGCGGTGACGACAAATCACCCGGATATGAATCTGATCATTCTGCTCATTGATGAACGACCGGAGGAAGTGACAGATATCCGGGAGTCTATTGTCGGTAAAAATGTTGAAGTTATCTATTCGACATTTGATGAATTGCCGGAGCATCACAAGCGGGTATCCGAGATGGTGCTTGAGCGGGCAAAACGGCTTGTAGAGCATAAAAAAGATGTAGTTATTCTTCTGGACAGCATTACGCGTCTCGCCCGGGCTTATAATCTGACAGTGCCGCCAAGCGGACGTACTTTGTCCGGCGGTCTTGACCCGGCGGCCCTTTATATGCCGAAGAAATTCTTTGGCGCAGCCCGGAATATGCGGGAAGGCGGAAGCCTGACAGTGCTTGCGACAGCGCTGGTGGAAACCGGAAGTAAGATGGATGACGTTGTTTTTGAAGAATTTAAGGGAACAGGTAATATGGAACTGGTGCTTGACAGAAAGCTTTCGGAGAAACGAATTTTCCCGGCGGTGGATATTGCCCGCTCAGGGACACGGCGGGAAGAATTGCTCCTTTCCCGGGAGGAATTAGACGCGTCTTATGCGATGCGCAAAGCGCTGAACGGTATGAAATCCGATGAGGCCTTAGAGAGAATTCTGGATATGTTCATGCACACAGAAGATAATAAAGCCTTTGTTTCCATGATGAAGCGGACAAAGATATTCTAGTAAAGGAGGTATGTTTATGGGTGAATACAGTAAGTTTATCAGTCAAAAGCGCCGCAGTGTGCCTGTGCCAAAGTCGATGACAACAGAGGATGGTCAATCCATTTTCGGTACATTTGATAAAGAGTTTGAGGAAATGGATTTGCTTCGTCTGAAGAAGCCGACCCATGCACCCCAGTGCCTGAACCGGCTTAAGCTGACCTTGTGGGAGGCCACGGAAGTTCACCTGAAAAACGGCGTACTTCTGGCTGTTGTCTGTGATATGGGTCTTTTTGGAAAGACGCTGAATATCTTTTATGATAAGCGGACTAAAAAGGTGTATACATGGGACACGAATCTGAGAAGCAAAGATACCATTATTGCCCCAAACCTGCTGCGAGGCAGTGTTGCCGATGGGAAGACGCCGTTGAGCCATGTGAAATATGTAAATCATTTTGAAAAGGGTATGTGTCATCTCCGAGGAAGACACAAAAATGATACGGACAGCATTGAATATGATTTTAAGCTGAAGCGTCTGAGCAAACCAAGCGTTGTCAGCATTCCGTTTGGAAAAAACCGCCCGCTGTACAGTCAGAAAGACTTTTTCAAAGCGGAAGGCAGCCTGACTATCAATGGTGAGAAGATGTGCACGGATGGAGACAGTGTTGCGATTGTTGACGATCACAGGGGTTATTATCCGAGAAAATCTCACTATGATTGGGTGACAACGATGGGACGGCAGGAGATCAGCGGCGAAAAGAAGTTTTTTGCTTTCAATCTGACAAGAAATCAATCCTTGAATCAGGACAGGTATAATGAAAATCTGATTTGGTTTGAAAAGGAGACAAGCCTTTTGCCGCCGGTGACCTTTACACGGACACCGGAAACAAAGAATTTTGACGGTTATGCAGAATGGCTGATCAGGGATGAACATGATATGGTCAATATTAAATTTAAAGTATACGGCATCAGTCCGATGATCGTCCATGCTGTCGTGGTCAATATTGATTATTATGTCGCTTTTGGCGAGCTGGAAGGCTATGTCAGAGATGAGGATGGCAATAAATATATTCTTGATGGTATGATGGGAATGGGAGAGGATAAAACACTTTTGTTTTAGCTGTTTTTGGCGAAAGAATTTTGAAAAAAAGCTTGAAAGCAGGGAGCAACCATGCTATAATGAAAAAGCTGTTTTTATAATGAACAAAATTGATTCGTCAGTTTTATAATTTATAATGAGAAAGTTTGAGCGAGGTGAAAAACATGAGAGAAGGAATTCATCCAAAATATTATCAGGCAAAAGTAACTTGCAACTGCGGTAATGAATTTGTAACGGGTTCAACGAAACCGGAGATTCACGTAGAAATTTGTTCTAAATGCCATTCTTTCTATACAGGTCAGCAGAAAGCTGTTGCAGCTCGTGGCCGTATTGATAAATTCAATCGTAAGTATGGTATTACTCAGGAATAAGAGGAATGTTACAGGTAAGGTTGAGGTTTTTTCTAAAAATCTCAACCTATTTTTCTATAGAGGTATGATATTATGAAGTATGCAAATATTGGCGGTCAGGCGGTCATGGAGGGAGTTATGATGCGTCATAAGGACCGGTATGCGGTAGCTGTGCGCAAGGAAAATCATGAAATCGAAGTGAAGTCGGACACCCATATCGGTTATGGAAAACGGTTTCATGTTTCCGGGATCCCGATTGTCCGGGGGGCCTTTGCTTTTGTCGATTCCCTTGTTCTCGGCATGCAGACGCTGACTTGGTCGGCCTCCTTTTTTGAAGAGGAAGAACCGGCAGATACTTCCGGCCGAAAGAAAGAAGAAGCGACGGAAGTTTCTGACAAAAAGAAGGAAGAAGATTCCGATAAAGGATTTATGATTTTGACAGTGATACTTTCTCTGGCCTTATCCATCGGATTGTTTATGGTTTTGCCCTTTTTTATTTCAAATATATTCCGGCGGGCAACGGACTCCGGATTGATTCTCGGCATTATCGAGGGGCTTGTCCGGCTGATGATCTTCATTGCCTATATCGTGTTGATTTCAAGGATGAAAGATATCCAGAGATTGTTCATGTATCATGGCGCGGAGCATAAGACGATCAACTGTATAGAGCATGGCGAGGAGCTGACGCCTGAAAATGCGGCAAAATATTCACGGTTCCATAAACGGTGCGGCACAAGTTTTCTGTTTATCGTTATGTTTGTGAGCATTGTGTTTTTTCTGCTTTTCTTTCAGATATTCCCGATGGAGAATATGGCTTTGAAGGTTATTTGCCGGATTTTGATGGTTCCGCTGATTGCCGGAGTGTCTTATGAGATCATTCAATGGGCAGGACGCCATGATTCCGGGCTGGTATGCCTGGTGAGCAAGCCGGGGTTCTGGATGCAGAAATTTACAACAAAGGAGCCGGATATGGAAATGCTCGAGGTGGCTATCGCATCGATCGAGGCTATTTATGACTGGCGTGAGTTTCAAAAGGAATTGGCAAAGTGAAAACGTTAAGGCAATTATTGAAAGAAGGCGAACAGCGTCTTGCGGAAAATCAGATTGAAAACAGTGCCATGGAGGCAAGGTATCTGCTGGAATATATTTGCGATCTGAATTGGGCCCAGTATTTGCTGCAGGCAGATACGGAGGCGGATCCTCAGGAAGAAAGGCGGTATCGGGAAGCGGTGGAACGCCGCTGCGGTCATTATCCGCTGCAGTATATTTTGGGGACGGCCGGATTTATGGGGTTGGATTTTATGGTCAATGAGTCTGTACTTATTCCGCGGCAGGATACGGAAGTGCTTGTGGAAACTGTGCTTGAAAAGGCGAATATTCCGGGCGGAAAGATTCTTGACATGTGTACCGGTTCGGGCTGTATCCTCATCAGCCTGATGGCTCTGGGAAGCTATGGCCGGGGCGTCGGCGCCGATATCTCAGAGGATGCGCTGAGGGTGGCGCGGATGAACGGCATATTTAACCGGCAGAGCTGGGAAAAGAATGGCCGGGGCACCAACGATATTTTATGGCTGCAGAGCAATTTATTTGAAAAAGTAAGCGGACGGTTTGATGTCATCGTGTCGAACCCGCCTTATATTCCGGCGGCGGTCATTGAGACATTGATGCCGGAAGTGCGGGTGTATGAACCCCGGATGGCCCTGGAGGGCGCCGATGAGGGCCTGGAATTTTATAAAAAGATTGCCGGAGCGGCGGAAGAATACTTAAAATCGGAAGGCTGGCTGTTCTTTGAAATCGGTTGTGAACAGGCAGAAGCGGTTTCAAAAATTTTGATGGAAAATGGCTTCCGGGATATACATACGGTCAGGGACCTGGCCGGGCTTGACCGGGTGGTCTACGGAAAAAGATAGAAATCAAAGAAGATAGAGATCAATTGGAGGAAAAATTATGTTTGACAGATTAGATGATATTTTAATCCGTTATCAGCAGGTAATGGAGGAGTTGAACGACCCGGAGGTGGTGAATGACCAGCCGCGGTTTCGTAAGCTGATGAAAGAACAGAATGACCTGGCTCCAATCGTAGAAAAATATACGGAATATAAGCAGGAAAAACAGAATGTGGAGGACAGTCTGGAGCTTCTGGAGATGGAAAGCGATGAGGAAATGCGGGAGCTTGCCAAGGAAGAGATGGCTGAATCCAAAAAACGGATTGGGGAGATCGAGCAGGAATTAAAAATTCTTCTTATTCCTAAGGACCCGATGGATGAGAAGAACGTTATCGTTGAGATCCGTGCCGGAGCCGGCGGGGATGAGGCGGCTTTATTTGCGGCGGAATTGTTTCGCATGTATTCTAAATATGCGGAAAAACAGCGCTGGAAAATCGATATGATGAGTGTTAATGAGAGTGGTATCGGCGGTTTCAAAGAGGTTGTGTTTATGATCAGCGGCAACGGCGTTTATTCCCGGTTGAAATTTGAGAGCGGTGTCCATCGCGTACAGCGTGTGCCGGAGACCGAGTCGGGCGGCCGTATTCATACGTCAACGGTTACTGTGGCAATTATGCCGGAGGCCGAAGAGGTGGATGTCCAGCTGGATATGAATGATGTGCGTATCGATGTGTTCCGCGCCTCCGGAAACGGCGGACAGTGCGTTAATACAACGGATTCAGCGGTTCGTATTACCCACATTCCAACGGGAATCGTTATTTCCTGTCAGGATGAAAAATCTCAGTTAAAGAATAAGGATAAAGGTTTGAAGGTTCTGCGCTCCAGACTTTATGATCTGGAATTGGAGAAAAAGAAAAAGGAAGAGGCGGCCAACCGTAAAAATCAGGTTGGAACGGGCGACCGCTCAGAAAAAATCCGTACGTACAATTTCCCGCAGGGACGGTGTACGGATCATCGCATTAAATTGACATTACATCGGCTGGACGATGTTTTAAATGGTGATCTGGATGAGATCATTGACAGCCTGACTGCAGCAGATCAGGCTGCCAAGTTGAGCAACATGGAGGAAGAAGGTTAAATCAGATGATATCTAAGAGCATGACACAGTTGGTTCAGGGAAATTCGGTCATTCGTGCTTTATTTGAAGAGGGCAGGGAGATGGCCAGAGAAGTCGGCGCGGAAAATGTGTATGATTTCAGCTTGGGGAACCCGAGTGTTCCGGCGCCGGAGGCAGTGCGTACATCGATGAAACGGATTCTGGATAACGGAAATTCACTGTATGTTCACGGCTATATGAGTAATGCGGGTTATGAGGAGGTTCGGGAGGCTGTGGCGGCTTCTTTAAATGAACGGTTCGGGACTGGCTTTGATCAGACAGGAATTCTTATGACAGTGGGTGCTGCCGGCGGTTTAAATGTGGTTTTGAGGACAATCGTTGATCCGGGAGATGAAGTTGTCTGTTTTGCCCCATTCTTTGGTGAATATACAAATTATGTTCATAATTATCAGGGGAATCTGGTTGTCATTCCGCCAAATCCGCCGACATTCCAGCCGAATGTGGAAATGCTGGCGGAGAAGATCACGCAAAAGACAAAAGCGCTGATCCTCAATAATCCGAACAATCCGACAGGGGTTGTCTACTCGGAAGAAACACTGGACAGACTGCAGGCTATCTTGGAGGAGGCAGAGAAGCGCATCGGCCATTCCATTTATGTGATTTCCGATGAACCTTATCGTGAACTGGTTTATGACGGTGTGAAAGTGCCTTTTATGACGAAACATATCCGGAATTGTATCATTGGCTATTCCTTCAGCAAATCTCTGTCCCTGCCGGGAGAGCGGATCGGATATCTGGCCGTGCCTAAGGAAGTGGATGACTATCAGGGGCTGGTTGAAGGGCTGGCGATCGCCAACCGGGTTCTCGGTTTTGTCAACGCCCCGTCATTGCAGCAGTTGATGATAAAAGAATGTTTAAATGAGCGGACCGATGTGGAAGCCTATGACAGAAACCGGAAGTTTTTATATAAATCTTTGAAGGAGTTGGGCTTTGACTGTGTGAAGCCGGAAGGTGCTTTTTATCTGTTTGTAAAATCTCCGGCGGCGGATGAAAAAGAATTTGTTGCAGAGGCAAAGAAACATCATTTACTGCTTGTTCCGGCCTCCAGCTTTGGATGTCCGGGCTATGTGCGCATTGCCTATTGTGTGTCCTATGAGATGATTGAGCGTTCCCTGCCGGCCTTCAGGGCGTTGGCGGAGACCTATTTTGACGGAAAAAATGACTTGAAATAGAGAGGTTGTGATACGGATGAAGACATGGAGAGATTATGTGCGCCGGGTTGTGCCTTATACACCGGGTGAACAGCCAAACCGGCCGGGAATGATTAAATTAAATACCAATGAGAATCCCTATCCTCCGGCGCCGGGAGTTGTTAAGATGGCTGCACATCTGGAAACCGACAAATTCCGCCTTTACCCGGATCCCACAGCCGGTGTGCTGACAAAAGCATTGGCTGAGTTTTATCATGTGGCGCAGGAACAGATATTTGTCGGCGTGGGGTCGGACGATGTTCTGGCGATGGCTTTCCAAACCTTTTTTAACAGTGAAAAGCCGATATTTTTCCCGGATATTACCTATTCGTTTTATCCGGTTTGGGCGGATGCCTTTAAGATCCCTTATGAGACAAAGGCATTGGACGAGAATTTCCGGATTCGAAAGGAAGACTACTATGGTGAGAACGGCGGCGTTGTATTCCCGAATCCGAATGCTCCGACATCTGTGTATGAAGATTTAGATTTTGTTGAGGATATTTTAAAACATAACAGGGATGTTCTTGTGATCGTGGATGAAGCCTATATTGATTTCGGCGGAAGATCCGCGCTGGCCTTGATTGAAAAATATGACAATCTGCTTGTGGTACAGACATTTTCAAAATCCCGTTCCATGGCGGGAATGAGGATCGGCTATGCCATTGGCAATGAGGAATTGATCAAGGCGCTGAATGATTTTAAATACTCATTTAATTCCTATACGATGGATCAGACCTCTTTGGTTCTCGGGGCGGAGGCTGTGAAGGACAGAGAGTATTTTAATGAATGTCTTGAAAAAATTATGCGTACCCGGGCCTGGACGGCAAAGGAATTAAAGGCGCTCGGGTTTGAATTTAATGAACCATGGGCGAATTTTATCTTTGCAGCTCATCCGAAGTATCCGGCGAAGGAGCTGTTTGAGGCACTGCGGAAAGCAAACATTTATGTACGGTATTTCAGTCTGCCCCGGATTGACAATTATTTGAGAATTACAGTGGGAACCGATGCGGAGATGGAAACGCTGATTCATTTTCTTAAAGATTATATGAAATAAAGAAAAATCCTCTCAACAGCGGAACTGTTGGGAGGATTTCTTCGTGGAGAGCCGGATGCCTGAATCTCTATAGGGCGTGGATGAATGGAGGTGAGATGTGTGAAGCGGGAAGTACGTGTATCGGTAAGAAATCTTGTCGAATTTATTTTGAGAAACGGCGATATCAGCCGGAAGATGGGCGCCATGCAGGATGTGGATGCCATGCAGGCCGGAAGCCGGGCCCACCGGAAACTTCAGAAACAGGGCGGCAGCCATTATCAGGCGGAGGTCAGCCTGAAACGAAAGGTGGAAGTTGACGAGACACTGGATATCCAGGTGGAGGGCCGGGCCGATGGAATTATTACCAATCCGGCGGATGCAAAGGATATTATGGTGGATGAGATCAAGGGAACTTTCACGAAGCTGGAAGCAATCGAACAGGCGGACATTCTTCATGTGGCCCAGGCGGACTGTTATGCCTGTATTTATGCCAATCTCCATGAACTGGAAAAGATAAAAGTGCGGATTACCTATATTCATTTGGAGACGGAGACTGTTAAAACCTTTGAGTTTGAGCGGTCAAGGGAGGAACTGGAAAGCTGGTTTCAGAATTTGGTGCATCAGTATGCCCGATGGGCGAAATGGCAGATCCAGTGGCAGGAGCTTCGGGATCAAACCATAAGCACACTGCTGTTTCCGTTTGAATACCGTCTCAGTCAGAAGCGGATGATGAATGGGGTTTATCGTTCCATTGATGAAGGCAAGAATATATTTATCCAGGCGCCGACGGGCACCGGAAAAACTCTGGGCACCCTTTTCCCGTCTATTAAAGCCATGGGGAGCGGAAAGTGCGGCCGCATATTTTATCTGACGGCAAAAACGATCACCCGCACGGTGGCGGAGGACACGGGAAAACTGCTGCGTGAGAAAAATCTGAGAATGAAATTTATTACTCTGACAGCCAAAGAAAAGATATGTCCTCTGGAGGAATGTCAGTGCCAGCCTGAGTTTTGCGAGCGGGCTAAGGGCCATTTTGACAGAGTCAATGAGGCTGTTTTCGACATAATTAATCATGAAGACGGCATCGACAGGGAATGTGTTCTTGATTATGCAGAAAAACATCAGGTCTGTCCCTTCGAATTTCAGCTGGACGTGTCTCTCTGGTGCGATGTGATCATATGCGACTATAATTATGTGTTTGACCCGGTGATTTATCTGAAGCGTTTTTTTACGGATGCGGCGTCGAACATGGTATTTCTTGTGGATGAGGCACATAACCTGGTGGACCGGGCCAGGGAAATGTACAGCGCGGCCCTTTATCGCAGGGATTTTGATAAGGTGTATCGGAAGTTAAAGCCGGTGCGCCCGAAGATTGCCCGCAAAGTTCATAAGTGCGGACAATATTTAAAGGATTATCAGGAAGAACGGGAAATGAACGGCGGCCGGTATGCGGTTGTCAGAGAAGTTGGAAAGTTTGTTCTGAGCCTGATGCGTATGGTTTCGGATATGGAAGACTATCTGAGAGAGGATATGGAGCCGGATCTTCGGGAGACGGTGACAGATCTGTATTTTGAAGCGCGGCGTTTTATCAATACCTATGATCTGCTGGATGAGAAATACATTATTTATACCGAGGGTGAAGGCGGAGACGCCATGATTAAAATGTTCTGCGTGGATCCATCGGGAAATTTAAGCGAGAGGATCGGAATGAGCCGGAGCTGCATTTTCTTTTCGGCCACCTTGCTCCCGGTGCAATATTATAAAGATTTGCTCAGCGGAAAGCCGGAAGCGGATTATGAAATGTATGTGGACTCGCCCTTCAGTACGGAAAACCGGTTGATCTTTACGGTAAATGATGTGAGCAGTCGCTATACGGCGAGAAATCAGGAGCAATATGAGCGGATCGCCGAATATATACGGAAAATTATCCGGGGAAAAAACGGCAATTATCTGGTATTCTGCCCGTCCTATGCTTTTATGGATCAGGTGTTTGATGTATTTACCGAGAGGGAATTGGCAAAGGCCGGACACGGACTGCAGGTATTCCGCCAGGAGAGCGGCATGAATGAGGACGAGCGCCGGGCCTTCCTGGAGAATTTTAAGGAGAAGCCCCATGAAACGATTTTAGGCTTTTGTGTCCTCGGAGGTATATTTTCCGAGGGTATTGATCTGAAAGCGGACCGGCTGATCGGCGCAATTATTGTCGGCACGGGACTTCCGGGTATCGGCAGTGAAAGAGAAATTTTAAAGTCCTATTTTGACGAAAAAAAGGGGCGGGGGTTTGATTACGCCTATCTTTTCCCGGGAATGAACAAAGTACTCCAGGCGGGAGGGCGGGTAATCCGCTCAGAGGATGATAAGGGCGTGATCGCCCTGATGGACGAACGTTTTAATTATGGCAGTTATCAGAGGCTTTTTCCGAGAGAATGGATACCCTTCCAGAAATTAAACAGGGATTCGGTTGAGAAAAATATAGAAAAATTCTGGACAGAACAGGTAAATACTCTATAATAAAGTTAAGAAAAGAAATAGGGAGGTTATTTCATGGTAATCACAATTTGTATTGGCAGCTCCTGTCATCTGAAGGGTTCCAGAAATGTTATTCAGGGACTTCAGAAAAAAATTCAGGAAAATAATCTGGCTTCTAAAATTGAGTTGAACGGTTCCTTTTGCACAGGCGAGTGCGAAAAGGGCGTGTGTGTAAAAATTGATGATGAACTGTTTTCTGTTTCGCCTGAAACTGTAGATACATTTTTTGCAGATGAGGTACTCAGGAGGGTGAATTAGTGGCGGCGATTGGATTTAAGACGGCAAAATGCAAAGACTGTTACAAATGTGTGCGTATCTGTCCGGTGAAGGCGATTCATATAAAAAACGAACATGCGCTTTATGTGGCTGATGAATGTGTTTTGTGCGGACGCTGTCTGGAGGCCTGTCCCCAGGATGCCATTATTTATGTCAGTGACCTGAAGAAGGCAAAAAAATATATTCAGGAAGGCTGTGTAACGATCGCATCGCTGGACCCTGCCTATCTGGGCGTTTTCGGGGATACGGAAAATGGCACGGGCCAGCTCAGAAGCGCTCTGCATAAGCTTGGATTTACTCATATACGGGAGACGGCAGAGGGCGCAGCCTATATAACGAAAGCCTATGAGCGCTTGATTCGGGATGGAAGGATGAACAATATTATTACCACATCCTGCACGGCGATCAATGAACTGGTTGAAAAATATTATACAGATATGATTCCTTATATGGCGCCGATCGTCTCACCGATGACAGCGCATGCGATGATGTTGAAAAAGGAATTTGGCCCGGATGTCAAAGTTGTATACATAGGAAGCTGTACAGCCAGAGGGCGTGAAGCTGTGCGCGAACGGTGCCGGGGCACTTATGTGGACGCGGTTCTGGATTTTCAGGAATTGCGCAGCTGGTTTGCAGAGGCGGATATTGATCTGAATACGTGTGAATTTTACCCGCGGGAAGGCAGAAACGCGATGGTCAACGGTCTCTATGGTGTCAGCGGCGGTATTCTGGCGGCGGTGGAAGCCGATGAGGGATTTGGAAAATATGAACAGCTTTATGTAGATGGAATCGACTCGGTTCGGGAATTATTTGAATGTATCCGAAAGGGTGAGATCAATAACTGTTTTATTGAAGCGTCCTCCTGTGTCGGAGGATGTATTAACGGCCCGTTGGCCGGAGGCCGGGAGAGTGACCGTTTTAAGGCACGGATTTACACAAATCAGAAAATCATTCGGGAATTTCCGAAGGATATCCCGGCGATGGAGGAAAATATTCTTCTTAAAAAAGAATTTAAGGAATCAGCGCGCAGGGCAGTGATGCCGACGGAGGAGGAGATTCAGGAAGCTCTTCGGCGGGATGGAAAAACATCCCCGGAGAAGCAGCTGAACTGCGGTGCCTGCGGTTTTAAGACATGTCGGGATAAGGCTATTGCCCGTTGTCAGAACAAAGGACAGCTGAATCTGTGTATTCCTTATATGTATCAACAGGCCCGTTCTATGTCCGAGGTCATTTTATCCGTAACGCCGAATCTTATTATTACGGTGGATGAGAAACTGAGGATCCGGCAGTTTAATAATGCTGCGGAGGTCATATTTAATATTTCGGCGGAAGAAGCTTACCGCATGCCGCTGGAGAAGATTTTAGACCCGGTGGACTTTGAGCAGGTTTTCCGCGAAAAACGCAGTATTATGAATAAAAAAGTAACTTATGAAAAATACAACCTGGTCACAATGCAGAATATCATCTATATTCGTGAATTAAATTGTGCTCTGGGCATTTTGAGAAATATAACCGAAGAGGAAAGAATCCGTCAACAGCATGACCGTATGCGGCGGGAAGCTGTGGATATTGCTCAGAAGGTAATTGACAAGCAGATGATGGTGGCCCAGGAGATTGCCGGACTGCTTGGAGAGACAACAGCGGAGACAAAAGTAACATTGACAAAAATGCGTGACAGCATCTTTTATGACGGAGAAGATAGTTTATGAATATGAGTCTCGATATCGCATGGAAGAGCCTGAATAAAAAAAAGGAAGAACTGTGCGGAGATACGGTGGATATTATTAAAACTGAAGATTCAGATATATTGCTGCTTTCCGATGGCATGGGGAGCGGCGTGAAGGCGAATATCCTGTCCACCCTCACAACAAAGATTATGGGTACTATGCTGAAAAATGGCGCTTCCATTGAAGAATGTGTGACGACGATTGCCCGGACTCTTCCGGTGTGTCAGACCCGGCATGTAGCCTATTCAACGTTTAGCGCCCTGCAGATTTACAGGGATGGACGGGCGGTGCTTCTGGAATATGATAATCCGGGCGGAATCCTGATCCGGGGCGGCCATCACAGAGATGTGCCCTTTTCTGTCCGGGAAATCGAGGGGAAGATCATTCGGGAATACCAGTTTAATGTCTGCTATGGAGATTATTATGTGATGATGAGCGACGGCGTGATCCACGCCGGTGTCGGCAAAAAATCCGGTTTTGGATGGCCGAGAACAGAGGTTGTCCGTTATGTGGAAGATATCTGTGCGTCCAATGTTTCCAGCTCCCGGCTGATGTCCATGATCAGCAACCGGTGCAACATGCTCTATGATGGCGAGCCGGGCGATGATACGACAGTCATTACCATTAAGGTGACCCGGCCTAAGACGGTCAACATTTTTACCGGTCCTCCGGTGAATAAGGCGGATGATGTCCGGGCGATGCAGGACTTTATGTCGAAGCCGGGGCGGAAGATCGTCTGCGGCGGCACATCATCCAATATTGTTTCACGATATTTGAATAAGCCGATTAAGGCTTCTTTAGATTATTTTGACCCGGATATACCGCCGACGGCTGAAATTGAAGGCATGGATTTGGTGACGGAGGGCGTGCTGACGTTAAACCGTACCGTCCAGATGCTCGCTGCCTACAATGCGGGAAAAGTTGATGAAGATTTCTTTAAACGGCTTTATGGCAGGGACGGGGCGGCAAAACTCGGAAAGATCCTGATTGAAGAATGTAACCATTTAAATATATTTGTCGGAAAGGCAATAAACGAAACTTATCAGGCAGCAGCCCTGCCCTTTGATCTGAGCATCCGCCAGCGGCTGGTGGAGCAGCTTGTCAATGAATGTAAAAAAATGGGAAAAACCGTAACTGTCAAATATTATTAACGGCGCAGACCTGTAAGGAGGGCAAGATGAAAAGAGAATTTATGACCGATATTAATAAAATTAAGTTTGAAGTGTACCGGGAAGTGGCCCGAATGGCTTTTGAGGGTAAGCTGAAAGAATGTGCGGATGAGATCCCATATAATATTATTCCGGGAAATACGCCGCATTATCGCTGCTGTGTATATAAAGAGCGGGAGATTATCCGTCAGAGGGTGCGGTTGGCCGAAGGGCATACGCCATTGCCGGGAGGCAATATTAAAAATATTGTTCAGGTACTTCCGGCGGCCTGCGAGGGCTGTCCGATCAACCGGTTCAGCGTGACGAATAACTGCCAGATGTGTATGGCGAAAAAATGTATGTCCGCATGTAATTTCGGGGCAATCACTTTTGAGAGCGGACGGGCCCATATTGATCCGAAGAAGTGTAAAGAATGTGGACGGTGTGTGGAAGCCTGCCCGTACAATGCGATCGCCGATCTGATGCGTCCATGCAAACGGGCCTGCCCGGTGGATGCCATTTCCTATGATGAAGATATGATCGTAGAGATTGACGATAAAAAATGTATCAGCTGCGGCCAGTGTGTTGTGGGTTGTCCTTTTGGCGCTATTTCAGACCGCACATTCATGGTGGATGTTATCCGTCTGATGAACAGCGGCGTGAAGGTGTATGCGATGGTGGCTCCGGCGATTGAAGGCCAGTTCGGGGCGGATGTTTCCGTCGGAATGATCCGGGAGGCAGTGAAGGATCTGGGCTTTACGGATATGTTTGAGGTTTCCCTCGGCGCCGATTTTGTTTCCAAGAATGAAGCCCTTGAGCTGGAGGAAAAGGTCAAAGCGGGAGAAAAAATGACGACATCCTGCTGTCCGGCCTTTGTCAATATGATCAAAAAGCATTTTCCGCAGCTTGCAGATAAAATGTCGACTACTGTATCACCGATGCAGGCGACAGCCCGCCTGATCAAGGCCATGTACCCGGATGCCCTTTGCGTATTTATCGGCCCGTGTATCGCGAAGAAGAGCGAGGTTATCGATTCTATTACAATGGGCGGGGCAGACTATGCTTTAACTTATGAAGAGCTCTATGCCATGATGGAGGCCAAAGGAGTGGATCCGGCCGATTATACCGGAGAGCTTCAGCAGGGCAGTAAGTACGGCAAAAACTACTCTGTATCCGGCGGCGTAACAGCGGCAGTGCTCCAGACATATAAAGAGAGAAATGAAGATGTGCCTGTGAAGGTTTGTAAGGCAAACGGTGCGATTGAATGTAAAAAGGCATTGACTCTTTTGAAGGTTGGCCGCCTTCCGGAGGATTTTATCGAGGGGATGGCCTGTGTCGGCGGCTGCGTCAGCGGTCCGGCCATGCTGAATAGAGAGCGTACTTTTATGAAGGACAGAAATGCTCAGATCGCTCGGGCAGATGAGCGTCCAATCATCGCCAATGTGGACAGTTATGAGGAATATCAGGTACATATGCATCGCAAATAAATAAAATTTTTTGCACAAAAAGGCAGAAGGTTATTGACCCTTTCTGCCTTTTTTGATATTATAATAAAAGTAACAAGAATGATTATCACTATTGATTAGAAAGGAGGAAACTATGGCTGCCCTCAAATACAGCAGACAGAGAGAAGCAATAAAAAATTATCTTGCAGGTCGAAAAGACCATCCGACAGCAGACATGGTGTATACGGCGATTCGGGAAGTTTATCCGAATATCAGTCTTGGAACCGTATATCGGAATTTAACCCTCCTTGCAAAGCAGGGGGAAATTTCAAAAATATCCTGCGGAGAGAACAGCGACCGTTTTGATATTCGGACAGATCCGCATTATCATTTTATCTGTGAGACATGCGGCCGGGTGGAGGATCTTCCGGACATGGATATGCATGTGGTGAATACCTGGGCCGGGGAGCATTACGACGGGGAGATTCTCGGACATCAATTGTATTTTTATGGTAAATGCAGAGAATGTAAGGAAAAAGAAAAAAAATAAAATATCTATTGACAAAACTGTTTCCGTAGTATATGATAATGATATCAGTAATGATTATTAATTTTAAACAATGAAAACTATTTATCAAAACTATTTATAAGGAGAGATTAACATGAAAAAATTTGTATGTACAGTATGTGGTTATGTTTATGAAGGCGAAGCTGCTCCGGAGGCATGTCCGGTATGTAAGGCACCTGCAAGCAAATTCCAGGAACAGGCTGGCGAGATGACTTGGGCTGCTGAACACGTTGTAGGTGTTGCTCAGGGTTCCCCGGAAGACATTATGGCTGATTTAAGAGCAAACTTCGAAGGTGAATGTACAGAAGTTGGTATGTATCTTGCTATGGCACGTGTTGCTCACAGAGAAGGATATCCGGAAATCGGTTTATACTGGGAAAAAGCTGCTTATGAAGAAGCAGAACATGCTGCAAAATTCGCTGAATTATTAGGCGAAGTTGTAACAGACAGCACAAAGAAAAACCTTGAAATGCGTGTAGAAGCTGAAAACGGCGCAACAGCAGGTAAATTTGACCTTGCAAAACGCGCTAAAGCTCTTAACCTTGACGCTATCCATGATACAGTTCATGAAATGGCAAGAGACGAGGCTCGTCACGGAAAAGCATTCAAAGGTTTATTGGAAAGATACTTTGGCTAAAATATAATATCAACAATAGCGGAAAATCAAGGCTTTCTAAAGGCTGTTTGAATTTCAAGAGGATAGGCAAAATAGTGTCTGTCCTCTTTTTTTATGTCAAAAGAAAGATAAAGATAAAGAGCCTGCCCCTAGACAGATATTACAGAGCGGTGTAAAATAAAACTATTGAGGAAAAAGAAAAGTATTTTGAAAGCAAACAAAAGTGAAATATTTTTTTAGATCGAGAACGGGAGGAGAAGATTATGAATAAAAAAAAGTTAGTCATGGCAACCCTGCTGGCAATTACATTGACATTGTCAATAGTTTCAACGACAGTTGTTTATGCACAAGAAGAAACACAAAGCACAAATACTGAAAGCCTGGCCGATGAATCTGAACAAAGTACATATGAAACTGTTGCTGCAGAAAGTGAATCAATAGAGCCGGATATTCCAGAATATGCACCATCACTTACTTTGGCTTCATCAACATGGACAGGGCAGAGTGACATTGTCCTTGATACGCAGGGTAAAGGAGGAAATGTTAAACCTCAGGAAATCTATATTTATGTTGAAAGTGTATCCCTGGGCGGTATTGATGTAACTCCTGAAATGAATTTGGATTCGGATGGAAATGGGACGATTGTTTTTAAAAACAGCGATTTGCAGAACGCAACAATGTTTGGTCCAAATGGCGAAGCAGAAGTTGACTGGAGCAAAATTGACCAGATAGAAATTAGCATTGGATTTGAACTTGATGGGCAATACAAATCGAAATTCGTATATGTACCGGTTGATTTTACAATCAATACAGAGCCGGATACTCCAGAATACACACCATCACTTACTTTAGCTTCATCAACATGGACAGGGCAGAGTGACATTGTCCTTGATACGCAGGCTAAAGGCGGAAATGTTGGCGGTCAGGAAAACTACATTTATGTTGACAATGTATCCATAGGTGGTATTAGGATAACACCTGAAGTGAATTTGGATGCGGAAGGAAATGGTACAATCGTTTTTAAAAACAGCGATTTAAAAAACGCAACGATGATTGGGCCGTATGACGATGAAGCAGTCGACTGGAGTCAAATTAACAAAATAGAAATCCTTATTGAATTCGAGCTTGACGGGCAATACAAAGTCAGGACTGTATTTGTACCGGTTGATTTTGTAGTTTCTGAGCCAGAGACAGAAACGGGGTCAGAAATAGAGCCTGAGCCAACAGAAAAGGTAACTATAACAAACGAATCGGGTATAATTATGGAACTCCCTGAAGGCGCACCTGATCATTTGGAATTAAAGGTTGATGTCAGCACCGGAGCAGATGAAAAATTGGTCGTTCAAAAAGTAATTCAGATTGCCGGCGATAAAATAAAAACATTTGATTTGTATTTGTTGCGCAACGGAGAGCCTTATGAATATAACGGACAGTTTACTTCTACAGTATCTCTTCCGGTTCCTGCCGACTGGAATTTAAACGAACTCGCATTATATTATTTCAATGAAGATACAAAAGAAGTAACGCCTGTTTTATTTAGTGTTGACAGGGAAAATAGAATGGTCATATTTGCCACAAATCATTTCAGCAAATATATACTCGTTCAAAAAGATGTGACCAGGGATGATACAACCCAAAAAGAAACTACAAAGGCTATAGACACGCCAAGAACAGGCGATAGCTCTAATGTAGGCTTATATGCCTCTATTTTTACAATAAGCGGTATTGTAATACTCACTCTGCTCAGGAAAAAGAAGGGGTCAGAAAACCGATAGAGCATACTATTAGACAGTTAATTTTAAGGAATTAACTGTCTTTTTTTGAAATACAAATGCGTTAATAATATTTGAGATTAAAAGGAGAGAAGAATCTGGGTTTTAAATTCAGCGACTGGCGGACTGAGCGCGTTCGCCCGAAGGGGTAAGAAATTCGTAAGATGGCTTTTCTTGACGTATCCATGAAAATGACTTAGAATAAAAGGTAATTTCAATGACAGAACAGGAGACTTAAATATGCCAATTAAAATACAAAATGATCTGCCGGCCAGGAAGGTACTGGAGGATGAACATATCTTTGTGATGACGGAACGGCGGGCTTTAACCCAGAATATTCGTCCGCTTCAGATTTTGATCCTTAATCTGATGCCGACAAAAATTGAAACGGAGACACAGATTCTGCGGTGTCTGTCAAATACACCGCTTCAGATTGAGATCGAGCTTCTGCAGATGGAATCTCATAGAGCAAAAAATATTTCTGAGGAACATATGATCACTTTCTATCAGACATTTTCCCAGGTAAAACATAAATGGTATGACGGCCTGATCATCACAGGGGCGCCGGTCGAATTGATGGATTTTGAGGAAGTGGAATATTGGGATGAGCTGTGCGAGGTGATGGAATGGTCAAAGACTCATGTACATTCCACATTTCATATTTGTTGGGGCGCCCAGGCCGGGCTTTATTATCATTATGGTATTCCCAAATATATTCTGGATAAAAAATTATCCGGTGTTTATAAGCATTATCTGATCAATAAGAAATCCCGGTTGTTCCGGGGCTTTGATTCGGAGTTTTACGCGCCCCATTCCAGAAATACAACCGTTCGCGCGGAGGATATTGAGAAGGTTCCGGATTTGAAGATCATGGCAGCCTCCGATGAGGCCGGCGTTTATGTGGTCGGCAATCAGAGCGGTTCCCAGTTTTTTGTTATGGGTCATTCCGAATATGATATTGATACACTGGCGAAAGAGTATTTCCGGGATGTGGACAAGGGTTTAAACCCGGAAGTACCGGTCAATTATTTTGAGGATGATGATCCGACAAAGCAGCCGACGATGCGTTGGCGCGCCCATGGCACGTGGATTTATTCCAACTGGCTGAATTACTTTGTATATCAGACAACGCCTTATATTTTAAATGAAGATGTAGTTACGTTTACAGATGAGGACTAAATTATGGAAGACAGGGGCTATGGTGGCCTGACCGGTGCCGAGGTCAAAAAGCGGGTCGACAAGGGGCAGGTCAATACATCAGATAGTCATATTTCAAAAACAACGGCGGAGATCGTCCGTTGTCATACACTGACTTATTTTAACTTTTTAAATGTGTTTCTTGGTATACTGGTTATTATTTCCGGACAGTTCAAGAATCTGACATTTCTCGGCGTTATTTTTTGCAATTCAATTATCGGTATTTTTCAGGAATTGAAGGTAAAAAAACTGATTGATGATCTGGCGGTGATCACCGCCAGCAAGGCAAAAGTCTGCCGGGATGGAAAATTCCGGAATATTCCGATTGAAGAATTAGTCATAGATGATCTGCTTTCTGTCGAGAACGGCAATCAGATCGGGGCGGACTGCGTTGTCCTGGAATCGGAGGGCATCGAAGTCAATGAATCCATGATTACGGGCGAATCCAGGCCGGTGCGTAAAAAACCGGGGGATACGCTGTGGTCGGGCAGTTTTATGGTGGCCGGAAGCGGACGGGCGAAGGTTATACATGTCGGAAAGGACAACTATGCGACTCAGCTGGCCAGTCAGGCGAAGCAGAAAAAGCGGGCTTCCTCCGAAATGCAGGATTCCATTAAGAAAATCATTAAGGTTACGGGGACAATTCTTGTCCCGGTTGGAATTTTATTGTTCATCACTCAGCGCGGGGCGGAGGGAATCACGTTCTCGGATGCTTTGGTCAATACGGTTGCCGGAGTTATCGGTATGATTCCGGAGGGCCTTGTACTTTTAACCAGTATTTCCTTTATTCTCGGTGTCGGCCGTCTGGCGGGTAAGCAGGCCCTTGTTCAGGAGATGGAAGCCATCGAGGCCCTGGCCAGAGTCAATGTGCTTTGCCTGGATAAAACAGGTACGATCACAACGGGGGCGCTGGAAGTTGTCGAATTGATTCCTTTTGGAGAAGATGTCGGGCGGATGCGGGATGTTATGAATGAGATCGCCTTTGCATTTGACGATGTAAATGCCACCCAGGATGCTTTAATGTCTTATTTTGAGAAAACAGAAAAATGGCGGATCAAATCGAAGATTCCATTTTCATCGGACAGAAAGTACCGGGCAATTGCCTTTGAGGGCGAAGGAAATTATGTCCTCGGCGCACCGGAATTTCTTGTGAAAGATAATAAAGAACTAAGTGAAAGAGTTGATGCCTGCTCCAGAGAAGGCATGCGCGTGCTTCTTCTCGGAAAATGCTCAGGTATCAATATGGCAGATATGTCGGTCAGCGGTGTGGTACCGTCCGGCTTGATCGTTATTTCCGATTGTATCCGGCCGGAGGCCAGGGGAACCTTTGAATATTTCGCCAGCCAGAATGTGGCGATTAAGGTTATCTCCGGCGATAATCCGGTGACGGTTTCCAATATTGCGGTGAAGGCCGGACTTGAGGGCGGCGAGAGGTATATCGATGCCAATACGCTGCCGGAGGATTTTGAAGAGCTGCGTGAGGTTGTACCGAATTATACCGTCTATGGCAGGGTGCGGCCGGAGCAGAAACAGCGGATCGTCAAGGCTTATCAGGCCAATGGCAAAGTGGTCGGCATGGTTGGCGACGGTGTCAACGATGTTTTGGCATTGAAGGACGCCAACTGCGGTATTGCCATGGCGGCAGGAAGCGATGCGGCAAAACAGGTGGCCCATATCGTGCTGATGGATTCAAACTTTGCCAGCATGAAATCCATTGTCCGTGAGGGTCGTATGATCATATCGAATATCGAACGTGTCAGCGCCCTGTATCTGACAAAAACAATTTATTCAGTATTGTTGAGTATCATTTTTATTATTCTTGGACGTACCTATCCGTTTGTGCCGATTCATCTGAGCATTATCAGTACGACGGCTATCGGTATTCCGAGTTTTATTCTGACACTGGAGCAGACGGAGGCGGTGACAAGCAACGGCTTTATGCGGAATGTCCTGCGTATATCGCTGCCGAGTGCGTTGACGATGGTTATTATGATGCTAATCAATCAGGTGATTGCCGGATTCTTTGGCTTTGACGCATTGATGCTTTCAACCTATAATCTGATTTTGGCAGGATGTATCAGCCAGATGGTTGTCTGGGAAGTCTGTCGCCCGATGAATACGCGGCGTAAAATTTTATGCATTGCCGTTGGATTTATCTTCGTGGCAGCCATCTTCCTCTTCCCGGGATTTTTCAGTATTACCCATATATTGAACTGGCGGCTGATCTTCATTATTCCGCTGATGCTTCTCACCGGATATCTGATGCAGTGGCTGACACGGGCAGTTCGAATTCTGACAAAACAGCGGTAGATGCCAGATTCTACTGTCGGTCGGTTGCATTTGGAGAGTCTGAAATGTAAGCTTGTTTCAGGAGGTGGCGCTATGTATCAGATGGATAACGAGAAATTTGGCGCGTTTATAGGCGAACTTCGGCGAGAAAAGCATTTAACCCAAAAGGAGTTGGCCGAAAAGCTGTTTATTTCAGATAAAGCTGTCAGCAAATGGGAACGGGGACTGAGTATTCCTAATGTATCTATGCTCATTCCCCTGGCAGAGATTCTGGGAGTGACGGTAACGGAGCTGCTTCGGGGAGAGCGGCTTGAGGCGGCAGGAACTCTGAATCGGGATGAGGTTGAAAAGCTGGTGACCTGCTCGGTGGATATGTCGATGAAGGAGCAGGGAACTCAGCGGCGGCTTCGCAAACAATGGAGCGGGATTTATGTATTTACTCTCTGTGCGGCGGCGGCGGAGTTGATCATGTTCAGAGGACTGGGGTTTACATGGGAAGAAATGGCGGACAGTGTGCTGCCGTATGTGGGAATGTTGCTGCTGTTTGGCGGCTGGTTCTGCATTTTTGCGAAGGAAACCCTTCCATCTTTCTATGATAAGAATAAAATTAATTTTGTCTCCGACGGTGTTTTTCGAATGAATATGCCGGGGCTGCATTTTAATAACAGCAACTGGCCCTATATTTTGAAAGTGGGAAGGGTTTGGAACTGCGTCGGAGCGGTTTTGTTTCCAATTATCGGCTATATTCTCTGGCGTTGTTTCGGAAATGAGATGTGGATTCTTACCCGTATGCTTGTTCCGCTTTTGGTAACTTTGGGTATGTTTATACCGATGTACATTTTCGGAAAAAAATATGAGTAAATTTTGTGAAAAAATGCCTTTGACGGTGATATGAAAAATTTGATATGATATGAAATACAGCGAGTAGCAAAACTGCGTAAATCCGGTTGATTGCTATTCGCTGTTTTTTTTATGTAACGAAGAAAATTTTGATGGAGGAGAAAAAGAATGAATGAGAAATCGAATACATTTTTAGAAACAGAGCCGATCGGCGCTCTGATGAGGAAATATGCGGTGCCATGTATCATTTCCCTGTTGGTGGCCGCATTATACAATATTGTTGACCAGATTTTTATTGCCAATGCAAGCTATCTGGGTTCCTATGGCAATGCGGCAAATACGGTTGTTTTTCCGCTGACAGTGGTGGCGCTTGCAATCGCCGTAATGATCGGGGACGGCTGCTGCGCTTTTGTCAGCATCAGTCTTGGAGCAAACAAAAAGGAGGATGCCCACAAGGGAATCGGAAGCGCCATTGTGCTCTGCATCATCGGCAGCCTGATTCTTACTGCCGTTTATCTGATATTTCAGGAACAGATTCTGACTGTGTTTGGCGGCAGAGTCAATGAGGAAACTTTTTACCATGCGAAGGAGTATTTCTTCTGGATCACTCTCGGCGTACCTTTTTATATGTTTGGGCAGGCCATGAATCCGGTCATCCGTTCCGATGGAAGTCCGAAGTTCGCCATGGCTTCCACATTGGCCGGTGCAGTGGTCAATATTATCCTGGATCCGGTTTTCATTTTTATTTTTAAGTGGGGGATGATGGGAGCCGCAGTGGCGACAGTGCTCGGCCAGGTACTTACCGCGGTTTTAGCTGTCTGGTATCTGTGCCATATGAAGGCAGTCAAATTGGAGAGAAGCAGTTTTGGAATCCATCCAGGACTTGCCGGCAAATATTTGTCCCTGGGCATATGCAGTTTCCTGTCTCAGATCTCTCTGGTTGCCGCGATGGCTGCCATTCAGAATATGACTTTGAAATATGGCGCTCTTGATCCGATTTTCGGACAAAGTCAGTATGCCCAGATTCCAATGGCGGTATTGGGTATTGTCATGAAATTCTTCCAGATTGTTATTTCCGTTGCCGTAGGTATGGCTGCCGGATGTATTCCGATCGTTGGTTATAATATCGGCGCCGGACGAAAAGACAGGGCGTCAGATCTGTTTACACGGCTTCTTATCTGTGAAGCGGCCGTAGGAGCGGCGGCGCTGTTTATTGTAGAATTATTCCCGCGGCAGCTGATCGGAATTTTTGGCGCGGCCAATGAAAGCAGCTATTATACGGATTTTGCAGTAAAGTGTTTCCGCATTTATTTATGTATGATGATTTTGGCAACTGTAAACAAGGCAACTTTCATTTATTTACAGTCTTTAGGCAAAGCTCTTTTATCCACGATGCTTTCCATGGTGCGGGAAGTGGTTTTTGGTGTTGGCTTTGCGCTGATCCTTCCAATATTTTTTGGCTTAGACGGGGTACTGTATTCGATGCCGGTGTCGGACGTCCTTACATTTATCATATCCGCAATAGTCATCGCATACACCTACAAAACATTGAGAGTTGCATCGGCGAAACGGGAGGTAAAGTATGAGTCATAGAATTATAACGATCAGCCGGGAGAATATTCTTCCCATGGCGGATGGTTTGCCAGCGCTTTCTCAGACAGAGATTTCAATGGACATTCTAATCAGGATTATCTTTGGATGATTCAGCGAAAGGTCATTCAGAATCTGGCCGAAAAGGAGCCCTGTGTTATTGTCGGGCGCTGTGCGGAATATATATTGAGGGACAGGGCGGATTGCCTGTCCGTGTTTATCCATGCAGATATGGATAAGCGGGCGAAACGAATAGTGAAGCAATATGGTGAACGTTCGGAATCTCCGGAAAAGAGGCTCAAAGATAAGGATAAGCGCCGTGCGGCTTACTATCAGTTTTATACAGGTATGAAGTGGGGCGATGTGCGCAGCTATCATATCGCCCTGAACAGCGGCGTCCTGGGAATTGAAAAATGTGTTGATATTTTGGCTGATCTATTTTAAAGAGAAAATCCCTTCGGGACTGTCGTTGCTTTTCTTGTGTTTTGACCGCCTGGATAGTATAATACGAAATAGGATTACTGTCAAAATCATAGGTGATATAGGAATGAATACAGAAAAGTTAATAAAAAATATTATAGACCAAATCAAGGAGGCGCAGATCAAACTGGGCTTCGCCAAGGAAACGACACGTTTATATTATCCGGTGGAATCTTTAAACGGGATGCTTGGATGCAGGGCGGAGGACGATATTCAAATGCTTGCGATTCTCGAAAGCGCCGGACTTGAAAATGGAGAACTGGGGTCCCTTCGGTTTTCGGCTCATAAGGGGCGTATTGAAATCAGTGTGCCGCCGGAGGGCGCAGTCTATGTGCATGAGCAGGTGGGAGAACCGGCCTTTTTGAAAGCAATGATTGAACTGTTCAGGCAGGATCATCATTGCCGGATTTCGGATATAAGAAATTTGTTTGAGAATTTCAGCAAAGATTATGTTTGCGAGAAAATGCCGGAGGGGTCAGATTTCGATGAAGTTTTTTATTTTAAGGATGCCTTGATCGATCCCTACTATTATTGTGTCAAAGAAGAGATGGGGCACACAATTTATCATCGGTTTACAAAAGAGGATATGGCAAATCTCTGGTGATAATTTTCTGAAGGTTTGGAGGTTGAAACGATGTTCTTTATGATGGGAATAAATGAAAGAAGAAAGGAACTTAATTTTCATCAGATGATTGTCTGCAGCCATTGCGGGGCTTATGGACAATATCATGTTTTTATGACTTATATGGTCTTAACTCTGTTTTTTATTCCTTGTTTTAAATGGCGTCGGCAGTATTTTGTGGAGACAAGCTGTTGTCATACGATTTACAGTCTGGACTCTGAAATCGGAAGAAGGATTGAAAGAGGGGAAAATGTGGAAATCAGGCCGGAGCACCTGCGGGGAATGGCACGGGCCGGCGCAAGAATTAAGCGGTGCAGTCAGTGTGGTTTTACAACGGAAGAGGATTTTGAATATTGTCCGAAATGCGGCAGCCGCTTATAAAAATGATTTGCATCAGGAAGATATCTTCTGTAGATAAAAAGTTGATATTTGGCGTGTAAACTTGTAAAAGAGGAGGTATCGGACATGAATTATAAAATTTTGATTGCCGATGATGAGAAGGACATTGTTGAAATGCTTTCTGCCTTTTTTACAGGGAAGGGATATGCCGTTTTAACGGCTTATGACGGCGAGGAAACTTTAAGGAAGATTGAGAGCCGGCCGGATATGATTTTGTTGGATGTGAATATGCCGGGAATGGATGGTTTTGAAGTCTGCCGGCGGATACGGGAACATGTTTTCTGCCCGATTCTTTTTTTGACAGCCCGGATTGAGGACAGAGATAAAGTGAAGGGATTTTCTGTCGGCGGAGATGATTATGTAGTGAAGCCCTTTTCTCTTATGGAGCTCGAAGCCAGGGTGCAGGCCCACCTGCGAAGGGAAGGGCGGCGTCAGAATCAGGCCAGGGTGAAGTTTTCAGGAGAACTATTGATCGATTATTCGGAGAGAGCCGTTTATCTGAATGGGCAGAATGTGGGCCTTGCCAAAAAGGAGTTTGACATTGTGGAACTGTTGTCCCAGAATGTTGGACAGGTTTTTGATAAAGAAAGAATTTATGAGCGGATCTGGGGCTATGACAGCGAGGGTGACAGCAGTGTGGTAGCAGAACATATTCGCAGACTCCGGGCAAAACTGGCAGTTCTGACGGATCAGACTTATATAGAAACTGTCTGGGGGTGCGGATATAAATGGATGAGATAAAAAGCTTTTTTAAAAAGGAGTCCCTCAGGCGGAGTATTATTTTCTATATTACGGTATTTGCGCTGGTGGCAATGCTGCTTACTGGGGTGACGACCTCGGTGTGCAATGAATTAACGAATCGGATCCAGGCTTCTTATCCCGAAACAGGAGAAAAGTATTATTTGACGAATATCGAAGGGGAGCGCCTTGGAGAAGGAACTTATATCAGTAAGCAGGAGATTCCTTACAGTGAGGGAGACCGGAGGCTGTTGGATTTCCTGGACATTTTTCCGTTAATCATGACGCCGGTTTATTCGGCGGTCTGCATTATTGCCGCCGCCTTTTTATTTTATAGAAACAGGCTAAAAAAACCGATCGGTGAGCTCTACGCAGCGGCGGAAAAAATTTCAAACAATGATTTGAATTTTACTGTTCAGTGCGAAAAGAATGATGAACTCGGACAGCTTTGCCGGGCTTTTGAAGTTATGCGGTCGGCGCTGGAAACAAATTTTCTTGAAATGTGGCGGCAGATGGATGAGCGAAAACGTTTGAATACAGCCTTTGCTCATGATCTGAGGACGCCGCTGACGATCATTAAAGGCTATGGGGAGATGTTGGAGGCCAATGAAGATCCACAGGTTGCAAATACGGCTTTGACGATATCGAATCAGGTTTCCCGGCTGGAGCAATATGTGGATAGTATGAGCCGACTGCAGCGCTTGGAGGAATGTAAGCCGGACAGCCGTCCCGTATCCGTGAAAGTGTTGGCGGAGACTTTAAGGAAAACAGCGGTTCTCATGAGCAGAAAGGGGAAAAAAGATATTCTTTTTAAAAATAAAATCGAAGATGGATTTATCTTTATCGATGTGGAATTTGCCCAGCAGGTTTATGAAAATCTGATTTCAAATGCCTTCAGATATGCCAGATCAAAAATTTGGCTCTGCATTTTTAAGGAGGAGGACAGTTTCTGCCTGTCTGTTGAGGATGACGGCCCCGGTTTTACTTCAGAAAGTTTAAAAAGGGCTTCGGAGCCCTATTATACGGAAAGCGGCTGTCGAGGGGAAAATTATGGCCTTGGCTTATATATATGCCGGATTTTCTGCGAACATCACGGCGGCCGTTTGAAAATTGAGAATGGGGATGAGGGCGGCTGTGTCACCGCTGTATTTAAAGAAATTCCTCCCGGTAGATAAAAAGTTGAAAAGTGCGTTTTATACTCTTCTTATCAAAAGTAAGGAGAGTATTTTTATGGAATTAAAAATGAAAAATCTGACAAAAAGGTATGGGGATAAGACGGCGGTGGACCGGTTAAATGTGTCCCTGACGAAAGGTGTGTACGGCCTGCTCGGCGCCAACGGTGCGGGCAAGACGACGTGGATACGGTTAATTTGCGGTGTTCAGAAACCCACATCGGGAAAAATACTGTTTAACGGCCGGAGCATAGAGACTCTCGGAGAAAAATATCGGGAACAGATCGGATATCTGCCGCAGCGTTTTCCCTATTATCCGAATTTCAGCGCCTGGGACTATATGTTGTATATTGCTGCTTTAAAGGGGATGGAAGCAAAGGAATCGGAGAGAAGATCCAGGGAACTTCTCGAGGCGGTGGGATTGACGAGACAGAGCAGAAAGAAGATCCGGACATTTTCCGGAGGCATGAAACAGCGTCTGGGCATAGCTCAGGCCATGCTTAATAATCCACGTATCCTTGTTTTGGATGAGCCGACGGCGGGGCTGGATCCGAAGGAGCGGGTGCGGTTTCGAAATTTGATCAGCGCACTTTCTAAGGATTGTATCGTTATATTATCCACCCATATCGTGTCCGATGTGGAGTTTATCGCAGAAAAAATTATTATGATGAAATCAGGCAAAATACTGCATTACGGTAATCCGCGGGAAATTACGGCGGAAATACAGGGAAAAGTGTGGGAATGTGCGGTTCCGGCGAGAGAGGCGGAAGTATATGCGGAGCGATTTAATGTGAGCAATCTGCGTAATACGGATGGACGCCGGACAATTCTGAGGATTGTTTCTGAGGAAAAGCCTTTCAGCGGCTCGGTTCCGGCGGAACCCAATCTGGAGGATTTGTATCTTTATTATTTTAAAGGGGGAAATAAATGATGAAAAGACTCATTCAATTTGAACTAAAGAAAATATTTTCAAAGCGGCTGACTCAGGCGGCGCTGGCGATTCTGTTTCTGTTATCTGTGTTACTGTTATTTTCCACCTTTCAAAATAAACACGCGTACGACGGTCATAACAGAGAAGGCAGTGGGCGGGAGGCTGTGGAAATAGACAAATCCATCGCCGAAAAATATGCAGGCCCGTTGACAGATGAAAAGGTCATTCAAATGCTGCAGGATTTCAGGGTGGAGTCGGAGATAAATGTTAAATATATTTATCAAAACGCTGTCCAGTCGGCGGTGGCCGCTCGGTTTTCTGATATTAAAGGCGATTGGAATGGACAGACAGTTTCCGATGTATTCGGATCAGAGGAAATCAAAATCGGCTACGTGGATGGATGGCTGGGCGTGAGTCAGGATTTTATCCGGCTGACTGTCGTCCTCTGCCTCGTGATCATTCTTATACTTGCCCCGGTTTTTTCGGGAGAATACAGCGGTGTGGACCATCTTATTTTGTCAAGCAAATATGGAAAGACAAAAGGAGCTGCGGCAAAGGTTATTGCCGGTTTTCTGGCGGCAGCGCTGGCCGCCCTGACCCTTTTTGCAGTCTATATGGCGGCCGCTTTTATGCTGTACGGTGCGGAGGGGCTGGACTGCAGTATCCTTTTTGCCCCGCGGGTTTTCACGGAATACTATATTCCTTTTAACATTACCTGCGGCACATTGCTCCAATATCAGTTTTGCCTGATGATGAGCAGCGCAGTTTGTGTGGCGGCGCTGACGCTGCTTTTTTCATCCCTTGCTAAAAATCAGATGGCAGCGCTGGTTGTTTCCGCTGCTGCTTATTTATTTCCGCTCCTTCTTCCTGTCCCTGAAACCAGTCCGCTGTTCCGGGTGATAGGACTTTGCCCGCTGTACCAATCGACTTTTGTGTCACTGATGTCCGTGGAGCAAATGAAAGGCGGTCTGCTTTATGCCGTATGGGCTGTGCCGGTTGCCCTTGGGGCAGCAGCAATCAGCGTCGTTTTTTCGCGAAAAATCTTTGCCGGACATCAGGTGCGGGAGTAGTATAGGTGCCCGATAGGGTATACCTTATCGCGCGCAGCCTGACGGAGCGCGCCATGCGAAGCATCTGACATGCGGGGTGCCCGATAGGGTATCTTTTTTTAAATAGTTATGATACAATTATTTCAAATATGGGAAGCAAATTGGAATTTTACGGCGATGTAAAGTCATGTTGCGGAAATGTAAAGTCGATGTGGTGTCATCAAAAGAAGCTTTTGGCTACAATGAAATCACCAAATCAAAGGAGGATTTCATTATGAGGTTATCAGATAAGATAGTAAAACTTAGGAAAACGAATGGTTGGTCGCAGGAGGAATTAGCAGAAAAATTAAATGTATCCAGACAAGCTATTTCCCGTTGGGAAGGAGCAACTGCACAGCCAGACGCTACAAATATTCTGCAACTTAGCAAGTTGTTTGGAGTTACAACAGACTATCTTCTAAATGACGAATTCGAAAGCGATAACGACTTGCCCAGAGTTAAAGAAATAAAAAGTGATGGTTTTCATCAGATTATGATTTTTATGGTTACACTTGAAGTCATGGTATTGATTATTCAGTTCATGACGACCATTATTCTTCAAAATGAGTTCTTTGGTGTACTTAGTTTTTTGCCATTTGTTGCGGTTATAGGTGGATTTGAATATGCGCATCAGAAAAAAATACAAGAGGCAAACGAAAGAACGAAGTCATTTCGCAAAAGGTTTTATAAGATTTCAGCTTGGTTAGGAACATACTTCCCTATCAGGTTTGTAGTGAAAAAATTGGCATATTTTTACCCTCGTCCATATAGTTCGATAGTATTAAAATGTGTGATACTTGCAATTTATCTGATGACAGTGACGCTTATAACCCTGCTGATAGAGAAGAAGGATTTGAAGGAGAAGTAAGAAAATTTTAATTTATATAATCCCCAATTTTGGAAGAAAGGCAACATATGGAGAATGCACCGGGTATGGTTTTGGCCTTATATGCCTGATTTTAAGTATAATATGTTTCGTTTCCATCTTTTTAGTGGTAGGTTATTGTCTATATCTTGTTTCTTGAAAAATTCCTGTTGAACAAAATCGCTATATCACAGCCTTGGCAGGCCATCGCACAGCGATTTTGTTCAATCGGTAGTTGAGGAGGTAATTATAATGTTGAAGAAGATAAATGGCTTTTTGAATATTGTAATTGGTTCATTTGTTGGAGTTTTTATAGGATTTAGCATATACAAACTTTTGGATTACAAGGCACACCCTGATTTATATGCTATGCAGTCTGCTCCCTGGTACATGAGTATTTTAGTTCAGGGTATTGTTACAGTCGTTGTTTTAGTTGCGGCTGTTCTTATAAAAATGATTATTCGGAACAAATTACGAAAAAGTTAAATTTAAGTTGATGAGGCATTCGCATGGATGAAATATTCAAACAATTTCAAAATTGGTTTTTGAGCAAAAAGGACACTTGGAAAAGAAATGGCATAGTTGTTGATGAAGCCGGATTAAGTGAATTTGGTCATCAGTACTGGATAAAATTACATTCTAATAATGGTTTAGGAAATATTGTTTTATATGAAAGTAATGGCTATTATTGGGTTGATTTTGAAGGTGGAAATTACGATTATGATATTATATTTCAAAGAGCAGGCATTGAATTTCATAGTATAAATGAACTTGATATTTATGAAAAAGATTTTATAAAGCATATCACGTGGAACGGAGGTTTATAATAATTAACCCAATTCCAATTTATCTGTTAACCCCTCTGAAAACGCTGTATTTTCAAGGCGTTTCGCCTGTTTTGTGTTCCAGCCTTATGTATTTTCCTTTGTTTTTGCCCTTACGAGCTGAAACAAGGGAAAGTTTTTTAGTCCCCGCCGACTACTTTATCCAGCAGCCTTGCGGAAGTACGCTTCGCTTCCCTTGTAGCGTGAGCATAGATGTTCATTGTGGTACTGACATCGGCGTGTCCGAGAAGCTCCTGCACATCCTTCGGCGCTGCCCCGTTTGAAAGCAGATTACTCGTGAATGTGTGGCGAAGCTGGTGGAAATGAAAGCCTTCCAAGCCCTCGACCTTCTTGCTTGCCGTCCTGCACATAATCCCCACTGTACTCGGTGATTCGTATGCGCCGTCAGGTCTGAGGCAGACAAAGGATATTTCCTTGTACCCCTCTGGGATTTCTTCTGTTCTCGGCAGGCTGTAAACCTCGTAGTAAGTACGGTCGTTTTCTTTCACCTCGGTGTAGTAGTTGAGGTGGTAAAGTTCGCCATACTGGAAGCGGTTTTTGTGCTGTTCAGTTTTCGCCGCTTTGAGGATTGCCGCCAGCGTGTCGCAGAAGTCCACGGTGCGGACTTTCTTCCGCTTGGTCGCTCCTATCTCGGTTTTGTGCCTTGCCCCGTTGTAGCGCATACTGCGGCGCACCGTAAGGTACTGCTTGTCAAGGTTGATGTCCTGCCAAGTCAAGCCGCAGACCTCGCCAATGCGAAGCCCCGTGTAGTAGGCAATCTGAATGGGCAGTAAAGCAGGATTGTCTTTCTTTTTCAGAAATTCCTCCAGCTTCAGATACTGCTCATGGCTGAGCGTGGGTGTGGAAGCAGTATCGCCGTCCTCGTCCGAAAACAGGTCATAGTCCTCTTTCTTGCCCCGCCATACCACATACTGCATCGGGTTGAAGGTAATCAGCCGTTTGGGGAATACCGCAAAGCGGAATGCTCCTTGCAGGACGGCTGAGAACAATCGCAGATACCCTTTGCTGAGTGCCTTTGCCGTTGTACCGTCGGGATTTGTCCCGCCGAAGCTGAGAAAATCTATATACGCCTGCAAATGGTCGGCGGTGACGGTTTTCAGCTTTCGGTTGCCGATAGGGTGTTGCTTGATACGGTTTACCGTACCCTGATACGCCATTACCGTACCGTTGCTGAGACTGCCGGGTTTCAGTTCTTCTTCCACCCACATATCCAGCAGCATTCCCACCGTAGCGTTTTCGGACTTTGCAACGAACTTCTTTTCCTCGTAGTCCTCCATTGCCTTGCGGAGCAGGGCTTCCGTTTCGGATTTGCTTTCTGTTCCCACGAACTCACGCTGCACCAGATTGCCGCTTTCATCTTCGATATAGAAGCGGTAGTACCACTTTTTGCCTTTCTTTCTTACAGAACCTTTTGCCATAGATAAAAACTCCTTTCTATCCGTGGCAATCGGGACTGT
>NZ_DBGCTU010000018.1:0-1420 GCF_048388605.1 Frisingicoccus sp. | reverse complement strand
AAGGCAAATATTAAAATCTAAGTAGGGTAAAATCAACGATAAAAGATTGAGAAACAATAAGAAGAGGCTTTTTATCCGGTTCAATTTTTCTGTTGTTCCAGATAAAAAGCCTCTTCTTTGGGCCAATCAAGTATAAAAATCGTTTTAATGCAGGATTTTGTAGAGCAATTCCTTTAAAAGTTCGGCATCGGAAACAGAGGTATTTTCTACTCCTTTCGAACGAGCATCCGTCATACGGATATCGCTGATCAGGTTGAACACTTTCATCGCCGAATAGTTTCGCATCCCTAAAAGATAATCCTTAACCTGGAATGTCCCCCGAAGTCCGAGTGCCGTCATCAAGCCGGCTTCGGAACGATCCTTCGTATAATAACAAATCAGGAGGTTCGAGAAATAGTTAAATAATACAGGAAGGGTCATCTGGATCGGATTACTTTTCGGGTTCTTCTCGAAGTATTGGGCAATACGGTTCGCCTTCAAGACATCTTTCATGGCAAGTGCCTTTATCAGTTCAAAGTTATTGTACTCTTTACTGATTCCGATATTTTGCTCCACCAGTTCCGGCGTGATGCGTTTTGCGCCTTTTTCAGGCAGGATCAGTGCCAGCTTATCCAATTCCTTACTCAGACGGCTTAAATCGTTTCCAAGGAAGTCAGAAAGCATCTGAGACGCCTTTCCGTCTATCCCTATGGAACGCATCTGCATAAAAGAGGCGATAAATGCCGGCATCTTGTAGTCGGGAATCTTTTTGGACTCGAACAGCACCCCGGTTTTGTCTGTTGCGGAAGCCAGCGCCTTGCGGCGATCTAAGTTTTTATATTTATAATTGATGACCAGAACTGTCGACATTAAAGGGTTCTTAACATAGTTCGACAGAAGCTCGATATCACGAATTAATTGAGCCTCCCGGACAACCACTAACTGATATTTTGACATCATCGGGAAACGGCGGGCAGCGTTAATTATAGATGCTGCATCCGTATCTGCTCCATACATGATAATTTGGTTAAAATCCCGTTCGGATTCTTCCAATACATTTTCGAGTAGCAAGTCTGTTATCTGATCCATAAAAAACGGTTCGTCACCCATCATTATATAGACAGGAGCGAATTTTTTTGCAACGATATCCCGACATATTTCCTCGTATGTATATTCTTTTTTTGCCATATTTGTGTGCGATCTCAATTAAAATTACCAACTGAAACGGATGTGACGGATCGTCTTCTTTCCATCAATAATCTGGCGAAGCGCTTCCACTCCCAACATTACATGCTCTTTCGCAAAATTCCGGGTCACCTCGCGATCGCTGGCTTCCGTTTTCACCCCGGCTTCTTCCATAGGTTTGTCGGAAATCATCAACAAAGCTCCTGTCGGAATCTCGTTTGCAAAGCCTGCCGTAAACAAGGTTGCCGTCTCCATA
>NZ_DBGCTU010000017.1:0-15828 GCF_048388605.1 Frisingicoccus sp. | reverse complement strand
TGGTTGTCGTTAGCCATCTTTTTCTCTTTTTATAGAAAAATTTCAGGGAGGTATGTGACTCGGACGAGGCACATACCTCCCTGTTTAGAACTGTCTATTAACCGACAGCCCCTTTTTGTGATGGGAGGAAAAGATTCTATGATTCAGTCCCATATATGTTCCGTGTGGAAAATAAAAAAATATCGAACAAATGTTTGAAAAGAGAACATATGTATGATATAATAAAAATGTGTATGAAATGTAAAGCGGTATCTCCTGGAAAAGGGGACTTGCTATGAAGAAAAGTAATAGAATTATTGTACAAAATATTCCAATATCCGTTACTTCGAAAGAATTTGACGATTACATCAGTTTAACAGACATGGCAGCGGCTAAGTCAGAACAATCGAAGGCATCTGATGTTATTAAAAATTGGATGAGAAACCGAATGACTTTAGAATTTTTGGGGACTTGGGAACAAATGTATAATCCGGATTTTAAAGTGGTCGAATTCGACCACTTTAAAATCCAATCGGGATTGCACACATTTGTGTTGAGCACATCAGAATGGATAGAAAAGACAAGTGCAATAGGTATATTTGTGAAACGAGGAAAATATGGCGGAACTTTTGCACATAAGGATATTGCTTTTGAATTTGCTTCGGCTATAAGTCCTGTTTTTAAATTATATTTAATTAAAGAATTTCAACGTCTGAAAGAATGGGAAAACAGTAAAGAATGTATTGAATGGAATGCAAAGCGTTTTCTTTCAAAAAATAATTATTTGATACAAACACATGCAGTAAGCCGATATATACTTCCAAAACGGAATTTTAGTAAAGATTTAGAGTGGTTGGCCTATGCTGAAGAAGCGGATATTTTAAACGTAGCTGTGTTTCAGTGTACAGCGAAAGCATGGCGGGAAGTAAATCCGGATTTGGCGGATAAAAATAATATGCGGGATTTTGCGACGGTAAATGAATTGACCGTGTTATCTAATCTTGAGACTCATAATGCGCAGATGATTCGTGAGGGCAAGACAAAAGAAGAACGTTTTAAGATATTGAAAGATATTGCGGAGTATCAACTTGAAATTTTAAATACTGCTGATGCAATGAAAAAGATATCAAAAAATAATTTAGGGATAGATTTATAATATAGATTCGATATGAAATAACTATAAGGAGGAGGCAAAGAGATGGAATTTTTGGCAGCCGAGGACATGATGCAGAAAAAACTGACAATTTTAGCGGATGCGGCCAAGTATGATGTGGCGTGTACATCTTCGGGCGTGGACAGGAGAAACGGTGGTAACGGGATGGGAAACTCCCGGGCCTGCGGAATCTGCCATAGTTTTGCTTCCGATGGACGGTGTATTTCTTTATTGAAGATACTTTTATCCAACGACTGTATTTATGACTGCGCCTATTGCAAAAATCGATTGAGTAATGATGTGCCCCGGGCCACATTTACTCCGGAGGAAATCTGCCGGCTGACGATGGGTTTTTATCGCAGAAATTATATCGAGGGGTTGTTCCTGAGTTCCGGCGTGGTAAAAAATCCCCATTACACGATGGAGCTGATGCTGGAAACATTACAGCTTTTGCGGGAAAAATATCAGTTTTACGGGTATATTCATGTGAAATCCATTCCGGGAGCCGATGAGGAATTGATTCGACGGGCGGGATTTTATGCGGACAGGATGAGCTGCAATCTGGAACTGCCGACGGCAGAGGGGCTGAAAAAGCTGGCGCCGAATAAAAACCGAAAAATGATTCTGAAGCCTTTGCGCCAGGTGCAGCAGGGAATTTTGCAAAATAAGGAAGAATTGATGGTGTATCATCATGCGCCGAAGTTTGTTCCTGCGGGACAGAGTACTCAGGTGATGGTTGGAGCAACGCCGGAGAGTGATTATCAGATCATTTCGGTGGCGGAAGCTTTATATAAAAAGTTTGCCCTGCGCCGGGTGTTTTACTCGGCTTATGTGGCGGTCAATGAAGATCATCTGCTTCCGGCAGTGAATACGAAGCCGCCCCTTTTGCGGGAACATCGTTTATATCAGGCGGATTGGCTGCTGCGGTATTATGGGTTCAGGGCTGATGAGCTTTTAAGTGAGCAGCATGATTCCTTTAATATTGCGCTGGACCCAAAATGTGACTGGGCCCTTCGGAATCTGGATCAGTTTCCGGTGGAGATTAACAGGGCATCTTATGAGATGCTGCTGAGAGTTCCGGGAGTCGGGGTGACAGGTGCGCGGAGAATCTGTCAGGCCCGGCGGCATGCCACATTGAATTTTAACGATTTAAAAAGAATGGGAATTGTTCTGAAGCGTGCCGTATATTTTATTACCTGTTCCGGGAAGATGATGTATCGGATAAATTTTAATGAGGATTCGATCACCCGAAATCTTCTGTCTGTGAATGAACGGCTGCCGAGAGAGGTGCGGGAGTCTGTTTCCGGTTATCATCAGCTTTCCATGTTTGATGATGATCAGGCGGGACAGTGGCAGATTCCTCTGCCGGCGCTGAGGGAGGCGGTCGTATGAAAAATCAGAGAATTTATATGTGCGAAGATTCACTGGAGGGTATATTATCCGCTGTCCATGCAGCTTATATGAGCCGTTATGGGCATGAGTATCAAACGATAACGGCGGGAGACTATGTGGAGTCCTCCTTGTTTGCCGTGATTATTCCGGTGGAGACGGATGTGGATAAAGCAGCGCGGGTGGCCGATGCAGTCATTCATAAAATTTCGGGCTATGCCTGGCTTTTGGTAAAATATGCAGCGATGTCCTGCCATATGGATAAGGCGGATACAATTTATCACTTCCTTGTTAAGGGTTTTCGTATTGGCAGAAAGGTGACGGAACAGCTTGCCGATCCGGTGGTTATGCGGATATTAAAACTGGAAAGAGGTGTTATGAGGGAAAAGGATCATTTTTATGGTTTTGTCCGCTTTCAGGAGTTGAGCAGCGGTATACTTTTTGCAAAAATTGCGCCGAAACATCATCAGCTGCCTTTGGCAGCGGAACATTTTGCGGACAGATATCCGATGGAAAACTGGATGATCTATGATGAACGGCGGCATGAAGTCTGCGTTCATGAAGCCGGAAAAGGCTGGTGGATCGCAGAAAATGTGACGCCGAATGAAGGAGCAATTTCCGATGTTTCCGACAGTCAGCGGCAGTTTGAACAGTGGTGGAAGCAGTTTTATGAGACCATTGGAATTAAAGAGCGGGAAAATCCGCGCTGCCGTATGAATATGATGCCGAAGATGTATTGGAGCAATATGCCGGAGATGATGGGAAAGTGAAGCGGGATATGATTCTGTCACAAAAATATTGAAAATATTTATTTTGCCGGGTATACTGTATCCGGGAGGCGTGAAAAATGAGTAAAATTATTTTGGCTTCCGCATCTCCGAGAAGGCGGGAGTTGTTAACACAGATCGGATTAAAGTTTGAAGTTATGCCAAGTCATAAAGAAGAAGATATGCGGGGAAATCGTCCGGCCCAGGTGGTCATGGGATTGGCTGCGGATAAGGCCGGAGATATATTTGCGCAGGTTGGCGGCGCGGATCAGCCGGATGTGCTGGTTATCGGCGCGGATACCATTGTGGCGCTGGATAACATTATTTTGGGAAAACCAAAGGATGAAGAGGATGCGTTGAAGATGCTTCAGTTTCTTCAGGGGAAGACGCATCAGGTTTATACCGGCGTTTGTATGATGACGGCGGATATGACCCAGATGTTTTATGAGAAGACAGATGTTGTCATGTATCCGGAGGATGAAGAACAGCTGAGAGAATATGTCCAAACCGGGGAGCCGATGGACAAGGCGGGGAGTTATGCGATTCAGGGACGCGGTTCCGTATTTATCCGGGAGATACATGGAGATTACAGCAATGTGGTCGGACTTCCGGTGGCTCAGATCTGGCAGCGGTTGATGAAAGATGAAATGATGCGAAAGATTGTGCTTGAGAATAAAGAATGATTGCATCCGTTGAACAGTCGTGCTAAAATAGTAAAGGTTAGCTAGATTTTAGAGTAAGGGGCTTTTTATGTCAAATTATGACTTTGTGGATGAAGAATTTCATCAGTTCGTTCAACAATTTCATACGGAAGAGCAGAGAGTACTGTTGGCTTTTTATCGGGAGCTGGTTGGAAAGCGGAAGATTCCTTATAAAATTAAGGATCGGAATTTTTCAGTGAATGTCCAGATGAGTCAGGGGTTTGCGATCACTGCAGAGTTTCAGGATGTTCTCATTGAAGATGGGCGTCATCCAAAAGAAATTTTTATGGAAAATCTGCGGGGCGAACGCCTGGAAGATGGGCGGTATCGACTCAGCTTTATCAATCGTCTGGCCTCCGGCGAGGGACAGGCGCCGAAGGAAAGCGCGTTTTCTTTTTCATCTCTGCGGGGCGGTGTGCGTCTTTGGAATTATCAGGTACATATGTTGAAAATAAAAGCGGATACGGTTGGACTGCCATGGAATCTTTTGAATGAGACATTGGAAGCTATTGAACAGAAGAAACAGGTTCTGGGAGAAAAATATCTTAACATTCATGAGCAGAAAGCCCTGCAGATTTTTGAGTTCCTGCGCCCTTATTTTCATCTTTATTTATTGCCGACAACGAAAATCGGTTTTGGCAAGTCGACGGTTTTATATGATTCGGATCAGGTGGAATGGACGCTGGATTCGGCAAAAATGCATCGAGGTGCGGAATTTTTTGCCAGTCTGGGGTTAAGACGTCTGGCGGATTATTTTTTGAAGCGGGAATGTAATGATCGGGAACTGGTTCAGGAATTATTGTATACGATGCGCTCCCTCAAAGGGAATATTTTGTTTAAGACATTGAATCATCTTCTGGAAGAGTGCGGGCGGGATCAGCAGGGGTTATATGAGAGCAACCGAGATATGATCAATTTCCGTTCCTATATCCGGGAGAAGCTTCAGAAAGTTTTTGCGGACCATGGGTGGCGAGGCAGTTATCCGTCCTTTATGGCTGTTTCTCAGCCGGATTTTATCGAAGTTTCCAGTATCTATAAGCGTCAGTATGCTTATCTTAATGAGAAGATGAAGTTTATCTATTTTGACTTTATTGAGAGCATTGTCGATGGTCAATATCATATCACACCGATTACCGGGATGATTCTTCCGAAAAATACAAATATTGATTATCGCAAATGTACAAGCATGGATTGCTTTTTCCTGGATGGGGGACGGCGGAACGGCGCTGTCTTTGGAGATCTGAGTGTATCTGAAAGTATGACCCGTAAAGAAATCAAAGAAAAGATGGAACAGCTTTCAGCGGTACTGGATTATCAGCAAAGGGCTTGACATTATATATAAAAAGGATTATTATAGATAGCGTAAATTGAATAAGAACTTCAGGGCAGGGTGCAAGTCCCTACCGGTGGTATAGCCCACGAGCCGAAAGGCCGATTCGGTGAAATTCCGAAGCCGACAGTATAGTCTGGATGAAAGAAGTGAATGATGGATACAGTTTTGTTTGCTATGCTCTGGAATGATATATTCCAGAGCTTTTTTCAGCTTTCCATGGGTGCATGTGGATGTGAAAAACCGGGCGGACAAAATATGGTCTATGCAGAATGAACCACAGCCCTGAAACCGGCATGTGGTTTTTATATTTTAAAAAAAAATATACCGGAGAAAGAAGGCGTATGTGGAGATGACAAGCAGTTATCCGGAAGAACAGAGAAAAATTGATGAAATGTATATGGAACGGGCGCTTTCGCTGGCAGCCAGAGGCCGGGGAACGACAACGCCAAATCCAATGGTGGGAGCGGTGATCGTCAGGGACGGCCGGGTGATCGGAGAAGGCTATCATATTCGGGCCGGAGAAGGTCATGCGGAGGTCAATGCTTTCAGAAATGCGGAGGAAAACGGGGAAGATGTGACCGGGGCAACCATGTATGTGACGCTGGAGCCATGTTCCCATTATGGCAAGACACCGCCATGTGCGGATAAGATTGTGGAAAAAGGAATCGGCCGGGTGGTTGTCGGTGCGTTGGATCCGAATCCCCTTGTGGCGGGCCGCGGGATTGAAAAGATCCGCAATGCGGGGATTCCGGCAGTTACCGGAATTCTGGCGGAGAGATCCGCTGCATTAAATGAAGTGTTTATGAAATATATCGTTTCAAAACGGCCTTTTGTTGTTTTGAAAGCGGCCATATCGCTGGATGGAAAAATTGCGACGGCGGATGGAGAATCCCAGTGGATTTCCTGTGAGACATCCAGGAAAGAGGTTCAGCGGCTGCGGCATGAATTGACGGGGATTATGGTCGGCATCGGTACGGTGCTTGCGGATGACCCGATGTTAAATTGCCGGATTCCGGGGGGAAAACAGCCGGTGCGGATTGTTGTGGACAGCCATTTGATAATTCCGGAAGATTCCAGGCTGGTAAGCTCTGCCGGTGAATATCCGTTGGTTGTGGCGACTTTGAAGAATTGCGATAAGATGAAAAAACAGAAGCTGGAAGCCTGCGGCGCGCAGGTGCTTGAAGTGGAAGCAAATTCGGATGGGCATGTGGATCTGAATATTCTTATGGACCGTTTGGGTGAAATGCAGATTGACAGTATTCTGCTGGAAGGCGGCGGCCGTTTGACAGAGGGCGCTCTGCAAGCCGGAATTGTGGATAAGGTTCAATTTTATATTGCACCGATGCTGATTGGCGGCGAGGGCGCAAAGACCCCGGTTGAGGGCCGCGGTATTCACGTTTTAAGTAAAGCGTGGCACATCTCGGACTGGAAAGCAGAAACGATCGGCGATGACATAAAGATTACCGGATATATCAGGAAGGACAGGTGAGCAGGGTGTTTACAGGGATTATTGAAGAGATGGGAGTCCTGAAGGGCATAAAGCACGGTGCAAAGTCTTCGGTTTTAACCGTTGCCGCCGATAAGGTGCTTGAGGGGACGAAGCTCGGCGACAGTATTTGTACCAATGGCGTATGTCTCACGGTGACAAAGCTCGGCTCAGGCACCTTTGATGCGGATGTCATGGCCGAATCCATTCGGCGGACAAACCTTGGCGATTTAAGGCCGGGGGATAAAGTGAATCTGGAGCGGGCGCTTCGGCTTTGCGATCGACTTGGCGGGCATATCGTCAGCGGCCATGTGGACGGCACGGGAAAAGTCGTATCGCTGGAACGGGAAGACAATGCGGTTTGGGTGACCGTTGAAGCGGCGCCGGACATTTTAAAATATATTATAGAGAAGGGTTCCATAACCATTGACGGCATCAGTCTGACGGTGGCTTATGTGGATCATAGAGTTTTCAAGGTTTCCATTATTCCTCATACGGGAGAAGAAACTACACTGCTGAAAAAGAAAGTCGGCGACCGGGTAAACCTGGAGAATGATCTGATCGGCAAGTATGTGGAGAAACTTCTGAAGGGGTCAGAGGAAGTGAAGGAACCTGTGAAAAAAACGATTGATGAAGACTATTTGAGAAAATATGGTTTTATCTGATCGATTTTACTAAACAAGGAAAGAAGGACTAAAAGGATGAGCGAAACATTTAAATTTAATACTATTGAGGAAATCATCGATGATTTAAAAGCCGGAAAGAATATTGTTCTTATTGATGATGAGGATAGAGAAAACGAAGGCGATGTCATTTGTGCCGCAGAATTTGCCACATTGGAAAATGTAAACTTTATGGCAGCCTACGCCAGAGGGCTGATCTGCATGCCGATGGCCAGAGAATATGTGGATAAACTGGGACTCCATCAGATGTGTGTTCATAATACAGATAACCATGAAACTGCTTTTACAGTGTCCATTGATCATGTGGAGACGACAACAGGTATCTCCGCCTATGAGCGTTCTATCACAGCGATGAAAACGGTAGCGGATGATGCGAAACCGGAAGATTTCAGACGGCCGGGGCATATGTTCCCGCTGCTGGCGAGAGACGGCGGTGTCATTGAGCGGCGCGGTCATACGGAGGCAACGGTTGATCTGATGAAAATCGCCGGATTGAAACCGGTGGGCCTTTGCTGTGAAATCATGAAAGAGGACGGTATGATGGCCCGAACACCGGATTTGGTGAAATTTGCGGAAGAGCATCATCTTAAAATAGGCACAGTGAAAGATTTGGTGCATTATCGTAAAACCCATGAGAGCTTTGTTGAATGTGTTGCAAAGGCAAAGATGCCGACACGCTACGGATATTTTGATATCTATGGATATATTAACAAGTTAAATGGCGAACATCATGTTGCTTTGGTTAAAGGGGATATATGGGACGGAAAGCCGGTTCTCTGCCGTGTACATTCCGAGTGCCTTACCGGTGATGCTCTGGGGTCCCGGCGCTGTGACTGCGGACAGCAGTATGACGCGGCGATGAGACGGATTGCCGCAGAAGGCCGCGGCGTACTCCTCTATATGCGTCAGGAGGGCCGGGGCATTGGCCTGATCAATAAGATTCGTGCCTATGAGCTCCAGGATCAGGGTTATGATACTATCGAAGCGAATATCAAACTGGGATTTCCGGCAGATATGCGTGATTATACGATCGGCACACAGATTCTGGTGGATCTGGGTATTAAAGAAATGCGCCTTATGACAAATAATCCGGAAAAAGTATATGGCCTTGAAGGATACGGTCTTTCAATTGTGGAACGTGTTCCGATTCAGATGGAGCTTGGCGAGGACGATGCTTTCTATCTGAAGACAAAACAGGAAAAAATGGGTCATTGGCTGACATATAAGTAAAATCGTAAAACAGACAGAAATTATAAAAAATAAGATAAAACGGAGGATATAAAAATGAAAACATTTGAAGGAAGATTAGTAGCAGAAGGATTAAAAGTAGGTATTATCGTAGCTCGTTTTAATGAATTTATCGGTTCGAAATTACTCAGCGGCGCAATCGACGGCCTTGTTCGTCATGGCATGAATGAGGATGATATTGAAGTAGCATGGGTTCCGGGAGCATTTGAAATTCCTGTGGCTGCCCAGAAAATGGCTCAGAGCAAAAAGTATGATGCGATCATCTGCCTCGGCGCTGTGATCAAGGGTTCCACATCCCATTATGATTATGTGTGTGCTGAAGTATCCAAAGGAGTTGCCACCGTATCGCTGCAGTACGGCCTGCCGGTAATGTTTGGCGTTCTCACTACGGATAATATTGAACAGGCCATTGAACGTGCCGGAACAAAGGCCGGAAACAAGGGTTATGACTGTGCCCTCAGCGCTATTGAGATGGCAAATCTTTTCCGCCAGATGTAAAAGAGGCTGACGATGGAAAATATTCAAACGATTGTTTTTGACTATGATGGGACACTCCACAATAGTACGAAAATTTATACGGATGTGTTCCGTCAGGTTTATCGGGAAATGGAAGCTGCGGGCGATGTCCCGGCGCGGAAATTCAGGGATGAAGAGATTACAAAGTGGCTTGGATACAGCGTTCAGGCAATGTGGGATGAATTTCAGCCGGATTTTACTCAGGAGAAAAAAATGTTTTATGCCGGAGAGATCGGCCGCCTGATGACTGAAAAAGTCCGGAATAAAGAGGCTATTCTTTATGACGGGGCTTTGGAGACATTGCAGTATCTCAAAGATAAAGGCTATTATTTGGTCTATCTGAGCAATTGCAGGCATGCTTATATGGATCTACATTCGGAATGTTTCGGGCTGTATAATTATTTTGACGGTATGTACTGCAGCGGTGATTATGAGCAGAAACCGAAATATGAAATATTTCATGCGATCAAAGAAAAATATCCTTCCGAATATCTGATGGTCGGGGACCGTTTTCATGATATGGAGATTGCTCAGTACCATAAAATATATACTGCGGGCTGCACCTACGGTTTCGGTTCGCGGGATGAAATCGGAATGGCCGATGTTTTGCTGAAGGATATCAGGGATTTACAAAAAATACTTTAAGTGGTACATTAAACCGGGAGGCGATTTGAATGAAAGAATTTCGTATCGTGCCGACGATTAAACAGTGTGACACGGTCAAAGAATTTTGCGGACAATTAAACCTGTCACAGGGGGATCTGATGTTTGTCAGCGGCGGCACTTATAAACGTTATTTTGAAGGGTTGACCGGAGAGGCGAAGGTTGTGGATTACCGCCAGTATATCCAGGGTGAGCCGAGTGACGTGATGGTTGAAAAAATGCATGAGGCGGTGGGCGATTATAAATATCATCGCGTGATCGCTGTCGGCGGAGGCGCTATTTTGGATGTGGCTAAGCTGTTTGCCCTGGAAAAAATGACGCCCGTGCTGGAACTTTATGATAAAAAGTTTCCTCCGGTTCGGGATAAAGAATTGATTCTTGTGCCGACAACCTGCGGTACAGGCAGTGAAGTGACCAATATCGGTGTTTTGATCCTGGAATCCAGAAATACAAAACTGGGTTTGGCGGATGATGCGCTTTTAGCGAATGAAGCCGTTCTTATTCCGGAACTTCTGGAAGGACTGCCATTCCGCTTCTTTGCAACAAGTTCCATCGATGCGCTCATTCATGCGGTGGAATCCTTCACATCCCCGAAGGCCAGTCCGTTTTCGCGGATGTATTCAACGGAAGCGATCCGCATGATCTTAAACGGTTTTAAGGAGATCGCGGCAAAGGGTGAAGACGCTCGGCTGAGCCATATGAAGGGCTTTCTTATGGCAGGCAATTATGCCGGAATTGCGTTCAGCAATGCGGGCTGTGCCGCAGTCCACGCCATGAGTTTTCCATTGGGCGGCAGATACCATGTGCCTCATGGCGAGGCAAACTATGCCCTGTTTACCGAAGTTTATAAGACCTATCAGAAACTTCAGCCGGTGGGAGCCATCCAGGATTTGAACCGACTGCTGGCCGAATGTCTCGGATGTCCGGAATCTCAGGTGTATGAAGCTTTGGAAACCCTGCTGAATAAGCTTCTGCAGAAGCAGCCGCTGCGGGCCTACGGCGTCAAAGAAAACGAACTGGAAGAATTTACGGATATCGTTATAGAAAAACAGGGACGGCTGATGGCCAATAATTATACGGAACTCAACCGGGAAACTGTATTGAAAATTTATAAAACATTGTATTGACAAAATAGAAAATCCGGTGTAATATAAATGATGCTTATCTTCTGATGTTAATCTATCAGAATAGAACTAGAAATCTTCTGATGTTTATGTATCAGAATAAAATTAAAAAATAGCGTTGTAGATGGAATGAAAGATGACACTATCTTTCTGCCCTTTTACAACGCTTTTGTGCGTTTAGGAATGATACACATATTCAGATTTTACACACATTCAGGAGGTAGGTACTATGAAAAACGCAGCAAATAACGGAAAACGTTACAGCATCCAGTTGGCAAAGGCTTATGTTGTTTATATGATGCTTGGCAGCTATTTTAAGGCTTGTCAGTGTAAAAATCCCTGCGAGGCGGAGCATTTATACCTGCACTATCAGGAACTGCCGGGTCAGAAGCAGTTCAGGGAAGAAGAGCAGGTTCTTCGGCTTGCAGGCGGGATTCATCCGGAGTTCCGAAAACGCATCAGTGAGTTGAAATGTGCGGTGCGCTTCTTCCGGAATAAAGAAGACTATTGCGTCTACTTTTTCACCGGATTTGAGGAAGTGCTGGCAACGATCAATCCGGAAGGCTGGTGTGAGCTTCGGTGTCTTGAATAGACACCGAAGTATCAGGAAACATGGGAGGCGGAGATTATGTATTATGTGATGAGCGATATTCACGGCTGCTATAGAGAATACCGAAAAGCACTGAAAATGATTCACTTTGGCGAAGAGGATACATTATATGTTCTTGGGGATGTTGTGGACCGGGGGCCGGAGCCGATAAGGGTGCTTCAGGATATGATGCTCCGTCGGAATGTCTTTCCGATTATCGGGAATCATGAATATATGGCATTGATGGTGCTCAAAAAATTTGCGGCAGAGATCACCGAAGCAAATACGGAAAACTATTTATCTGCCGATGATATAACAAGTTATATGAATTGGTCTTTAAACGGGGGCCAGACAACTGTGGAAGAATTTCGGAAACTTTCCTCGGATGAACGGCAGGATATAATGGATTATCTGGAAGAATTTACATTATATGAAGAAGTGCAGACAGGCGGGAAAAATTACGTGCTGGTCCATGGCAGTTTTGAGCCTTTTGTTCCGGGAAAACCTTTAGACGCTTACGATTTGTCCGAGGTGATTTTTAAATCCCCGGATTATAATAAGGTTTATTTTGGCGATTGCTATCTGGTGACAGGCCATAGACCGACTTTATGGTTGGAAGGAGCGCAGAGGGGACGAATATTTGAAAAAAATCATCATATAGCGGTGGACTGTGGTTGCGTTTTCGGCGGCCGACTGGGCGTTTACTGTTTAGATAATGGAAAAACCTGGTATGTGGAGAGGGAGGAATACGAGGTTTAAAAATATATTGTAATATGTCTTGTATTCAAATAAGAAGATTTGTATAATGAAGTTGGACAGGATGTTCATGTGCCATGTAATATAAGGAGGTTTTATGGCACATAAGAAGTTTAAAGATTTAGATTTAAAAAACGCATTTCTTTTTTCTGCAGCTATGTCGGATGCGGAAATTTGTAAAATGATTATTGAAATTGTCTTAGGGCAAGAGATTACAAATGTAAAAGTGCATGTAGAACATAGTTTATTGTTTAGTTCTGATTTTCGCAGTATTCGTTTGGATGTTTATGCGGCGGATGAATTGCAGATAGGCTACAATTTGGAGATGCAGAATAAAGATAAAAGGAAATTACCAAAAAGAAGCCGGTATCATCAGGCAGAGATGGATGTAATGGCATTGAAACCCGGGGAGAATTTTGAAATGCTGAGACCGGGCTATGTTATTTTTATTTGCACGTTCGACCCTTTTGAACATAAATTATATCGCTATACTTTTGAGGAACGATGTTTGGAGAGAAACTTTCCTTTGGGTGATGAGACGAAAAAGATTTTTTTAAGCACAAAAGGGGAAAATGATAATGAAGTTTCATCAGAACTGGTGAATTTCTTACATTATGTGGAGAACAGCAGTGATGAATATGTGGAACATGTAAAAGACGGTAAGGTTTCCGCACTACATCAAAAGATAATGGAATTAAAGAAAAACAGAGAATGGGAGGAACGCTATATGACCTTTGAAGAACTTCTTAAAGATTCAGAGCGCGAAGGCGAAATTAAAGGGCAGGAACGGCTGCTGAGTCTGATCAATGAAATGGCCGGTACAGAGGATGCTGAGAAAATTTCAAAATTAGGTCAGGATTCTGCGCTGCTCTGTGAGATGTTGGAAAAGTATCATCTATAATTCAAATCTGTATATAGTCATTTATTGTTGGCCGCCGTTAACGGCGGCCAACTGTCAAAAGATAAAAATCCAAAATACACAAGATATACAAGTATAAATAATTTTTACATATTTTTTCTACATGGCATGAACATTCTGTTTTATAAATCCCTATATAAATTACCGTATTTTTCTTTGAGGTAGTCCACGTAATATTGAGGGTTGAATTCTTCACCCATCATATCGTTAAGAATCTCGTTGGTTGTTTTTGTTTTGCCGAATCGGTGAATATGTTCTTTCAGATATTCGTTGATTGGCTGGAAGTTTCCGGCTTCCAGATAGTCATCTAAAGGAATGGCCTGTTTTAAATGGGCGTAAATCTGAGCGGCAATGGCTGTGCCGAGGGCATAAGACGGAAAATAACCGAAGTTTCCGCAGGCCCAGTGGATATCCTGGAGGATTCCCTCGGAATCTTTTTCCGGGGTCACGCCTAAGTATTCTTTATATTTTTCAGCCCATATTTCCGGAAGTTTATCTACATCCACATCTTTTTCGAAAATCATTTTTTCAATTTCGTAACGAATAAGAATATGAAGAGAATAGGTCAACTCATCGGCTTCTGTGCGGATGAGGCTTGGCGAGGATTTGTTGATACCGAGGATAAATGTATCTAAATCGACATCACTCAACTGCTCCGGGAAGGTGTCTTTCAGCTCCTGGAACAGAGGTACCCAGAAGGCGCGGCTGCGGCCGAAATTATTTTCAAAAAGCCGGGACTGTCCCTCGTGCATTCCCATGGAGGTGCCGGTGCCGGCCGGAGTTGCCGTCAGATCATCAGCTATATGCATTTCATACATGGCATGACCGCTCTCATGAATGGTTGAGAACAAGGCGCTTTCCAGATTATGTTCGTGATAGGCGGTCGTGATCCGGACATCCTTATTGTGCAGATTGGTTGTAAAAGGATGAACACTTTCTTTAATGACGCCCCGTTTGAAATCAAAACCGACATGTTCTGCCAGCTTCCGGTTAAAGGATTTTTGAAGTTCCACAGGAAAAGCTTTATAATTATAATCCTTGCATATTTTATCCTTTTTTGCGGCGATATCCTGAATCAGCGGAACAAGTTCTTTTTTCAGGGTTTCAAAGAAGACATCCAGTTCCTTCATGGTGAAGCCCTCTTCGTAATCATTGAGAAGCAGATCGTAAGGTTTGAATTTGGTTTTCCCGGCTTTCAGGCGGTATTTGATAAACTTTTTCTGATAATCGATGATCTCCTTCAACGTCGGAGCAAACATGGAGTAATCATCGGCCGCTTTGGCTTTGGCCCATATGGACGGCGCTCTGGCAACAAGGCCCTGATAGGCCTGATATTCTTCTGACGGTATGGGTTCCATGCTGTCATACTGTTTTTTTATATCTTTCAGAATGGCCTGTTCTTTATCGGACAGATTTTTTTCTTCGGAAAGCTGCTTTATCAGTTTTTTGACGTCGCTATTAATGATTGTCTTATAATATTCGGTGGAAAGTATTTCTATGGCTTTCGCTGTCAGCTCGGAAGCCTGTTCCGGCGCTTCGGTTTCATTATCCCACTCAAATAAAATGAGCGCGGAATTGAGGGCATAGGCCTTTTCAAGCCATGGATTTAATTTTTCAAAGGTTTTATTCATTGTTTATCTGCAGTCCTTTCTAATATATTCTATGCTTGTTAGATTATACACTTTTTAAGAGATTATGTGTTTGATTTTTGATGAAAAAGTTGCTAAAAGGCATAATCACGAAGAAAAACCATGTAAAATTGTCAATTATTCAATCTATACAAACATTGCCGTTGTTAACTTTGTATAAAATGCCCATGACATTTTTGTGAAAAATGGGTTATACTAATAACAGAGAGTGTTTCCACAGAAAGAGGTGAATCGGAATGTTTCAGGTAAATGATATGGTATTGTATGGAACAAATGGTGTCTGCAAAGTTGTAGACATTGATGAAAGAGACTGCGGCGGCCGAATGGTGGAGTATTATATTTTAAAGCCTATTTATGCTTTGAATTCTACGGTGTTTGTTCCGTTGAAAAATGAAAAGCTGACGTCAAAAATGCGGTATGTTCTGACAAAGGAGGAGATTGACGAAAAGATTCGTTCAATTTCCAAAGAGCATGAAGCGTGGATGGATGACGAAAGGGAGAGAAAAGAGCATTTTAAAGATATGGTCAGCCGGGCGGATACATTTGAATTGATTCAGTTGATCAAGATGCTGTTGGAACATAGAGAGAAGGTTATGGAGCGGGGCAAAAAACTTCATGTGGCCGATGAACGGATGCTTCAGGAGGCAGAAAAGATGATTTGCGACGAGTTCTCTTATGTGCTGGGAATTCCGAAAGAAGAAGTGCCCTCTTATATTACAAGCAGTATGCGGGAAAATGTTCATTAAAAGCGAAGATAAAAAAGGGGAAATCGGCTAATGCCGATTTCTACCCATTAAAAAGAGAAATAGAGATACCCTGCAGAAATGCGTGCATTACAACACTTGCATATTCTTCAGGGTATCTCTATTTCTC
>NZ_DBGCTU010000016.1:0-1667 GCF_048388605.1 Frisingicoccus sp. | reverse complement strand
CAAGCCCTCCATAACCTTTGTGGCCTGTTCTTCAGTCAGGCCCCATTCCAACAGCTTTTCTTTAGTCATTGTTGTTACCTCCAAAATCCTTTTTTACCGTGGGTTAGGAACCACGATTTCATTTAGATTTCTGTTTACCGCCCACAAATCCAAAACGGCGATGGTATGAAAAAACCACCACCGGCCAAAGGCCGGGGTGGTCAAATCATCAGATATAGGGTTAATCGCTGATCACTGGTTCAATTAGATACATTTTCCAATCAATCGGAAGGCCAGAAGCAATATCTTCTTCCACTTCCTCCACAATTTCAGCAATCAGCTTTTCATTCATCCCCATTTTACGGGCTTCTTTCAAAAATTCGTCTTTGCCCATTCTACATACAACCTTTCTATGGTTTCTCCAATTTCCATTGCCATTGGGCGGGGGTTAGGGTTGTTACAATACTCTGACCAACCTTCAGCGATCATTTCAGAATAGCGATTTGAATTGTGGTTATTCCACGCATATTCCGAAAGTTCATCTTTAATTTGATCTCTGGTTCTGGAATCAAATAGGGCCTGAATATTCTTCTGCTTTCCAACCCCCAACCAATCATCTAATTGGTGGCCGAACTCATGATCAAACACAGATTTCACCGTGGAACAACTATCCGGGTGCCACTTAATTTCTACCTGACGGATCATAGACTTTGAAGCAGATTCAAAGTCAGCATAGAAGCCACGGTTTAGGCAGATACCCCGGCAAGGATCGAACGGTGGGCGGGGTGACCAACTGGAAGCCATTTCATTTCCAACTGAAAGATACTTCCGAACAAACGAATTAGCCTTTTTCTTTGCCCATTCTTCACATTGGGCATCCGTCCAGTTGTAAACATTGTTTTGCTTAATCCAGTCAAGTTGCCGTTGAAACTCAATTTGTTTGGCAATAGCGTTTCTCTGATGGGATTCCCCAACAAAATTAAATCTTTTCCGCACCAAATCTGGAAATACTTCTTGCATATCTGAAAGGCCCTGATTCCACCCATTCACCGATTCAATAGAAAGCCCCTTAAAATCAGCATTGATTCCAAGAACAGATTTGCAATACGCTTCAGCTTCTTTCAAAGTCGAAACCGGGGTATATCCAGAAGCGCCGGGGGCCTTCAAAAGCTGGAATCTCGCTTCCGCCAAATCTGCATTTGCAAGGGGCAAATCCTTCATTCGCAATTCTGACATACGGGCTTGAACTTGGTTAATATCAACCGTTTTTCGCCACTTTCGCCATTCTGCTTTTTCATTGGGATCATCAAAATCCGAAGAAGATAAATAATACCGCTGGTTCGTTTCCTCCAAAGAAGCATATTCGGCTTTCAAATCAGAAAAATGCTGTTCTTTTGCTTTGATAGTTTCCCGCAATTTCATTATATCAACAGCTTTTGCAACGGTCAAGCCAGCCTTGGAACCGCCGTTCACGAAGGTCTGAACCCAATCAGCATATTTCATGTTGGCGGGAACATAGTACACATCCCCATCGGCGTTCCGGGCGGCTCTCTCACCGGCATACTTGGGATCAATGGCCGGGGCCGTGGTTCCTCGACAGTTGGGGTGGAACGGCGGCACAGTCACGCCGGGTTCAACCTCCGAAAGCGGAATCACCTTCATATCCATACCGGCACAGATAGGGCAAG
>NZ_DBGCTU010000015.1:0-1102 GCF_048388605.1 Frisingicoccus sp. | reverse complement strand
TTGTTAGTCGCTATCTTGTTTGCGGTTAAATTCAAAAACGACAGGTTCAAATTCAACTAAATGCTTATCTTGGGTGTTAGTTCCTTTAGGGTTCTCTATGCCGGTAACTTCATAGTATTCATCACTGTATTGTATTTTACTACCATCAAAATCTTTTTGAATGGATTTGACATATTCAAACGGATTTTCTATTGGTAACAAACTTAATGCCCGCTGTAGCTGTTGTGCCGCTGTCCTCTGCTCATCGGTCAGTATTTTTTCTTCGTTTGCCATGTGTTCTTCAAATTTATTTTTATCCATCCAAACGATTTGCTCCAATGGGTTAGCAGTACCACAAGCCAAGATTAAACGGATAAAATCTTCAAAATTTGCCGCTAATGGATATACATTTTGGTCTACACAACTTTCTGGATTGCAGGCAAATACCATTTCTCCATATTCCGGCAAAAAGCAATACAGAATACATCCTTCAAATCCGATTGGATTTGCGTTGACGGGATAGCAAAAATACGGGTCTGCAATATCTCCATATTCTAAACATAAAAGTCCCTTATCTATGGGAAGTGCCATATACTTTTCGTAAATCGTTTCCATTGATGTGCCTCCACAAATTCCAGATTTGTTGCTCACTTTTCGTATTCAAATTATACCATAAAACTTGTGAACAGTTCTACCGCAACTTTGGACTATATGAGAAAAGTCCGAACAGTTTTCTGCCCGGACTTCCTCGCTCAATCATAAATCAATTCCGCTTTCACAGTCTCCTCTGCCTGCGCCTTGCAAGCGTTCATCTGCCGCACCCATTCCATTTGGTTTTCGGCTTTCAGTTGCTCGGTCACGCCGTTTTGCTCTGCCAGTGACCGCACGATCAGCTCCATGCGGTTTCGTGCCGCTTCGTCAATCTTAGCGCAATACTGTTTTACGTACACCCAGCTATCGGGCGGTGGTTTTTATTTGCCCGGCAAAGGCCGGCGGATGCGGACGATATCTCCCGCAGGGAGGAGCTCCACCGCGGCAAGTATGCTTCCAGCGGCGCCTTACCCTTTATGCGTACCGCTTTCGCAGGGTCAGATTCATGTAGTGCAGGTACAGCATCCCGAAG
>NZ_DBGCTU010000014.1:0-1200 GCF_048388605.1 Frisingicoccus sp. | reverse complement strand
CATATAATTATCTCTGTGATATTTTCTATTGATACGCTTCCACGATCTGTTTAAAGTGGTCCTTGGTATTTACCTTGTCGAAAATCTTCTCTATCGTGCCATCGGGGCCGATCACAAACGTCGTACGCAAAATACCCATATAGGTACGCCCCATAAACTTCTTTTCACCCCATACTCCGTAAGCGGCCGCAATACTTTTATCCGCATCGGCGATCAGCGGGAAATTAAGTCCATGTTTTGCGATAAAGCCCTGGTGCGACTTCACGCTGTCGGGACTCACACCGATTACCTCAAAGCCCATTCGCTGCAACTCGGCCCGGCCGTCACGCAAACTGCAGGCCTCGGCGGTACATCCAGGGGTGTTGTCTTTCGGGTAAAAATAGAGAATCACCTTCCTGCCTCGGAAATCCGACAGTGAAATGCTTTTACCGTCCTGATCGGTACCGGTAAACAGAGGGGCTTTATCGCCGATTTTCAACTGGGTCATACTATGCCTCTTTTCGTGAATATACGGTTTAAAGGTACGAAATAAAAGTGAAATTTAAAGCAGAAAAGCAAAGAAGGTTATGAACGAGAACTCCCTGTCAGACCGCTAAAAGCCGATTTAAACGGGAGTTGCATTATTTTCCCGTTATTTTTGTCGGAAGAGTCATACACTCCAGCGTTGTACGGCTCCCTGTAACGGTCTTTGCAGCGTACAACCGGTATGGTACGAAAAAAAGCACCGACAGGACAAAAAACGGAAGCCTATAACTTTTGATTATAACAGATAAAAAAGATTGAATGACATCTCCGCAAAGAAGTTTCTATTTTTATATCGCATTTCAAAAGAATAGCAAGATCATGTATAAACAAATTATCCGGCCTCTTTTATTTTTAATGGATCCCGAAAAGGCACATTCCTTGTTGGTGTCCTGCCTCAAAGGTTACCGGCATCTGCCCTGGTGCAGGTATTGGGTGCGTCGTTTTTACGCTTATCCCGATAAACACTGGGTATGGAATGATCTTGTTTTTAAAAACCGCATCGGGTTATCGGCCGGTTTTGATAAAACGGCCGAGGCTTTTGATGAACTTGCCGATTTAGGGTTCGGATTTATCGAGATTGGAACCGTCACCCCTTCTCCCCAGAAGGGAAATCCCCGGCCACGTATTTTCCGCCTTGTTGAGTGTGACTCACTGATCTCGCGTACCGGATTCAAC
>NZ_DBGCTU010000013.1:0-52317 GCF_048388605.1 Frisingicoccus sp. | reverse complement strand
AATTAATACTCTGAGAAATAGAGATACCCTGAAGAATATGCAAGTGTTGTAATGCACGCATTTCTGCAGGGTATCTCTATTTCTCTTTTTAATGGGTAGAAATCGGCATTAGCCGATTTTCCCTATTTCTGTGTTGACAAATTTTATTTTAGTGATATAATTTGAATATCAAAATATTAAAATATCAAATAAAAAATGAAAGACAGAGGAGATTATCTATGTTAGAAAAAATTAGAAAGATCATTGCAGACCAGTTATCCGTTGATGAAAATATCATTGGGCCGAAGACTTCTCTTGTTAAGGATTTGGAAGCAGATTCTTTGGATTTTGTTGAGCTTGTCATGGCTGTCGAGGATGCCTTTGACGTAAAGATTGAGGAGGAGGATACTGAAAAAATTGCAACGGTTCAGGATATTATTGATTTTTTGAAAGCGCAGGGTGTTGAGGATTAAGATGAAAACGGCAATTACGGAGTTATTGCATATAGAATATCCGATTTTTCAGGGCGGCATGGCCTGGGTGGCGGAGCATACGCTGGCCGCGGCAGTTTCGAATGCGGGCGGCCTTGGAATCATTGCATCGGGCGGCGCGCCTTGTGAATATATTCGGGAAGAAGTTCATAAGGCGAAGCAGTTTACGGATAAGCCTTTTGGGGTGAATGTCATGCTGATGAATCCGGAAGCGGAAGCGATTGCTAAAATGCTGGTTGAAGAACAGGTTTCGGTGGTAACGACCGGGGCCGGCAATCCGGAGAAATATTTTCCTATGTGGAAAGAGGCAGAAATTAAGATTATTCCTGTAGTAGCTTCTGTAGGGTTAGCCAGACGCATGGCAAAATATGGAGCCGACGCGCTGGTTGCTGAAGGCTGTGAGTCGGGCGGGCATATCGGCGAGCAGACGACGATGTCACTGGTTCCTCAGGTTGTTCAGGCAGTGGATATTCCGGTATTGGCTGCAGGCGGTATCGGCGATGGCCGGGGTGTGGCCGCAGCGTTTATGCTTGGCGCCGAGGGCGTACAGGTGGGCACCCGTTTCCTTTTGGCTGATGAAACCAGGATTCATGAAAATTATAAGGAAAAAGTGGCAAAGGCGAAGGATATCGATACTCAGGTAACAGGTCGTTCCACAGGGCACCCGGTGCGTTTGCTCAGAAATCCAATGACCCGGAAGTATTTGAAATTGGAGGCGGAAGGAGTTTCTGCGGAAACTTTGGAGTTGCTGACGCTGGGGTCGCTTCGCCGGGCGGTGGTGGATGGCGATTTGGAGGAGGGCTCTTTTATGGCCGGACAGATTGCCGGGCTTATAAATAAACGTCAGACGTGCCGGGAGATCATTGAGGAAATGATGGATGAAGCATTGACGGTAATGTTGGCGAAGGCGGATCGATTTAAATAATGAATGAAGGATGAGGTCGCTGCGGATGCGGCGGCCCTTTCCTTAAATATATATTTTGAATATCAAATTATTTTTTCGAGGTAAGAGAAATGAAAAAAATCGCATTGATTTTTCCGGGGCAGGGAGCTCAAAAGGTTGGCATGGGTAAAGATTTTTATGATACTTTTCCGGTCAGCAGGATTATCTATGATCAGGCAGGATGCTGGCTGGATATGGATGTATGCAGCCTTTGTTTTGAAGAAAATAATAAATTAGATATTACCCGATATACCCAGATCGGTTTGTTGACGACAGAAATCGCAATGTTGAAAGCTGTGGAAGAAATGGGAATTGTTCCGGTGGTGACTGCAGGCTTGAGTCTTGGAGAATATGCGGCCCTGACAGCAGCGGGAAAGATGTCTGAGGAAGATGCCATACGAATAATCGATAAGCGGGGACAGTATATGCAGGAAGCCGTGCCGACGGGCGGTTCTATGGCGGCAATTTTGGGATTAAATCTGAAAATTATCCAGAAAATATGTATGGAAACAACAGGAATTGTGGAGATTGCTAACGACAATTGTCCGGGACAGACGGTTATTTCCGGGGAAACGGAGGCTGTAGTCCGGGTATGTGAAGCTATGAAAGCGGCCGGAGCAAAACGAGTCGCTGTTTTGAAGGTCAGCGGCCCTTTTCATTCATCTTTATTAAAGGAAGCGGGAGACCGTCTGGCGCCGGAACTTGAAAAGGTTCAATGGATAGACTCGCCGATTCCCTATGTTTCCAATACGATCGGGGAACTTATCCGGGAAAAAGAGAGGATTGCGCCATTGCTTGTTCGACAGGTTTCCGAATCCGTGCGGTGGCAGCAGGATATGAAGGTAATGACGGCTATGGGAGTGGAAACTTTTGTGGAAATCGGTCCGGGGAAAACTCTTTCCGGGTTCGCAAAGCGGATAGATCGTAAACTTTCGTGTATATCGATAGAAACTGTCAAAGATTTGGAAAAAATGGAGGCGTTGTTATGTTAAAGGATAGAGTTGTATTGATTACCGGCGGCGGTAAGGGCATTGGGGCCGCCATTGCAGAAAAAATGGCATCCCGGGGAGCAACGGTCATTATTAATTACAGCCATTCCGAGGCGGCGGCCAAACAGGTCCAATCGGGTATTTGGAGAAACGGCGGCAAAGCAGATATTTTCTGTTGTGATGTATCAGATCATAACAGTGTCAAAGCAATGATGGGAGATATTATTCAGCACTATGGTCGGCTGGATATCCTTGTGAATAATGCGGGTATTGTCAAGGATGGTTTGCTGATGCGTATGAGGGAAAATGATTTTGATGAAGTCATTGATATTAATTTAAAAGGTACATTCAACTGTATTCAGACTGCTGCACGTCAAATGTTGAGACAAAGATATGGGCGGATTATCAATATGTCTTCGGTTGTCGGTATTTATGGCAATGCGGGGCAGGCGAATTATGCGGCTTCCAAGGCGGGAATTATCGGTTTGACCAGGTCTGCCGCAAAGGAACTCGGCAGTCGGGGAATTACAGTCAATGCCATTGCGCCGGGATTCATCCGGACAGATATGACGGGTGGATTAAATGAAGAATTAAAGAAAAAGATACTTTCGGCAATTTCTTTAGGCAGTTTTGGAACTGTGGAGGATATTGCCCATGCCGCATGCTTTTTGGCATCGGATGAGGCGCGGTATATTACGGGACAGGTGCTTGCTGTTGACGGCGGCATAAGCATGTGAGGAGAGTTGGATATGAAAGAAAGAGTTGTAGTTACAGGAATGGGTGCGATCACACCTGTTGGAAATAATGTCGAAGATTTTTGGAACAGTGTGAAAGCAGGAAAAACCGGATTCGGGAAAATTACTGCATTTGATACTTCGGATTTTAAAACGTCATTGGCTGCCGAGGTGAAGAATTTCAATGCCGCTGATTATATGGATAAAAGAACAGCGCGGCGTATGGAGCTTTTCAGTCAGTACGCCGTGGCTGCTTCGAAGGAAGCTGTCGAAAATGCCGGATTGGATATGGAAAGGGAGAATCCGTTTCGCGTGGGTGTTTGTGTCAGTTCCAGCGTTGGCAGTCTTCAGGCAATGGAAAAGGAGGAAAAGCGGTTGCTGGAAAAGGGCCCGGGCAGAGTTGGCCCTCTGCTGATTCCGATGATGATCTCCAATATGGCTGCCGGAAATGTTTCGATAGCCTTTGGCTGCCGCGGAAAATCCTTGAATGTGGTGACAGCCTGTGCAACGGGAAGCCATTCCATTGGCGAGGCCTATCGGAGTATTCAGGCCGGCGAGGCTGACGTGATGCTGGCCGGTGGTACGGAGGCGGCGATCTGTCCGATCGGAATTGCGGGCTTTGCATCATTGACCGCATTGACCTCATCCTCTGACCCGGAGAGAGCGTCTATTCCCTTTGATAAGGAACGCAGCGGCTTTGTGATGGGTGAGGGCGCCGGAGTTGTCGTTTTGGAAAGCCTTTCTCATGCTAAAGCCCGGGGGGCTGAAATTTTGGCGGAAGTGGCCGGGTACGGCGCGACATCCGATGCATTTCATATCACATCCCCATGTGAGGACGGCAGCGGAGCGGCGAAGGCTATGGAGCTTGCCATGAAAGAGGCCGGAGTGAAACCGGAAGAAGTGAGTTATATTAATGCCCATGGAACCAGTACGCATCATAATGATCTGTTTGAGACGCGGGCGATCAAACGGGCCTTTGGCGAAGCGGCTTATCATGTACCGATCAGTTCGACAAAATCAATGATCGGGCATTTGCTCGGGGCCGCCGGGGCAGTTGAATTTATTACCTGTGTAAAATCAATTGAAGAAGGCTATATTCATCCGACAGTCGGACTGAAGGTCCCCGATGAGGAGTGCGATTTAAACTATGTGCCGGGCTGTGGAATCCACGGTAATGTCGAAGTGGCTTTATCGAATTCTCTTGGATTTGGCGGACACAATGCAACGCTGGCGGTAAAAAAGTTCAAGGAGGCCTGAGTCTATGGAGTTTGAACAGATCATGCGCCTTGTTGAAACAGTTGCATCTTCAGGGCTGACAGAATTTGATTATGAAGAGGGCCATCTGAAGATTCATCTTGGAAAGAAATCACCAAAAATATTGCAGGTTTCTGAAAAAGAACGGGCGGCAGATGGCTTGGCCATTTCAGAGGATATTCACCGGGCTGAAAAACAAATTTCGGCAGAGAAAGAGGACACAGCGGCGAAAGAAATAAAGGGGACTCCGATCATTTCTCCGATTGTCGGTGTTTTCTATGCGGCTTCGGGGCCTGAAGCGGAACCTTTTGTGAAAATCGGCGACAGGATTGAAGTCGGACAGGTCATCGGCATCGTGGAGGCAATGAAGCTGATGAATGAAATTGAAAGTGATGTATCCGGCATTGTGACGGAAATTTGTGTGGAGGATGGGGACGGGGTTGAATACGGACAGCCCCTGATCTATGTACAGAAATAGAGGCGTGGTATGATATTAAAAATCAAAGATATTATGAAAATTATTCCTCACAGACAGCCGATGCTGCTTGTCGACAGGGTGGAAATCCTGGAAGAGGAGAAGCGCGCTGTGGGTTATAAGGGAGTCACTTATAATGAGCCCTTTTTTGTGGGACACTTTCCGGCGGAGCCGGTAATGCCGGGGGTTTTGATGATTGAAGCCATGGCTCAGACAACAGCGGTACTTCTTCTGAATAAAGAAGAAATGCGGGGAAAGATCGGTTATTTCGGTGGGATCAATAAAGCAAAATTCCGCAAAAAGGTGATTCCGGGATGCCTGCTCCGTATGGAGATTGACGTACTGAAACGGAGGGGCCCTGTGGCCGTTGTTTCCGGGAAAGCATATACGGACGATGGTTTGGCGGCAGAAGGTGAAATGACATTTATGATTAGTGAATGAGGTGACAGGCTTGATAAATAAAGTATTGATTGCCAACCGGGGTGAAATCGCTGTTCGCATTATCCGTGCCTGCCGGGAAATGGGTATTGAGACGGTGGCGGTATACTCTAAGGCAGATGAAACGGCATTGCATGTCCAGTTGGCGGATGAAGCTGTGTGCATTGGACCGGCAGCCTCAAAAGACAGTTATCTGAATATGGAAAATATGATCAGCGCGACGGTGATCAGCGGCGCCGATGCGATTCATCCCGGTTTTGGGTTTTTGTCGGAAAATGCCCGGTTTGCAGAAGTGTGCCGCCAATGTCATATTACGTTTATCGGACCTTCTCCAGAATTGATTCATCAAATGGGTAATAAATCGGAGGCCCGAAAAACAATGATGGAAGCCGGAGTTCCGGTGGTTCCGGGAACAAAGGATCCGGTCTATCGAGCAGGAGAAGCAAAAAAAACGGCGGACGATATGGGATATCCGGTGATGATTAAGGCATCTTCCGGCGGTGGTGGAAAAGGTATGCGGATTTCCCGGGGACCGGAAGATTTTGAAGAGAACTTTCAAACGGCACAGATGGAGTCCGTCAGCAATTTTGATGATGATGCGATGTATATTGAAAAATATATTGAATCGCCGAGACATATTGAATTTCAGATTCTGGGCGATGCCTATGGAAATGTCATTCATCTTGGGGAGAGAGATTGTTCGATTCAGAGACGCCATCAGAAGGTTTTGGAGGAATCACCGTCACTGGCAATCGATGAGGTACTTCGGGAGAAAATGGGACAGACAGCCATTCGGGCGGCAAAAGCTGTCGGCTACGAAAGTGCGGGGACGATTGAATTTCTGTTGGATAAACATAAGAACTATTATTTTATGGAGATGAATACAAGAATTCAGGTAGAACATCCGGTGACTGAATTTGTGACGAATGTAGATTTGATTAAAAGCCAGATTCGAATTGCTTCCGGAGAGCCTTTAAATATACGGCAGGAGGATATCGAATTCAAAGGTCATGCCATTGAATGTCGGATTAATGCAGAGAATCCGGTTCAGAACTTCCGCCCGTCTCCGGGAAAAATCGAGCATCTTCATTTGCCGGGAGGAAAGGGAATCCGGGTGGACACAGCGGTTTATGCCGGATATACGATTCCGCCCTATTACGATTCCATGATTGCCAAACTAATTGTCCTTGGCAAATCCAGAAATGAGGCGATCAAAAAAATGAAAAGTGCCTTGAGTGAATTTATTGTAGACGGTATTGATACAAATATAGATTTTCAGATGGAGATTATGAATCACAGAAAATTCCAGAGCGGTAATTTCAGCACGGATTTTATTGAAGAGATGGAAAATGAAAAGATAATTGATAGAGACATAGAAATAGCAGAAGGGGTTGATGACGGATGTCAAAGCTAAACAGTATGTTTAAGAAGACGACCTATATCACCTTGTCCAATCGGCAGCAGAGTATCCGGCAGGATGCGTTGGTAACAGAAAAGGAGTTAGAACAGCCGGAAATTTCCGGGCATCCCAATGTCCCAGAGGGGCTGTGGAAAAAATGTGAGAAATGCGGTGCGATTTTATATGACAGAGACTTGGAAAAAAACCTTTATGTATGTCAGGAATGCCGGCATCATCAGCGTATCTCAGCCCGGAAACGTATTGAGCAGATTGCCGATGCGGGCAGTTTTACGGAAATGGATGAAGTGATGGAAGAGGCCAATCCCCTGAATTTTCCGGAATATGAAATAAAGCTTGAGAAAATGCGGAAAGCTACCGGATTGAATGAAAGTGTTGTTTATGGGGCCTGCAGGATTCATGGCGAGCAGGCGATACTTGCCGTTATGGATTCCGGATTTATGATGGGAAGCATGGGCACGGTTGTCGGTGAAAAGATTACCAGGGCAATTGAGACGGCCACCCGTTTAAAACTGCCGGTAATTATTTTCACCTGCTCGGGCGGCGCCCGGATGCAGGAAGGCATTTTATCTTTAATGCAGATGGCAAAGACTTCGGCAGCCGTGGAAGCCCATGGACGGGCCGGACTGCCCTATTTTACCGTGATAACGGATCCCACCACCGGCGGCGTGACAGCCAGCTTTGCCATGCTTGGAGATGTCATTCTCGCGGAACCGGGAGCGCTTATCGGTTTTGCGGGTCAACGGGTGATTGAGCAAACCATCGGGCAAAAGCTGCCGGAAGGCTTTCAGAGGGCAGAATTTATGCTGGAGCATGGCTTTATCGACCAAATCGTGGAGCGGAAGGACTTGAAACAGCGTCTTTTTCAGCTTATCCGGGCACATCAGCCGCTGAGACGGGAGGCAAAATAAATATGAAATTGACAGCGTGGGATCGGGTTCGGATTGCCAGAGAAATGGACCGTCCGACAAGCCTTTATTATATTGAAGAAATTTTTGATGATTTTATGGAATTTCATGGCGACCGGCATGTGAAAGACGATCCGGCCATCGTGGGAGGCATTGGCTTTCTTGAAGGGAGACCCGTGACAGTGATCGGTCAGCAAAAGGGTCGTAATTTGAAAGAACAGGTGGAAAGAAACTTTGGCATGCCGAATCCCGAGGGCTATCGCAAGGCATTGCGTCTGATGCGTCAGGCTGAGAAATTTCGGCGGCCGATTGTCTGTTTTGTGGACACTTCCGGCGCTTTTTGCGGTATAGAAGCGGAGGAGCGTGGACAGGGGGAAGCCATTGCACGAAATCTTATGGAAATGTCGGGCCTGACTGTGCCCGTTTTATCCGTAGTTATCGGCGAAGGAGGCAGCGGCGGCGCCTTGGCTATGGCCGTGGGCAATCAGGTTTGGTGTTTGGAAAATTCTGTCTATTCCGTTCTTTCGCCGGAAGGGTTTGCCGCAATTTTGTGGAAGGACGGCAAACGGGCCGACGAGGCGGCAGAGGTTATGAAGATGACATCGGAGCATTTGAAAGCGCTGGGCATCGTTGACCGGGTATTTGAGGAAAAGGAACCGGTGCATGTGAATACGGGAAAAGCCATAGCAGAAGCTATGAAGCGGGCAATGACTGATTTTTTCAAACATTATGATGGGGTATCACCGGAGGATATTGCCGGGGAACGTTATGAGCGATTTCGTCGTTTTTAGCAGGAAAATAATGAGATTAGAACAGGTGGAACCAGTAAGAATCGGCATTATTCTGCGGCGGAGCATAGCCATCATGGCTTTATGGATAAAGTTCAATTCGGAATAATCGATACGCCCTCTCAGATGAAAAAGGCGTATGCGGGCCGGAGAACATTTTACCGGTTATATACAGGCAAGGAAGAGGTGCTTCACGTCTGGTTTGACAAATTGTGCCGGGAGTATAAAGACAGCTATCCGGTGCTTGACCGGTATGATTTAAATCAGATTGCAAAGGGTTACTTTGAATTCTGGTATTCTTACAGGGAGATTCTTCTGCTTATGCACCAGCGCGGTTTGAGTGAAATCATTTATGGTGAGATCAGCCGTGTATCGGAGGATATTGTTAAAACGCGTATGGGCTGTGAAAGGGAGGAAGGACAAGAGGATATGCGCTTTTTTGCTTACTACTCTGTGGGCGGTTTTATTTTGCTGCTTCGTCATTGGATTGAGGGAGGCATGCAGGAGAGACCGGAGGCCTATGCGCAGAAGGTCAGCACAGCGATTTTAAAATATTTGTGCAATGATACTTACAGATAAAATTCTTGTCGATAAAAAACATAGATTCGACAGCAGGGTTTGACAGAATTCACAACCCTTTTATGGTAACCTGTTCTTGTGATATATAGAGATTTGTGTTACCATAGAGGAGGAAGATTATTGAAAAACAGAGAAGAGCAGAAAAAAGTGCGCAAACCATTAAAGGAGTTGACTTTGTTGGACCGATTCCTTTTTGACACGGCCATGAGTGATTCAGATATCAGCCGGAATATCCTGTCCATTATTTTTGATGACCGGGAGATTCCGCCAATTCATTTCAGTGCTGCGGAGCAGACCCAGGAGCCTTATTTTGATTCTCGAGCCGTGCGGCTGGATGTGCTGGCTGTCGATGAGCAGGGGACGATCTATGATGCGGAAGCCCAAAAGGAGAATAAGGGAAAACGATTCCTGTTGCGGCGGAGTCGATTGTATCAGTCGGCCATTGATGTGAATCTTTTGCAGCCGGGAGACTGGGACTTTGGCAAGATGAACGATGTTTATGTTATATTTATTGCGCCTTTTGATTTGTTTGGACAGGATAAGTATATGTACACATTTAGAATGTCCTGCGATGAAGTTCCGGGGCTTTCGCTGAATGACGGGGCTGTGCGAATCTTTTTAAATACTCATGGCAGGAATGATGATGAAGTGTCACCGGGTCTTGTTGAATTTCTTCATTATGCGGAGAACCCGGAGCAATATGGGAAAAATATCCGGGATTCACGTGTACAGAAGCTTGCGGAACAGATGGATATGCTCAAGAGCAGTCAGGAAGTGGGTGTAAAGTATATGCGTTTGTGGGAAGAACTGGAAGATGCACGTGCAGAAGGTTTGAGTCAGGGACTAAGTCAGGGTTTGAGTCAGGGCCGAAAAACCGGTGTGGAAGAGGAACGGCTTGCATCAATCAAAAACCTGATGGAGAGTACCGGCTGGTCGGCGCAGAAAACGATGGAGGCTCTGAAGGTGCCGAAAGAGCAGTGGGAAAAATATCTGAGATTGCTGGAGAAATAGGAAAATAAAATACAAAAGATAAGATGGCGGAATCTGTTCCTGAAAAGAATAGATTTCGCTTTTTTCGTATAAAATACCAAAAGACAGGAGGTTTTTACATGGAAAAGAATTGTCAGGAAGTGAATTTAAGGAAAGTTGCCATGATTGGCTGCGGATTTGTCGGTTCGGCTTCGGCTTTTGCATTGATGCAGAGCGGCCTGTTTTCGGAGATGGTATTGATTGATGCGGACACGGACAGAGCAGAGGGGGAAGCTATGGATATCAGTCATGGGCTGCCCTTCGGACGTCCAATGAAAATTTATGCGGGCAGTTATGATGATATAGTGGATGCGGCCATTATTATTATTACGGCAGGCGCCAATCAGAAGCCGGAGGAGACCCGTCTGGATTTGGTGCATAAAAATGTGGCGATCCTTCGGAAGATCATTCCGGAGATTTCAAATCGGGATTGTCAGGGGATTTTATTGATCGTGTCCAACCCGGTGGATATTTTAACCTACGCGGCGCTGAAAATCAGCGGTTTCCCGGAAAACCGGGTGATCGGGTCGGGGACAGTTTTGGATACTTCCCGATTGAAATACGAAATTGGCGAATATCTTGGGGTGGACAGCCGGAGTGTCCATGCATTTATTATCGGTGAGCATGGAGACAGTGAGATTGCGGCATGGAGCAGCGCCAATGTTTCCGGCGTGCCTCTGCGGAATTTTTATGAAATGCGGGGCAGACATAAGTATGAAAAGGCGGCGGCCCGGATTGCCGATACGGTGAAGAACAGCGCCTATGAGATCATTGAAAAGAAGAAGGCGACCTATTATGGAATTGCCATGTCGGTGCGGCGGATCTGCGAGGCCATTGTCCGGGACGAAAAATCCATTTTGCCTGTTTCCGGACAGATGCACGGAGAGTATGGCATTGACGATGTGGTTTTAAGTATGCCGGCGATTGTCGGTAAAGACGGTTTGGAGAGTCTGATTCCGATCGAACTGGATGAAGAGGAGCAGAAAAAACTCAAGGAATCCGCGGAAACGCTGAAGGACGTGCTGGCGGATATTGGCTGTTAGAAATATATACAGGGCATTGATCACAAAAAGTGTGTTGACAGAGAGAAAAAGAAGTGATATATTTGTCTCAATAAAAGAGATAAATATATCACTTTTTAAGTGGGAAGGGAGAAAGCACTTATGTCGAAGAAACATTTAAAATGGCTGATCATTTTTGGGGTATTATGTGCTGTGTGTGTCGCTGCGGCGACGGCATATTCATTAAATTTCAATGAGGGCCGCTTGGTTTATCCGATGGATTTTGGCAGCTATCAATTTCAGGTAAAAGATATACCAATGATCCTGGCTTTAATTATAACGGTATTGTATGTATTTTACCTGGCAGCAGCCATCATTGTTCATGGAATGGTTGTGAAGCGGGAAGGCAGACGGACAGGGCGGACCCGGAAAATCAGTCCAAAGCTGGGTTATCTGGGCTTTTTTGGATTTGCCGGTTTTGCGGGAATAGGGACCTACCTGTCACAGGGCCTGATCTTCCCCTTTGTATTTTTTGTATTTTTTGGGTTTTTCGGCTTCTTTTATGAGGGGAAAATGTCGAATATTCTGGCGGATGAGCGTTTTTTGAAGAATCGGAGAGAAGCGGAGCTGAAAGCCCTGAGAGTGGGTTATCGATTGACCTTTCTTCTGGTTATTCTTGTGGGAATGGCGGGGAACCGGGTGAGTGCAGACATTGCGGCTGTTCTGCTGATTTCGGGCATTTCGCTGATCTGCGGTTTGGTGACTTTTTTGAATGAATATTTATTATACCGCTATGATCAGATGGATTCGATAAACTGGGAAGATGAGGGGAATTGATCATGGCCGAATTTGTATGTCGTTTAAAAAAATACCGCCAGCAGGCGGGATTGACCCAGGAACAGCTGGCGGAAAAAGTCGGAGTGCGGCGGGAAACGATCATGCGCCTGGAAAAGGCCCAGTATAATCCGTCTCTCAGACTGGCCGTTGATATTTCCAGGGCTGTCGCCGCACCGATTGAACAGATATTTATTTTTGACTAGATTTTTCCTTTTCCGGCAATTGAACCAGAATAATGGCAATAAATACGAGCACACAGCCTAAAATTTCCCTTGGGGAAAGGGCCTGATGTAAAATGACCCATCCGGCCAGAACACTGAATACGGATTCCAGGCTCAGAATGAGCGAAGCGATTGTCGGATCATAATTTTTCTGGGCAACAATCTGAAGCGTATAGGCAACGCCGCAGGAAAGAATCCCTGCATAGAGAATCGGCGCCCATGCCGCGACAAGTGATGAAAATTGAGGGTGTTCCAGAATCAGCGCCGGGATACCGCAGATGATACTGGCAACAAAAAATTGGATGCAGGACATGCGGACTCCGTCTACCTTCGGGGAGAAATAGTCGATGATCAAAATATGTAAGGAAAAAACCAGGGCACATAAAAGTACCATGGTATCGCCCTTGCTGAAACTGAGACTGTCCGTCATACAGAGAAAGTACAGTCCGGCCAGGGCTAAAACGACGCTCACCCAGATGATAAGGCGCGGCTTTTTTTTGAGGAAGATGCCGAGAATAGGCACGATCACAATATAAAGGGCCGTGATGAAGCCGGCTTTTCCGACGGTTGTCATCGATATGCCATATTGCTGCAGAGTGCTTGCAACGGCAATGGCGATGCCGCAGCACAGGCCGCCGATCAGGAGTGTCTTTGTATCCTTCGGTGCGGATTCTTCCGAGGAGATCCCGGAGGAGGCTGCTTCCTTTTTTTTCAGCGCATCAAGAAATGCAATGCAGGGAATGAGAAAAACAGCGCCGATGATAAACCGGGAAGCATTAAAGGTCCAGGGACCGACATAGTCCATCCCCACACTCTGGGCGACAAAGGCAACGCCCCAGATAAAGGCCGTTAAAAAGAGCAGAAAAGTATTTTTTGTCTTATTCATGGTGTTTTGCATCCTTTCGTATTTTTAAATAACCCATATTATACATATACATCAAGAGGGAAATCCCGCAGATGATGATATAGCCGATCAGACTCAGGCCGTCCGGCAGTTCGCCAAAGACAGCAAAGCCGAGGACTGCCGCAAAAATAACCTGGGTATAATCATAGATAGAGATATCCCGGGCCGGGGCAAATTTGTAAGCATAGGTTACACCAAATTGGCCGCCCGATGCGGCGACACCGGCGAGGAGCAGGGTGCCGAGCTGTTTCAGTGTCATCGGCTCATAATTCAACAGAATATAAGGAAGAACGACAATGCAGGAAAATGCGGAAAAGAAGAAGACAATAAAGGGGCCTCTCTCTCCGCGAAGTCCGAGATAACGCACCGTGGTATATGCCGAACCGGCGGCGATGGCGCCGATCAGTCCCATCAGAGCCGGAAACATTTCCGTGAGGGAAAATCCCGGCCGGATGATGAACAGACTGCCGATAAAGGCGACAACGATGCTGAAAATCTGAAAACCGTTCATTTTTTCTTTTAAAAAGATATAGGAACAGATTAAAACGACAAAGGGTGATAATTTGCCCAGCATGGAAGCATCCGATAAAAGCAGATGTCCGAGGGCATAATAATTGCATAAAATGCCGATCGTTCCCAATGCCGAGCGGAGCACCAGATATTTCAGATTGGATTTTTGAAATGAAAAATCGTGTTCTTTAAATAATATGCAGGCCGCAAATAAGAAGGCAATCAGATTTCTGAAAAAGCTTTTCTGGATGGGGTTGATATCTCCGGCGAGCTGAACAAATAAATTCATCAGCGCAAAGGAAAATGCGGAAATGAGAATACATAAAATGCCTTTTTGTTTATTCGACATGCTGCTTCACCTCTGTTTTAGTCTAACTTAGATATTATAAGACAGAAGATTAAAAATGTAAATCAGATCGGAGGAAATAATTTATGAAGTTCATACATCAAATTGAAGCCTATTGTCCCGGGAATCCGCAGGAGGAAGCGGATAAAAAATTTATATTGGATTGTCTCAGACATCAGCCGGATATCTTTACCCGGAATAACCCGATGGTCCATATGACGGCGTCGGCATGGGTCGTCAATGAGGCGCGGACGAAGGTGCTGATGGTTTATCACAATATTTATCATTCATGGTCCTGGATGGGAGGGCATGCGGACGGCGAAGAGGATCTGCTGGCTGTAGCGCTGCGGGAAGTTCAGGAGGAGAGCGGTATTCGGAGTGTCCATCCGGTGACGGAGGAAATCTATTCTCTGGAGGTGCTGACGGTGGACGGTCATGTAAAGCGGGGGAAATATGTATCCTCCCATTTGCATTTGAATGTGACCTATCTTCTGGAAGCTTCCGAGGCCGACAGTCTTCATATGAAACCGGATGAAAACAGCGGTGTGGCCTGGTTCGGACTGAAAGAGGCTGTGGAGGCTTCTTCGGAACCATGGTTTAAGGAGCGGATCTATCCTAAATTAAATGCCCGGTTGAATTTAAGTTCTTTATAGCAGAAATGGCGGTTGTCCGCCATTTCTTAATTTCTCGATAACATTTTTTCAAAAAACAAACCGGCGCCAAACCAGAGAGGCGTATAGCACAGGTTGATCAATCCATGGATATTTGCAGGCTGTTCGCTGTAATCCCAGGGGCAGCGGTGAAATTTTTTCAGAACGGCACCGGTGGTGTATTCCGTGGCAAAGATAAGCAGAGTATATAAACCTCCCCGATAAAATGTACTTTTGCCATTCAACCGTTTGCTGATCGGAGACAGAAACGCGGCCAATCCATAGATTGGAAACATCCACACAGAAGTCCGGCAGGTCAGCTTGGGGTCACGTGACACTATGGAGCCCAGTCCGGTCCACAGTACTTCCATACACCAACCCGCCAGACCACAAAGAATAAAATTTTTCTTCATAGATATATTATGCCGTGGGGTGGACAAATTATTCATCCGGCGAAAAATATTCTTGATTCCCATTCATGGCAATGGTAAAGTAAATAGATAATAATAAGAAATCGCAGTAAAGAGGGAAAATGATGGGAACAGCAATCGTAACATTAAAAAAGGGCGAAGGACGGACACTTAAAGCTGGAGGAGCCTGGATTTTTGATAACGAAATTGATACAATTATGGGAAATTATGAGAACGGCGGGGATGTCATTGTCCGTGATTTCGACGGATATCCGATGGGCCGCGGTTTTATAAATAATGCTTCCAAAATCCGTGTCCGCATGATGACGCGGAATGTGGCGCAGGCGATTGATGAAGATTTTTTGAGGATGCGGGTAAAAAATGCCTGGGAATATCGGAAGAAAGTTATAGATACGGAAAGCTGCCGGGTTATTTTTGGCGAGGCGGATTTCCTTCCGGGGCTGGTTGTGGACAAATTTTCGGATGTGCTTGTTGTTCAGTCGCTGGCTTTGGGGATTGATAAATATAAAATTCAGATTATTGATTTATTAAAAGAAGTGATGGCGGAGGACGGCATTTCGATTCGCGGCGTTTATGAGCGGAGCGATGCGAAGGTACGACAGCAGGAGGGTATGGAACGGGTGAAAGGCTTCATCGGAGAAGCCTTTGACACGAAGGTGCCGATCACGGAAAACGGCGTCAAATATATGGTTGATGTGAAGGACGGTCAAAAAACGGGATTTTTCCTGGATCAAAAAGAAAACCGGAAAGCCGTGGGGCGTTTAAGCCGGGGATTTGAGGTGCTGGATTGTTTTACCCATACCGGGTCCTTTGCTTTAAACGCGGCTCTTGGCGGGGCGGCCCATGTTACCGGCGTGGATGCCTCTGAACTGGCGGTGGATCAGGCCAGAGAGAACGCCGTTTTAAATGGGGTGGATTCCTTTGTGGATTTCGTCTGCGCCGATGTTTTTGGATATCTTCCGGCTTTGGAAAAAGAAGGAAAAAAATTTGATCTGGTTGTTCTCGATCCTCCGGCCTTTACAAAATCCAGAAATTCGATCAAAAATGCGGTTAAAGGCTACCGGGAAATTAATATCCGGGGATTAAAGCTGGTGAAGGACGGCGGTTATCTGGCAACCTGTTCCTGTTCTCATTTTATGGATTATGAGCGATTTACGGAAACAATTCAGCAGGCGGCCCGCAGCGCCCATAAGCGTCTGCGGCAGGTGGAATTCCGAACTCAGGCGCCGGACCATCCGATTTTATGGGCGGCGGATGAATCTTATTATTTGAAATTTTATATTTTTCAGGTGTGCGACGAAAAGTAGGTGACGATAAAGTGAATCAAATGACATATAGAGAGACGATGGATTGGATTCAGCAGATCGGAAAATCCGGGATCATCCTCGGGTTGGAACGGATGGAGGAACTTTTGAACCGGCTTGGCCGGCCTGAGCAGGATTTAAAAATTATTCATGTGGCCGGGACAAACGGCAAGGGCTCGGTCTGCACATTTATTGCGGCCATTTTGGAGGCGGCAGGTTATAAGGTTGGACGATATATTTCGCCAACCTTATATGATTATAGAGAGCGGATTCAGATGAATGGCGTTTATATTGAGCCGGAGGCTTTAGCCGAGGGAATGAGCGTCATTCGGGAAGTATGTGAGGGCATGGCGGCGGATGGTATGGAAGTGCCGACGGTGTTTGAAGTGGAGACCGCTCTTGGATTTTGGTATTTTAAGAAAAATGGCTGTGATTTTGTTGTCCTTGAAACGGGGATGGGAGGCCGGCTGGATTCCACCAATGCGGTGGCCCATCCGATACTGTCGGTGATCACTTCCATCTCGATGGATCATATGGCACAGCTTGGAAATACACTTGCTGCGATTGCATTTGAAAAAGCGGGTATACTAAAGCCGGGAGCACCGGCAGTCATTGCGCCCCAGAAACCGGCAGCCATGGAGGTTCTTTTAGAGCAATGCCGCGAAAAAGGGGTTTCTCCTGAAATTGTGGACCGGAATTGGCTGACAGTCAAAGAAAGGCGGCTTTTTGAAGCCTGTCAGATTTTTGATTATAAGCAGTATAAAAATTTAACGATTCATTTGAGCGGGACGTATCAGGTGGAAAATGCCTGTGTCGCCATCGAGGCTGTCGAGGCGCTGAAATTGGAGAATCCGATGCGGACAGCGATCATTCAGGGACTTGCAAGGGCTGAATGGCCGGGAAGATTTCAGTGCCTGTCTGAGGAACCGTTGATTTTTATTGACGGCGCCCACAATGAGGACGGCGCAGCGGCGTTAAGAGAGTCGATTGAAGCTTATTTTCCGGAGCGGCGAAAAATTCTTATCATGGGAGTTTTTGCGGATAAAGACTATAGGGCTATTTTAAAAGAAATGCAGAGCGTTTCCAAAACACTGATCAGTTTTACACCCGAAAATGCCCGCGGGCTCGACAGCGCCGAATTAAAAAATGCGGCTCAGCCTTATTTTGAGCAGGCGATCAACGCAAAAACGGCCGGAAACGCCCTTGATATTGCGAAAAGACGGGCGAAATCCGGGGATGTTATAATAATTTTCGGTTCATTATCAACTATTTCGACATTTTATGATATACTGTGAACAGTTAGAAAACATGTAGTGGAGGCTGACATGATAGATGAAAATAAAATCGAGGAAGGCATACGGCTGCTGTTAGAGGGCATCGGCGAGAATCTGGAGCGCCCGGGACTGATCGACACACCGCGCCGTATTGCAAAAATGTACAGAGAGATCTACGGCGGATTGGATGAGGATGCGGCGGTGCATCTGGGAAAGACCTTCCCGGCGGTAAATAATGAATTGGTGCTGGAGAAGGACATTACATTTTATTCAACCTGCGAGCACCATTTGCTGCCTTTTTACGGGAAAGCGCATATTGCCTACATCCCGGACAATAAGGTGGTGGGCCTGAGTAAATTGGCGCGGACGGTGGATGTGTTTGCCAGACGTCCCCAGATTCAGGAACAGATGACGGCCCAGATCGGAGATGCCATTATGGATTGTTTAAAACCGAAAGGGGTTATGGTCATCCTGCAGGCGGAGCATATGTGCATGACGATGCGGGGAATTAAAAAACCGGGAAGTCAGACGGTGACTTATGTCTGCCGGGGAGCCTTTGAGAACGATACGGCGCTGCAGCAGATGGTCTTTCGGATGGTGCAGTCATGAGTCCGGCGGCAGGATGGAATGAAATTCCGAAGGATATGGCCCGGATTCAGGAGATTCTGCAGCATGAAGAGTTCAGAAAGGCCATGGAGTGGATTGATGTTTTGGAGAAAGAACGTATATTTTGCGGTCATGGGATGGGCCATTTGCTGGATGTGGCCCGGATTGCCTGGATTGACAATCTGGAGCAGGAGGCGGGCTTTCGAAAAGATGTGGTCTATGCAGCGGGGCTTCTCCATGATGTGGGAAAATATCTTCAATATAAAGAGGGAATTCCGCATCATATTTCCAGCGAAAAGCTGGCTCGGCAGATTCTTGCGGATACGGGGTTTAATGCGGATGAGAGGGAACTCATCTGCCAGGCAATTTTGAGCCACCGGGACAGGGCCGAGGCCCGGACAAGTCCTCTGGGGCGTATGATTTACCGGGCAGATAAAATATCCCGGCCGTGCTATGCCTGCGGGGCGTCTGCGGAATGTAACTGGAGTGAAGAAAAAAAGACAGCGGGAGTGATCGCATGAAGAAAACAATGACAATCGGCGGAAAGGAATTTGAGCGGGCGGGGCATACCTATATCATGGGGATATTGAATGTGACGCCGGATTCATTTTCCGACGGCGGAAAATATACAACTCTTGATAAAGCGCTGCGGCATGCGGAGCAGATGATCGCGGAGGGGGCGGATATCATTGATATCGGCGGTGAATCCACCCGGCCGGGACATACTTTGATTTCCGATGAGGAAGAGAAGGAACGGGTACTCCCGGTCATTGAGGCCGTAAAAAAACGATTTGATGTGCCGGTTTCGGTGGACACTTATAAATCCGGTGTGGCGGAAGAAGCCGTTAAGGCCGGAGCAGATTTGATCAATGATATCTGGGGCTTAAAATACGATAAAAAACTTGCGGAAGTGATTGCCGGGGCGAAGGTGCCGTGCTGCCTGATGCATAATCGGCAGACAGCGGATTATAAGCATTTTATGACGGATTGTCTGAATGATTTAAAAGAAAGCCTTGCCATCGCGAAGACCGCCGGTATCGGAGAGCATCAGATTATTCTGGACCCGGGCGTCGGATTTGGAAAGACCTATGAGCATAATCTCATAGTAATGAAACATTTGGACGCATTTCGGGAGTTGGGATATCCGGTGCTTTTGGGTACTTCCAGAAAATCCATGATCGGGCTGACGCTGGATCTGCCGGCCGGTCAGAGAGTGGAAGGGACGCTGGTGACAACGGTAATGGGCGTTATGGCCGGAATAAGTTTTGTCCGTGTCCATGATGTGGAAGCCAATCGGCGGGCGATACAAATGGCCGAGGCGATTTTGAAAGTGCGGGAGGAATCAATTTGGGACACATTGGGATAAGAGATTTGGAAGTGTTTGCCTATCATGGCGTTTATCCTGAAGAGACAGAAAAGGGGCAGATGTTTTATGTGTCGGCAGATTTATATCCGGACACATGGGAGGCAGAGCACAGAGATGATCTGGATTCTTCGGTGGATTATGGCGCTGTCTGCGAATATATCAAAGAAGTGATGACGCGGCAGAATTATAAGCTGATCGAGCGGGCCGCCGGGGAAATCTGCGAAGGTTTAATGCTGAATTTTCCCAAGCTTCATAAAGCCTGCGTAAAATTGTATAAGCCGGAAGCTCCGATACCGATTCCATTCGGAACGGTGTATGTCGAGGCCTGCCGTGAATGGCGGGAAGTTTATATAGGAATCGGCAGCAATATGGGAGATAAAGAAAAAAATATTCGGTCTGCTGTTGATTTATTATCGCAGACTGAGGGAATTCAGGTGGAAAAAGTTTCTGCATTAATTCAAACCGAGCCCTACGGCTATACGGAGCAGGATGAATTTTTAAACGGCTGTCTGAAACTGAAGACATGGCTGCCGCCGGAAGAGCTGCTGAAACGCACTCAGGAGATTGAAAGGCTCCTGCATCGCGAGCGGAAGATTCACTGGGGGCCGAGGACCATTGATCTGGATATCCTTTTGTATGGGGAAGAAGTGATACACACCAGGGATCTGAGTGTGCCCCACCCGGATATGATCAATCGCCGCTTTGTGCTGGAACCGCTGGATGAAATTGCCGGTTGGGCATGGCATCCGGTGGAGAAAAAAACGATTCACCAATTAAAGGAAATATTGAATAAGAAGGAGGCAATGAGTCATGATTGATCTGCATGTACATTTAGCCGGTTCCTTAAAACCGGCAACAATTATTGAATATGCCAAGGAGAGAAATGTCCCTTTGCCCACCTATAATGCTTCAGAGCTTGAAAGCTATCTGGAGGCGCCGGATCACTGTGAGGATACGGCGGAGTTTTATGAACTGTGTGATATGACGGACTGGGTTTTGCAGGATCGCCGCGCCATTCGCCGTGCCATGTCTGAAATGGTTCGGGAACTGGACAGCCAGGGGGTTATGTACGCGGAGATTCGTTTTTCACCGTCGGAATGTACGCTGGGCGGACTGCGCCAGGGGGATGCGGTAGCGGCAGCGTTGGAAGGTTTGGCGCGTGGGATGCAGGAAAGCCGCCGGATCCGTGCCAATCTGGTACTCTGCATTATACCGAAAATGGATGAGCATGAGTCCTTTGAAACTCTTGTGGAAGCGAAAAAACACTTGCGTAAAGGGGTCTGCGGTCTGGACCTTCTGCTGGATGAAAAGCTCTATGAGACAGATGTTTATGACTGGCTTTTTTCTCTGATCAAGGAAGAGCATATTCCGTTTACGGTTCATGCAGGGCAGTATAATACGGACAGTATGCGCAAGGCAATTCGATATGGAGCCCAGAGGATCAGCCAGGGCCTACATATTTTAGACGATGATGACCTTCTCCAGGAGATCATCAACCGGAAGGTGGTTGTCGAATGTTGTCCGGCCAGCAATCTGAAGCTGGGATCTGTGGAAAATTACAGTCATCATCCGATTCGAAAGCTTTTTGACCGGGGAGTGCCGGTGTGTGTTTGTACGGATCGTCTGAGGGTGTCCGGGATCACTCTGGCCGAGGAATACCGAAAGCTTGAGCGGTATCTCGGCTTTACGCCATATGAAATTTATCAGATGAATCAAAATGCGGTCAGCGGCGCTTTTCTTTCCCAAATGGAAAAGGACCGCCTGAGATTTGATTTGTATGAGGCCAACAAGGCAATCGTGGACAAGGAGTAAAAGACAATGGAAGAGTTAATAAAATTACGTGATGAGATTGACGTGATTGATGATCAGATAGTCAGTCTTTTCGAACAGCGCATGGCGGTGGCGGAGAGAGTTGCCGCCTTCAAACGGGGAGTTGGGAAACCTGTTCTGGATAAAGAGCGGGAAAAGAGTAAAATACAGAAAGTGACGGAAAAAACGTCAAATGCTTTTAACCGTCAGGCGGTTGAATCTCTTTTCGGGCAGATCATGGCTGTCAGCCGTATGCTTCAGTATCAGCGTTTAGCCAGTGAGCGGAGCGATGTGGAAGGTTTTCGGGTGCAGGATATGGTGACGACGCCGAAGACAAAGGTTGTCTATACCGGCGTTCCGGGGGCTTATGCGGAGGCGGCGATGGACGGTTATTTTGGAACGGAAATCTCAGGTTTTAACGTGGAAACCTTTGGGGATGCCATGGAGGCGGTTCACAACGGAGAGGCCGAGTATGGTGTTCTGCCTATCGAAAATTCTTCTACAGGCAGCGTAAATGATGTTTATGACCTGTTATCCGCTTATGATAATCATATTGTGGGGGAAACGATGATTAAGATCGAACATGCCCTTCTGGGACTTCCGGGAAGCCGGATTGAAGATATCCGTACCGTTTATTCCCATCCTCAGGGTTTGATGCAGTGCAGCCGTTTCCTTGATGGACGCAGAGACTGGCAGCAGGTCAGCCTGCAGAATACGGCGGCGTCGGCCAAACGGGTTTTAGATGACGGGGATATGACTCAGGCGGCCATTGCCAGCAAACAGGCAGCCCGGAATTTTGGACTGACGGTGTTGAAAGAAAAGTTGAATGATCTGGATAAAAATTTTACCCGGTTTGTCATTATAAGCCATGAAAAAGTATTTCAGGAAAAAGCGGACAAGATCAGCGTCTGCTTTGAAGTACCTCATGAGAGTGGTACGCTGTACAATATTCTCGGTCATTTTATTTTCAACGGATTGAATATGACTCGTATTGAATCCCGTCCGATTCAGGGAAAACCGTGGCAGTATCGTTTCTTTGTTGATTTTAACGGGAATTTGAGGGAGCAGGCCGTGAGAAATGCCCTTCACGGTATTCAGTCGGAAACCGAGGGATTCCGTATTCTTGGAAACTATGTAGGAGTGGAGCAGGGACAATGAAGATCAGAGTACATGAGTTAATTTTATACCGTAATTTTGCGGAAACTATTTTTCAGGATATGGCCGATGTGGCAAACAATTATTCCAATGAAGACTGCGACAGGGAGGCGCTGATCGACAAACTGTACCAGTGTATCAATGAGATCGTCACTATCGCCCGAGATCACGGCTTCAACGGCAATCTCTGGCATGGTTATCTCACCTATCTTTTGACAACCAATGAGAATGCTTTCAGCATGTCCTGCGAAAAAAAAGGAGCTGTTGAGGGCAGCATTAATGAGCTGGCGCTGCATGATCTGCGCATTTTTAAGGAAGCCTATGATGTGGACTGGGATGACATAGAAAAGGAGCTTGGTGTCCATTTTATCAGTATGATCCGCGCTTTTCACAGCCCGGACAATATGGGGATCGTCTACAGCCAGAGTTTGAGGGAGCGGATCAATGAGTTGAACGGTCAGCTGGCCGCTGCCGAAGATATCCATCGGATGTATGATGTGCTGACGGATTTTTATAAAGATTACGGTGTGGGAAAATTCGGACTTCACCGGGCATTTAAAATTATCAGTGACGGTCAGGAGCCGGAGATCGCGCCGATCACGCGGACAGAAAAGGTGGTTCTCTCGGACATTGTCGGCTATGAGCTTCAGAAGAAAAAGCTCAGAGATAATACGGAGGCGTTTATTCAGGGAAAGAAAGCGAATAACGTCCTGCTTTACGGAGACAGCGGTACGGGAAAATCGACAAGTATTAAAGCCATTTTGAATGAATATTATAAAGACGGACTCCGCATGATTGAAATATATAAACATCAGTTTAAAGATATTTCAAATGTCATTGCCCAGATTAAAAATCGCAATTATAAATATATTCTGTATATGGATGATTTGTCCTTTGAAGAATTTGAGATTGAATATAAATATTTGAAGGCAATTATTGAGGGCGGGCTGGAAACAAAGCCGGATAATGTGGTCATTTATGCCACATCGAATCGGCGGCACCTTATCCGTGAGACATGGGGTGACAGAAAGCAGGCGCCGGATGATGTGCATGGCAATGATTCCATGCAGGAAAAATTGTCGCTGGCCAGCCGGTTTGGTGAATCTATTTACTATGGAAAGCCGAATCAGAAAGAATATCTGGAAATTGCCAGAGAACTGGCGAAGCGTTATGCTATCACTATGAGTGAAGCAGAGATTGAGCAGGAAGCTGTCAAGTGGGAGCTTGGCCATGGCGGCCGTTCCGGACGGACAGCGCAGCAGTTTATCAATCATCTGATTGGAACTGCGGAATAAGTAGAAAGGAGGCAGATCGGATGCCCATACAGATGTTGGCAGCTATTGATGTAGGTTCAAGCGAGGTCGCAATGAAAATTTATCAGTTTTCCAAACGGACCGGGATTCAGGAGGTTGAATATGTCCGTTCGATGGTCGAACTTGGGGCAGATACCTATAATACGGGAATCATTTCCTATGACACCGCACGGGAGTTGTGCGGCGTTTTGGGAGGCTTTGTGGATAAACTGAAGGAATATCGGATTGAAAAGTATGTGGCTTATGCGGGGAGCGCCATGCGGGAGGCGGCCAACCGGGATTTGGTTTTGGATCAGATTCGGCTGCATACCGGGTTGGATGTACAGATTATCGGAAATGCGCAGCAGAGATTTCTTGTATTGCAGTCATTGGCGGGAACCATGCGTCAGTTTGAATCCCTTTCCAAAGAAGGAATGGCGGTGGTGGATCTTTCTTCGGGAAGTCTGCAGGTATCCGTGTATGCGGACGGCGCTTTGCAGTGGACCCAGAATCTTAAACTGGGCTCCTTAAGAATCCGGGAGATCCTTGCGGATATTGAGCAGCAAACCACATCCTTTGTCCATGTCATGGAGGATTATATCGGCAATGATCTGCGGACATTGCAGCGGCTTATCATTAAGGAACACCGGGTAAAGCATGTGATCGTTCTCGGCGAGGGGATTGCCTCACTGCTGAATACGGTCAATGCCTCTAAAAACAGGGAAAGCTTTACGGTTTTTCAGTTTGAAAAGTTTTATATAAAACTGATGCAGAGCCGGGAGGAGGATATTTCAAAGAAATATAATATCCCTTATGAGACAGCCTCCGTGTTGAAACCGTCGATGATCATTTTTAAAAATCTGGTGGAAATGCTTGGCGGAGAGGTTGTCTGGGCTTCGGATGTCGGGTTGTGCGACGGTATTCTGGCAGATTATGTGCGCAGCCGTCACATGGTGAAAAATACCCGGGATTTTACGGAAGACATTATCTCTGTGACCCGGCAGATGGCGAAGCATTATGAAAGTGATATGAGTCATACCCGGAATGTGGAGCAGTTGTCTATGACAATTTTTGACAGTATCCGCAAAATATCCGGTTTGACCCAGAGAGACCGTCTGCTGCTCCAGGTGTCAGGGATACTTCACGATTGTGGAAAATACGTAAATATGATGCGCGGCACGGACAACACTTATTATCTTATTTTAAATACGGAGATTATCGGCCTTTCTGAGGAGGAAAAACGAATTGTCGCCAATGCGATTCGATTTAATTCCAACAGCGAGGTGCCGGAATATGCCGAGGTCGCCGGAGAGATGAATCATATGAGTTATGTGCGGATGCTGAAAATTGCCGCCATTCTCCGACTGGCGAACGGCATGGACCGAAGTCATCTGCAGCGGATTCAGGATATCCGTGTCACTGTGAAGAAAAATGAATTGAAAATTATGGCAAATACCATTTATGATATTACGCTGGAGCAGGGAATGATGGACAGCAGAGCTCATTTCTTTGAGCAGATTTACGGCCTTCGTCCGATTCTCCGGCAAAAACGAAGGGGGTAATCGGGATGGATGTGAGTAAAGCAGAATATTTCACGAACAGGGAACTGAGCTGGCTGGATTTTAATTATCGTGTTCTCGGGGAAGCCAGAGATAAGACGATTCCCCTTTTTGAACGATTAAAATTTTTGAGTATCACATCGTCAAATCTGGATGAGTTTTTTATGATTCGTGTGGCGTCATTAAAGGATATGGTCAATGCGAAATATGTGAAACCGGATATTGCGGGAATGACGCCACAGATGCAGCTGGATGCGATCAGCAAGAAAACTCATGATTTGGTGAATACCCAATATACAACCTATAACCGTTCTTTAAAGCCCATGTTGAAACAAAACGGGCTGACGATTATTGACTCCTATGAGGATTTGAGTGAAAAACAGAAAAACTATGTGAATCAGTATTTTCAGCAGGATGTGTATCCGGTGCTGACGCCGATGGCCGTGGATTCTTCCCGTCCATTTCCGCTGATCCGCAATAAATCTTTAAATATCGGCGCTTTGATCTCAGATAAAGAGGATGAATCCATATACGATTTTGCGACGGTTCAGGTGCCTTCGGTGCTTCCGAGGTTTATAGAGATCCCATCAAGTGAAAAGGGTCATAAGACGTTAATTTTGCTGGAACAGGTGATTGAAATGAATATTCAGAAGCTGTTCCTGAATTATAAAGTTATCTGTGCCCATCCGTATCGGATTATGCGGAATGCGGATTTGAGTATTGATGAAGAGGATGCGGCGGACCTTTTGAAAGAAATTCAGAAGCAGCTGAAGCGCCGACAGTGGGGAGAAGTTATCCGACTGGAAGTGGAAGACAGTATGGATAAGCGGCTTCTTAAAATTTTGAAAAAAGCCATGAATGTGGGTGAGACTTCGATTTATCGGATCAACGGGCCGCTGGATCTGACATTTTTGATGAAGGTGAACGGGCTGGATGGGTATGATCATTTGAAATATCCGAAATATCAGCCCCAGCTCTCAAAGGATATTAATCCGGAAGAAGACCTGTTTACTCAGATTCGCCGGAAAGATATATTATTATTCCATCCGTTTCAGAGTTTTGACACGGTGGTTGATTTTGTGCGCCAGGCGGCGAAGGACCCGGATGTCTTGGCTATCAAGCAGACCCTTTACCGGGTCAGCGGCAATTCGCCGATCATCGCTTCTTTGGCCGAGGCCGCGGAGAATGGCAAGCAGGTGACGGTGCTGGTTGAGCTGAAGGCCCGATTTGATGAGGAAAACAATATCATCTGGGCGAAAAAGCTTGAAAAAGCCGGCTGCCATGTTATTTATGGACTGGTGGGGTTAAAGACTCACAGCAAGATCACCCTTGTTGTCCGTCAGGAAGAAGACGGAATCCGCCGTTATGTCCATCTTGGAACGGGAAATTATAACGACAGCACGGCAAAAATGTATACGGATATGGGGCTTTTAACCTGCGCAAAACCAATCGGTGAAGATGCCACCGCCGTATTTAATATGCTTTCGGGATATTCGGAGCCTTTAGCCTGGAACAAGCTGTCTCTGGCGCCTCTCTGGCTTCGCGACCGTTTTATTGAACTGATTCATCAGGAGGAGGTCAATGCCCGGGAAGGCCGTCCGGCCCATATTATTGCAAAAATGAATTCCCTTTGTGATAAAGGAATTATTATGGCCTTATATAAAGCGTCTGCGGCCGGGGTCAAAATCGAATTGATCATCCGGGGGATCTGCTGCCTGAAAACGGGAATTCCGGGAATTAGCGAAAATATTACCGTAAAATCCATCGTCGGCAATTTCCTTGAACACAGCCGTATTTTCTACTTCTATAATAACGGTTGGGAAAATGTATTTATGGGAAGTGCGGACTGGATGCCGAGAAACCTGGACCGCCGTGTGGAAATCATGTTCCCGGTGGAAGATGAGGCGTGCAAAAAAGAAGTGATGCACATTTTGGATATTCAGCTTCAGGATAATGTCAAAGCCCATTATCTTCAGCCGGATGACACTTATCAGAAGCCGGACAAACGGGGTAAGACATTGGTGTCTTCTCAGGATTATTTCTGTCAGGAAGCTATGGAAGCGGCGGCAGAGGATAAGAAAAAGGATGAAGAACTCAGCCGGGTATTTGAGCCGATGTATCATAATGAAGAGGAAATGTGAATCAGATTTTTACAAAAAAATTTTCGAAAAATTCAAAAAACTGTTGACAAGGAAGATATTCTATTGTATACTCATACTTGCCTTTGAGATGAGGCAGTAAGCGCGAGTGGCTCAGTGGTGGAGTATCGCCTTGCCAAGGCGAGGGTCGCGGGTTCGAATCCCGTCTCGCGCTCTGAAAGAACCCGATAGTTTATCGGGTTCTTTTCATTTTCAAAAGAATTTGAAAAATGGAACTTCGGGAAAAAATAAGAAAGGCGGCGAAAAGATGATTAAACACATCGTATGTTTCAAGTTGAAAGACAACAGTGATGCTAATAAGCAGGAGACAAAAGAACTTCTTATGTCCATGAAGGATAAGGTGCCGATGGTGCGGGATATTCAGGTTGGCGTGGACTTCTTAAAATCTCCGCGTTCCTATGATATCATTCTTCAGGTGGAGCTGGATGACAGAGAGGCATTGGATGCTTATCAGGTGGACCCGTATCATGCAGGTGTTGTTAAAGCCCATATGCATGAGGTTATGGAGGCCAGTATAGCGCTTGATTATGATTTAGACTGATCAGATAAGGCACAGATGATAATAAGCCGGAGTGTAGCGCCCCGGCTTTATTTTACGGAGGAATTATGGACGCATTTACATTATCTCTTCCTTTGCTCTGCATCATTTGCTTTTTTGTATTTCTGGCCGGCTTTGTGGATGCGGCGGCCGGGGGAGGCGGCTTGATATCCCTGCCTGCTTATATTGCTACAGGGATGCCGGCCCATGTGGCTTATGGCTGCAATAAATTTTCAAGCGCCTGCGGAACGACGCTGGCTTCCCTTCGTTTTTTCAGAAATCGGGCCATGGATGTACAGATTGCGCTGCTGGCGGCGGTCGGCTCTTTTGCGGGTTCCGGAGTGGCTGCCCGGATTGTTTTACTGCTGGATGATGCGGTTTTGAAGCGGATCGTTATCATCTTTCTGCCGGTTGCGGCTCTTGTGATTTTTTTGAATCGGGGTTATGGGGAGACGAATCAGTCGGACAGTCTTTCAAAAAGGCGTAAGTTTCTGCTGGCGTTGGTTATCGGCCTGCTGATTGGATTTTATGATGGAATGGTTGGACCGGGAACAGGGACTTTTGCCATAATTGCTTTTTCGATTCTGATGAAATACGACTTAAAAACAGCATCGGGTAATGCCAAAATTCTTAATCTGGCGTCGAATTATGCGTCACTCATCACTTATGCGTTGAGCGGCAACATCCTTTGGACGGTGGCTGTTCCGGCGGCTGTGTGTAATGTCCTCGGCAGTTACTTTGGCTCCGGGATGGCTTTAAAGAAGGGCGCTGCCTTTATACGGCCGATGATTCTTGTTGTTATGATTCTTTTGATGATTAAGATTGTATCTGATATTGTTTTATGATAAAATAGACAAATGATTCAAAACCTTTGAAGGGAGATGCAAAGATGAAATTATCACAAAAGAGGGCTGACCAGGTGACTGCGTGCATTCAGTTGTTATTGTGCGGTCTTATGGCGGCTTTTGCATTTGAACGGGAAATCCGTATTGGATACAAGGTAACTAATAAACTGAAAAAAAGGCGGCTTAAAAAAGAAAAGAGAAAGGGAACAGCAGTATGACGGATGCTTTGATTACCTGGTTTACGACCAACTTAAACGGGGTCGTATCAAAAGAAATGATTGTGTTTATTATTTCTATGGTGCCTATTCTGGAACTCCGAGGCGGGTTGGTTGCGGCGTCACTTTTGAAAATCCCTCTTTTTCAGGCAGTGGGCTTGTGTGTAGCCGGAAATATTATTCCGGTGCCCTTTATTCTGGCTTTTATCACACCGATTTTTAACTGGCTGAAAAAAACTCGGTGGCTGAAACCAAAGATTGAGAAATTGGAAGCAAAGTCCATGGGAAAGAGCGATAAGATTCAAAAATATGAATTTATCGGTTTGCTGCTCTTTGTCGGGATTCCGCTGCCGGGCACAGGCGCGTGGACCGGCTCATTGATTGCGTCATTATTGGATATAAAGTTCAAAAAAGCATTTCCGGCGATAATACTTGGGATTTGCATGGCGACGGTGATTATGTGCATGATTACTTATTTTATCCCATGGCTGGTAACAAATGTATTTTAAGGTTTGTGTATGCTCTGCCAGAAGGCAGAGCATTTGCTGTATTGTGAAAAGGGAAGTGAAGCATGATGAATTATAATGATTTGATTTATGTTGTCCCGGCGGCTCTGCTGGCGATTACCGGGCATGAATTTGCCCATGGATATGTTTCCTGGAAAATGGGGGACCCGACACCGAAGGAGGATGGGCGCTTATCTTTGAACCCTTTTCAACATTTGGATTTGATGGGTACTCTTTGCCTGATATTGTTTCATTTCGGGTGGGCAAAACCGGTTCGAATTAATTCATGGTATTATAAGGAGAGGAAAAAGGGCATTTTGTGTACAGCGCTGGCGGGCCCGGCGGCAAATTTTATCATGGCTTTTATCGGCCTGTTCGGCATGGGGGTGATTTATAAATTCACCTCCGGCCATGCGGGAAATGCTGCGGTGTATGCCTTCAATTTTTTGAATTATTTTGCCGTGTTAAATATCGGTCTTGGCGTTTTTAACCTGATTCCGATTCCCCCGCTGGATGGTTCGAAGGCTTATGGAGTTTTGGTCCATGATGATGAAAGCTATATGGAAAAGCATGTCCATCGCAATGGATACTTTGTGCTGGCAATTCTTGCCGTGACGGGTCTTTTATCCATTCCGATGAGGCTGGCCCAGAGGGTGGTTATCGATTTCATGTATGGAATTGTGCGGTTTATTTTGAAAATTTAATAATTAAAATAAATGACTTATAAAACAGAGGTGTAAAGTCTCTATTGAATGATTGAGGCGTTACACCTTAAATTATGTCTATAAAAATTAGAAAGAGGAAAACATGGAAAAAATATTATTTGAAACATTGAATGTATCTGAAGAGATTAAGCGGGCGATCCGCGATATGGGATTTGAGGAAGCAACGCCGGTACAAAGTCAGAGTATCGGGCCGATGCTGGACGGACGGGATATGGTATCCCAGGCGCCAACAGGTACAGGAAAGACCTGTGCCTTCGGTATTCCGTTGATTGAAGGTATTGACCCATCGGCCAGAAGTGTCCGGGCCCTTATTTTGTGTCCTACCCGGGAGCTGGTCATTCAGACGACCGATGAGTTGATGAAACTCACAAAATATAAACATTCGATTCGGATCGTCCCGATTTACGGAGGTCAGAATATCGAACGCCAGATCACGGCGTTAAAACGCAGGCCCCAGATTATTGTGGCGACGCCGGGGCGGCTGATGGACCATATGCGGCGCCATACAATTCGCCTGGGCGAACTTCAGTATATGGTTTTGGATGAAGCGGATGAGATGCTGAATATGGGATTCCGTGAGGATATCGATACGATTCTGGAATCTGTTCCGGAGAAACGTCAGACCGTATTGTTTTCGGCAACCATGTCCAGGGAGATTTTGGCAATTACAAAAAAATATCTGACAGATCCGGTGCAGATTCAGATTACAAAATCCCAGATCACCGTGCCGTCCATCCGGCAGTATTATCTGGAGGTCAGTCGGGAGAATAAAATTGATGTGCTGGCCCGGCTGATTGATGTGAACAATTATAAATTATCCATGGTTTTTTGCAATACAAAACGGCAGGTGGATGAGCTGACTCATGAGATGATTGCCAGAGGTTATGAGGCGGAGGGCCTTCACGGGGATATGAAACAGTCTCAGAGAGACCGGGTGATGGAATCCTTTAAAAACGGCCGGACGGAAATATTGATCGCAACGGATGTCGCCGCCAGAGGCATCGATGTTGAGAATGTAGAAGCGGTTTTTAATTTCGATCTTCCGGAAGATCTGGAATATTACGTTCATCGGATCGGGCGTACCGGGAGAGCCAACCGGCAGGGCGTGTCCTATTCCTTTGTCGGCCGGCGGGAAATGTATAAGCTTCGCGAGATTATGAGTTACACCCGGGCAAAGATAAAGTACATGAAGATTCCGAAGGCTGCCGATATTGCCCAGGTGCGTACCAGACAGATGATGAAAGAAATACTGAAAATTATGGAGCGGGGAAATCTGGATGTCTATGCCGATTCCATTGAGAAATTTATGATGGAAGAAGAATTTCAGGAGTATACGATCATGGATGTGGCCGCCGCTTTTCTCAGCCGTGAAATTCCGGCGGAAACCTTTAAGGAAATTGAAGAACGACCGGGATTTTCCGAAGTGTTTAAAAGGAAAAAGGGCCGTCCGGACAGAAATTACCGAAGAGAATATGACAGAAAAGGGGTTAAGCGGGGCAGGAGAAGACATTAAATTACCCTGTTATTTAGAAGTCAAATATGTTATACTGTCTTAGAGTATAAACGAACGGGAGGATAAACCATGATTGATAAGCTGGTGGAAAAGATAAAAAAGACGGGTGCTCCGATTGAAGTCGGCCTGGACCCGATGCTTGATTATGTTCCGGAATTTGTGAAGCAGAAAGCTTATGAGGAACAGGGTGAGACTTTAGAAGGGGCTGCGGAAGCCATCTGGCAGTTTAATAAAGCCATTATCGATGCCGTTTATGATTTGATTCCTGCGGTAAAACCTCAGATAGCCATGTATGAGCAGTTTGGAATTCCGGGGATCATGGCCTTTAAGAAAACATTGGATTATTGTCATGAAAAGGATTTGATCGTCATAGGCGATATCAAACGAGGAGATATCGGTTCGACTTCCGGCGCCTATGCAACGGGGCATCTGGGAAAGGCCCGGGTGGGAAGCCGATCCTGGTATGGCTTTAATGAAGATTTTATTACGATCAATCCTTATATGGGAACGGACAGCGTACAGCCATTTATTGATGTGGCTGTGCCGGAGAAAAAAGGAATGTTTATTTTAACGAAAACATCCAATCCTTCCAGCGGAGAGTTTCAGGACCGCCTGATCGATGGACGGCCTCTTTATGAATGGGTGGCCGAAAAGGTTGTCGAGTGGGGCAGCCGTCATGTGGGTGAATGTGGTTACAGTTATGTGGGCGCTGTTGTCGGGGCAACTTATCCGGAGATGGGAAAGGTTCTTCGGGAAATTATGAAAAAGAACTTTATTCTTGTGCCGGGATACGGCGCTCAGGGAGCAAAGGGCTCAGATCTTGTCAATTATTTTAATGAGGATGGCCTGGGGGCGATCGTCAATTCTTCCCGGGGCATTATTGCCGCATATAAACAGCCGAAATATGAAAAGTTTGGCCCGGAAGGCTTTGCGGATGCATCACGCCGGGCTGTTCTGGATATGATTGATGATATACAGGTGGGTGCAGGATTAAGATAGGAGATAGAGGAAACATGCAGAAAAAAGAATGTAAAATTGTGAGAGTTATTTCTCAGAAACAACTGGCGTCGGATGTTTATAGCCTTTGGCTGGATGTGGGAGAAATGGCAAAAGCTGCAAAGCCGGGCCAGTTTCTTTCTGTATACAGTAAAGATGGAAGCCGTATGCTTCCACGGCCGATCAGTATCTGTGAAATTGCAAAAGCGACTAAGGCAATCCGTTTGGTTTACCGTGTTGTGGGCGAAGGAACGGATGAGTTTTCGAAACTGGTACCCGAGGATACGATTAAGGTTATGGGCCCCCTCGGCAATGGTTATACATTAAGTGATAAGAAGGCGATCCTTGTGGCCGGAGGTATCGGTATTCCGCCGATGCTCCAGCTTGCAAAGGAATTAAAAAAAGTGGAAAAGACGATCGTTCTCGGATATAAAGACAGCCAGACATTTCTCAAAGAAGAGCTGGAAAGCTATGGACGGGTTGTTGTGGCAACTGAGGACGGCAGCGTCGGCATTAAAGGCAATGTTCTGGATGCTGTCCGCAGTGAGGGCATTGAAGGTGATATGATTTACGGCTGCGGTCCGACACCAATGCTGCGGGCATTGAAAGCTTATGCGGAAGAAAAGGGGATTGAGGCACAGATCTCTCTGGAAGAGAAGATGGCCTGCGGTATCGGTGCATGTCTGGCCTGTGTCTGTCAGTCGAGAGATGTGGATGAACATTCCCATGTAAATAATAAACGGATCTGTAAGGATGGTCCTGTTTTTGACGCGCGGGAGGTGGAGCTGTGATGAATACAAAAGTTAATCTTGCCGGTGTAGAACTTAAAAACCCGGTGATGGAAGGTTCCGGCACCTTTGGTTCCGGCGCAGAGTACAGTGAATTTGTCGATTTAAATAAACTGGGAGCGGTTGTCACAAAAGGCGTGGCCAATGTACCATGGCCGGGCAATCCGACACCGCGTATTGCGGAGACAGCCAGCGGTATGCTCAATGCCATCGGACTTCAGAATCCGGGGATCGATGTGCTGATCCAGAGGGATATCCCTTTCTTAAAACAGTTTGATACGAAAATTATTGTCAATGTCTGCGGAAAGACGACGGAGGATTATCTGGAGGTCGTGGAACGTCTCGGGGATGAGCCGGTAGACTTGTTGGAGATCAATATATCCTGCCCGAATGTGAAGGAAGGCGGTATTGCCTTTGGACAGAATCCAAAGGCGGTGGAAGCGATTACAAAGGCAGTAAAAAAAGTGGCGAAACAGCCGGTAATCATGAAGTTAAGCCCGAATGTCACCGATATCCGGGAGACGGCAAAGGCGGCAGAGGCCGGCGGCGCGGATGTGTTATCTTTGATCAATACGCTGACCGGCATGAAAATCGACGTTTATAAGCAGGACTTTGCCCTGGCCAATAAGACGGGAGGACTTTCGGGTCCGGCGATTAAACCGGTTGCGGTGCGCATGGTTTATGAGGCGGCGAACGCAGTGAATATACCGATTATCGGTATGGGCGGTATTCAGACCGGAGAGGATGCTATGGAATTTATTTTAGCCGGGGCTACGGCTGTGGCTGTGGGAACTGCTAACTTTAATAATCCGTTTGCCACAGAGCAGGTGGCGGCAGGTATTGAAGCTTATATGAGCCAGATGGGCGTTGATGACATCAGAGATTTGATCGGAAAGGTAAAATAACGGTAATGGAAACATATAAGACGCTATTGAAGGAAGAAGTAGAAGCATTTCGGAAAAGGGGACATGAATTCCTGAATGGAACATTGACAAGGGCTGAGTTTAAAGGACTTTCCGGAGGCATGGGAAGCTATGCACAGAAGGAGACCGGAAAGTTTATGATTCGCCTGAGGACTCCGTCGGGAATCGTCTCGAGAGAACATTTTGGATTAATTTTGGATTATGCACAGAAATATGACCTGGATAAGATTCATTTGACAACGCGTCAGGCGGTACAGCTCCATGATTTGGACATTGATTCGGTGTGTGACATTATGAAAGATGCCATTGACCATGATTTGTTTACACGGGGCGGCGGCGGCAATTTTCCCCGAAATGTTTCACTTTCACCGATGGCCGGCGTGGATGCAGAAGAAGCGTTTGATGTGACGCCTTATGCGCGCCAGGTGGGAGATTACTTTTTATTCAATGCGCCGGGATATAAGCTGCCGAGAAAATTAAAAGTGGCGTTTTCCTCAAGCGCTGCGGACATGGGTTGTGCCACAGTCAATGATGTGGGATTTGTCGGCATTGTTCATGAAGGAAAACCGATGTTTCGGCTTTGGCTGGCCGGAGGCATGGGTGGTCAGCCCGCACTGGGGATTCCCTATGATGAAATGGTGGCGCCGGGAGAGGTTCTTTATTATGTGGAGGCGATGATTCGCCTGTTTATGGCCGAAGGTGATTATAAAAATAAAGCGCGGGCGCGGACTCGTTTTATTCCGCGCCGTATGGGTGAAGACGCCTTTATGGCCTGCTATAAAAAACATTTGGAGAATGTAAAAAAGGAATGTCGGTTTGACGGCATTGAGCCGTTTGTATGGCGGGAAAATATTGAACCCGTGAGCACAGCGCCGAAAAATGGGCTGATTCTGCCTCAAAAGCAGGACGGTGAATATACGGTGGTCCTCCATCCGCTCTGCGGCCAGCTTATGCTTGAAGACGGAAGGAAAATTCAGAAATTTCTTGCTGCGATTCCGAATGCGGAAATCCGTTTGAGTATGGATGAGGAATTGTATGTCCGAAATCTTTCGGAGAGTGAGGCGGAAGCACTATTGGAGGCTATGAAGGGACGGATGATGACGAGTCCGATTCAGATGTCTGTCAGCTGTGTCGGCACGCCGACATGCCAGGTTGGGATCAATCAGAGTCAGAAACTCTGCCAGGCTGTGGCGGAGGCTGCTGCCGCTGCCGATTTGGATGAGGAACGGCTGCCGAGGCTGTATATCAGCGGCTGTCCGAACTGCTGTGCCCGTCACCCGGTGGCCGCGTTGGGCTTTTCCGGGCGAAAAGTTAAGGTTGACGGTGTGATGCGTGATGCTTTTGACTGCTTTATCGGCGGCAATACAGGTGTGGATACCAGCCGCCTCGGCGAAAAGGTGGGAGCGGTTTTGGCGGAACGGATACCTGAAATGATTGTGGATATGGGCAGGATGCTCACGAAAGAGAAAAAAGATTATTCAGATGCACTGACAGATGGTTCGGCCAAAGAGCTTATAAAAAAGTACTGTCAGGCATAGAGGAGGAGACAGTCATGGAACAATATAAGAAAGAGTTTATCGAATTCATGGTTGAGAGTGATGTGCTTAAGTTCGGCGAATTTACATTAAAGAGCGGAAGAAAATCTCCGTTTTTTATGAATGCGGGGGCTTATGTGACAGGTACACAGCTCCGCCGTCTCGGAGAATACTATGCAAAAGCGATTCATGACAACTATGGCCTGGATTTTGATGTTTTATTCGGACCGGCTTATAAGGGAATCCCGTTGGGCGTTGCCACAACGATGGCTATCAGCGAGCTGTACGGAAGGGACATTCGTTACTGTTCCAACCGTAAAGAGGTGAAAGACCATGGTGATACGGGAATTCTTCTTGGAACAAAGCTTAAAGATGGCGACAGGATTGTCATCATTGAGGATGTCACAACTTCCGGAAAATCCATCGAAGAGACATTCCCGATCATCAAAGCCCAGGCGGATGTGGAGATTAAAGGACTGATCGTGTCCCTGAACCGTATGGAGGTCGGAAAAGGCGGCGAAAAGAGCGCCCTGGATGAAATAAAGGATTTGTATGGTTTTGAGACGAGCGCTATTGTATCCATGGCCGAAGTTGTGGAGTATTTGTATAATAAACCATGTAACGGTAAGGTTATTATTGATGACACATTAAAAGAAGCAATTGACGCTTATTATGCACAGTATGGTGTCAAATAGAGGAGGAAGCTCTATGGATGAAAAAATTTATAAATCAATGGGACGTATCGGCGGAGCAAATATTGCGATGGGTGTTGTGTGTATTGTGGTCGGCCTGACAGTGGGTATTATATCGATTGTCTGCGGCGGACGGTTACTGAATGATAAGAATCACCTGCTTTTCTAAAAGACGGTGTTTGAAAGTGTAAGCGAAAGGAAAAGGACGCATCTATGTCCTTTTCTTTCGTTTTAAAAGTTTATAGATATAGAAGGTGTGGCATGAAAAAAATTCAATGGGGCACTGTGGTGTTCCTCATCATTTATCTGATGGTGCTGGCTTATGTCTGTTTTTTCAGCGAAGGCCGGGCGGATGCGCAGAATACATATCGCTATAATCTGGTACCTTTTAAAGAGATTATACGATTTTATACATATAGAGAACTGGTGGGAGTAAAAGCTTTTATGCTGAATTTATTCGGTAACGTTTTGGCCTTTATTCCTTTTGGCGTTATGGTGCCGATCATTCGCAGAAAGAATCGAAATTTTTTCCGGGTTTTTGGCATGACATTTTTATTAAGCTTATTTATTGAATGTATCCAGTTGATCTTCAGAGTAGGTTCCTTTGATGTGGATGATTTAATTTTAAATACATGCGGCGGTATTATCGGCTATGCTGTCTTTTGGCTGATGAACCGGGTGAGGAGGCGTTGGTTTGTCAAATAAAGTTTATAGTTTTACGAAGGTTGAGAAACGTCGGACAAAATCGGGAGCTTATGCCCTTGGGACAGGAATCGTTTCTCTTTGCGTGCTGGCACTTTTTATCGGATTTGGCATTTATAAAAACGGTCAGCTGAGCGGAACTGTCTGCCTGATCCCTTATGTGACAATGATTGGAAGTATCGTGGGTGCGGTGATCACTTCCAGGGATCGTTCGAGAACGGATGTGGCCGGAAAATATCTCTGTGCCGGATATCGGGTATGTATGGTTTCGGCGATACTGCATGGCTGCATTTTTTTGATAGGCATACTGAAAGTTATTTTATAGGAACGGAGAGTGAAAAGGGTGACAGAAGAAACATTTTTAGAAGAGCGGTATTCCCTTGTTGTGACGCGGATCCGTGAGATCGGCGGAGAACTTGAAGAGAAAAAGAACAATGGGGTTTTTGCTTCAGATGCACTTCCGTGGGCGGAATATTTCAGCTGTTTAGCTGAATGGATGACAGTGTTGGATGATTTTAAAATATGGCAGGGATCCCATGATTTTAGCGAATGGTCTTTAAAGGATTGGCAGGATTTTTACGAGAAAATTTATGCGCCTCTGTGCCGGGATTATGAAGAAAGTTATGCCAATCCGGATAAGGCGGCTTCTGTTTTCGGCACTGAATATGGACGGCTGTTGTCCTTTTTGGCCAGTGAAATTTATCAGTCTTTTTCCCGGTGGATGATGGGGCACCTGGAAGCAGTCGTTATTTTATGGGAATTGTTTGTGGAAATTTATACGGATTTTGTCTATGGAGAGGAGGAAGGGGAAAAGCCAACCGCAGAGGCCATTGCAAAAGCTGTTTACTGGTATGTCAGTGATTATAGTGATGAGATGGTATCTTGGAGGATTCATGAGCAGCAGGCACCGGATTTTTCGCGGATCAAATCCATTATCATGTCCGAGGATCTGTCGGATTTGAGATATCTTTATCGCTTCGGCGATTACATATCGGAAACGGAACTCGGTACGGCAGAGCATATGAACCGGCTTTCCCAGGCGGATATTGACGCCATGGCGGATACTTTTGTGGAGGGATATATCCGGGGGTTTGAAATTAACCGGATATCTCTGGAGAATAAAAAATATGTCACTGTCCGGGGCAGCATCGGTTTTGAACGGGTACTTCGCAGCGCCGTGGAGAAATTTCGAAAACATGGGCTGGAACCGGTCTTTTTCCCGGCATCGACCACAGTTCTGAACCGTCGGCAGGTGCGAGTAGGCTATCAGGGAAAGAGCGTCAATCCCCAGTTTGAATTTGACCATTGTAAGGATAAGGCCCTCTTTTATGACAGGCCTATGGCAAACCGTCATCTGGCGGCGCTGAAAAAGGCTTATGAGGCGTGCGGAGAATGGATTTCTGCCAATGCGGGCCCGGCCTGTTTTGAAACTTTCGGGGAAAGTCCTTTTACCCCTGTGCTGAAAGAAAATGCCTGCCGGCTCAGCGAAAAGCAGCAGAAGCTGGAAGTGGAATTTTCAGATATGCAGGCCGGACTTACGGAGCAGTATATGAAAAGCTCGGAGATCAGTTTTACGATCATCGCTTTTCCGACGCCGGATATCGGTCCGGATTATGAGGCGATATTTGATGAAATTGTGAAGGTGAATACGCTGGATAATGACATTTATCGTGAAATTCAGCAGAAGATCATCGATGTTCTGGATTTGGGAGAATATGTTTACATCCGCGGGAAAGCGCCGAACAAAACGGTGATGAAGGTTCGGCTGCATCCGCTGAAAAATCCTGAAAAAGAAACAAACTTCGAAAACTGCTGTGCCGATGTGAATATTCCTGTCGGTGAAGTATTTACAAGTCCCGTGCTGGAGGGAACGGAGGGACTGCTCCATGCGACCAGTGTTTATCTGAACGGAATTCATTTTAAGGATTTGATGCTGAGGTTTGCCGACGGCCGGATCGTGAGCTATGACTGCGGTAATTCGGAAGATGCGGAGAGCAACCGGCGTCTTATCAAAGATTATCTATTGGTTGGACGGGAAAGTCTGCCCCTCGGAGAGTTTGCCGTTGGAACGAATACAACGGCTTATGCGGCGGCGCAGAAGTATGACATCACCGGGCGGCTGCCAATCCTCATTGTAGAGAAGATGGGACCTCATTTTGCCATCGGCGACACCTGTTACTCGAGGGCGGAGGACCATGCGGTATTCAATCCGGACGGCAAGGAGATCATTGCCAGAGAAAATGAAATTTCTGCCCGGAGAGGTGAAGAAGGGGTTCAGGCCTACTTTAACTGTCACACAGATATAACGATTCCCTATGACGAGATTGAAGAGATATTTGTGGTCGATAAAAATGAAAATATGTTTTCAATTATCCGGGACGGGCGATTTGTTTTAGAGGGTACGGAGGCGTTAAATATCCCTCTTAATAATAAGTATTGATAAGTATAAATACATTGACGGATAAAAGTCGGGCGGGTACAATGAGAATAGTTTAGGAGGCTATAGAGGATGTATCGAATAGGAATTATCGGCGGCGGCCAGCTTGGAAAGATGATGATTTTAGACGCAAAGCGTCTGGACACTTATTTTGTTATTCTGGATCCGACACCAAAGTGTCCGGCGGACAGCATTGCGGATGAACATATCGTGGCGGAATTTGACGACGTCCGGGCTTTTCACGCACTGGCCGAAAAAGTAGATGTGGTAACCTATGAATTTGAACATATTAATGCGGAGGCGCTGCAGGAACTGGAGGCCGAAGGCCATAAGGTCTATCCGTCCAGCGAGACGCTGCTTCACATTCAAAACAAATATCATCAGAAGGAGTGGCTTAAAAAGCACGGCCTTCCTGTGCCGGATTTTAAGAAGGTGGAGACGCCGGAGGATATTCGGGCGGCCGGAGAGGTTTTCGGCTATCCGATGATGTTAAAGACCTGTACCGGCGGTTATGACGGTAAGGGCAATGCACCGATAGACACGGAAGAAGACGTCGAAAGTGCTTTTGAGGCCCTGGGTGCAGGCCGTCTGCCGCTGATGGTTGAAGCCTTCTGCCCTTTCGAAAAAGAAGTGTCTGTTCTTGTCTGCCGCAGTGTCAATGGAGATATTAAGGTTTTCCCGGTAGCGGAAAATGTTCATAAAGACAGTATTCTGGATGAGACGATGGTCCCGGCAGATATCAGTGATGAATGTACAAAAAAGGCAATGGATATTGCCAGGGAGGCAGTTCAGGTGTTTGATGCCTGCGGAATGCTCTGTATTGAACTTTTTGTAACAGGGGACGGCCGGGTGCTCGTCAATGAGCTGGCGCCGAGACCTCATAATTCGGGCCATTATACGATTGAAGGCTGTGTGACTTCCCAGTATGAAAATCACATCCGCGGAATTCTCGGCCTGCCTCTGGGGAGCACGGAACTTCTCCGGCCGACGGTGATGAAAAACATTATCGGCCAGTATTCTGTGGATAAGGCGGAAGTCAAGGGTCTGGAAGAGGCCTATGCGATCGGCGAGGTTAAAGTACATATTTATGGTAAAGAAAAAGTATCTAAAGGCCGGAAGATGGGGCATATTACCGTGACAGCGCCGACAGTGGAGGAAGCGCTCTCGAAAGCCCGTCTGGCCCATTCAAAAATATCATTTTAAAAACAGGAGGAAAGTACCATGGATATAAAAGTAGGAATTATTATGGGAAGCGATTCGGATCTGCCGGTGATGTCCAAAGCGGCAGAGATACTGGATGAGCTGAAGGTTGCCTATGAGCTGACTATCGTATCGGCCCATCGGACGCCGGACCGTTTATGCGAATATGCAAAAACAGCAGAGGAGAGAGGAATCAAAGTCATTATTGCCGGAGCCGGCGGCGCCGCCCACCTTCCGGGGATGACCGCGGCTATGACGGTTCTTCCGGTGATCGGTGTGCCGGTGCAGACAAAGGCCCTTGGCGGCGTCGATTCTCTCTACTCCATCGTTCAGATGCCTCCGGGAATTCCGGTGGCGACCGTGGCAATCAATGGGGCTCAGAATGCAGGACTTTTGGCGGCAAAGATTTTGGCGACAACGGATGCCGAACTTTCCGGCCGCTTAAAGGATTATGCGGAAGGATTGAATCAGACAGTCCTTAAGAAAGCAGAAAAATTAGAAGACATTAAATACGAAGAATATCTGAAGCAGATGTAATGGGAGGAAGTTTTATGAGCCGCAGCGGATTATTTGCAATGTACAACAATAATATCGATGCCTTCAGCACCGCAGCGTCAATTTATTATGGACTCTTTTCCATGCAGCATCGGGGAATGGATGCATCGGGAATTTGTATCAATCAGAATGGCCAGTTTAAATATAAGAAAGAGGACGGCATGGTGATTGATATTTTTGATGAAAACGTTCTCGGCCGTATGGAGGGACATGCCGGAATCGGACATGTGCTGTATTCAAAACGCAGTGATGTCCGGGAGTATGCTCAGCCGATCGTCATTCGTTATACCAATGGTCAGATGGCCGTGGCATTAAACGGCGGATTGGTAAATACGGAGGATTTGAGAAAAGAGCTGGAACTTCAGGGGGCTGTTTTTCAGACATCCGATGATGCGGAGATCATCTCCGTACTTATTTCCAGGGCGCGCAACCGGTTTGAGACGATCGAGGAAGCGATTGCCGATATCATGCCGAAACTTCACGGGGCCTATGCACTGCTGGTGATGACGCCGAGAAAGATTATCGGGGTGAGAGATCCGCTGGGGATCAAACCTCTGATTCTTGGAAAAAAGAGAAATTCTCTTTATTTTTCATCGGAAACCTGTGTTTATAATGAATTGGATGTCGAAGTGATCCGGGAGGTCATGCCGGGTGAGATCGTGACTGTTAATCAGGATGGTATCAAATCTTTCCAACGGATTCATGAAGAAAAAAGAGCGCTGTGCGCTTATGAATATATTTATCATTCCAGGCCGGACAGCGTCATTCAGAATATGGAGGTTTTTGAAGCGCGGGAGACTATGGGACGAATTCTTGCGAAAGAAGCTCCGGCCGATGCGGATGTGATTGTCTGGGTGCCAAATTCAGGCCTGGCTGCGGCATCCGGGTACGCAAAGGAATTAAAGCTCCCTCTGGAGGACACATTTATTAAAAATAAATTCCACTGCAATAAGTTTGTTCAGCCGACGGAAGATATGATCCGCCGCGGAGTGACGATGAAGCTGGCAGTGATCAAGAGCCGTGTCTGCGGGAAACGAGTCGTGGTTGTGGATGATTCGATGGTCCGCGGGACAACAGGGCGGCTTTTGGTGGACCTGCTCCGGAATGCGGGAGCGAAAGAGGTTCATATGAGGATTGCTGCTCCGGAAGTGAAGTATGAATGTTATTTTGGCGGCAATGAGCTGGATAGAACATCTTTGATCTCCAGCCATCAGACAACAGAGCAGATTAAAGATATGATTGGCGCTGATTCATTGGCTTTCTTATCTGTCGAAGGACTGAAGGAAGCCTGCAGAGGTACGGAAGATACATTGTGTATGGCATGCTTTACCGGCGTGTATCCGGTGAAATAAATAGGAGGATGAATTATGGATTACAAAAATGCGGGAGTTGATATTGAAGCGGGATATGAGTCTGTCAAATTGATGAAGAAATTTGTACAGAAAACCATGCGGCCGGAAGTGTTGACAGATATCGGCGGATTTTCAGGTGCTTTTGCCCTGGACAAGTTTAAAAATATGGAAGAGCCGACCCTGGTTTCAGGAACAGACGGTGTCGGCACAAAGTTAAAACTTGCCTTTATTATGAATAAGCATGATACGATTGGTATTGACTGTGTGGCTATGTGCGTGAACGATATCGCCTGCGCCGGCGGAGAACCGTTATTTTTCCTGGATTACATTGCCTGCGGTAAGAACTATCCGGAAAAAATTGCAACGATCGTCAGCGGTGTAGCTGAAGGCTGTGTTCAGTCCGAGGCAGCATTGATCGGCGGTGAGACAGCGGAAATGCCTGGCTTTTATCCGGAAGATGAATATGATCTTGCCGGATTTGCCGTGGGTATTGTTGATAAAAAAGATTTGATCACGGGCAAAGAATTAAAGGGCGGCGAGACATTGATCGGTATTGCATCCTCCGGTGTCCACAGCAATGGATTCTCCCTTGTCCGCAAGATTTTTGAAATGACAGAGGAATCCTTGAATACGTATTATGACTGCCTTGGAAAGACCCTTGGCGAAGCTCTCCTTGCTCCGACAAAAATTTATGTCAAGGCGTTGAAACGCTTGAAAAACGGCGGCGTGAAAGTGAAAGCCTGCAGTCATATTACCGGCGGCGGTTTCTATGAGAATATTCCGAGAATGCTCCCGGAAGGCGTGCGTGCGATCGTACATAAGGATTCCTATGAAGTGCCGGCTATTTTTAAACTGATGGCTGAAAAAGGTGATGTTGAAGAAAAAGTAATGTACAATACATACAATATGGGAATAGGCATGGTGATCGCCGTAGACCCGGCAGATAAAGATAAAGCGCTGGCGCTGCTCGCTGAGGCCGGAGAGACAGCTTACGTGATCGGTGAAACAGTGGAAGGCGAAGCAGGTGTGACATTATGTTAAAGATTGCGGTACTTGTATCCGGGGGCGGAACAAATCTTCAGGCCATTATTGATCGAATTGAGGATGGAACGATAAGGAATACAGAGATTGCCATGGTCATTTCCAATAATAAAAATGCGAAGGCACTGCAGAGAGCTGAAAAGCATCATATTCCTTCTATGTGCATATCGCCGAAGGATTTTGAGAGCAGAAAAATATTTAATCAGACACTTTTGAAGACACTGATGGATTTGAAAGTGGATCTGATTGTTCTGGCCGGATTTATGGTTGTTATCCCACCGGAAATGATACAGAATTTCAGAAATCGGATCATCAATGTGCATCCGTCTCTGATCCCTTCCTTCTGCGGCACCGGTTATTATGGACTGCGCGTCCATGAGGCGGCTTTGGCCAGAGGCGTGAAAGTCAGCGGCGCGACGGTTCATTTTGTGGATGAGGGAACGGACACGGGGCCGATCATTTTACAGAAGGCTGTGGAAGTAAAGAGCGGGGATACGCCGGAAATTTTGCAGCGGCGGATCATGGAGCAGGCCGAATGGCAGATCATGCCGAAGGCGATCGATTTAATTGCGGCAGGTAAAGTTAAGGTTGAAGACGGACATGTCATCATAGAGGAGGAAACAGCATGAAAGTTCTGATTGTAGGAAGCGGCGGCAGAGAACATGCCATTGCGTGGAAAGTGGCTCAGAGCAAACAGGTTGAAAAGATTTACTGCGCACCGGGAAATGCAGGTATTGAGGAATATGCCGAATGTGTGAATATTGGAGCTATGGAATTTGACAGGCTGACTCAGTTTGCCGAAGAAAAGAAAATTGATCTGACGGTTGTCGGTATGGATGACCCGCTGGTTGGCGGCATCGTCAACGCTTTTGAGGAAAAGGGACTTCGGGTGTTCGGACCGAGACAGCTTGCGGCAATGATTGAGGGTTCAAAAGCTTTTTCAAAGGATTTAATGAAGAAATATCATATTCCGACAGCGGCTTATGAAAATTTTGATGATCCGCAGAAGGCTCTTGAATATCTGGAGACCGCGAAAATGCCGATTGTTCTGAAGGCTGATGGCCTGGCGCTTGGTAAAGGTGTTTTGATCTGCAATACGCTGGAAGAGGCCAAAGCCGGGGTAAAGACCATTATGGAGGATAAGCAGTTTGGCGCTGCCGGAAACCGCATGGTTATTGAAGAATTTATGACAGGCAGGGAAGTTTCGGTGCTTTGTTTCTGCGATGGCACTCATGTGGTGCCGATGACATCTGCGCAGGATCACAAGAGGGCTAAAGACGGCGATCAGGGTTTGAATACCGGCGGTATGGGAACTTTCTCTCCGAGTCCGTTCTATACCCCGGAAATTGCTGCTTTTTGTGAAGAAAAAATTTATAAGCCGACAATGGCAGCCATGAAAGCGGAAGGCAGAGATTTTGTTGGTATCCTCTTTGTCGGTTTGATGCTGACGGAAGATGGACCGAAGGTCCTTGAGTATAACGCCCGTTTCGGCGATCCGGAGGCCCAGGTCGTGCTGCCGAGAATGAAGACGGATATTATTGATGTTTTTGAGGCATGCATTGACGGCAGATTGGATGAAATTCATCTGGAATTTGAAGATAATGCGGCAGTCTGCGTTGTCCTGGCTTCCGATGGTTATCCGGTGAAATACGATAAGGGCTTTGTTATTGACGGCTTGGATACCTTTAAAGAACATGAAGGATATTATTGCTTCCATGCCGGAACAAAACGGACAGATGCAGGCATTGTCACAAATGGAGGCCGCGTTCTCGGAGTGACGGCAAAAGGCGCCGACTTAAAAGAGGCCCGGGCCAATGCTTATAAAGCTGCCGAATGGGTGCAATTTGACAATAAATACATGCGGCATGACATCGGAAAGGCTATTGATGAAGCTTAGAACTTCATGTATAATAAATGGGCGAAAAGAGTCGGTAAACTTATCGGCTCTTTTTTGTAAAATGAATTTGGGTGGCAGCAGCCGAATAGAGATTTTCAAAGGAGGAAAGTTTTGTGGAAGAACTTTTTGAACGGATAAAATTATTTGTATTGGATATGGACGGCACATTTTATCTTGGAGAACATCGAATTGACGGCGCTTTGGAATTTATACAGCGTGTCCGGGACACCGGGAGGGATTTTGTCTTTTTTACAAATAACTCGTCAAAAAACGGCGCAATGTATGTGGACAAATTGGAGCGGATGGGCTATCCGGCCACGGAAAGGGATATAATGACTTCCGGGGATGTCACCGTTGAATTTTTAAAGGTAAATCACCCGGATAAAAAGGTTTATCTGGCCGGCACACCGGCTTTGGAGGCACTTTTTCGATCGGCGGGGATCTGTCTTGTGCAGGAACAGCCGGACATTGTGGTTGTGGGCTTTGATATGACGCTGACTTATGAAAAACTTGAAAGGGTTTGCACTTATATCCGTGAGGGCGCCGTTTTCCTTGCAACTCATAAGGATATCAATTGCCCGACAGAGAAGGGATTCATCCCGGACTGCGGCGCAATGTGTGCGGCCATTACCCTTTCCACGGGCGTGCAGCCGAGATATCTTGGGAAACCCTGTAAGGAAACCGTGGATATGGTTTTGCGCAAAACCGGATACAAAAAAGAAGAAATTGCCTTTGTCGGCGACCGGCTCTACACCGATGTGGCGACCGGGGTCAATAACGGAGCTGCCGGAATCCTTGTCCTCAGCGGGGAAACGAAAAGAGAAGATATCGAAAAGTCGGATGTGAAGCCGGACGCGGTGTTTGACTCGCTGAAAGAGATGATAAGATTCTTATAAGGATTGACATTGCCTGAAAGTTGTTATATTATATATATAACAAATGTAACGATTCAAATGATAGAATTCAGGTGATGAGATGATTATTAAAATTGATTTTAACAGTGATGAAGCGATTTATATTCAGCTTCGTAATCAGATTGTCATGGGTATTGCCACATCCCAGTTGACGGTCGGGGATTCTTTGCCATCGGTGCGTCAGCTGGCAGATAATATTGGAATTAATATGCACACGGTAAATAAAGCCTATTCGGTTTTGCGGCAGGAAGGCTATATTAAGCTGGACCGCAGAAAAGGGGCGGTCATTGCCATTGATTATGATCAGGTGCTGGCATCACGTCAGATTATGGCGATGCTCCAGTCCGTGCTGGCCGAGGCAATCTGTAAAAATATCGGCCGTGAAGAAGTTCACGATATGGTGGATGATATTTATGATTCTTTTACCTGCGGAGACAGGAGAGAATATGATGAGACTTGATTTGCCGAAGTGGTCGGGCATAAACCGGATTCGGCGATAGACAAACAGGAGGTTGATTATGCAGTATCGTTTGACAAGACAGGCGGAAAGGGCAGTAACATTTGCCAGAGACATAGCGGAAGAACTGCATCACAGTTATGTTGGAACCGAACATTTGATGCTTGGTCTTATACGTTCGGCGGACGGGCTTGCATCAAAAATATTGATTCAGAATGGCATAACAGAGGAGCAGATGCTGCGTCTTATCAAACAATTGATAAATGACGGAGATGTAATCGCCGGGGAGATAACGGATTATACACCGAGGGCCCGGCGGGTGTTGGAGTGCAGCAGCAGGGAGGCGGCGCGGTTAAATCAAAAGCATATCGGAACGGAACATCTTTTGATCGCACTTCTGAAAGAGAAGGATTGCATAGCGCTGCGTCTTATAAATACCCTTGGGGTGAGTGTTCAGAAAATATATTCTGAACTGTTGGCAGCGATGGGAATGAATGCGGCAGAGGCAAAGGCGTGGCTTTCAGAAAAAAAAGGCGGTCAGAGGGAGAAAAATTCCGCATTGGAAGCATATAGTATGGATTTGACGCAGATGGCCAGAGAAGGCCGGTTGGACCCGGTGATCGGGAGGGAGCAGGAAATCCAGCGCGTTGTTCAGATTTTGAGCCGGCGGACTAAAAATAATCCCTGTCTGATTGGAGAACCGGGTGTTGGAAAGACGGCAGTCGTTGAAGGACTGGCAGCGCGGATCGCCGAAGGGGCTGTCCCTGATACGATTCGGGATAAGCGGTTAATGACTCTGGATTTGTCCGGCATGGTGGCCGGTTCTAAGTATCGGGGAGAGTTTGAAGAACGAATTAAACGTCTGATCGCTGAAGTGAAGGATGACGGGCAGGTGCTGCTCTTTATTGATGAGATTCATACGATCATTGGGGCCGGAGGCGCAGAGGGAGCCCTTGATGCTTCGAATATACTGAAACCATCCTTAGCGAGAGGCGAGATTCAGGTGATCGGCGCCACAACCATTGAGGAATATCGAAAATATATCGAGAAGGATGCGGCTTTGGAACGCCGTTTCCAACCGGTGATGACGAATGAACCGGGAGAAGCGGAAAGTATAGAGATTTTAAAGGGACTCCGTCCTGCCTATGAGAAGCATCATCAGGTAACCATATCCGATGAGGCCATCGAAGCGGCGGTGAAGATGTCCATACGCTATATTAACGACCGTTTTCTGCCGGATAAGGCCATTGACCTTATTGATGAGGCGTCGGCTAAGGTCAAATTATCCTCAATGAGTTTGAATGGTGAACTCCGGGAACTGACAAAACGGCTGTCGGATCTGGATGAAAAGAAGGAAGAGGCCATAATCGCAGGTGATATGGTGCTGGCATCAGAAATCGGGAAAGATCAGAAATTACTATCCGCAGAGATCGCTTCGGCGCAGCGCAATGTGGAGCGGCGCAATAAACGTAAGGTTACTGTGGCGGAACGGGATATTGCGGATGTGGTATCCAGTTGGACAAAGATTCCGGTAAAACAGTTGGAAGAAAAGGAATCGGAACGGCTGATGCGCCTGGAATCCACTCTTCATCGAAGAGTTGTCGGCCAGGATGAAGCGGTCACTGCTGTGGCAAAAGCCATTCGGCGGGGACGTGTCGGCCTAAAAGATCCAAAACGCCCGATTGGTTCCTTCCTCTTCCTGGGGCCTACGGGGGTTGGAAAGACCGAATTGTCCAAGGCCCTGGCAGAAGCTATGTTCGGCTCGGAGAATAATATTATCCGAATGGATATGTCTGAATATATGGAGAAGCACAGTGTGTCAAAACTGATCGGCTCTCCACCGGGATATGTGGGATATGATGAGGGCGGCCAGCTCAGCGAGAAAGTACGCCGGAATCCATATTCGATTCTCCTCTTTGATGAAATCGAGAAAGCGCATCCGGATGTGTTCAATATTCTGCTCCAGGTTTTGGATGACGGTCATATTACCGATTCCCAGGGACGACGGGTGGATTTTAAAAATACGGTCATTATTATGACATCCAACGCAGGGGCTTCGAGCATTGTTGCTCCGAAGAAATTGGGATTTTTATCGGATAATGATGAAAAGGCCGATTATACCCGGATGAAAACTGCAGTTATGGAGGAAGTCAAACATATTTTCAAACCGGAATTTTTAAATCGTATTGATGATATTATTGTTTTCCATTCTTTGACTCAGGAGCATATTCGAAAGATTGTAGGAATTATGATGAATGAGATTGCGGACAGGGCGCGGGAACAGATGGGGGTTGAACTCCATGCATCCGATGGAGTGCTCCGTATGTTGTCCGAGGCGGGCTTTGACCCGGTATATGGTGCCAGACCTCTCCGCAGGGCTATTCAGAATAAGGTCGAAGATCTTTTGGCGGAGGAGATTCTCAGCGGTAAAATTTATCGGGGAAATCAGGTTCGGTTGACACTTACGGGTAAAGAGATTAAAATTTCTATAAACTCACCGAATACTCTGGCGTAAATCAGAAAAATAAGATATAATGGGCATAAGTTGATAAGACTTTTCGGTCTTGTCTGCGAGGTAAAGACATACTGTTAGATAAAGCAGTGTTCTATTTTAGGAGGATAAAATACCATGGCAGTAATTAGTGAATTGATTCAATCAGAATCGGACGGAACATTGAGTTTTGGTGATTATACTTTAGAACAGAAATCCAAAGTATCCGGATTTGAGTTTCAGGGAGATAGCTATAAAGTAAAAACTTTTAAGGAGATTACAAAACTGGAAAAAAATGAATCCTTTGTATATGAATCTGTACCGGGTACGACAGTACATCATATGAAGGTGACGGATAGAGAGATAGAGTTCCAGGTTGAAGGCGAAGAACAGGCCCAGCTCACTTTGGAATTGGAAGCGGAATGCGAATATGAAGTGATGATTGACGGTTTCCATATGGGAATTATGAAAACAAACCTTGGCGGCAAGCTGGTCATCAGTGTTGAATTCAGTGGTAAACCTCAGACAGTTGTCGTAAAGAAAATGTAACTGAAGTATCAAATGGGCTGTTGCCGTGGTGACAGTCCATTTTTTATGGAAAGATTTGCGGAAAGGGATACGTTATGGCGAAGGGGAAAACAGTTTTTTATTGTCAGTCCTGCGGATATGAGTCGGCTAAATGGATGGGACAGTGCCCGGGATGCAGAGAGTGGAATACATTTGTGGAGGAGCCGGTAATTGTATCGGGCGGATCCAATCGAAAATTAACAGCGATACGGCGGGAGGAACCGACGCTGCTCTCAAAGGTGAGCCGGGAGAATAATTGTCGTGTATCTACAGAAATTCAGGAATTTGACAGGGTGCTCGGCGGCGGTATCGTATCAGGTTCGATGGTGCTGGTCGGCGGGGACCCGGGAATAGGGAAGTCCACGTTACTGCTTCAGATGTGTTTGCTTTTGGTTTCGAGAAATCATAAGGTGCTGTATATTTCGGGAGAAGAGTCTTTGCAGCAGATAAAAATACGGGCGGACAGATTGGGAGACTATTCCGGGGATTTAATGATGCTGTGCGAAACGGATCTGGAAACGATTCAGGAGGTTATTGAGAGAATCAGGCCGGAGCTGGTTGTCATTGATTCCATTCAGACAATGTGTAAAAGCGACGTCAGTTCCGCACCGGGAAGTGTCAGCCAGGTGAGAGAATCTACCGGTGTTTTTATGAAAATAGCAAAAACTCTTGGGGTTACAGTGTTTATTGTCGGCCATGTGACAAAGGAAGGGGTTGTGGCAGGACCGAGAGTTCTTGAACATATGGTGGATACGGTTTTATATTTTGAAGGAGAACGCCATGCGGCATACCGTATACTTCGCAGCGTTAAAAACCGTTTTGGTTCCACAAATGAGATTGGTGTGTTTGAAATGGGAGAGAGTGGTCTGAGGGAGGTTTTGAACCCTTCCCAGTATCTTCTGGATGGACGTCCGGAAGGGGCGTCCGGCTCCGTTGTGGCCTGCCTGATGGAAGGAACCCGGCCGGTAATGGTTGAGGTTCAGGCGCTTGTCTGCCGTACAAATTTTAATATGCCTCGGAGAACGGCGGCCGGGATGGATTATAACCGGGTGAATCTTTTAATGGCTGTGATTGAAAAACGTCTCGGCCTGTCTCTGGCTAATTGGGATGCCTATATTAATATTGCCGGAGGAATGAAATTGAATGTGCCTGCCCTGGATTTGGCTGTGGTCGCTGCAATTATATCAAGTTATAAAGATTTGGCTATCGATGAAAAAACGGTCATATTCGGCGAGGTCGGACTGTCCGGTGAAGTGCGGGGCGTCAGCATGGCTGCTCAATGTGTGCAGGAGGCAAAAAAGCTTGGCTTCGAAAAATGTATTCTTCCGACAGTAAATACGAAAGGAATAGATAAAGGCGGTATTGAGCTTGTCGGTGTGGCAAATCTCAGGGAATTAGTGAGTAAGTTGATCTGATTCGGTGCATGTTGAAACAAAATAGATACAATTGAGATAAATTAGACACAATTATTGGGAAAATCTGCTGGATTATCTGAATTATTGTTTTTTGCAAAAAAACTAAAAAAACTTGTTGACAAACCTATTGGAAGATGATAGTATATAAAAGCACTCGGGAAACGGAGTCGAAACAAAAAAGATTCAAAAAAATAAGTTGGAAAATTTGTTGACAAAGTCGAATGAGAGTGATAAAATATAGAATGTTGACGGCCTAATGCCGGAGACAATGAACATTGACAATTAAACAATAAAACAATCCCGAAAAGTTTCAAAGAGAAACATTTTCAATGAACGGTGCCGAAAGGCACTCCAAAACAGTAAAAAACGGGAAGATAACAGCTAGTTGTCATTCTGTTAGGATTATACTTAACAAGGAGATCTCCCTCCACTAAGCTCGATGCAGACGCATCTCGCTAAGGGTCGGGAGGTTGGTCTTCACTAAACTCGTGAAAGACCTCGTTAAGTGAAGGACACAAACATGAGAGTTTGATCCTGGCTCAGGATGAACGCTGGCGGCGTGCTT